>CAXBNX010000028.1:0-65480 GCA_963977275.1 uncultured Haliea sp. | reverse complement strand
AACCAGATACGCCGCCTTTTTTCAAATCCTCAAACACCACATTCAGTTATAACTCGCAAAAATTGGTTATATGAATATTCTTGTTATAGGTAAATTCTATGAAGAAGGGTTTGCTCGTCATATAGCAGAAACATTGGAAGTGATGGGGCACTCAATAGCCAGGTACGAGTTTGGAAATGCTCCTCACAGATTAAAGTGGCGCGTCGGTCAGCGTTTAGATCAAATAGCCAAAAATTTGTATTTGCTTACTGATAATATACCGGCGATTCGTTCCTGGCGAGCTCGTGCGCTTTGGAAAGTTGCCGAAAAAAAATCAACCGAGCTTGTGATCGTCTGCCATGACTTCCTCTGGTCTCGAGAGGTGGATGAGCTCAAATGCCGTACAGATGCAAAAGTGGTTATGTGGTTTCCCGATAGCTTGATAAATATTGGTAAGGGCCATTTCATGAATGCCTCCTATGACGCGCTATTTTTCAAGGATCCCTATATCGTTAACAGTCTTAAAGAGGTCCTTGCCAGTCCAGTATACTATCTTCCTGAATGCTTCAATCCAAGAAAGCATTGGTTGCCCGAAGAGAACATTGGCGATGATTCCAAGTATCGATGCGATATTACTATTGTTGGGAATTCGCATGCGTATCGAATCGCTTTCTTCAAACGTCTAGCTGCATGTGATGTGAAGCAATGGGGTAGTCAACCCCCGCTCTGGTTGTCCCCTGATGCGTTAGGCGGAATGTTTCAGGGTCGCCAAGTGCTGAATCATGAAAAGGTTAGAGCTTTTCGCGGTGCGAAAATCGTGATTAACAATTTGCACTATAGCGAAATTTGGGGTGTCAATGTGCGTGCTTTTGAAGTCGCTGGATCTGGAAGCTTTCAAATGGTCGATTGGCGCCCAGGGCTTGGCGATCTTTTTGAAGACGGTCTGGAGCTGGTTAGCTTTAGAGGTATTCAAGACCTTAAAGAGAAAATAGAGTACTGGTTGCCTAGGGATAAAGAGCGAAGAGCCATCGCGTCTGCTGGAATGAAACGTGCTCATTCGGAGCACACGTATCGCCACCGGCTAACGTTATTGTTGGAAACTGTGGCAGGCACTCAATATGGGTTTCCTGTGCCAAGAATCGAATGTGAATTAGTAAAGAATGATTAGTTCAAAATTACTCGTAGTTATACAGAATAGGCCCACCCAATTTGATGCTCCATTGTATGAAAAAATTCACGAAGGTAGCTCGATAGACTTGATTGTTTACTATACGCAAGTGGAACAGTCTGAAAGCAATGCTGTTGATCATGAAGTTGGAATTACTCCAGAGTGGGACCATCTGAATAAACCTAAATATCCTATTCAATATAGGAAGTCTGCGGTTGCGATGTGGAAAGAAATCGTAAAGCAGGGGCCCTGCCATGTGATAATTGGCGGCTGGTATCCAAGGTCTCATGCTTTACTAGCACTGCTGCTACGCTTGAGTGGGGTGAGTATTGGAGTGCGCAGTGATAATACGCTAGAACACACGGACCTTAGAGGAATGGGGGGAATTTTAAAGCGTGCCTTTATGTCCGTTTGGTTAGGTTTGTATGATGTTTGGCATCCGGTTGGGTCTCTGTCTCACGCGTACCTGAGGCAGCTGTCAATTAGAAAGCGAGAGACGTTTTATTTCCCTTATGCGATAGATATGGAATGGTTCGTTGAGAAATCTATGAGGGTTCGAGCGGAGCGGGACCGGAGGAGGGAGGAACTTGGCCTGCAAGCTGGAGATTACGTCGTGATTGGCGTAATGAAATGGTCGCATCGTGAAGATCCTGTGACTCTAATCAATGCCATGCTGTTGGCTGTTCCAGCGGTGCCAAATATAAAATTAGTACTGGTTGGGGACGGGCCACTGCGGCAGAAGGTTGAGGCGCGGAAGAGCATTGCTCCCGAACGTATAATTACTCCAGGGTACGTCAAATACTCAGAGTTACCTCAGTACTACTCAGTTGCAGACATTTTTGTCCACCCTGCTGAGTCGGAACCTTACGGTGTTTCTGTGCAGGAAGCTATGGCTTGCGGTCTGCCAGTCATTGTTTCAGATATGGTTGGGGCTGCAGCAGATTTATTGGAACGAGGTAAAAATGGAGATGTATTTCCTGTTGGACAAGAGCGGGTCCTCGCTAAGCTAATCGTCGCCTACGCTGCGCGACTTGAGGACAAATCCATTGCAGAGGCCTCGCAGTCAAAAGCAAACGAACGGTCCTATTCGTATACTATAGGTGAGTTGGAGCGATGCATGGAATGCAGTAGCGACGGGAGGGGCCGCAATGTGTCTAATTAGAAGGTGGGGTGTAGTGATATTTGTTTCAGTGTGACTAATTGTATTAGTGCGTGACGCAACTTTCAGGCGACATGCCAAAAATGTCAGTGGTTGCGCCCTATTTGATTTGATGGGTTTCGCCGGGGAAATTCTGATCTCGCCATGCCTTAGAATAGCGCAGTCTAAGCAAGCGGTAAATTTGAGGTCCTAAAACGCGCTGGTCTCAATAGTTGTGAATTTGATCTCAACCACGAACGATAGTAGTCCATTAGAAGAGTTTTTAGGAGCATTGTGTGAATGTGAATATTGGTTGTGGAATGACGCCAACTCCTGGCTGGAACAATTACGATAATTCTTGGAGCGTAAGGTTGGCTAACTGGCTTGTGATTGTTTCAATGTTGGAAAGATTTAGACTTCTTACGCCTTCTCAAATTACTTATATCAACTTTGCAAAGCAAAACAATATCAGTTGGGCTGATGCTACAAAATCTATCCCACTCGAAAACAACTCTGTTGGCATTCTGTATAGCAGCCATATGCTAGAACATCTTGATAGTAAAAGGCGCGGTTCGTTTCTTGGTGAGGCAAGGCGAGTATTGAAAGAGGGTGGAGTAATTCGACTCGTTGTCCCAGATTTGCGAATATTTGTAGATCGCTACAATGAGAATGGGGATGCGGACGAATTCGTTCATAAGTTACACATGAATAGGGATATGCCATCTACACTTGGAGAGAAGCTTAGGTATTTTCTTATTGGTGACCGTCATCATCAATGGAATTATGATGGTAATTCTTTATGTAAACTTATGAGTGAAAGTGGCTTTATCAACCCTGTTGTACTAAGTGCTGGTAATACTACATTGAAAAATTCAGGGCCATTGGACTTGTCAGAAAGGGCTGAAGAGAGCCTTTATGTCGAAGCTCGTAAGCCCCAATTCCGTCCTATAGATCAATGATTTCAATTAGTTGGTGCTACTTGTGATCCAGATTGGGGGCTGGCCAGGGCATTCTTGCCACCCTGTCGACATAAGCGATATCAGGAGTTTTACAAAATGGAGCCCATTGATAAAAAGTGAAAACGTTAATAACCACGACTCGGGTTCCATACGACTGGTATGCCGCTTTTCGGGAGACCCTCAAATAACGATGTGTGGCCATTTAGAAAACTCTGCATTTATTGTGGTAGCGGCGCGTAGGTGTAGCGTTGAGTTAGCTCGGGTATATGTAGCCTTGTGGGCGTTATTTTAGGTGATGACCGACGATTTATCAGCCATTGGGACTAGTAACCACCTTGACTCAGGTCAGGAGCAGGCGGTGTTTTTCGGCCTATGAAAGTTGTTCAGTTTATGCGAAAACCCACGGGAGGTTATAGTATCGAGCGTGTCTTCGATGATATTGGAACGTCGATGCCGGAAGATATAGACGTTGAGGTTTACGTTAACCCGTATGCTTCCAAGGGCTTCTTGCCGCGCGTTGCGGGTCTGTTGCGTGCTTCGCTAAATCAGGGAGATGTAAACCATATAGTTGGGGATGTTCACTTTTTGAATATCCTCATGCGCAAGCGAGCCACGGTTCTGACGATTCATGATTGTGTTACGCTCGAAAGGCTGACGGGGTTTAGATACTGGATTTTATGGTTTTTCTGGTACTGGCTTCCCGCCAAACGATCAACTGTAATTACAGTAATCTCCGGGTCTACCAAGAAGGAACTGGAGAGGCATCTGGGTCCCGGAGATTGGGCAATTAAGGTCATCCCGTGTCCGGTATCTGAAGGGTTTACCTGCTCTCCAAAGGAAATAGAGCGAGATTACCCCAGAATCCTCCAAGTTGGCACCACTGCCAATAAGAATATTGAAAGGGTAGCGGGTGCGCTGCAAGGCATGCCCTGTAAACTGGTGATCATCGGAGAATTGGCGACATCCCAGCTAGTTGCTTTGGAATCAAATGGAATTGACTATGAGAATCACGTGGGAATTCCGAAAGAATCTGTCGTGGATGAATATCGGAAAAGCGATATCGTAATGTTTGTCTCGATCTACGAGGGGTTTGGGTTGCCAATCCTTGAGGCGCAAGCTGTCGGCCGCCCGGTGATAACCAGCAATTTGTATTCTATGCCTGAGGTAGGGGGCAAGGGGGCTTATTACGTTGACCCCTATGACATATCAAGTATTCGGGAGGCGGTAGAGAGTTTACTCCAATCGCGGAGTCTCCGAGTTCAGCTGATAAACGACGGTTTTGAAAACGTCTGCAAGTATCAGGCCTCTAACGTCGCGGAGCGGTATGCCGAACTTTATCGGCAAGTCTATGAAAAGTGTTACCAGTGACTGGCTTGTGTGGTGATGGTGAGATGGCTCACCAGAAGCCAGTTATTCTAACCTTTGTGCGCTATTACCTGCCCGGATACAGATCCGGAGGGCCTGTGCGAACAATTGCCAACATGGTTGAGGCATTAGGTGAAGAGTTCGAATTTAGGATTGTAACTGCTGACCGCGACAAATTTGATGTTAAACCCTACACAGGAATTGATATCGGAAGATGGAATCGAATTGGCAAGGCTTGGGTCTACTATGCGCCTGAGAATAAAGCAGGTTTTTGTCCGTGGAAAGACCTCATTAAAAGCACACCCCACGACCTGGTGTATTTGAACAGTTTGTATAGCCCCTGGTATACATTGATGCCGTTACTGGCAATTAGACTATGGGGCGCTTCTGACAAGCCTTTGATGATTGCCCCTAGAGGCGAGTTATCTCCAGGTGCCATAGATATCAAGGGCTGGAAGAAAAAGCCTTTTCTTTTCTTAGCCGGACTGCTCGGCTTTTATCGCAATATTTTGTGGCACGCCTCAACTGAAGATGAAGCCGGTCTTATTCGAAAGAATATGGGGGCCTCAAGCAATATAGCTATCGCAGTCGATATGCCGGCCCAAATTGACCATTCAAATAGAAGTATGACTAACCTCCCGATGTCGAATGATTCGCTGAACATTGTTTTTTTGTCCAGAATATCAAGGATGAAGAATCTGGATTATGCGCTCATGATATTGGCTAGAACCCATACTAAATTGCGATTTGATATCTGGGGGATTAGGGAAGATGCTGATTACTGGAAAGTGTGCCAGGCGTTGATTCAATCTATGCCAAGCAATGTCGAGGTGCGATATCGAGGTGAAGCGTCTCCGGCAGAAGTGGTTGATCTGCTAGCCGGTTATGATGTGTTTTTCCTGCCTACACGGGGAGAAAATTATGGTCACGTTATCGCTGAGGCTATCTCTGCTGGTACCCCCTTACTCATATCAGACCGGACACCCTGGCATGATCTGGCGGCGGAGGGAGTCGGTTGGGATCTGCCTCTCGACGAAGATGGCGGTGCATTCCTGCGGGCGATTCAGGAGGCAAGCGATAAAACAGCTATTGAGCGAGAGCAATGGAGAAAGCGGGTGTTAAAGTATGCAGAGTCGCGTCTGTGCGACGCTTCCATAATTGAAGCTAATAGGCATCTTTTTTCGAGGGCCATGCGACTTCCTTTTGAGGATATGTCCCCCGAGTAGCGATGAAATTTTGGCTGAAGCGTTTTGTTTAATACTCCTCCACCCTGTATTGAGAGAGAAAGGTAGAGGCATTGATATCTTTTGTAGACTATTAAGTTGAGTCGGCGGCAGTTTTTGTAATGAAGCAGGTATTTCAGGATTTGAAGTCGGGAGAGACTCGTGTCGAGGAGGTTCTGTGCTCGCAGGGTTCTCGCGACCAGCTACTTATCAGCACTCATAACTCACTTGTCTCGGTCGGCACCGAGCGCATGCTGGTAGACTTCGGCAAGGCGAACCTTCTCGAGAAAGCCCTGCAACAACCCGACAAAGTACGCCAGGCAGTCGATAAAGTGCGTACCGACGGACTGGCGCCTACCGTCGAGGCCATTCGCTCAAAGCTGGACCAGCCCATGCCCCTGGGCTACAGCAACGTGGGTGTAGTGATTGATAGCGGCGGCACCTCCTTTGCAGTGGGTGCCCGCGTAGTATCGAACGGGCACCATGCAGAGGTGGTGCGTGTGCCGAAAAACCTCTGTGCCCGCATACCCGACGCAGTGGATGACGAGAGCGCAGCTTTTACCGTTCTGGGCTCTATCGCTTTGCAGGGCATTCGACTGGCACAGCCGACGCTGGGTGAAGCGGTGGTAGTGACTGGGCTTGGGCTCATCGGCTTGCTGACAGCGCAGTTATTGCGGGCCCAGGGGTGTCGAGTGCTGGGTATTGATTTCGACTCGGGCAAGTGTGAACTCGCCCGGTCTTTTGGCGCAGAGGTAGTTGACCTTTCCCGGGGGGAAGATCCCTTGTCGGTAGCACAGGCCTTTTCGCGTGGCCGCGGTGTAGACGCGGTGCTGATTACCGCGAGCAGCAAGAGCAACGAGCCCATGCACCAGGCGGCCACCATGTGCCGACAGCGTGGCCGTATTGTGCTGGTTGGAGTGGTGGGCTTGCAGCTGTCTCGGGCAGACTTTTACGAAAAGGAACTTTCCTTCCAGGTGTCCTGTTCCTACGGGCCCGGTCGATATGACCCTGAATACGAGGACAAGGGCAACGATTACCCCGTGGGCTATGTGCGCTGGACAGAACAGCGCAATTTCGAGGCTGTGCTGGACATGATGGCTTCCGGTGCATTGGATGTTAAATCCTTGATCAGCCACCGCTTTACTATTGATGATGCCCCGCGTGCATACGAGCTGCTGGATGAACCCGGTACGCTGGGTATTCTTATAGACTACCCGGATTCCGCACAAGCTCTGGCCACAAGAACCATTGAGCTGGCGGCGCCCCCTGCCTATTCACCTCAGGCGGTGGTGTGCTCCTTTGTCGGCGGCGGCAACTATGCCTCCCGAGTGCTGATACCGGCGTTTGCGGAAGCGGGCGCCAGGCTGAACACGCTGGTCACCAGTGGTGGCGTGAGTGCGGTGCACCAGGGCAAGAAGCACGGCTTTGCCAACGCTTCTACCGATCTGGATGCCACCTTTGCCGATAAGGCAGCAAATACCGTGGTGATCGCCACGGGGCACAAGCTTCACGCGCAACAGGTGGTGGCGGCACTTTCAGCAGGCAAGCAACTGTTTGTGGAAAAGCCGCTGGCCCTGACACTGGAAGAGCTGGCGGAAATCGACGCTGCCTGGCAGGCCCAGGAGGGTAAGAGCCGCCTGATGGTGGGGTACAATCGCCGCTTCTCGCCGTTGACGGTCACTATGAAGGGCCTGTTGGACAGGATCACCGGTCCCAAGACATTTATTCTTACCATGAATGCCGGCCACATTTCTGCAGATCATTGGACGCAGGATCGGGAGTTGGGTGGCGGTCGCATTATCGGCGAGGCCTGTCACTATATCGACCTGCTGCGCTTCCTGGTGGGTGCGCCTATCATGGGGTTTACCGCCAGTAGCCTGGGCGCTGCACCCGGCGCGGGAATTACCGAGGACAAGGCCAGCATCACTCTCTCCTTTGAAGACGGTTCCATGGGCACCATTCACTACTTCGCCAACGGCGGCAAGGCCTTCCCCAAGGAGCGTATAGAGGCTTTTGGTGGCGACGGGGTGTTGCAGTTGGATAACTTCAAGCGCCTCAGGGGTTATGGCTGGCAGGGTTTCAGGAGCCAGCGGCTGCTGAGCCAGAACAAGGGCCAGAAGGCCTGCGTGGCGGCCTTTGTTGATTCGGTTCGCTCGGGCGGGTCCACACCCATTCCCTACGAGGAGATTATGGAGGTGGCCAGGGTGAGTATCGAAGTGGCCGAGGCATTGCGCTAGAGCACTTCTGTATGTCGGTCTTCCGCCTTTACCACACTGCTAAACACCTTAAGCCGGGCCAGGTGACTAACCGCTTGTTACGGCGCGTGGGTAAGCCCCGTCCGTTGCGCGGCAAGACCCCGGAAACCGCAGAGCCGCGCCAGTGCTGGCGGATGTATGCGGCACCTCTCCCCAGTCTTATGGTGGACAGCCTCGGCGTTTTTCTCAACGAATCGGGGCCGCTGTTTGAATGGGAGAACCCGAACAAGAGCAAGCTGTGGCTGTACAACCTGCACTATTTCGATGACCTGCTGGCCGAGGGTTGCACCCAGCGCACGGTGGTTCATCGGCAGCTGCTCTCTCGCTGGCTTGCGGATAACCCACCCTTTAATGGCACAGGCTGGGAGCCCTACCCGCTCTCGCTGCGCATCGTCAATTGGGTGAAGTGGTTGCTGGCTGGCAACGAACCGGTGGACGGGATGCTGGCAAGCTTGGCGCAGCAAGCCGATGCGCTCAGCCAGCAAGTGGAGTATCACCTGTTGGGCAACCATATTCTGGCCAACGCCAAGGCGCTGGTGTTTGCCGGTACGTTCTTTCAGGGCAAGGTCGCCGCCAAATGGCTGGCGCGTGGCATGGCATTGCTGGATGAGCAGTTGGCCGAGCAGGTGCTGAAGGATGGCGGCCACTTTGAGCGTTCGCCCATGTACCACAATATTGTCCTGGTGGATGTGCTGGACCTCATACAACTGGGCCAGCTGTATCGTGAAGCGCCAATTGCCAGAAAGCTACCGGGCCTGCGCGACACGGCCGCCGGCATGGTGGCCTGGCTGGATGGCCTTTTGCACCCGGACGGCGACATTCCCTTCTTTAACGACGCCGCCTTCGGGATTGCCCCGGCGCCGCGGGCCATCCTGGATTATGCCCGGTTTCTGGGTGTTCCCCAGCCATTCGCCGCTTGTTCCCTGCGGCATTTCGATGCTTCCGGCTACATCTCGGTGCACTGTCAGGATCAGGTGGCCCTGCTGGACGTGGCACCGGTGGGGCCAGACTACATTCCAGGCCACGCTCATGCGGATACCCTCAGTTTTGAATGGTCACTGCTGGGCCAGCGGGTGTTGGTCAATTCAGGTACTTCTGAATACGGGGTATCGCCAGAGCGCCTGCGCCAGCGCGGCACGGCGGCCCACAACACGGTGGTGGTGAATGGGCAGGATTCGTCGGAAGTGTGGAGCGGATTTCGGGTGGCGCGCCGGGCTTACCCTTTTGATTTACAACTCGGTACGGCGGGTGAGTGCACTATTATCAAGGCTTCCCACAACGGCTATCACCGTCTCTTTCCCAAGGTTACTCACACCCGGGAGTGGCGGGTGGTACCCGGCGCTCTGGAAGTGACGGACGCTCTGGTGGGCCGGCATGAACAGGCGGTTGCCTACTTTCATTTTCATCCGGCGGTTCGCGTGGCAGCCTCCGGTGAGCATATTTATTTTACCTTACCCCTGGGGCGGCGCGGTGAGATGATAGTGCAGGGCGGTAGTGCCGCCATCGAGCACAGCACCTGGCACCCGGAATTTGGCGTGAGCCAGCCAAACAAACGGGTGGCGATACGGTTAGAGGGGTCGCAGCTTAAGACATCATTGCGGTATTGAATCATGCACATACTTTTCCTGACAGATAACTTTCCCCCCGAGGGCAATGCGCCGGCCACGCGCACCTACGAGCACAGCCGCGAATGGGTGCGGCTGGGCCACAAGGTCACGGTGATTACCTGCGCACCCAACTTTCCCGAGGGAGTGCTATTTAAGGGCTATAAGAACAAGTGGTACCAGCGCGAAGTGGTGGACGGCATCGACGTCGTGCGGGTCAAAACCTATATCACCGCCAACGAGGGCTTCGCCAAACGCATTCTCGACTATATCTCGTTCGGATTCACCGGTGGCATTGCCGGACTGTTTCAAAAAAAGCCGGATGTGATTATCTCGACCTCGCCGCAGTTTTTCTGCGCTTGTGGCGCCTGGGTGCTTTCTGTAGTGCGCTGGAAGCCCTGGATATTTGAGTTGCGGGATATCTGGCCAGCCTCCATTACGGCGGTGGGTGCGATGGAGAAGAGCACAGTTATCCACCTGTTGGAAAAGCTGGAGATGTTTCTTTACCGGCGTGCCGATCGTATTGTGTCTGTTACCAATAGCTTTAAAACCGAGCTGACCGAGCGGGGTATAGAGCGCAACAAGATTGATGTGGTCGTCAACGGGGTGGACATCACAAAGTACCGGCCTGTCGTTGAGAAGGATCAGGCGCTTGCCAGACAGTATGGTCTGGAGGGCAAGTTTGTGGTGGGCTACATCGGCACTCATGGCATGGCCCATGCCCTGGACAAAGTACTGGATGCTGCTGAACGGCTGCAGGATAACGAGGAGATACGCTTTCTCTTTACCGGCGGTGGCGCCGCGCGCGCCGGGTTGGAGCAGCGGGCTTTGAACCGCAAACTCAGCAGCGTGGTGATGATGCCGCGCCAGCCCAAGGAGATGATGCCCGCGGTGTGGAGCCTGTGCGATATTTCCCTGATATCCCTGCGCGACACGCCGCTGTTTACCAAGGTAATCCCCTCCAAGATCTTCGAGTCCATGGGCATGGGCTTACCGATGATTATCGCCTGTCCGGAGGGGGAGGCCACCGGGATTGTTCGGGATACCGGCTCTGGTATGGTTGTACCGCCGGAACAGCCCGCGGTCCTGGCCAGTTGTATAAAGGAGTTGTACGTCGACCGTGAGCGTATGAGCGAACTGGCCCGGGCCAGTGCGGCTTCCGCGGCTACGTATGACAGGGCTGGGCAGGCGTTTTTGATGCTGAAATCCCTGCAAAAAGTCGTACGCCGGTGAAGTGGCTCTCGCTCAGGCGAGGTTGCGACGTTTCCTCATAATCCCCGTTGTGCCCCTAGGAGCTGCGTGCGTTGGCCATGTTGTCCACATACCACCGGTAGGCATTTTCCAGGCCTTCCTTCAGACTGTGGGTCGGTGCCCACTTGAGTTGCTTCAGCTTGGTGTTATCCATGAGCTTGCGAGGCGCGCCGTCGGGTTTGCTGCTGTCGTACACAATTTTTCCCTGAAAGCCGGTCACCTCGCCGATGCTGCTCACCAGCTCAGCGATGGAGCAATCTACCCCTGAGCCCACATTGATGTGAGACAGACGTTGGTCTGTGAGTTGCTGGTACTGTTCCGGGGCTAAATTCATCACCATTATTGACGCGTCAGCCATATCGTCCACATGCAGGAACTCCCGCAGTGCCTTGCCCGTACCCCAGATAGTGATGCTATCAGCGCCGTTGAGCTTCGCCTCGTGGAAGCGGCTCAGCAGGGCAGGTATTACGTGGCTGTTTTCCGGATGGTAGTTGTCGCCGGGGCCGTAGAGGTTGGTGGGCATCACGCTGCGATAGTCGGTGCCGTACTGGCGGTTGTAGCTTTCACACAACTTGATGCCGGCAATTTTGGCCAGGGCATAGGGCTCGTTGGTGGGCTCCAGTGAGCCCTGCATCAATTCGCGTTCCTTGATCGGCTGGCTGGCCATGCGCGGGTAAATGCATGAACTGCCCAGGAACAACAGTTTTTGTATGCCGTTCTTCCACGCCTGATGTACCACGTTACATTCCACCATCAGGTTGTCGTAGATAAACTCAGCAGGGTAGGTATCATTGGCGTGTATACCGCCCACCTTGGCGGCGCCCAGGTATACCTCATCTATCTTTTCGCTGGCGAACAGTTCGGTCACACCCTGTTGGCTGGTCAGGTCGAGTTCAGTGCGTGTGCGGGTGACAATTTCGTTGTTGCGGTCCTTGCTGAGCTGGCGGACAATCGCTGAGCCCACCATCCCTTTGTGTCCGGCGACGAAAATACGTTTTTTCATAGTGCCCTGGAACTCCCGGTGTTACCGCCCTACGCAAGTATACGCGAACCCATGCCGTTCCATCATCGCTCGCTCGTACACGTTCCTCAGGTCGACAAACACATTGCCCCGCATTTGTGACTTTAGTTTCGCCAGGTCCAGCCCGCGGTACTGATTCCACTCCGTCATCAGGATGATCGCATCGGCGTTTTGTACCGTCGCGTCAATGGAATCGCCATAGCTTATAGCGGCGGGCAGGTGACGCTTTGCCTCTTCCATGCCCTCGGGGTCGTGGGCGATAATGTTGGCGCCCCGGTCGGCCAGTGCGGGTAGAATAGCGAGCGAGGGGGCCTCGCGCATATCGTCGGTCTCGGGCTTGAAGGTGAGGCCCAGCACGGCGATGTTTTTATCAGCGACCGAGCCACCCAGGGCTACTTTTACCTTGCTCACCATGCGTGCTTTTTGTGAAGCGTTCACTTCTACTACGCTTTCCACAATGCGGCTGGATACGCCGTATTCCTGCGCCATGCGGATGAGTGCTACGGTGTCCTTGGGAAAGCATGAGCCACCATAGCCAGGACCTGCGTGCAGGAATTTGCGGCCGATGCGCCCGTCCAAACCCATACCGCGGGCTACTGCGTGCACGTCGGCACCGGTTTTCTCGCACAGCTGGGAAATCTCATTGATAAAACTGATCTTGGTTGCGAGAAAGGCGTTGGCGGCGTACTTGGTGATCTCTGCGCTTTCCAGGTCTGTGACCAGAACAGGTGCTTCTATCAGGTTTAGCGGGCGATAAAGCTCTCTGAGCAGCGCCTCGGCTTTCTCGGACTCGACTCCCAGCACGACCCGGTCCGGACGCATAAAGTCGGTAATTGCTGAGCCCTCGCGCAGAAATTCGGGGTTGGAGGCCACATCGAAGTCGGCGCCGGGGTTGGTTTTTTTAACCACGCGTTGCACTTCTCGTGCAGTGCCCACCGGTACCGTGCTCTTGTCCACAATGACTGTATAGCCCTGCAGGTAGCCCGCAATTTCCTCTGCCGCGGCATAGACGTATTTTAAATCGGCGTAACCATCGCCCCGGCGGGTAGGTGTGCCCACGGCGATGAAAATCAGGTCGGCCTCAGATACCGGTTTCGCCAGTTCGGTGGTAAAAGCCAGCCGCCCGGCCTCCCGGTTGCGCTCTACCAGAGCATCCAGGCCCGGTTCGTAAATGGGTATCTTGCCCTGCTGCAGGGCGTTTATCTTGTCGGTGTCCTTGTCCACACAAGTCACGCGGGCGCCGAACTCGGCGAAACAGGCGCCGGACACCAGCCCCACGTAACCTGCCCCTATCATCACTACATTCATTGACTGTCCTTGTGCATATGTTCCATATACCAGGCCACAAAGTTGTCTATGCCGACCTGCACCGGGGTTTGCGGCCGATAATCCACCGCATCTATCAGGTCTTCGATGTTGGCGTACGTAGCCGCAACGTCACCGGGTTGCATCGGTAACAGTTCGCGTTCAGCGGTTTTACCCAGCGCCTTTTCGATGGCGCTGATAAAGTCCGTCAACAGTACTGGATTATTGTTACCGATATTAAACAGGCGGTAGGGCGCGCTGCTGGTGCCGGGGTCGGGAGTGGCACCATCCCAGGCGGGGTTGGGTGTAGCGGGTTTATCCATCACCCGTACCACGCCCTCCACAATATCGTCGATGTAGGTGAAGTCGCGTTGCATCTGCCCGTTGTTGAAAACCTTGATAGGCTCACCAGCCAGTATCGCCTTGGTGAACAGGAACAGCGCCATATCTGGCCGACCCCAGGGGCCGTAAACGGTAAAGAAGCGCAGGCCTGTGGTGGGTATACCGAACAGGTGTGAATAGGTGTGGGCCATCAACTCGTTGGCCTTTTTACTGGCTGCGTACAGCGAGATGGGGTGGTCGACATTGTCGTGAATGGAGAAGGGCATGGCACTGTTCATACCGTAAACGGAACTGCTGCTGGCGTATACCAGGTGGCCAATTTTATGGTGGCGGCAGCATTCCAGAATATTGGTAAAACCCACCACGTTGCTGTCTATGTAGGCCTGGGGGTTCTCCAGTGAGTAGCGCACCCCGGCCTGGGCGGCAAGATTGATCACCGCGTCGAAGGTGTGTTCCTCGAACAGGGCGTCCATGGCGGGGCGGTCCTGCAATTCCATCTTTGCGAAGGTAAAGCCTGACATGTCCTGTATCTGCGCTAATCGGGCCAGTTTCAGGTTCACATCGTAGTAGTCGTTCAGGTTGTCCAGGCCCACCACCTGTTCCCCTCGCGCCAGTAATTTCTGAGCAACGTGGAAACCGATAAAGCCTGCAGCGCCCGTAACCAGTACTTTCATAACAACAGCTCTTAGTAAATTGAGGCCGGTTGATGATACCTTTGCGGGGTCTTTATGCCCAGTTGGTCAGGTGTTTTTGTGATTTTGGTTCCACTAATTCCGGAGAATGGCCATGGCCACCCTGCTAGTCCGCCGTTTGCAAGCCGGTGATGATATCGAGGGCAGTCCCGCGGTATACTGGCTAATGCAGGAGTTCAACGAGGCTGGCCGGCATCTGTACGATAATGTGGCGGAGCTCACACCGTTTATCACATATGCGCGCCCACCCAAATAGGCTGAATCAGAGAGCGCTGATGACTCCCCACAGGGCAGTGCCAATCATGCCGAGCACGGCAACAAAGCCGATGCCAAAGCCCACACCGCGCTTTTCAGGGTCTTTCACATAGGCGGCACGGTACATCACCCGTCCGAGGAAGAACGCCAGTCCCAGCAGGGCGGCTACCATTGAATCAAAGTACCATCCACTGACCCACAGGGCAGGCAGGGCAACAACCAGTTGCTCCAGGGTGTTCATTTGTACCCTGTACGCCCGCTCGAAATTTTCATCACCCGTCACGGCCGGTGCCTTCACGCCAGTTTTTCCGCGGGCCGCGCCCACCAGCATGATAAAAACCATATATTGGCTGACCAGCAGCACAGTCACCAGGGCGACATATTCCATGGGGATATCCTTGTTATTGAATGTGAGGTTGTAGCTTAGGCAATTCAGGGCGTGCCCCGCAAGGCAATTGTTATTTTGAGATGTGGACCGCAAAAATTAATGCCAGGCTGCAGGTCCCGAAAGGTAATCAACCCTTGTTACAAGTGGCTTCTAACAGCGAGTAGGGTCATCAATTCTCTTCAGCGTGACCGCGGTTAGCACGCACCTGGCGTCCTAGAAGCTTGCCTATCATGTAGGGTCTTAGAACCAAAGAGCAGTGGCCTAAAAATAGCAGGCAAAAGCACCACAGGCTCAGGTACTCTTCAGTACCCTCCAGCGCTAACCCGAGCAGGGCACATGCCGCGGCATAGGCTACAAGTAATACCAGTGTCTGGCGTGAGCTGAAGCCCAAGGCCATCAGCGTGTGGTGCAGATGTGAACGGTCAGCCTCCATCAGGCTGTGACCATGTCTGGCGCGCCGCAGCATAGTTGCCAGCATATCCATGAGTGGCACTGCAACCAGCCACAGCGCAGTCACGGGTAGGATGATCGCTTGTTCGCCCTGTGAGGATACAATCAGTGCGGCAGTGACCAGTAGACCCATGGTCAGGCTGCCGCTATCGCCGAGAAAAATTTTGGGCAGCAGTGTGTTGTTCGGCCCCAAATTGAACAGCAAAAACACGATCACGGGAATAATCAGCAGCAAAAGGTAGTTAGTCAGCGGGTGCCCGGATTGCACTGCAAGTGTATAAAGCACCATTAGAGGCAGTGCCATTGTGGCCGCCGCCAGCCCATCGATGCCATCGATCATATTGTAGGCATTACTGAGGCCGGCCACTGCCAGGGCAGTGAGGGGGGCGGTGAGAAGCAGCAGCGGGATGTCGCCCATGGCTAACAAGTTGCCAACATTATGGATGGCGATCCCACCAAAAAGCGCCATCACCATGCCACAGCAGTACTGCAGTGCCAGCCTAAACCAGGGATTTATATGGCGAATGTCATCCCACACACCCACGACAAACACGGCAATAACCACGAAGGACATCGCACCATAGTGGGTATAAGCGGGCATTTCGAATATCAGCGAACAGCTGACTATGGTAAAAAAAATGGCGATGCCACCGGTGAGGGGCACCGAGCCGTGATGTTGCTTACGTGCATTTGGCGCGTCCGTCAGCCCAAGCCGCAACCCCAGAGATGCAGTCACTCGGGTAATTACGAATGCAATGGCCGTTACGGGTAAAATCATGAACTTTCCGAGAGATTCCTCCATAAAGCAGTCGGTCGAAACTCAAAAAATTACAACATAGTTATACTTCGATAAACACAAAAAATAGTCTTTATGTCGAGTTAATAACACCCGGGATACGCGCCAGTTTACACCGGTGGCAGCGGAGGTCACCCCCGCATGGCGCGGGGGATCAGCACCTGCAACAGGTCGTGCTCAACAATACTGCAGTTTGTACTCGCTGTAGGTCAGTCCCGTCCAGCGTCGAAATGCCCGGTAGAAGCTGTTGACCTCCAGGTAGCCCAGTTCATCTGCCAGGCACTTGCCCGGCAACCACTTCTGCTTGATTTTCTGCTCGCAGCGGTACTGCCGCGCCCGGTCCAGCAGGAACTGGTAGCAGGTGTGGTCTGCTCTAAGGCGGCGCCGCAAGGTGGTGCCGCTCATTCCCAGTTCTTCTGCCACCGAGTCGGCTCGCAGGCGGGACAGGTCGCCCCGCAGCAGTATTTGCAGTACCCGGTCTGTGGTGCGGGAAAGGGCGAAATAGCGTGGTTTTTCTGGGGGTGGAAGGCGCTCATCCCAGTCGTGCTGATATGCGCTAATTTGTTCCATGGCCAAACCTCCTTGTTCGGTATGATGGAATATTTTTTGTGGCTGCTGGGCGGCAATCCGTTGTCGTCGCAGCGAGGTCGTCGGCAATGGCCGACGGTAAAAATTAGCCTAGCACACCGTTGTGATTGTGAAAGTTCGGGAGGCGGTTTGACTGGATTTGGTGAATTGTCTGCGTTGCCGGGATATGTTCCGCTCTACAGCAGGCTGGGCTGAGGGCAATCCATCACCGCCGCCATACTGGCGATGATTTCCCGTTCCACGGGACTCAGCTGGCCATCAGAGCCTGCCGCCAGTGCCATGGCCTTGAGCACGCGGGGTTTTAGCAACGGGTAACAGTTGGCCAACTCGTTTACTGCCTTGCTGAAGGCGGCCACGCTGCACTGTTCTCTTGGCAGTATCGCCATACTGGTAAAACCCAGCTCATCCGCTCCCAGACGAAATACAGATGGGGCTTCTCCGCTGCCCTCGTGGGCCAGCACAGACAGCACCACCCGCAGGTGATAGGCCACTTTGTGCAGCCTGGCATAGCGGGAACGACTGGCCTTGACCTGGATAAATTCCGGATCCAGATAATGCCGCACAAGCTGGTACAAGCACCATTCGTGCAGCTCAGTTTGTGCATCGGCACGAATCAGGCCCATCAGAGTGCGCTTGAACTGGCGGTACTGGGCCAGCGACATGGACTTCAGCGCCGGCAGGCACATTTCCACCAGCGGCAGGCGCCGTGGTGCGCCCAACTCCCTGACACCGGGGCTCAGCGTATGCACAAGCTCGGCGAGCCCGGTAATCCCTGCCTCATCGATGATGGCTATTTGCGCCTGTCGCTCTGTCTCGATCTCGCTGATTAACAGGGAGTAGATCAGGGCATGGGCACCCAGGGGTTCGTGACTATGTCGCACGAACACCAGAGGGATCTCCTCACGGCGGGCCGTTTCTGCTTCCAGTTCGTCGGGAGAGGGGCCGAAATCCGCGTCGTCGCGTGGCAGCTCTAGGTGTTCATGCTGTGCTGTTGTAGCTGCAAAGGCGGCTGCGACAATGGCAGCGCGCCCCACACCCACTTCGGCTGCCGCATTCGGGTGGGCGGGGCGGTGTTCGTAATGTTCCACCTTGCGCTGGATGAATTCGCCATTCCAGCTGGGATCGACCCGGTGGATGCGTTTTGTCAGCGGTGGGTGGCTCGCGAACACGTTCCACAGCCGGTGCTCTATTTCGCCAAAGAAGATATGTGACATCTCGGCCGCCCGCGCCGCGTGCACCAGGCTGCCGGGAATATAGCCGCCTATGACCTTGAGGGCGTCGGCGATGCCGTCCGGGCTGCGGGTATACTGCACCGCGCTGGCATCTGCCAGGTATTCCTTTTGCCGGCTGATGGCCGCCTTGATAAAGCCCGCCGTGGCCGCTCCCACCAGGCCCAATAGCCACAGCGCGAGTCCCAGCATGGGCAGCATCGCCGCGCCGTTGTTTTTGCGTGCGCTCAAGCCGGTGCGCGCCCGGTTACTGCTGCGCAGCAGTATATGCCCCACATCACCAATGAAAGTAATGCCCTTGAGCATGGCTGTAAGGTGGGTATTCAGGCGCATGTCGCCGTTGAGTATGTGGCTGAATTCGTGTGCGATCACGCCCTGTAATTCATGCCGTTTAAGGTGATCTATGGTGCCGCGGGTAACTGCCACCACCGCGTCTGCCGGCGTAATGCCCGCAGCAAAGGCATTGATACCCCGCTCTTCGTTCATCACATACACCGGGGGTACCGGCATGTTGGCCGCCAGGGCCATTTCCTCTACCACGTTTAGGCAGCGCCGTTCAGCGCGGTCGGTGCTGCCCGGCAGTATGCGGATGCCGCCCATGCTCTCGGCCACTACCTTGCCGCCACTACTGAGTGATATCCATTTGACCAGTGCTACCAGCGCTACCGTTGCGGACACCGCGAGGCCCACGGTGCCAAAGCGCGCCCAGCTGAAATAGGAGAGGAAGCCGCTCAGGCCACCGCGACTGCCGCTGTAAATATTGTAGTCCTGGCTAAACCATAAAAAAGCGGCAAAAGCCGTATTGGTCAGCACAATCAGCAGCGCAACGGCGGCCAGGAAGAGCAGCAGCAGCACCCGGGTATTGCGCCGGGCAATATCCTGCTGCTCGAAGAAGTTCATGGCGGGGGAGAGATTGCCGGTTTAGAACGAGACCTTGGGCGGGGCCTGGATCTGCGCCGTGTCATCAAACTCCAGCAGGGATGCATCGGTGGGGTGCCCGAACCGGGCTGCAAAGAACACCGGTGGGAAGCTCTGGCGGTAGGTGTTAAAACCCATGACTGCGTCGTTATAGCCCTGCCTGGCAAAGGCTATGCGGTTCTCGGTGGTGGTTAGCTCTTCCGACAACTGCTGCATGTTTTCGCTGGCTTTGAGCTCTGGGTAGGCTTCCATGGTGACGTTCAGTTTCCCCAGCGCGCCCTGTAATGCGCCCTCAGCGCTGGCGAGCTTGGCAATCTCCGCCCCGTCGACCTTGCCATTGCCCATGCCCTTCAGTATCGCCGCGGCGTCGTTGCGGGCCGCGGTGACCGCTTCCAGTGTCTCCCGCTCGTGGGCCATGTAGGCTTTTGCGGTTTCCACCAGGTTGGGTATCAGGTCGTAGCGCCGCTTCAGCTGCACTTCAATCTGCGAAAATGCGTTCAGATAGCGGTTTTTCAGCGTGACCAGACTGTTGTAAATACTGATGATATAAATCACCAGGCCCAGTAATAGCAACCAGAAAATAATTGCGCCTACACTCATAGTGTTGCTCCCCTTTGCGGTTCGATGCCTGGGTCTACGCCCTGTGATTCTTGCCAAACAAGACCTTACACCGAGTGTATCTTCATGGCGAGTGTACTAGCGAGCATATCTGAACTTAACAACGGTACCTCAAGTCGGCGCAACGCTTACCAGCACACCATTCACCGCGGCATTTCCCGACAGTGCATCCAGTGCCAGCTCATCGGTGATATCGTTGCAGCTCACTCCGGCATGCTTCACTGCAATATCCATGCGAATGCCGGCACGATTATGGCCATAGCCGTGCGGCAGGCTGACCACACCGGGCATCACGTCCTCAGACAATTCAACCGTCACCCGCACCGAGCCGGACCGGGAGCTGAGAGCCACTTCGCCGCCGTCCTCGATATCCCGGTGTTGCATATCCAGCGGGTGCATCAACAGGCTGCAGCGGTTCTTGCCCTTCACCAGACGGTGGTAGTTGTGCATCCATGAGTTGTTTGAGCGCACGTGGCGACGGCCTATGAGTTTAAGCAGGCCGTGGTGAGGCTGCAGGAACTCGTGGCGCAGGCGCTCCAGGTCCGCCAGGGGTTCCGGGCTGTTGCAGCGGATCATCTGGTCGCGGGTTCGCAGGCGTTGTGGCAATTGCGGCTGTAGTGGTCCCAGATCAATGCCGGAGGGCTTATCCCGCAGCATTTGCAGCGACAGGCCCTGCTCGCTGTAAGGGCCTGCCTTCAGGCCGGCATCGATAATTTCGCTGGGGGGGACCACCGGCTTTGCTGTCACTCCAAGCAGGGCCGCCACCCGGTTACCCAGTTCCGCGAAAATCTCCCAGTCGTGCAGGCTTCCTTCCGGGGGGGGGAACACCTCTTCGCTGAACCGGGCGGTGTTGCGTATGGCGTTGATGTGAAAGGCGATATCGTAGTGATCGTGTTCCAGCGGCGAGGTGGGGGGAAGAATGATGTCCGCGTGTCGGGTGGTTTCGTTGAGGTAGGGGTCCAGCGACACCATAAATTCCAGTGTCTCCAGGGCCTCGTCCAGTTTGCGGCCATTGGGGGTGGACAAAACCGGGTTACCGGCCCCGGTGAACAGTGCGCGAATCTGGCCCTTGCCGGGGGTGGTGATTTCCTCCGCCATGGTGGCGGCGGGCAGCTCCCGGTCAAATTCCGGCAGGCCGCGCACCCGGCTGTGATGGCGCCCGAAACCGCCGGGGCCTATGTTGCTCACCTGATCCACGGCTGGCAGGGTAAACAGTGAGCCACCGGGGCGGTCGAGATTGCCCGTGGCGATATTAATCAACTGAATCAGCCACTGGTTCAGCGCACCGTAGGACTGGGTGGATACGCCCATGCGGCCGTAGCAGATGGCGGCCTCTGCCTGGGCCAGTTCGCGGGCAATGCGGCGGGTATCCCCGGCGCTGATGCCGGTGTGCTCCTCCGCGAATTCCGCTGTGAACGAGGCAATATCGAGCGCCACTTCTTCCAGGCCGGTAATAAATGCGGCGAGACCTCGGGGCCGAGCAAGGTCTTCGGTGAAAATCGTGTTGAGTACGGCCAGCAGGAACAAAGCATCGGTACCCGGGGTGATGAAGTGGTGCTCGCTTGCCAACTCCGCCGTTTCGGTGCGGCGCGGGTCGATCAACACCAGTTTGCCGCCACGGGCCTTGAGATCTTTTATACGCTTTTTCACATCGGGCACTGTCCAGATACTGCCGTTGGAGGCAATCGGGTTAGCGCCCAGCATCAGGAAGTACTCGCTGCGGTCGATATCGGGGATGGGAAACAGTGACTTGTGGCCGAATAACCACAGTGACGCCAGGTGATGGGGCAGTTGGTCCACGCTGGTGGCGGAGAACCGGTTGTCGGTGCGCAGGTGACGGAACAGGTTGTTCTGGTGGGTCAGCATGCCGTAGTTGTGAACAGAGGGGTTGCCCAGGTAGACGCCGACGGCGTTAATGCCATCACGCTGACTGATTTCCACCAGACGGCGGGCGCTGGTATCCAGGGCTTCTTCCCAGCTGATCTCTTCCCAGCGGGGTTCGCCAGAGGGGCCTTCCACTCGCTTGAGGGGCGTGCGAAGGCGGTCCGGGTCCTCGTGGATATCTTTCAGGGCAATGGCCTTGGGGCAGATATGGCCGCGGCTCAGGGGATCATTCTTGTCGCCCTTGATGGAGAGTATGTCCTCACCGTCGGTCTCGATGACCAGGCCGCAAATGGCCTCACACAGGTGGCAGGCGCGATAGTGAAGTTGGCTCATATTTGTTGCTCCGGTGTGACCAGGTCCAGCCCGGTTCTTTCGCCCAGCAGCACGGTCTTGCCGGAATCTTGCCGGCATATCAACTCTGGGCACTGGGTGATGTTCTGGTTCAGCTTCATCGCTGGCGCGACTCCAAAAAATACAGGAGGTTGAAGTTTAGCTGCTTTGGCGGGGTAAGTGTATTGCCGCCCCGGCTTACCCGCCGATACACTTTACGGTGTTGTCTCTAATGATTCCCGTGCCCGCTGCCGTATGAACCAGTAAATTTGTTCCACCTGGTGTTCGTTGAGGTCGTCGAACTTCGGCATGCCGCGGGACTGTAGTGCGCCACCTCTTACTAAGCCGCTGAAACCGTCCAGACCTGCAGCGGCAGCGGATGCCCGAAGGTCCGGAGCGCCGCCCCCGGATATTGCCGCAAACCCATGGCAGCCAAGGCAATAGTCCAGATAGATATCCTGGCCCGCCTGAGCCTGCGCTGTATCAATGGCCTGATCCGGGTCGTCGACAAAAACCAATTCGGTATGCGGTGGCACGGTGGCTGGCGGTGTCGCCTTGCCCTCAAGCGAAAACACCAGTAGTCGTCTGGGTTGATGGCCATAGGTCCAGCCGTGCTGTGCCATGGCGCTGGAACCGAGATAGCTGACACCGCCCCAACCCGCTAGCACAGCGATGTACTGTTTGCCATCGACGGCATAACTGATCGGTGGTGCGGTAATGCCCACGCCGGCATCGAAGCTCCACAGCAGCCGGCCCGTGTCTGCCCGGTAGGCGTGCAGCTGCCCGCCACTGGTGCCCTGGAAAACGAGGTTGCCGACGGTGGTGACTGTGCCGCCATTCTGGAGACCGGGCAGGTCGACTTTCCAGGCGGCTTTTTGCCGGGTGACATCCCAGGCCAGCAGGGCGCCTGTCGCCTGCTATGGCGCAATATCGCCCCGATAGGGTTGGAATCCGGTATTGAAGGTGAAATCCCTGGCCCGCCAGCGCTCGCTATCGATGCCGCGCTTGTCATTGGTCGCGGCCATTTCCTGGTAGGGGATATAGGTGAGCCCGGTGTCGGGGTTGTAGGACATGGGTTGCCAGTTGTGGGCGCCGAGGAAACTGGGAAACACCGCGCTGCCATCTGAATTTCTTGCTTCCGGGTTTTCCACCGGCCGACCCGTCTTGAGGTCGACCCGCTCGGCCCAGGTGACTTTGCCGAACTTTTCCGCTCCGAGCAGGCGCCCGTCTTGTCGGTCGATCACATAGAAGAAACCGTTTTTTGGCGCGTGCAGGATGACCTTGCGGGGCTTGCTCTCCCAGTTGACGTCGGCCAGCACAATGTCCATTGCGGAATTGTAATCCCAGTTCTCACCCGGCGTGGTCTGGTAGTGCCATGCGTATTCGCCTGTATCAGCGTCCAGCGCCAGGATGCTGCACAGAAAGAGGTTGTCACCGCCGCCGGGGCTGCGAACCTGTTGGTTCCAGGGAGAGCCGTTACCTGTGCCCAGGTAGACGCGATTATATTCGGGGTCGTAGGTGATCGAATTCCACACCGTGCCGCCGCCACCGTGTTTCCACCACTCGCCTCGCCAGGTACCCGCGGCTTCTTTGAGTGCAGCTGATTCGAAACCATCGGAGGGTTTCCCGGGAACTACCCAGGTGCGCCACTTCTGTTCTCCTGTGGCGGTGTCATAAGCTGTGACGTAACCGCGCACGGCACCAGCTTCGGCACCGCCGTTGCCAATGATCACCAGGTCATTGAAGGCGCGCGGTGCCCCGGTGATGTAGCGTGGCTCCTCGGGATCGAAAGTCTGTACGCTCCAGGCCGGCTGGCCGCTGGCGGCGTCCAGGGCGATCAGCCGCCCGTCGAATGTGGCGACGTAGACCCTTCCTTTCCAGAAGGCCAGGCCGCGGTTGGCCCCCCAGTTCATCCGCATGAGCTTTTTATTGGTGAGTCGCTTTAGTACCTCGGGGTCGTAGCGCCACAGTAGTTTGCCATCGGTGGCACTCACCGCCATCACTACGGATTGGGAGGCAGTAAAATACATCACTCCGTCTACCACCAGGGGGGTTGCGTTCAGCGACCTTGCATCGGGCATGTCCAGGTACCAGTCCAGCCGCAGGTCGCCGGCGTTTTTATCATTGATCTGCTTTAGCGGGCTGTAGCGTTGCTCGCTGTAAGTGCGCCCGTAGGTACGCCAGTCGCCCTGCTGGTCGGTGGCAGCGATGGCAGCATTATCAATGTCGGCGGCCGCGTAGGCGGGAGAGAGCACCAGGATTACCAGGCACCACAGGTACGCGTGTACGGCAGGTCTCGCCAATTCAGTCATCATATCTTTAGCCTGTATTATGATTATGCATCTCTTTGCTGAGACGGTTTGTTGTTTGGGTCATAAAGAAGAGTATCGAAAGATACCCCAGGAAATCAAAGAGAGCACGTTCCTTTGGCGCTGCCTATACATTGCCGACGTTGTCAGGAGTGTGACGTGCGCGCAGCTGTAAGTGCTTGTCGGCGTTCCAGGCTGGCCGCAGACCAGATGTCTTTGGCGCGGTAATATTCGGGAAATACCTGTAAACCCTCCGCCAGCGTAAGCCAGGGCAGCTTCGTGCTGGTAAAAATATGCACATCGGGCGGCAGCAGAGCCGGTTTGTCGAGGGTGCCGACCCTGACAAACTTCACCTGCTCTCCGATACCCGCAAATGCGTAATGACTCCACACCGCGGTACTGCAGCGGCTGCAGCGGACGATCTTTTGCCCGTAGCCGCTTGCGCTTGGCGTGTCCACCTGCTCGATAGTGCCCGTCAGCAGCTGCACACGGTCACTCTCGATCAGGGCATTGAGGACAAAGCCGGAACCGCATTCACGTTGGCACCAACTGCAATGGCAGCAGTGCACAATCATTGGCGGACCCAGCATGCGGTAGCGTGTATCGCCGCAGCTGCAGCCGCCCTCCGGGGCTTCTGTGCATTCCGCCGGCTCTGGCATGTTCTCGTTCATTCCGATTACCGGACCTTGGCTTCCAGCACGATATTGAAAGGTGTTTCTGCCACCGTTCTCACATGGGTGAAACCCGCCTGGGCGAGGATCTCCCCCAGTCGCCGGGGTCCCGCCTGTGCGCCCAGTGCCAGGCCGACGTTTTGTGATTTCGAGCACGGTGTGCAGACTGCCGTGGATGCAGCGTAATACATTCGGCTCACAGGGTTGATGTTGTCGCTGACACAATCCCGCGCCGCCGGTTCTACCAACATCAGGCTGCCATTCTTCTTGAGTGCGGATTTTGCCTTTTCTGCTGCTCCCACCGGGTCTCCCATATCGTGTAGACAATCCATGAAACAAATAAGGTCGAAGTCAGTTTCACTGTAACTCCCGGCATCGGCGACGACAAATTCAATATTGTCACCACACTGGGCCTCTCGCGCCCGCTCCCGGGCGGTGGCGATGGAATCCGCATGATTGTCGAAGCCAAACAATCGGGAGTTGGCAAAAGCTTGTGCCAGCACAATGGTAGATGCGCCGTGACCACAGCCAATATCGGCCACTCTGGCACCTTGCGCCAGTTTTTCAGCCACCCCATCCAGTGCGTTTATCCACTGCGGTATGAGGTTCGTCCGATAGCCCGGCCGGAACAGCGCCTCGCTGCCACAGAACAGCCTGTGGTGATGATCGTCCCAGGCAATACCTTCGCCCGATTTGAACACCCCCATAATTTTTTCCTCATCCATCCACAGTGAGGCGGCAACCTCCAGCGCCGGAACCAGGAAAACCGGACTGTCTTCATCCGCCAGTACCGGCACGTGGTGATCGGGAAGCTCGTAGTGGCCCGTCTGTGCATCGTAATGCACATAACCACCGGCCACCTGGTTATTCAGCCACTCCCGGGTATAACGCTCATCGGTTTGCGCGCGCGCCGCCAGTTCTCTGGAAGACAGGGGCCCCGCCCCAGCCATGGTTTTGTACAGTCCCAGCTTGTGGCCAACATTTGTCATCACACCGGATAGTGTGGCTGCGACATCGCTTACCACCTGGCCGGCAAATGCCTCTACCTGTTGCATATGCTGTGTCATCTCTTACTCTCCTCATACCTGAATGAATTGTTGCTGGAGAGATTAGCCTGCAATAAGATATAAAACTAATCACTAATTTATAATAAAAGATATAGATATGACAAATATAAGGAAGGTCGATCTCAACCTGCTGCAGGCCCTGTTGATTCTGTTGGAGGAGTGTAATGTGTCGCGCAGTGCGGCCCGCATGAACCTCACGCAGCCAACCGTCAGCAATATGCTCGCAAAGCTGCGAGCACTGTTAAACGATCCGCTTTTTACCCGCACACGACACGGTCTGCTACCTACCAGGCGCGCATTGGCCCTGGAGCCGGAACTACGGCAGATATTCAGCTCTGTCGATGCCATTCTTGCGCCGGGAACGTTCAACCCGCAAACCTGTGACCAGACGGTGGTACTGAGTTCCAATGACTATATGCAGTACACATTACTGGCGCCGGCCCTGCTGGAAATGCGCAAAAAGGCGCCGCGGATGAACTTCTCGGTTCGACATGCCGAGATCGCCGATATTGTGCCCATGATGGACAGAGGAGCGATTGATATCGCGGTGACCATCCCGGAGTTCTCCGACAACAGGCTGCGCAGTCAGTTGCTGTATACCGAGCGTTACGTGGTGGCCATGCGGAAGCAGCATCCATTGAGTGGCAAAAAACTGAGTATGAAGGCGTTCCTGCAGATGGATCACGCGATCGTATCCCCTACCACCGGGCAGTTCCGGGGGCCCACGGACGATGCGCTGAAAAAACTCGGCCTGAGTCGCAAGGTATCGCTGTCTGTTTCGAGCTTTTTCACGCTCATCGAACTCATCTCGAGCAGTGACTACCTTGCATTGATCCCCGAACGGCTGTCTGCCAAGTTTCTCGATCGACTCTGCATTACAGAGCCGCCCCTGCAGGTTGCTGGTTTTGAAGCCATCTCAGTCTGGAATAATGCCACTCACCTGGATTCAACCAGGCGCTGGGTACGGGCAGAACTGCTCAGGGTTGCCAGTCAGAAGCCGTGATTACCACCGGGGCCTTTTATTGCACAGGTCTACTCGTAGCTTAATGTGGTGGCCTTCCCACGAAATACCCGGAACACGAAAGCCGAATACAGCAGTATCACGGGTAATGTAACCACGACGCCGTAAAACACAAATTGCAGGGAATTTGTCGCCGCGGCTGCCTCAAACAAATCCATTCTGCCGATGATGATATAGGGGTAAATGCTGTAGGCGAGCCCCAGCGCGGCCATCAGGCAGATGAGCGTAATTGCGGTAAATACAACCCAGTGATATCCGGCGCGTAACACGTCCGGCTTTCGCAGTACAAAATGCAAAATCAAAAAGGCGATGAAGCAACTGACAGGAATAGGAATAAGGCCGATGGCACTGGGCAGACTAAACCAGCGGTCGGCGATGTCGTGGCTCACAAAGGGTGTCGCAATACTGACTAACACCAGTGCCAGCCCCATAACCGGCAGGGCAAAGCGCGCCCACCGCACCGCCTTATCGAACAACAGGCCCTCTGTTTTTATCAACAGCCAACCGGCACCCAACATCACGTAGAGTGCTGGCAGAGAAAAAGCTATCAGTGCGGCAAACGTGTGGCTGGTAGCATTTCTCTGCAGGCCGGTGATATAGGCCCCCAGCATCCAGCCTTGCGACGTGGACGCAATAAGCGAGCCTACAAAAAAGGCGCGATTCCATAGCTGTTTACGCCGGTCACCCGCTTTCACGCGAAAATCAAAGGCGACGCCACGCAGAATTAAGCCGAACAACATCAGGGTTACTGGAATATACAGTGCCGTGAGAACAATGCCGTGAGCTTTGGGGAAAGCAATCAAAAGAATACCCACACCCAGAACAATCCAGGTTTCGTTGGCATCCCAGAAAGGCCCGATGGAGGCAATCATAGTATCTTTTTCTGAATCGGAGGCCAGAGGTAGCAGAATGCCCACACCCAGATCAAAGCCGTCGAGAATTACGTACAGCAGTAGCGAAAGACCCATCACGGCGACGAAAAATATCGGTAGGAACTGTTCCATTAGTTGGGCCCCACTGTCGTTGCCTGCCCGTCGCTAGTGTGCAGCAGAATCAGGGATTGTGCAGGTTTGGAAGCCAGGTAACGCAATGCCTGGATATAGGAAACCAGCAAAAACAGATACAGGCCGATATAGCCCAATAGTGTATTGGTGAGCGTTGCACTGGAGTGGTCAGCGACAACATCCGCTGAACTCAACAGGCCATAGACAATCCATGGTTGACGGCCGACTTCCGTGACATACCAGCCGGCCAGTGTTGCAACCCAGCCAGCGAATGTCATAGCCGAAAGAACCAGCAGCAGCGCTCTGGTAATATCGCGCCCGCGGATGAATTGAAAGGCTGCCCACCAGGACACCAGAAGCATCAGTGCGCCCATACCCAGCATTACTCTGAAAGACCAGAATACCATTGCCACGGGCGGGTGTGCGCCCTCGAACTCATTCAGCCCTTTGACCTCACCCTCCGCGCTGTGCGTCAGTATGAGGCTGGCTGCATAGGGTATCTTGATCGCAAAATGGGTTTTACGCGCCTCTTCGTCCGGTAAACCTATCAACGTAAAGGAAGCACCACGCTCGGTCTCCCAGATGGCTTCCATCGCAGCGATTTTAGCCGGCTGGTGCTCCAGGGTATTCAGCCCGTGCAAATCGCCTATGACTATCTGTAGGGGGGTGAGCACTGCGGCCATTATAACGCCGGTTTTCAATACCATCCGAGTGGCTGGGCCATCAACCCCCGACCTTGTTCGCCACGCACTTACGCCCGCAATAAGAAAAGCGCTGGTGATAAAGCAGGCCGTCATCATGTGCAAGAATCTATAGGGGAAGGAAGGGTTGAAAATTATCTGGGTCCAGTCCTGCGCAAAGAAAACACCATCCTCGATAATGAACCCTGCGGGTGTTTGCATCCAGGAATTGAGCGCCAGTATCCAAAACCCCGAGATAGATGTACCGATTGCCACGATGGCCGTTGCAATCAGGTGCATACGGTTGGATACCCGGCTTTTACCAAAAAGCATGATGCCGAGAAAGGACGCCTCGAGAAAGAATGCGGTCAGCACTTCGTAGCCCAGTAGTGGCCCCGCAATATTGCCTGCCCGTTCCATAAAGCCGGGCCAATTGGTGCCGAACTGAAAACTCATGGTTAGGCCCGATACCACACCAATGGCAAAGGTGAGCGCAAAAATTTTCACCCAGAAGTAGTAGGCGTATTCCCAGGCTTGATCCTTCGACAGGGTGAAGCGTAGGCGAAAATACAGCAGCACCCATGCGAGGCCAATGGTGATGCTGGGAAACAATATGTGGAAGCTTATGTTGGCCGCGAATTGAATGCGCGCGAGAACAAAGGGGTCTAAATCCATTTCTACCTCACTGGGTGCTGGCAGCCCCGTAGGCCTCGCGGCCAGGCTGGGGCGATTCTCAGGTTTGATTGTACACCCTTGGGTCGCCGCTTATCCCGCTTTCACGAGCGCCCGAGAATACCTGCCTGCCTTTGATTGATCTTTGAAAAAAAGGTATTTAGTCTTCATAAATACTTACTCAGCCAGAGCACTATGACCTTTCTAGCCCAGGATGAAACGCTTGCTCTCTGCGCTATCCTGTTTGCCCTGATACCGCTTGCGATTCCCCTGCTGCTGTCCAAGGCCAATCTGGGCAGGATTTTTCGTGAAAGCGGCAAGGTCGTGCTCACCTCTATATGCGCTGTTCTATGCACTGGCCGCTGCGCTGGGCATGGAGCAATACAGTATTCTGTTTGTCACGGCGCTGATCGTGGTGCTGGCCCCACTGCTGCTATCGCCAGCGCGAACGGTTGGAAAGAGCTGGTGACACCGGGCATCGTGTGTGGCCTGTTCGGTTATATCATTGCCAACTTCATAGGCGTAACCATCACCAATTTTCTGGAGTAAGTAAAGATGAGCACAGAGTTACAACAGACTCCCGGTCAGTCAAAAGTGGTGATAGTTACCGGAGCTGGCTCAGGCATTGGCAGAGCCTGTGCGTTAAAGTTTGCGCAGGCAGGGTGTATGGTCGTGGTCGCGGACCTGAACGAAAAAGGTGCGGTGGCAACCTGCAAGCAGATCGCACAGAGTGGTGGCGAAGCCATTGCCCAGGTAGTCGATATTACATCGCAAGAAAGCTGTGCCGTTATGGCGCAATCGGCCCTGGACACGTGGGGGCGAATCGACGTGCTGGTAGCTAATGCCGGGGTGCAGATTGGCGGCAGCCTGCTGGAGACCACCGAAGAACAGTGGAACACCATACTGGGTGTCAACAGCAGGGGAACCGCCAACTGCTGTAAAGCAGTATTGCCCGCCATGTTGGAGGGCGGGCAGGGTGCCATAGTTATGAACTCATCCATCAACGCGGTGACAGGCTCCCCCGGCATGACAATATATGACATGAGCAAGGCCGCCGTACTGGCACTCACGCGCAGCCTTGCGGTGGAATACGGTGGGCAGGGTATTCGGGTGAACGCCGTATGCCCCGGTAATACAATCACGGATTTTCATATAAACCAGATGGCGGAGAAGGGCGTAAGTGTGGCGGAAATACGTGAAATGACCAAAGGCTACGCCTTACTGCAAAGAGCGGCCGAGCCATCTGAAATTGCCAATGCGATCTATTTTCTTGCCAGCGACGAGGCCTCCTTTATCACCGGGCAGGCACTGTGTGTGGACGGTGGCTATTCCGTCACAGGGGGGCACACCTGGTGAACCGCAACAAGGTTATTGGCTGGGGGTTAGTGGGCACCGGGAGCATGGCCTCGAAATTTATCCAGGCCCTGCAGAGCGTGGAGGAAGCTGTGCCTGTGGCGGTGGCCTCGCGTTCGGCGCAACGCGCAGGGGCTTTCAGTGAGCAATTCGATATTCCCCGGCACTATGGAAGCTACCGGGAGTTACTCGAAGACACCTCGGTAGATGTGGTTTACATCGCCACACCACACGCTTCGCACAGCGAGATTTGCATTGCATGTCTGGAAATGGGCAAAGCTGTGCTGTGTGAAAAACCCTTCGCAATCAATGCCTTCCAGGCACGCGCAGTCATCGAACTGGCGCGAAAGAAAGCGCTTTTCCTGATGGAAGCAATGTGGACACGATTTGTGCCTGCCATTGACAAGCTGCGAGAGCTGTTGCTGCAACAACGTATAGGTGATGTCCAGATCATGCTGGCCGGCGGTGCCTATATGCCGGACCCGGAGCCGCAGCACTACCTGTTCAATAAGGATTTGGGCGGCGGTATTCTGCTGGACGCGGGGGTGTATCTGGTGTCCATGGCCTCCATGGTCTTTGGCGGGCCGGAGCAGGTGCTGGCCACAGGTGAGCTGGGGGATACCGGTGTCGATGAACATGAGGCCATTCTGTTGAGCCACCGGGGCGGCCAAATTGCCAACCTGTATGTTTCGCACCGGGCCAAATCGGCCCCCGATCTCACACTGCTGGGCAGCAAGGGAAAAATTTACCTGCATCCACCGGTATTTTGCCCCTCCGGTCTGACGCTCAGCATTGACGGCATGCCCGAGGAGGTTTTTGATTTCCCTGCGCCGATTGGTGGCTATCACTATCAGGTGAGGGAAGTGAATCGCTGTCTGCGGGAAGGCCGCAAGGAGAGTCCGTTAATGCTTCTGGACGAAACCCTGGAAATTATGGAAACCATGGACGAAATTCGCAGACAAATCGGAATGCACTACCCGGCTGATTCCTGAGCTGCTGAGCTTCGCTGGTGTTCAGGGCTTCTCATCGGCGATAGTTCGTAGCGGAATGGGCTCAGTTCTGGAGCCGCTGTAGAGCGAGACGTGGGGGAACGGTATTTCAATGTCGTGTTCGTCGAAGGCTTCCTTGATGGACACCAACAGGGCGCTCTTAACTTCGCGAAACAGTTCCTTGCGACACCACACTGCGAGCAGAAGGTCTACTGAGGAATCATTGAACAGGGTCACTCCGCAGAAGGGCTGCGGCTCCTCCATGGCACGTAGTTCCTTGTTGGCCACCTCCAATAGCAGGGCGATAACCTGCTTCAGGTCCTCCCGATAGGCGACGCCGACTACCAGGTCGATACGGCGTATTGGGAACTTGGTCAGGTTCACCACCTTGTTTTTTATCAGGGTTTCGTTCGGCAGGCGCACGAACAGATTGTCGAACGTGCGCAGCTTGACCGACAACAGGTCGATACTCACAACTTCTCCTGTTTCGCCGTCTACCCGCAGTACATCCCCTACCTCAAACGGTTTTTCCCCCAACAGAAAAAGGCCGCTGATGAGGTTAGACGCGGAGGTTTGCGAGGCGAAACCGATGGCCACCGTGAGGATGCCAGCAGCGCCCAGCAAAACAGAAATGTCAAAACCCAGTTGCTGTATTGCCGCGAAGATAAATATGGCAAATATCGCGTAGAAAATACCCCGGCTATAGATGGCCAGGTGGTGCGCCCCGAGCTTGATACCGGCAGTGCTGCGAAAGAGTCGGGTCGCCAGTCGGGCCAGAAACCAACCGGCGACCAGCATGAGCATCGCCTTTGTTATGGCCATCCAGCTCAGCGCATCCTGCACTGTGGCATCGGGAATCATGTCACTCATAGGAAACTCCCTTTCTGGTTACGCAAACAGGTTTTCCCAGGTGCTGATGAGAATGCCCCGGTCGGACGTTTTCCGGGGGCGGTTGATCAGTGTTGCGTCTGCGAGTTTTCCTATCCGGACCACACCCTCAGACTTTTCTGCATCCATCGTTATTGAAAGCGGCTCGGTGACGAGTTGGTCATCCTGGGCAAATATTGACAGAAACGGAGCGGGGATACTGAGTCGCTCCAGGGTACAGTCACCGTTGCTCTTGTTGTGGATGGTAATCGGCGAGATCGCCCGGAACGGCCGGTTCGGCAACATGTCGCGATCCAGCCTTGCATGGGTATGGGATCCATAGCAGAGCTCACCCTGCCCGGTGAGGGCGCCCATCCAGGTGTCCGAGAGCTGGTGCGCCGGCAGTTCACGCTTTACCCGGTCGGAAAACTCGACCGCCAGCCATAGGGGGGTGCTGACATACAGCGTTATTTTGTGGCGCCCGGGAATGGTTAGCGGTGCGTAGGGTCGTATCACGACGGGGCGATCTGCTAAACAGGGCCTGAGCTTGAGAGCTCCCGTCATTGCTTCCATCGCGATGCGATTAATGACTCCCTCCGGCTCGGCGGTAGCGGAGATATAGTCCACAGAAAATCCGCCTTTTTCCTCGCGTGCATGCCAGCGGTAGTTGAGCTGCCACTCGTGGCTTAGTCTCGCCGCAACCAATGTGAGATTGCCAAGATCGACCCGGAGCGGCCTGTCGTCCACCTCCCACGCAGTGGCCCACAGCGCCATATGGGGGAGTGTTTGCGTTTGCTTTTTGCTTGCCATCGGCATGCTCGCGTGAATTGCTGGATAACACCATGCCCGGGTAAGGGTGTTCCTTGCTGGTGCTCTGGATCAGGAGAATAGCAGGGGAGGTGCCCGCATTGAAAGGTTCCCTGCGGCGTGGAAGACTGTTATCGCTTTAAAAAAATAGCGTCATTCAGGAAGCTGCCAGAAAGCTCAGTGCGACACCGTTGTTGCACCAGCGCTCGCGGGTGGGCGCCGGCCCGTCTGTGAAGACATGACCCTGGTGACCCTCGCAGCGGGCACAGTGGTATTCCACCCGCGTCCAGCCGTATCGGAAGTCGCGTTTGGTTCCCACGGCGTCGGGTATCACTGTAAAAAAACTCGGCCAGCCGGTGCCGCTGTCATATTTCATCTCAGAGCTGAACAGGGGCAGATCGCAGCCCGCACAGACGAAGACACCCACGTGTTTCTCATCGTTCAGGGGGCTGCTGAATGCGCGCTCGGTGCCGTCCTCTCGCAGCACATCAAACTGCATAGGCGTCAGTTTCTCCTGCCACTGTGTCTCGCTCAAATCCAGCGTGCCGCTGGGCGGCGGCTGGTAACCCCGGGGTAGAAAGTCACGCCAGCGGGCCTGCATGGCATTGATGTCACTGCTGGTGCGCGCGCTGGCCAGACTGCGCAGTGCGCCACCCACGACGGGGATGGCAAGGAGGCCCAGGAGTAAGCTTCGTCTTTTCATGGAAGGTATGACTCCCGAAGTTTGAAATAATTCCCATTGAGTTGCAGTCGGTTCGTTTCTGCTATGCTCCGGCGTTGCGGGATATCTACTCTCGGCTACTGCGGGGCGACACTATGGATCAGTACCTGGCCTGGGCGGGGATCGCCTTCTGTCTAAGCCAATCGGCTATATTTTCCGGGCTCAATATCGCGTTTTTCAGTATTAGTCGCCTGCGGCTTGAAATTCAGGTGGCGAACGGCAATAAAGCGGCAGGCCGGATTCTGTTACTCAGGCAGGATTCCAACTTTCTACTGACGACTATTCTGTGGGGCAATGTCAGCATCAATGTGCTATTAGCTCTGCTCTCCAACTCAGTAATGACCGGTCTGTTCGCGTTTATGTTTTCAACCTTTGTGATCACTCTTGGCGGCGAGATCGCGCCGCAGGCGTATTTCTCTCGCAACGCTCTGCGTATGGCCTCTGCTCTGGCGCCGTTGATTCGTCTTTACCAATTATTGCTATATCCCCTCGCCAGGCCCAGCGGCCTGTTGCTGGATCTCTGGCTGGGGCGCGAGGGCCTGCAGTATTTTCGCGAGCGTGAGCTGCGCCACCTGATACACAAACATATTGATTCGGGGGACACCGAGGTTGACGCTATAGAGGGTATCGGGGCGCTCAATTTTCTCGCCATCGACGATGTTCCGGTGGCCGGCGAGGGAGAGGAGTTGGCAGCAGCGAGTATCTTCGATCTTGCCTTGCGAGATGGAAAACCGGTTTTTTTCCCTGATAATATGCCCGTCGAGCAGGCTCAACGTGAATTTGCCCACAGGGCGGCAGCCTGTCCGCACCGCTGGTTGGTGTTGGTGGAAGGCGGTGGGAAACCGTCATTGGTACTGGATGTGAATGCCTACCTGCGTGCGGTATTCACCGCCGCTGGTGCTCTGGTGGAGCCACTGCAATTCTGCCACCGGCCCGTTGTGGTGAGCGATCCCGATCTGCGCCTTGGTGCGGTGATTGCCGGGCTGAAGGCCGGGACTGATGCCCAGTCAGATCGGCCCCTCACCCGTGATGTCATTTTGCTGTGGGGGCCCCAGCGTCGCATTATCACCGGCGCCGATATTCTCGGGCGGCTGTTCAAGGGAATAGGGTTGTACAGCTCGCTGGGGCTGGTGAGCGCCCCTTGACGTCAAGCCAATAACTGCTTCACAGTATTTCCTGCGAAATGCAGTGATTTGGGTGAATTCAGCTAAAGATCCTGGGGTCGGGAATAGCGTTTTCGTCTACCGGTTCCAGCGGCCACATCGGTTTTCGCCTGTGCCGGAAGGGTAACTTTTCGAACGCGACGGTGCGCGAGCATGGGCTGTCGCAATAGATGATCTTAGATGCAAACGGCGCAAACGCCTGGTAGAAGTGCTGTGCGGATTTAACCACCAGTAGCCGCTGTGAGTGGGGGTCTATCCCCACTGTAGTAAACACCTGGGAACCGAAGACCTGCTCCCGGTAATTACCCACTACTATGTGTACGCCATCGATACGTATGGCTGCCAGTGTGCCAACTGACACGGGTGGATACCCTGGCATGGCATCTATTGATGCCGTCCGATTGATGCTGATGACTTCCGCCCGGGCTGCCACCGGCTTGCCCGCCAATTTCCCTGTGTGGCCGCCGATGCGCAACCGCAGGCTGGCGCCCTCCCGCGCGGCTACAATTTGCGCCAGCGCTGCCGGATCCCAAAACAGGGCCATGGCGACCCCATCCAGTTTGCGAGCCAGTACCTCCCGCAGTATCCAGGTCGCATCGCTGCCAGTGCCTGCACCGGGATTATCAGCGGCGTCGGCTATTACCACCGGGCCTCCTGTGTCCGGCACTGTCGCCACACTGTCAGCAACGTTAGCGTAATGGCTTAGGTCTGCTTCCCTAATTGACCATAGCTGGCGGGCAAAATCTGCGGCATACTGTGCCGCGGTGCCCGGCGCGCCATCGGCGATAACCAACACGGCGGCCCCTGTGCTGTTTACATCAGACCAGGGGAAGCCGTGAACCAGTGAAATATGCAGCACCTCGCCGGTTTCCTCCAGCGCCCGGGCGCGATCAACCAGGCTCTTGCTGGGCTGCTGGGGGGTGTGCCAGAGACTGAAAAGTGGCAGCGGCACAAAGGCAGTGACCGGTTTCACATCGCCGCGCACACAGCGCATACTGATGTCCACTAACTGGCGCGCGGTTTCCGGGAAGTCTGTGTGAGGGTACTCCTTGATCGCGGTGACCAGTGTCGCATGCTGTAACAGTTTGTCGGTAATGCTGGCGTGCAGGTCGAGCAATACTCCCAGTACAACAGCGCTGCCCAGCAGTTCGCGAACACGGGCGGCTATATCGCCTTCACAATCGTCACAGTTCTCTGCCACCTGGGCGCCGTGCAAACTGAGCAGCACCATATCCAGCGGCCCGGCATTGCGAATCTCAGCCAGCAGACGATCCCGTAACTGCTCGTAATCGGCCTGGCGCGTGGGTGCCGCAGGTGCCGCCCTGGCGCTCAGCCCGCGAATCACCTCACAGCCGGCGTTCTCCGCCTCCCGTATCAGGTCGTTGTAGCCGATACCGACGGGGTGATAATCGGCGATTGCCGTGGGGAAGGGTGAGAAGCGATTCGTTTCATGGGCGATGGCAGCCACAAAGGCCCGCACTAACCAGCCCTCAGTTCATGCAGGAACTCATCGATTAGTTCAAGGCCATCAACCAGTATCCGTGTTTCGCCGCCTATGCCCAGGCGCAGGTAGTGATCCATACCGAACCAGTCGCCCGCCACCACCAGCACGCTCTTCTCTTGCCGCAGGCGGGTCACCAGTTCACTGGAATTGATGTCCAGGCTGTACCGGACAAATGCCATGCCCCCGGCACGCGGAGCTACCATACTGAAATTACCGCCGTGCCTGTCGATCCAGTTTTGCACCACAGGCACATTGGTGCGCAGCAAGTGTCGGCCCCGCTCCAGCACTTCCAGTCGTTTGAATGGTTGCAGAATGATGTTCGCTACATATTGGCTGATGATGCCAGTGCTGATAGAGGTGTAGTCATGGTGATGCCAGGCCGCGTCGATGATTTCTCGTGGGCCGGCAAGCCACCCGATGCGCAGGCCGGGATGGGAAAGCGACTTGGCCAGCCCGGAGGCAATGATAGCTTTGTCGTAGATACCGAAGAAGCTGGGACTATCCACGCCATCCAGCTCGGAACCGAGGTAAATTTCGTCGGATAGCAAGTAGCAATCGTAGCGTTCAGCCAGTGCGACAATGTGTTCCATATCTTTGCGCGACAGCACCGATCCTGTGGGGTTATTGGGGTTGCACAGTGCAATTACGCGGGTTTTTTCGCTGAGCTGCGACTCCAGTTCATCCAGGTCGGGTGCCCAGTTGCGCTCTTCGCGCAGGTGGAAGGGTTTGACCGTGCAACCCAGGGAGCGGGTGAGGCCATATAACAGCTGGTAGTTTGGCAGCATCATGGCCACCTCGTCACCGGGCTCCAGCAGGCTCCAGAAGGCCACGAAGTTGGCCTCGGCAGAGCCGTTGGTCACCAGGATATTGTCCGGGGTACAATTCGGGTACATGGCCGCGAGGGTATGGCGCAGTTGCGGATCGCCGTTGGTCTGGCCGTAACCCAGGCGCAGGTCAAGCACCGCTTGTTGTTGTTCTTCGTCTAGCAGTTCGCGCAGGGTGTATGGGTGAATGCCACTTTCTGTGAGGTTGTAGCGAACAGTATTTTCATACAAGGACTGGTTGCGTTCCAGCTCAAACGTTTCGATTTGCATGGGTCTCCTTCTGGTATATCGCCCTGGCGATTTCGATATCCTGTGTGGCGATACCGGTGAGGTCTGCCACCGTGATTTGTAAGTCGTTTTCGCGGCCCGGACACTGGCCGGTAATGATGTCGCCCAACTCAAGGATTCTTTCGGCTGTTATAGCGCCTGCGCGCAGCGCCTGTGAGGCTTCGCCACGGCTCTGGGACTGGGCCCGTGAATCAACCGCAATAACATCGGCGCCAGCCAGAATGGCCGGTGCGAGTTCCTGTTTCTGCGCAGTGTCCGAACCGACAGCAGTGATGTGGGTGCCATTGCGCACCTCATGCAGCAGCGGCTGCAGAGCCGGTGTGGTGGTGACAATCAATCGGCAGCAGTCCACGAGTTGGTCGATATTGTCCGCAAGGGTTATGTTGAAGTTGGTATCTGCGAGCCGCTCTGCCCAAGACGCGAGATGCGCAGGATTGCGGCCCCAGGCCATAACCCGCCGACACGTTACTGCCTGGGCCAGGTATCGCAGTTGTTGCTCCGCCTGAACACCGCAACCGACAATCCCGATGCAGTCGATTTCACGGGGTGCCAGATACCGCGCCGCGACGGCGCCTGCAGCGGCCGTTCGCACATCGGTGAGGCGGCCTTGATCCAGCAGCACGGCAAGCAGGGCACCGGTCTGCTGGCAGAACAGCAGCATCACGCCGTTACTGGAGGGAAGCCCCATGCCGGGATTGTCGTAGAAACCGCTGGCAACCTTCACCACGTAATAGTCATCTCCGATGACATAGCCGTACTTGATATGGACGTCGCCGGGTGGGTTCTCGAATAACATCTCCGCCACCGGAGGCAGTACCGCCCGGCCGCTGGAGTAATTGGCAAAAGCGCGCTCCATGGCTGCCAGGGTATCGATACCGGGCAGTGCCGCTTCGATTGCTTCAAGCTCAATGGTGGCTGTCATCTGTGCGCCGTTTCAACTCAACGGTGATACGTTGGCGAGCCGGTTATGTTTTCGCAAAACCTCCTGCACCCTGACCAGCGGCAGCCCCGGTATCTGCCGGCCGTCGCGGCCCGTCATGGTGTCGTTGGCAACCATGGCGTTGATGATGGCCTCGTCCACCGCTTGTATAGCCGCCTCGTATACCCGACTGAGCTCACCCTCCCCGAGAAACTGCACGTCCACCAGGCCGGTGTGACTTTCAATACTGTGTTGATTCGCCGTGGAGAATGCCAGGAACAGGTCGCCGGATTCGTTGGCGGCAATGCCCCCGGAACGGGGAATGCCATAAGCCGCGCGTCGGGCCAGCCGGCTCAACTGGTGCGGCAGCAGCGGTGCATCAGTGGCCACCACGCCGATAATACTGCCGCGTCCCGGTTCCACCGCTTGCTCCAGCGGGAACAGTTCGCCCATGGGAATGCCTGCGATCTGCAACAGGTGGCGTTTGCCAAAGTTCGACTGCACGAACGCGCCTACGTGGTAGGGCTGCCCTGCGAGATCGAGCTGCCGGGAGGACGTGCCTGAGCCGCCCTTGAACTGGTAGGTGCTCATGCCGGTACCACCGCCCACGCTGCCCTCTTCTATCGCGCCGCCGTGCGCATCGGCAAACGCCGCATGCACATGCTGTGCGGTGACATGGTGGCCGTTGACATCATTCAGCCAGCCATCATAGGTTTCCGCCGCGACCGGCATCCAGAACGGTTCAGGTCGCTTGTCCGTGTCGACCCTGGAAGTAAGCCACTGCGCGGTTACGTCCCGGGTGAGGCCACAGGAATGGGTATTGGTGAGGGTGATAGGCCCTTCGAACCGGCCCCGCTCCTGTATTAAATGGGCGCCGGACATTTCTCCATTACCACTCATGGAAAAGAAACCCGCATAGACTGGCAGTGTTCCGCGCTCTCGGCCCAGCGGGAAGATCGCGGTTACGCCGGTGCGGATGGGGCCCTTGCCGATAATCAACGGACCCTCGCCCTCGATGAGAGTGCAATAGCCCACTTCAACACCGGGTACATCGGTAATCGCATTGCAGGCACCGGGTTCGCCGGCAAAGGGGATGCCAGCGCCGCGGGCGCGCGGTTTGCCGGTAGGCGTTTCTCGGTATTCTTTGCGCATGTGTCAGTGACTCATGGTGATTTGAAAACGGCGGTTACAGACTGTTTTAACGTGGCGTTATCGGCGGACCCGAGTGCCTGAATCAGGCCACCTCGAACAAACCGGCAGCGCCCATACCGCCGCCTACGCACATAGTGATTACCACATATTTCACACCGCGCCGCCTGCCTTCGATCAAAGCGTGGCCCACCATGCGCGCGCCTGACATGCCATAGGGGTGGCCAATGGAAATGGCGCCGCCGTTGACATTCAGTCTGTCGTTGGGGATGCCGAGCTTGTCGCGACAGTAGATCACCTGCACCGCAAACGCTTCATTCAGTTCCCACAGGCCGATGTCGTCCACCGACAAACCGTGCCGTTGCAACAGTTTAGGTACAGCGAACACCGGGCCTATGCCCATAATTTCAGGCGCGCATCCCGCCACTGCGATGCCGCGGTAATACCCCAGTGGTTGCAGGCCGCGCTGCCTGGCATCATTCGCCTCCATCAATACGCAGGCGCTGGCGCCGTCGGAAAGCTGGCTGGCGTTGCCGGCGGTCACCGTGCCTTCCATGACCGGTGCCAGGCTCGCCAGACCATCAAGGGTCGTATTCGCCCGATTGCCCTCGTCCTTGGTCAGAGTGACGGTTTCAGTACGGGTTTCTCCGGTGGCCTTGTCTGTGACCAACTTGTCGGCGGTAATGGCGATAATCTCGTCGTCGAACTTGCCCGCCGCCTGAGCGGCAGCCGTGCGCTGCTGGCTCTGCAGGGCATATTCATCCTGAGTCTGCCGCGAGATGCCATATTGCTTTGCGACAATCTCGGCTGTCTCCAGCATGCCCATATGGGTATTGGGATGCGCCGCCAGCAGGCGCGGGTCGGGGATACGGTGAAAGTTCATATGCTCATTCTGGACCAGGGAGATGTTTTCGACGCCTCCGGCTACCAGCACAGTCATCTCGTCAACGATAATCTGTTTCGCAGCGGTGGCGATGGTCATCAATCCGGAGGAGCATTGGCGGTCCATGCTCATGCCTGCACAGCTGTCGGGCAGGCCTCCGGCCAGGGCGGCCAGGCGGCCGATATTGAAGGTCTGAGTACCCTGCTGAATGGAGGCACCCATGATGCAGTCTTCCACTTCAGCGGGATCGATCCCGGCGCGCCTGACAGCTTCGGCAATGGGGTAGCCGGCCAGGGTTGGCGATTCGAGGTTATTAAAAGCGCCTTTGTAAGCTCGCCCTATGGGGGTTCTGGCGGTAGAGACAATCACGGCTTCACGCATGGCGGGTTCCTTTTTGGGTAAAATTTCAGGCTGCTTCGGAAGACAGGGCGCGCAGGGAAAGCTCAGCCTTGTCCAGGATAAAATCGATATCGGCCTCGCTCATGGCCGTGGATAAAACCATGAAACCCTGGCTGGCGATGAAAACACCGTGATTAAGCATGTGGCGGAAAAAGGCATTGCCGTTCGGGCCCAGCCCGGGATCGGTCATCACGGCTTGTAGCAGTGTCCGGTAATCGGTGATGGCTGCTTCGGTGTGGAAGAACCCCACCATGGATGCCGAACCGGTGACGGTACCCGGACGTCCGGTCACCTTCAGCAGGTCGCGTAGCCCCGCCCGCAGTCGCTCACCCAGACCGGCGAGGCGATCGTGCGTGGCCCTGTCGTAGAGTTCCAATGCCTTTGCCCCGGCTACCATGGACATCGGGTTGGCGTTAAAGGTACCGCCGTGAGACATTTTGGCGCCATTGCGCGGATCGAACAGTTCTTCCATCAGTTTTCTCGAGCCGCCGACCGCGCCTATGGGCATACCGCCGCCAATCACCTTACCCAGGGCCGTGAGATCCGGGATAACACCGAGTTCACCCTGGGCGCCGTTGTAGCCCATGCGGAAACTGTAGACTTCGTCGTAGATCAGCAGTGCGCCCAGTGCGCGCGTTTCCTCCCGCACCATCTGTAGAAATTCCAGGCTCATTGGCAGAAACCCCAGATTCTTGGTCAGCGGGTCGATGATAACGCCGGCCAGGTCGGCGCCATGCGCTCGCAATATCTGGCGCCCCACCTCAACATTGTTGGCGGGCAACACTATGGTATTGGCGCGCGCGCCCTCGTGTACCCCGGCGGGTGCGACGCCTTGCGGTGCATCATCCGGACCCCAGGCATCCGGTGTGGGGTAGAGGCTCACTTCCATACTGTCGTAACTGCCGTGGTAGGCGCCCTCTACCTTGGCGATTTTGTTGCGCCCGGTCGCCGCCCTGGCTGCCATGACGGCAATCATCACACCCTCGGTACCGGAGTTGGCGAAGCGAATTTGTTCCACGCCCGGAACACGCTCGGTGACCAGTTCGGCCAGGCGAATCTCCGCCTCCGTGGGCAGCGCTACCGAGAGGCTACGGCCCGCTTGCTCCCGTAGGGCGTCGACGATTTCCGGGTGGCAATGCCCGTGAATAAGTGCCGAGTAGTTGTTGATACAATCGATACGCTCGACACCGTCGGCATCCCATATCCGGCAACCCAGTGCCCGGTCCAGGTAGAGTGGGTAGGGGGCGAAATACACGGTATGGCGGCTGTTACCGCCGGGCATCACCGTCAGGGCGCGCTGGTAGAGCGCCGCAGATTTCGATTGCTTGTCCGGGTACATGATTATTCTCCTCAGGTTTGTCCTGCTTTCAGCGCGCTGTCTATAACGGGGTAATGCCTTCGCGCAGACTCTTGCGCAAGGTTTTCTTGTCCAGTTTGCCGAGCGTGACCCGGGGTATCTGCACCACGAAAAAAACCTCACGCGGCACCTTGAAGTCCGCCAGTTGCTCCCGGCAGCGGGCAATAATATCGGCGGCAAGTTCGGTTCTTGAATCCTCCGTGGTGCAACCGGGTGCCTCTACAATGGCTACGGGCACTTCATCGAGCATCTCGTCAGGCCTGCCCACCACCGCTACTTCGAGTACGCCTGGCACCGCGGCCACCACTCGCTCAATCTCCGACTCGGCCACGTTTTCCGCACCCACCCGCAAGGTGTCTCCGGAGCGACCATTGAAGGTGATAAAACCATCGGTGGTGGCGGTGACCATATCGCCGGTATCGAACCAGCCCTGGGGGTCAAACGCCTTTGCAGTGGCCTCGGGATTGTAAAGATAGGAATGGAACAGGGAGATGCCCGGGATGCCGCGGATCCACAACCTGCCGCTGTCGCCAAATACCGCTGCACCACCGTCGACAGCCCGTACCTCCACTTCATATTCCGGTGAGGGCAGCCCCATGCTCATTTCCCGGCCGGGCAGTCCCAGGGTGGAGTAGATTGGCAGTGCTATCGTTTCTGTCATACCAAACCACCCGATACAGGGTATACCGAGTAACTGGCGAATCAGTGCCGGATTGTGGGCACCCAGGCCCCAGCGCGTAAATGTGTGTTTTTTCGGTATCGGCTGGGACATCAGAGCCTTCAGCGAAAACGGTATCTGTATTCCCCAGGTGCACTGATGTTCGGTGACACAATCCCAGTAGCGGCTGGCCGAAAAGCGCGGCTGTAACACCATCGTGGCGCCGGCCCACAGCGTTGCCAAATGCGAATAGCTCAGGGCATTGGTGTGATAGAGCGGCAGAAAAACATGGCCCACATCGTCCTCGGAGATGGTGCAAACTGTCGCATTACTGCGGGCACCCCACAGGGCGTTGGCATGGGTCCACACTACACCTTTGGGGCGCGACGTGGTACCAGAGGTGTATTGCACCGAATTGAAGGCCAGCGGGTCAGACGCCATTGGCTCAAACCCTTTGGCATCAGCCAGTAAGTCGGCAAAAGCCACGGCGTCAGAGGGTGGCTCGGCAGTGGCACCCGCATCGTGACCGATGCATGCTGTCCAGTGCAATTGCGGGCCACTGCGCTGCACCAGCGGCAGATAGCAGGGTTGGGTAATCGCCACTGTCGCTTTGCAGTGGTCGATAAAATAGCGCAACTCATCTTCGCTGGAGCGGGTATTGGTGGTAACAACCACGGCCCCGAGCTGGGAGCAGGCGTGCCAGACTTGCAGGAACTCCGGACAGTTGTCCATGTGCAACAGTACGAAATCAGCCTGGCCAACACCGCGCGCGCGCAAGCCGGTGGCGAGCGACAGTACACGGGCATAGAATTGTGCGTAGGATATCGAGGAAGAGGGCGCATCAAACGGGGCCCAGACAATAAAGGGATGATCGGCGCGCGAAGCGGCCCTGGCCTGTAACAGCCAGGGGACGTTTCTGCCATTGGCACCGTGCAACACGGGTACTGGTTTCGCAGTGGGCGTATTCAAACCCGATTTCCTTTGTGGCTCTGGGTTGACATGATATATGAACAGTGTTCATATTAACACAGATATCGCAGGTGGCAAGCCTCGATTACGAGTTTGATTTGCGGATAGAATAAACCGCACCTTGCAGACCAGGGGATGTTTATGGAACAACAGTTGCAGGCCTTGATTGAGCAAACCGTGGGGGCGGCACCGGGGGTGTTGCTCGCGGTGGACGCCCCCCTGCAGGGATTGAGCTGGTCCGGTGCAGCGGGTGTGAGCTCGCTGCAAGCGCAAAATACGCTGACTACGCAAAACAGTTTCCGCATTGCCAGCATGAGCAAGACATTTACCGGGGTGCTGGTTGCCCAGCTGCTGGAGCGTGGAGCACTGGCGCTTTCCGATCCGATAGAGGCGCTTCTGCCGCCGGAAATTCTGACTCAAATCCCTGTTGCCAGCGGGCACAGCGTGGCTGAAATCACCCTGGACCGGCTGCTCAGGCACCGGGCAGGTTTTAATGATTTCGCCACCTCCCAGGAATGGGTGATGGAAATTGCCGCGGATCCGGGCAGGCCCCGCTCGCCAGAGGAAATCGTCTGCTGGGCACTGGCCCACGGTGAACTGATGGGCGCTCCGGGTGAGGTTTATCACTACTCAGATACCGGCTATGTGCTGCTGGGTATCGCGCTGGAATCAATCACTGGTATCCCTTATTGGCAACTTTGCCGTGAGCGCATATTTGATCCACTGGCGATGAATGACACCTGGTTGGAGGGGTATGAGGAGCCGCGCAATAGCCTGTCACACCCCTATGTTGTGATGGATGGGGAGTATATCGATGCACTGCAAATTCACGGCAGTGTCGACTGGGCCGGTGGCGGCCACGTTTCCACCCTGACGGATATCAATCGCTTTCTGCGCGGCGTTTTTAACGCACGACTATTTGAAAAAGTGGAAACACTGGACCAGTTTCTCAGCGGGCCAGAAGCCTCACCCGGGTATCACTACGCCATGGGTGTCGGCAGAAAACTGATTCATGGCAAGCACCTGTGGGGCCACCTGGGCCACTGGGGCTCTTTCATGTCCTATTGCCCGGAGCAGCGATTGTCACTGTGCGGCACGCTGAACTACGATCAGGCAGCCCACAATGAATTTATTCGCAGGGTGTTGGAAGTCGTTTTCCCGAAGTAATTCACCGGCCCCGCTTACTGTTGGAGCTGCGCCTGGTGGTGTTCGATGTACTTGCCTGACACCGAGTCCTTCACCACCTTGTCCGGATGCCACAGCTGCTGTTGCATGGCAATCCACACACCGACCGGCTGCTGCTGCAGGCTGCGTACGGCAAACTCCAGAGCGGTCGGCGCGTCGGAGCCCGCTTCGCCCAGCGGGATCATCGAGCCCACCAGCACAATGCTCCCGCGCTGCGCCCGGGGACTGAGGTGTTGGCGCAGATAACTCCCCGTCGCCGGCATGGTATAGGTGCCGTGAGAAATCAGGATGCGATCTGCCTGCAGGGACTCTATTGCAGCCGCCAGCGCAGCCCGGTCTGCATCTTCAATCGCGCGGGAGTCCTTCATCATCACGATCGTGGCTTCAAGCTGTAGGTCCAGGCTCTGGGCCTGTTCCTGTAACCAGGCGACAACTCGGCTTTCAATCGGCGGCGGGTCAGCCGGGTCGAGGATGCCGTTGATGGTGCCGCCAGTTTCGAGGATAACAATCCGCACCTGCTACCACCCTATCCGGTGGCTTGCATAAAAGTGGCCGACCATTGGCGGATAAGGTCCATCCACAGATCGTTGCCACCGGCGCTGTTAATCAGGCAGACAAAGCCCACCTTGCCATCCGGGACAATGGTGTACACGGTGCGCCAACCGGGGTTACCCCCGGTGTGCTGGATCACGCGGATGTCGCCGAGGTCTATCACGTAGTGCCCCAGCCCGGTGAAAAACTCGAATTCCATCGCGGTTTCTGCGTAGCGGTCTGGGCGGTGCATCTCGGCGATGGAAGCCGGTGTAAGAACCCCGCGCCCTGGTGGTTCCCCGTTAGGCCCTGCCATCTCGGCGCAGGCGAACATCGCCAACTCAACGATGCTTGAGTACATACCTCCGGCCGCCTTGCCATTGGTGCGGTACAGGGTGATAGCCTCCTGTGTATCGCTGTACGGCACGGCCACCCTGGACAGCTGCTCCTGCCGCACTTCGAAACTGGATTCCGACATGCCCAGAGGTTGCAGTATTTCCTCACTCATAAACGTTGTGAAGTCACGGCCGGACAGTTCCTCCACCAGTAATTCGAGGATAGTGAAGCCACCGCCTGAGTATTCAAACATACTGCCCGGCTCGTGAATAAGGTGTACGGGTTTGCCATAGGACTCGGGGTCCAGCCCCCATTTTTTCGCGTAAGCGACCTGGGATGCATCCAGTGCTGGTGTCCGACCGTAGAGAATGTCCTCCGCCGTATACCAGGTTGTATCGTAGGGTGTGCCGCCACAACCGGACAGGGAGGTACCGGCAAAGTGCATCAGCAGCAGACGCGCCGTCACTGCCTTGTTGTCAAAGCCTGAGGCAGGAAGCTGCCAGCGGGTGAGATATTGCTCCACCGGTGCATCGAGATCCAGCAAGCCCTGCTCCACCAGCTTCATAACACCCCAGGCCGCTACCGACTTTGATATGGAGGCAATCTGGAACAGGGAGTCGTCCTGCAGAAGTTGTTTGCGCGCCACATCGGCATAGCCGAAATGGCGGGTGGCGACAGTGCGGGAGTTCTCAATCAGAGCGACGGAAGCACCCGGCAGATTCAACTCCTGCAATTTGCCTGGTACATAGTTGTCCAGGAAGTGGGCAAATTCAGTCATAGCTATTCCTCGGCCAGCGCCTTGCTGACGATTTCGTAAAGTCCCCCGGAGATATCAGCGGCCAGCACTTTCTGCAGCGCCTGCTTCATCAGGGCCTGGCGGTGAGAGTCAAAGCGGCGCCATTGCAGCAGCTGTGGCATCAGCCAGTAGGTGGTACCGGGCTTGACGCTGTCGATCAGAATCAATCGGTCAGCCAGCATGTCGTAACCGCGACCGCTGCGGTCATTGAATGCGACGCGGTTCTGGCGGAAAAAGCCGCCGTAGAACGCCATGGCGCGCGGCATATTCATCATATCCATCGCCGGGTGTTGTTCCAGCTCTAGAATCGCGTCGAGAGCGCCGGCCCGGCGCGACAGTGCCTGGGCGTTAAACCATTTGTGGATAGCCGGCGCCTTGTGCTGCCAGCGCTGGTAGAAGCTGTCCAGGCCGGCAAGGCGCTGGGGGCAATCGATATGACAGAGTGCAGCGAGGGCGGCAAAGGCATCCGTCATATTGTCCGCTTGCTCAACCTGGGCGAAACACAGGTCATGGACAGTGCTGTCGTCCAGCGCCAGCAAGATTTCCAGGCTGCGATTGCGCAGGCTGCGGCGACCCACCGCCGCGGCGTCGAACTGGTAAGGACCCCCGTCCGCCAGCTCGTGGTATAGAGTGAGCAGGTGATCCCGGTTGCGTGAAGCCAGTACCTGCAGCAGCGCATCTCGGCCAACCTGATGGCCGTCAATATCTATCTGCGCCAGATCCTCACTGAGGGCGGGTTCATCCGGCAGCAGCAGCAATTCTGCCAGCAGAGCGGGGTCGCTGTGACTGTCCAGCAGCACCTGTTCCCACGCTGCAATAAAAAGCGGGTCGGGGACCAGCGGTTGCCCCATATGCCAGTCTGTTGCCATCGCGCGAATGGCAGCTGTTCCCAGAGTCTGCCCGGACTGCCATCGCTTGTAGGGGTCGGTATCATGGGCCATCAGCACCGCAAGCTGTTCCGGCGTGAGGTCGCTGTGCAATGAAACTGGAGCGGAAAAACCTCGCAACAGCGATGGAACGGGGGCGCAGTCCACACCCTCGAAACGAAAAACCTGGCGCTGCTGGCGCAGTTCGAGCAGGTGATTTCCATCTATCACCTCGGCGCTGGTGCAATGGGCAGCGAGTTCTCTGCCCTGCTTATCCAGCAGTCCCGCCAGTACCGGGATATGCAGCGGTTGCTTGTGGGGTTGCCCCGGTGTGGGCGCGTTGTGCTGCGATAACGTTAAATCGTAGGTTCTCGCTGAAGGGTCGTAGTTGCCGCTGGCCTCCAGCCGGGGCCGGCCCGCCTGCTGGTACCAGCGATAAAACTGTGTCAGGTCGCGGCGGCTCTGGGCGGCGACAACAGTCACGAAGTCCTCCGTGGTGGCGGCCTGCATATCGTATTGCGTCAGGTATTGCCGCACGGCCGCTCGAAATGCCTCCTCCCCCAACAGACATGCCATCATGCGGATAACTTCCGCGCCCTTGTCATACACCGTGCCGGTGTAAAAGTTGCGAATTTCAATGTATTCCTCAGGTTTCACCGGGTGGGCCGCCGGACCGTCATCTTCGGGAAACTGGTTGCGCTGCAGCGCCTTGACGAAATCTATGCGTTTAACCCCTGCCGCGGACATATCCTGAGAAAAACACTGGTCGCGGTAGCGGGTGAGACCTTCCTTGAGGCTCAGCTGAAACCAGTCTCGACAGGTGACGCGATTCCCACTCCAGTTGTGAAATACCTCGTGGGCCAGAATGCGCTCGATTACCAGGTAGTCGTTATCGGTGGTTATTTCCGGATCGGCACAAATACCGTTGGCGTCGAAGATATTGAGTCCTTTGTTCTCCATTGCACCGACATACCCGGTTAGCGCGACGATGTTGTAGAGATCGAGATCGTACTCGCGATGGTACTTTTCCTCTTCCCAGCGCAGGGCCCGCTTAAGTGCGGCCATGGCAAAACCGCACTCGCCAGAGCGATCGTGGTCGGTATAGATAGCCAGCGCAATCTCCCGCCCTGTGGGTGTAATGTGCCGGTCCCGCGTTACGCCAAAATCGCCGGCGACAATGGCAAAAATATAGGAGGGCTTGGGGAAGGGGTCCTCCCAGCGCACCCAGCGACGGCCCTCGCCAGTGTCGCCTGTCTCCACGGGGTGACCGTTGCTGAGCATTACCGGGTATACCGCAGGGTCTCCCACGAGGGTGACTGAATAGATGGCCAGCACATCTGGCCTGTCGGGAAACCAGCTGATACGCCGGAAGCCTTCGGATTCGCACTGGGTTGCCAGCTTGCCGGACACCTCCATTAGGCCTTCATCGCCCTGATTGGCGGCGGGGTTCAAGGTGACAGAGGTGGTGAGTTCAAAGCGTGCCGGAAGCCCCGTTATGCACAGTCGATCCCTGCTCAGCCGGTACTGTTCCGGTGCCAGCGGCGCGCCGTCGAGGTAGATACTGTCGAGACCGAGGTCGGCGCCGTCGAGTTCCAGCGGGACGTTCGCTGCCACGTCAGGGCGGCGTTCCAATACAAGCCGGGATTCAATCCGGGTTGCCTTGCTGTCCAACTCCACCCGCATTGCGATGGAGTGCACCTTGAATGGAAAGGGCGCGTAATCCCGCAGCAATACGGGTTGTGGCGAATTCTTCTTCACATTTTCAGAAGTTGTACTGCAATTCAACACCGTAGGTTCGCGGTGCGATGAGGCTGTAGTGATAGGTGTCAAAGAAGAAGGTACTGGGGCCATCTATCGTGTTGATCGCGTCATCATCGGTGAGATTGCGGCCCCACAGAGTGGCCTGCCAGGTCTGCTGCGCATCACTCACCTGCAGGCGCGCATTGACGATATTCTGGCTGTCCGATTTGAAGAATGGATCGTTGCTTGCCCGGGTAAAGTTCTCGTCCTGGTAGGAGTAGTCCAGGCGGAACATGCCGTGCAGGTAATCGGTGTACTGCCACTCGACCTGGGTGCCGATATTGGCGGTCCACTCCGGCGCGCGGGTGAGGTCGTTGCCGCTGTTGTCTGTGAATTCGTCAATAACATACTCGTCGTAGCTGGCATCGGTGTAGCCTGCAGAGCCATAGATGGTCCAGTTGTCTCGCAACAGATACTGCACTTCCACCTCGGCGCCGTCGCTGGTGGCCTTGCCTGCATTGGTCTGCACAAAGCCAACACCTGCCAGGAATGCACTTTCCTGCTTGTCGTCGTACTCCATGTGGAAAACAGCTGCGTTGATCCGCAGGGTATTATCCAGCCATGTGGATTTAAAACCTAATTCGTAGGCATCGAGCTTCTCTGGATCGAAGGCCAGGGCTGAGCCCGTACTGCTGAGGGAGTTATTGAACCCACCGGCTTTGTAGCCCTTGCTGTATTTGAGGTATGTCAGTACATCCTCCATCGGAGCCCAGTTCAGGCTGATGGTGGGTGTCCACTGGTCATCGTTAATATCGGCAGAGATGTCCAGGTTTTGAAAACCAAAGGCCACCGCGAGCGGGTCGGCTACCTGTACGTAATCGAGTTTCTTTTTGTCCTTGGAATAACGCACTCCGGCATCGATACTCCACTGCGCGTTTATCGCGTAGTCAATATTGGCATAGGCGGCATAGCTGTCTGCCTTGATCGTGGACGTGGCCTCAATATTGACACTATCGGGCAGGCCAATGGAGGAGGGGGGGATACCCGAGCCAATCATGTCTGTGAGCCCCAGAGCGGCAAATACGGTATCGGGGCCATTTATCGATTCCTGCACCGCGTCAAATTTCTGCTTGAAGTAATACAGGCCTGCCACCCACTGCAGGCGGCTGTCATAGGTGGAGGAGATGCGCAGTTCCTGGCTCCACTGCTTATTATCGCGCTGGTCATTGCCGATCAGGGCATCCAGGTCCGACCAATCCTGGTCGTTCTGGTACTTCTCATCGATCTTGTTGTAGCTGCTGATTGAGGTGAGTAAATAGTTGTCCAGATCGTAGTTTGCCGTCAGTGCCAGGCCCTGGGCCTCGACATTTTCAAAACCCGGGTCTGGAATGCTGACTTCGTACTCGCGGCTGATTGGCTCACCCTGGTATTGTGTCACCAGGTTGTTGCCGTCGGATTTATCCTTGCGGTAGTCGCCGATCAGCAGTAGTTCAAGCCGCTCCATCGGGGCCCACAGCAATTGGCCGCGGAAAGTGTAATAGTCCACCGTATTGACGGTGCCACCATAGGTGTTGTCCAGATAGCCATCGCGCTCGTTGTACACCGCGGAAATTTTGCCCGCCAGGCCGTCGGTGATAGGGCCGCTGACGAGTGCGCCATAGCGCTGGTAGTCGTAGTCCCCGATATCGGCCAGCACCATTCCCTCGAATTCTTCACCGGGTTTTTTGGTGGTGATATTGATGGCGCCCACCGCCGTATTGCGACCAAACAAGGTGCCCTGGGGGCCCTTGAGCACCTCCACTCGCTGGATGTCCAGCAGGTCTGCATTAAAACCGGATTCCCGCGCGACATAGACTTCGTCCACGTACACACCCACGCCGGGGTCGTTGCCCAGACCGCCGGAGGAAGAAATGCCGCGGAGGGTTACGTTGGTAAACTTGTTAGAGATATTCTCCTGGTAGGTCATGTTGGGGACCAGCTGACTGATGTCGGTCAACCGTACCAGGCCGGCGTCAGCGATGGTTTTCGCCGTCACGACGCTTACCGCGACCGCCACTTCCTGCAGGTTTTCCTCCCGTTTGCGGGCGGTGACCAGCACCTCTTCCAATACTTGCCCAAAACTTTCCGGGACGGTCAGGCCAACACTCAGGCCCAGGGCGGAAACAAAAGCCGACTTCACTAGCGAATTCCGGTGCATTGCGCTTCCCTCTGTTCGACGAGACGGGTGAATACTGCCGATATGAACACTGTTCATGTGAACGGTGTTCATTTCAGCAGCAAACCCCGGCCGCGTCAAGTATTTTTCGGCAGGGCCTCCCGGATACCTCCAATCAGCACACCCACCACGGCATCCGCAAGCTTGTTAATTGCCGGTTTTCGGGTCATATCAACAGCAACCAGACCATCGATCATCTGCATTGCCGCACCGTGCATCAAAGACCAGATGGACAGAGCATAGGGGTACTTTACCGCGGACGCTTTCGGGTCGAAGCTGCCCGGGCCATACCACCATTCTGCCAGGCGGCCGAAGGTGGAATCGGAGGCCTGTTCCAGTGCCGGGTGAATGCGAATAGCGACCATTTCAGCACTGAACATCAGGCGATACAGGTTGGGGTTTTCGGCGGCAAATTGCAGGTAGCCGCGGGCCATCTGGCGCAGCAGAAGCTCGGGCTCAGTGGTACTGCCTTCCAGCTTGCCTACCAGTTTCTCAAGATGGTGGTAGCCATCCGCGGCCACGGCGGCCAACAGGGCCTCGCGGTTTTCAAAATGATTGTAAACGGCGGAGGGCACCACGCCGATTTCCCGTGCCACGCGGCGCACGCTGAGGGCCGCCAAACCCTCCTCCTGCAGTATCTGTTCCGCTGCCTCGACCAGGTCCTCGCGGACATTGCCCTTGTGATATGCCTGTGTCTTCATACTGCCGGTTCCCCCGAACGTGCTGCCAATTGTTCTAAACGCCTGCGAATTATGCCATGTCGGCGGGCATCGATGGGAAAATTCCAGAGCATCATGGCGGCCAGCACACTGGTCAGGGCTGGCACCACAATATAGACGAGGATCAGGCCGAGGTTGGCGCTGTCAGGGTTGTCACCTCCCAGCTCATAGCCGAACAGTGCCAGGATGGGGAATGCGAGACCGGCGCCAACCCCCATGGTGGCCTTTTGTAGCAGCGTCTGAATCGCAAAGTAGTTCCCGGTATTGTTGCTGCCGGTTTTAAGTGTCCCGTAGTCGGCGATGTCGCCGAGCAGGGCCATGGGGGCTATGTAACTGGCAGAATTGATGAATGCGGTGACAGTCACAACCCCCATCGCCGGCAGAAAGGCGGTGGCACCTGGCTCAAAGAGCAGGACCACAGGTTGTACCAATGAGTAGGCGGCCCAGGAAAAAGCCCAGCTGCGGTGTTTACCGAAGCGTCGCATTAAACGCGCCCATACCGGCATGGAGAAGGTTTGGACAATAAAAAACCAGATCATCAGAATGGGAAATTTGTCGCCCAACTGTAAATAGTCTCTCATGAACACAAATATGACTGACAGATACACACCCTGGCCAATACCCCAGGTCGCCTGGGCCATGACAAACCGCCAGAGCGGCTTGTTAAAGCGCAGTTGGGAGATGGTCTTGCGTATGGAGGCCTGCTTCCGGGTGGCGAGGCTCACACCCTGGGGTACAAAGCGTATGGCCAACAATGTGGCCACAGGCATAATAAAGATGAAAACCCAGGCTATGCCGTTGATTGCGGGTGGGCCGATATCGCTGCTGCCGGTGAAGGGTGAGAGCGCCAGAGGCAGCACCCAAAACAGGATGCTGCCTACCACTGTCATCAGGGCATAGTAGGTAGATATGCGCGAGCGATCGTTGTAATCGACTGCCAGTTCGCTACCCCAGGCCATCAGCGCTATGCTGAACATGGTAAAGCCCAGATAGACAGCGCACATCCAGACTGCGTAGTACCAGCTTCCTACGACGGGGGAGGGGCGGAACAGCATGAATACCGCCACCGAGGTGACCACAGCCCCTGCCACCATCCAGGGCTTGCGGCGCCCCCAGCGGGATTGGGTGCGATCAGACAGATAGCCCACCATCGGGTCGGTAGCGGCGTCGAACCACCAACGTAGCAGGTTAACAAGACCAATTCCCGCCAGGGACGCCGTGGTATGTTCAACGTAAAAGGTTGGCAGTACCATGGTTGCCGGCAGGTTGATGAAGGCAATGGCCATTGCCGGTAGCGCGTACAGCAGGACTTGTGAAGTGCTGCTGCGCTGGATATCCATGGGCAGGCCTATGCCGGGCCGGGGCTGGCGCTTGCGGGTGTCTCGATGCGCGGGCATTGCATTCGATTAGCCTCCGGGCTGCCTATAATTTGCTTGCATGATGTGAACAATGTTCATATTCTTCCATCTCCAGCCTATCGTCAACAGGGAATTATGAATTCTTGCGGGCAACAAGCACAGCGAATCGTCGGTGTCATGGGCGGCATGGGCCCGGATGCCACCGTAGACTTTCTCGCAAAGGTGGTGGCGGCCACAGATGCCGCCTGTGACCAGGACCATGTGCATATGCTCATCGATCACAACCCCCAACTGCCCAATCGTCATGCTGCTATCGCCGGCACCGGTCCTGACATCGGCCCCGACCTCGCCGCGATGGCAACTCGTCTGGAGCATGCGGGCGCGGATTTTCTGGTGATGGTCTGCAATACCGCCCATGCTTTTACCCGGGATATCCGCGCAGCGGTGAGCATACCCTTTGTGAGTATCATCGATGTGGTAATGGACAAGCTGGCGATTCACGGTGTGCAACGGGTGGGTGTGATGGCCGCCGAGGGCTGTCTTCAGGCAGGACTCTACCAGAATGCGCTGACAGCGGCAGGCTTTGAGCCCGTGTTGTGGAATGACCAGCAGCTGGACCGATTCATGGCGCTGATTTATCGCATCAAGAGTGGCGATCGCGACGAGGCTATAGCCGCAGGCATGCGTAAACTGGCCGCAGAGCTGGAATTCAGTGGCGCCGAGTTGCTGGTGGCTGGCTGCACTGAAGTTCCCCTGTTTATGAACGAGCAGGATACTTATCTTCCTCTGCTGTCTTCCACCGACCTGCTGGTTCAGCGCACGATTGCGCTGGCCAAAAACTCACAGTTAACCGAGTCTCAACTATGAATCTCAGCCGTTTTCCCCGTGTCAGCCTCGCCCATCTCGCCACTCCCCTGGAACATCTGCCCAGGTTGACGGAGCACCTGGGCGGACCGGACATTTACCTCAAGCGCGACGACTGTACCGGCCTGGCAGGCGGTGGCAATAAAACCCGCAAGCTGGAGTTCCTGATAGCCGACGCGCTACAGCTCGGTGCAGACACCATCGTCACCCAGGGCGCGGTGCAATCCAACCACGCCCGTCAGACGGCCGCGGCGGCAGCAAAATTTGGCCTGCAGTGCGAGCTCCTGTTCGAGAACCGGATCAGTGACCCTACCCCAACTTATCTGAACTCGGGCAATGTCTTTCTCGATCATTTGCTGGGCGCAGAGACGCATCACTTCCCCGGTGGCACCGATATGAATGCCGCTATGGAAGAGCTGGCCAAGGGCCTGCGCGCTCAGGGGCGAATCCCCTATGTCATACCCGGGGGTGGCTCCAACAGGGTTGGCGCACTGGGCTATGTCAATTGCGCACTGGAGTTACTGCAACAGCTGAATGAGCGGCAACTGACGATTGACTGTGTGATGCATGCCACCGGCAGTGCCGGTACACAGGCCGGGCTTGTGGCCGGCTTCCAAGCCCTGCATGCCGGCATTCCGGTTTTGGGAATTGGTGTGAATGCGGCGCGTGAGGCGCAGGAAGAGAAGGTGTATCAGTTGGCCCTGGAAACCGCCGACTATATCGGCGCCGGCGGCTGCGTTGGACGCGAAGACGTGGTGGCGAACTGTGATTATGTCGGTGATGGCTACGGTATTCCGACAGCAGGGATGCGGACGGCGCTACGGTTACTTGCCCGCCAGGAGGGTGTTTTATTCGACCCGGTGTACAGCGGCAAGGGTCTTGCAGGAATGATCGACCTGATAGACAAGGGCGCGTTCAAGTCCGGGCAAAACATCGTGTTTGTGCACACGGGCGGATCGGCGGGTCTGTTCGGCTACCTGGAAGACATTCTATGAGTACAGCAGATATCAAGGACCAGAACTGGAAATACCTCCACCTGCAGCGATCCGGTCGGGTTCTTACAGTCAGTTTCGATGCCGGTAACCCGGTGAACAGTCTGAGTAATGCGCTGATGCGTGAGCTCACAGAGCTGGCGGTGCAATTGCAGGACGACAGTGAGTTGAGCGCCATTGTGTTGTCGGGTCGGGCGGATATGTTCACTGGCGGCATGGATCTCAAAGACCCGGAAGCGGCCGCCGCCCGCGACAGCAGCGTGGCGCAAAAACGGCTGCTGGTTAAGATCGGCCCGAGAATGTGCGCCGCCTGGGAGGCACTGGAGCCGGTGACTATTGTCGCCATCGAGGGCTGGTGTGTGGGTGGGGGCATGGCGCTGGCCGTGGCCTGCGATTGGCGTGTGGCTGCAAGCGAGGCCTCACTGTATGTCCCCGAGCTCAAGCTCGGTATGAATATGAGCTGGCAGAGTGTGCCCCGCTTCGTCAACCTCATTGGCCCGTCCCGTACCAAGCAGTTGCTTTTGCTGGCCGAGCCACTGTTGGCACCGGACGCCGCCGACTGGGGGCTGGTGGATTATGTGGTGCCGGCCGGCCAGTCACTGGAGCACGCGCAACAACTGGCGGCGAAGCTGGCCGCGATGCCACCGGTTCCTGTGCGTATGATAAAGCGCGCCGTCAACACCAGTGCCAACGCACTCAACGATGCCACCAGTTTTATGGATGCCGACCAGTTTCTGTTGACGATGGGCATGGACGACGCGGCTGAGGGCGCAAGAGCGTTTTTTGAAAAGCGCGAGGCGAAGTTCAAGGGGGACTAGAGCATTCGGCAGTTTGGCTAGGCTGGCAGTGGCACCTGAATTCGAAAGTCAGGGTGTAGGTTCTGCCAGTGTTCAATCAGCTCTTTTTTTTGTTCATCGTGCATGGGCAGGTTTTTGAGGGCGCGAGGCCATTCACTGCGAGCTTTGTCCAGGGTGTCCAGCAGATGGGGTCGAATCGCTCGCCACGGGATATCGGCCTTTTTTGCCCAGTATTCGAATTGCGTCATCGAAACCTTGTACCAATTTTTGTCTTTGCCCAGATTGAGAGCAAATTCCTGCTCATTCCCCATGTAGACGCGAGTGGTAACAATGTCATACGCAGGGGAGAGAGCGGGCGTAACGGTATCGGGATAGATCACGCTCCAGTTCTTTAGGTGTGCATCACCATTGGCAAGCAAGATATTGACCAACAGGCGGCGGGCAAATTGTTGGACATCGCCCAGGCCGTCATCGGCATAGCTATATAGGACTTGGGCAATCTGCTGGTAACTGGCGGAGTGATACTTTTCCCGAGGGTATTTCACCAGTATCTGGGCAAAGTCCTCCATATGGATACGGTTCCCGTCATCACGGTCAAAACGCCGAATGGCAAAGGCGTAGTCTTCGTTGGGCAGGTTGATGGCAGGAAGCTGTTCCAACTTGTCCATTTCAACCAGACGAATATCAGGGATGGTAACGCCCGCCAAGTTGGCGAGGTTCATTGCGGTAAATTCATTGAGCGGTACGTGTTTGTGTGTGGTGGATGGCGTTTTGACAATCCAGTCACCCAGTGCGCCCGTGTCGGCGATTTGATAGCGCCCATCCTTTTCCCGCATGGAGAATTTCATCTGGACACCTGCCAGTGAAAAGCGCATTTTTTTGTCTTGAGGGGCGGGTTCTAAGGCGTTGGCCTTGGCCGTACCCTCCAGGATGTAGTCGGGAATGGCACCGGGGCCGGTGGCAGTAGCAATCAGAGCACCAGGTAAATCCCGCCCCAGATAGGCCAGCAGCTCGAATTCATTGTCGGTATGGGTTTTCAGTGCTTGCGCCAGATGGTCACGCAATGCCCCCTCGGGCAGCAGGTTGGAAAGCACGGGATGCAGCCTTTGTCGCTTGACCCAGGGCTCGGCCATAATCTTTGCCGCTTTGGGAAAATCGGGATGGGTGATCAGGCTGAAAGTTGGACGTGCGGGATTGGAGGTGAACTCTGGTGTAAAGGTCAGGGCAGTACGCCCGTCCCGATAGCCTGCCAGATAGCCGACCGTTGCCCCGTGAAGAGTGAGTTTCAGCACGCTGACGGTATCAGTCATTGTCGTCCACCAGCAGATCACCCCAGGGGTTGTCCTCGGGTGATGAGCGCGTATCGATACCTCTTGTGCTCACTGCTGTTCCGCTACCTGTTTTCGTTTTACCCGCCAATAACGCCTGCACGTCACGCAGCTTTTCCTGTGGGATCAGCATGACTTCCATCTTCAATCCCTTGGCAATCAGCTCCAGCGTGTCCAGGCGGGGGTTGCCCCTGGACTCCAGGCGCTGGTATTGCTGGCGTGACATACCGACGCGCAGCATCATGTCCTCTTGCTTGAGGCCTAGTGCCTTGCGTCGCTCTTTTAGCTGTTCTCTTATTCTGCTCATTTAGCTGCCTTAAAGAAGCATATATAATTCTTTATAAAAATATAGAAATATATTAGCTTCTAAATAACAGATTGCAACTTATATGATTCTTTTTTGAAGCGTAAGGCGCGTTCAGAAATGCCAGAAACAGGTATGTTGCTTTTTGAGGCTCGTGTGAAAGGTGGGTGAATTCTTTGTCTGAGATGCACCGCCTTTGAATACCAGATGGATGTGTATAATTTGAGGGGATAATCAGGGTGAATTTTATCAAGGTTTCATGCGTATTTATTCCTTAAACTGCCAAAACCATTCAAGCACGGACACACGATAATCATGCGTAGCCCAATCGCTGTTCTTACTGCGGCATTACTGATGGCCATAAGTGGCTGTGCATCGATTGACCCTACCAATCGGGAATTTGGCGACCCACAGGTGAGCGACGCTGATTCCACTTACCTGGACGAAGTGCATGAGCGTTGCTATGGCTACATTTATGGGAGAGAGGGCTATAGGCTGGACTATAACGAGGCGCTTCGCTGGTGCCGCGAGTCGGCGGAATCAGGAAGTTCGAGTGGGCAAACGCTTCTTGCCGAAATCTACTATAACGGTCTTGGCGTAGACCAGGATTACCGGAAGGCATTGTACTGGTACACATCGGCCTCCTATCAATTTCACCCCCACGCAACTTATTCGCTCTTCTTGATGTTCGCTAATGGGCAGGGTGTAGAGCGCGATAACGGTATGGCGTTTATGTATCTCGAAAGGGCAGTCGAGCACGGCAGCGAGAAGGCTGAAAAAGTGCTCGCAGGATTTGACGAAGAGTCTTTTGAAGAGCCGCCTAATGAGGAGCTCATACAAGAAAAGCTGAAGGAGCACGGTGTGGTGGAGTTCGATCCAAAGTACCCAAAGTTGGCGCGAGTTAACGGCATTGAAGGCTATGCAATCGTAAGCTACTGCGTTGATCGTGAGGGACGTACTCTCAATATACACGTGGTCGAATCTTGGCCTGTCGGCGTATTTGAGTCAGCTTCCGAGGCTGCTATTCGCAAGTTCCGTTATTTGCCCGCGCTAGAGGGCGGGGTCCCAGTGGAGAGGCACGGTGTCGTTCGCGAGTTCGATTTCCAATAAAGGCTGCGCAGATCGCGAGCACGAAGTAGGTGCCGTTTGTTGAATTGCAGCGTTCAACCACAACACCGCTGACAAATAATCAGCCTGAAAGCCTTATAGCCACTGTCCAGGCATAAAAAAACCGAGTCAATCGGCTCGGTTCTTAAATATGGTGCCCAGAAGAGGACTTGAACCTCCACGCCCTTGCGAGCACTAGCACCTGAAGCTAGCGTGTCTACCAATTTCACCACCTGGGCAATACAAAACAGTGGATTTTCTAACTTTACGCTCATGTTGTGAAGAGCTGGACTGCGTCCAGTGTCTACCACACCACCACCTGGGCAATCGCGCGGCACTTTACTTTTCTCACCCGGCTTTGTCAATCCTCGCGTATACTTAGGGACTCATAGACAAACCTGTATTCAATATTTCACGGAAGACCCTCCTAAATATGGCCAAGAAAGGCAAGATTGCCGACCCTCATGCTGCCCGCGAGGCAGCACGCTACGACAACCCCATACCCAGCCGGGAAGTCATTCTGGAACTGTTTAACGCAGCGGACAGCCCCCTCGACCAGGAGGGCATCGCCCAGCGCTTGTCACTCGCTGAACCGGAGCAACTCGACGCGCTGCGCAAGCGCTTGCGCGCGATGGAACGGGATGGCCAGCTCATGGTCAACCGGCGTGGTGATTATGGCCTGGTGGACAAGATGCACCTGCTGCACTGCCGGGTGCAAGGCCATCGCGACGGCTACGGCTTTGCCATTCCGGTAGAGAAGGGGGGGGAGGATGTATACCTGAGCGCCCGCCAGATGAACTTCGTATTCGACGGCGATGAAGTGCTGGTGCGGGTAACCGGTGTCGATCGCCGTGGCCGTCAGGAAGGCAAGGTGGTGGAGGTGATCGCAAGGGCGCATAGCACTATAGTCGGCCGGTACCAGGAGGAGAGCGGTATCGGCTATGTGATCGCCGAGAACAGCCGCATCAACCACCAGATACTGATTCCGCCCAAGGAGAAGCGCAAGGCCATATCAGGCCAGATTGTCACCGCCGAGATTACCGCCTTTCCCACCCGCCAGTTGGGTGCCAAGGGCCGTATCGTCGAGATTCTCGGTGACCATATGGATCCGGGGCTGGAGATTGATGTCGCCATTCGCTCCCACGGCATTCCCTTTGAGTGGCCGGAAGCCGTGGTGGATGAGGCCGGGCGGCTGGAGGCTGAGCCGCTGGAGGAGGACAAGAACCACCGGGTAGACTTGCGCAAGCTGCCTTTTGTCACCATTGATGGTGAAGATGCCAGGGACTTCGATGACGCGGTGTACTGTGAGAAGCGTACCCTGGGAGGCTGGCGCCTGTGGGTGGCCATTGCCGATGTGTCCCACTATGTGCGCCCCGGCTCTGCACTCGATGAGGAGGCAAGCCATCGTGGCAACTCGGTGTATTTCCCCGAGAAGGTGGTTCCCATGCTGCCCGAGGCTCTGTCGAATGGCCTGTGCTCCCTCAAGCCGGCGGTAGACCGCCTGGCAATGGTCTGCGAGATGGAGCTGAACCGGGCGGGCAAGCCTTCCAAGTACACCTTTTATGAGGCGGTGATCCACTCCCACGCGCGTCTCACCTATACCCAGGTAGGTGAGGTACTGGAAAAGGGCTCCCATCCCGATGTCGACAAGAAACGGGTCCCTGATTTGAAGCGCCTTCACAGCCTTTACAAGGTGTTGCGCAAAGCCCGGGACAAGCGCGGCGCCATAGATTTCGAGACCGTTGAAACCCGGATCATCTTTGATGAGCAACGCAAGATTGATTCCATCGTGCCGGTGGTGCGCAATGACGCCCACAAGCTGATCGAGGAGTGCATGTTGTGCGCCAACGTGGCCGCGGCAGATTTCTTCGAGGCCAATGCGGTGCCCATGTTGTATCGGGTGCATGAGGGGCCCACGGAAGACAAGCTGGAGAACCTGCGCAAGTTTCTTGGCGAACTGGGTCTGGACCTGGCCGGCGGTATCAAGCCGACACCGCTGCACTATCAGCAACTGCTGCAGCAGATTGAGGACAGGGAAGATGCGCATGTGATCCAGACCATGCTGCTGCGCTCATTGCGCCAGGCGGTCTACCAGGCGGAAAATGGTGGCCACTTCGGGCTCCACTACCCGGCTTACGCACATTTCACCTCACCGATACGGCGCTACCCCGACCTGCTGGTACATCGCGGCATCCGCCGGGTGATCCGCGCCCAGAAAAAGGGGAAGGGCGTACAACGGGTGCGGGGCGCCGAGCCCATTCCCATGCAGAGCATTTTCCCCTACGACGTGCAGGCTATGGTCACTTACGGTGAGCACTGTTCCATGACCGAGCGGCGCGCGGACGACGCCACCCGCGAGGTGCAAGCCTGGCTCAAATGCGAGTATTTGCAGGATCATGTGGGAGACGAGTTCAGTGGGGTGGTTGCCGCCGTCACCAGCTTCGGCCTGTTTGTGGAGCTGGAAGATCTCTATATAGAGGGGCTGGTGCATATTACTGCCCTGCCCAGCGACTATTATAATTTTGACGCATCGCACCAGCGCCTGGTCGGTGAGCGCAGCGGTCGCAGCTTTCAGCTGGGTGGCAGGGTGCGGGTGCAGGTGGCCCGGGTTGACCTGGACGACAAGAAGATCGACCTCGAACTGATTGACAGCCAGCCGCCGCGCAAGACCAAGGGCGGCGCTAAAAAGCCGGCGGGTTCCGGCGCTAAGGGCGGTGCTGGACGCGGTACACAGCAGAAGGGTGCGGGTTCCAGGTCCGGCTCCGGCAAGGGTAATGCGGGGAAAAAACCGGCAGGAAAAAGTCAGGCGCGAAAAAAGCCGGCGGCGAAAAGCGCAGCTAACAAGGGTGGCTCAGCCAAAGGCGCGGCAGGAAAGTCCGGGGCCGGTGGTGGTGACAAAACCGCTAAACCCAAACCCAAACCCAAATCCAAAGGCAAAACCGGCCTGCGCCGGCATCACTAGGCGCGAGATTAGTCATGCAGGAGTACATCTACGGCATACACGCGGTGGACAGTTTGCTGCGCCAGAACCCGAAATCTGTGCAGCGCCTGTGGGCCCAGCAGGGGCGTGACGACAAGCGCATTGGCTCCCTATTGGAGCTGGCGCAGAACCAGGGCGTGCCCGTGGCGCGCGAAACCCGCCAGGCCATGGATGACATGGTCAAGGGGCGTCACCAGGGGATAGTGGCGGAAGTCTATGCCGCGCCGGTATCCGGCGACACCGGTCAGGCCAATCTCTGGCAGGAAGCGGACTTGCTGAGAGCGGTAGATGCCAAAGAGGGCCCTTTGCTGCTGCTGGTGCTGGATGGCGTCACAGACCCCCATAACCTGGGTGCCTGCCTGCGCAGCGCCGACGCCGCCGGTGTGGATGCGGTAATAGTGCCCAAGGACAAATCCGCCGATCTCACGCCGGTGAGCCGCAAGGTGGCCTGTGGTGCCGCAGAAGTCGTGCCGTTTGCGCGGGTAACCAACCTGTCGCGCACACTGCAGGCGCTGAAGGAGCGCGGGGTGTGGCTGTTCGGTGCCGCCGGAGAGGCGGAAAAATCGTTGTATAGCAACGACTTGACCGTTTCCATGGCGTTGGTAATGGGCGCTGAAGGCAGCGGCCTGCGGCGCCTCACCCGGGAGCAATGCGATTTTCTGGTGCGTCTGCCCATGGCGGGCTCGGTAAGCAGCCTGAACGTCTCGGTAGCCACCGGTATCTGTCTGTTCGAAGCCCAGCGACAGAGGCTTGCGAGCCAGCAGTAAAATCTGTAAACTCCGCGCTCTTCAAAATTTGCCCGGCCACCTGAGTGGTCGATCCTCCTTGCTACACCGCCCTGATGGAAGGGATGGGTAGCATTAACCCGTAAGGAGCTTTTGTATGCGTCATTACGAAATCGTATTTATGGTCCATCCGGACCAGTCCGAACAAGTGCCCGGCATGATCGAGCGCTATACCACTACTATCCAGAAAGACGGCGGCCAGGTACACCGGCTGGAAGATTGGGGTCGCCGCCAGCTGGCCTACCCGATCAGTAAGATTCACAAGGCACATTACGTGCTGATGAATGTTGAAGCGTCCAACGACGCGCTGGACGAATTGACCAGCACTTTCCGATTTAACGACGCCGTTATCCGTAACCTTGTTATCCGTCGCGATGAGCCAGTGACTGAAGAGTCGTTCATCATGAAGGCTGAGAAGGAAAGTCGCGAGCGCAAGACCCGTTATGAAGAACGTCAGGCCGTGGTCGAGACACCGGCAGAAAAGCCCGCAGAGAAGCCGGCTGAAGAAACTGCTGACACGACTGCCGAGACAAAAGGCGAGTAGGCCCAAGCAGGCGCTTGTCAGTCACTCTCATAACGAATATTAAGGTTTAAAGGAGTATTACCATGGCACGTTTTTTCCGTCGCCGTAAGTTTTGTCGCTTCACTGCCGAAGGCACGAAGGAAATCGACTACAAGGATCTGGAAACACTGAAGGCCTACGTTTCTGAAACAGGCAAGATTGTTCCCAGCCGCATCACCGGCACCAAGGCCAAGTACCAGCGTCAGTTGGGTACTGCAGTAAAGCGCGCGCGCTTCCTGGCCCTGCTGCCTTACACGGATGCACATCAGTAGGAGTTTCCCGATTCGTACGCGAGTCTTACGAGGCCTGAGATGAAAGGTCTGGCAGCGTTTGTGATGCGCGGTCATTTCCAGGCGCTGATGGTCTCTGTGGCCGGTGCCGGGAGTCTGTTTTTTTGTTGGATCAGTGCAGCAGTAATCGCACTGGTCACCCTGCGCAAAGGTGCGGGAGCCGGGGCCAGCTTGCTGGCCTGGGCGTTACTGCCATCCGGTGTCCTGTTGTATGCCTATGGTGACAGTGGCCCGTTGACCATGCTGGTGGGAACCACGGTTCTCGCGATGGTATTGCGCGCAACAGTGAGCCTGCCAGTGGCGGTACTTGCGAGTATCCCGGTAGGCGTCGTAACCGGGCTGGCACTGGTCGCTTTTGGCGGGCAGTACCTGGAACAGGTAGTAGATCTTTTTGGACAGTTCCTTGCCGCCATGGAAGAGCAGCTGTCCCAGGGCGGTGAGCCGATCGTACTGGCCAAGCCCGACACCACGCAGGTGGCGGGTATGATGGGCGCAGGCACTGCGGCAAGTGCAGTGATGTGCCTGCTATTGGCGCGCTACTGGCAGGCGGCGCTGTATAACCCGGGGGGATTCGGAGAAGAGTTCAGAACTCTTTACTACCCGCCGGCGGTAACGACTTTACTGGCACTGGCGACAATAGCCCTGGCCAGTCTAGGTGCTGAATACCGCACCTGGGCAATGATTTGTGTACTGCCGCTGGCATTGGCCGGGTTGGCACTGGTACACGCTCGCGTGGCAGCGCGCGGGCAGGGTAAAGGCTGGTTAACCGGGTTCTATGTGGCCTGGGTGATCTTTGACCCGATAAAACTGTTAGTGGTGTTCGCGGCGATAGCCGACAGCTGGTTCAATTTCCGCCAGCGCTGGACCGGCAAACCCGGTACGGACGTCAGAAAGCGCGACAGTGACGAAGACCGCACCGACGACAACCGGTCAGACGAAGACCGGTAAATTTGAAGCCGCGGGAGGAAACTCCCCGAACAGAGGAAAGTAAGATGGAAGTCATTTTGCTGGAAAACATCAGCAACCTGGGTACCCTGGGTGACAAAGTAAACGTCAAAGCCGGTTTCGGCCGTAACTATCTGGTGCCGCAGGGCAAAGCAGTGCCTGCCACTGCAACCAGCATTGCCGAATTTGAGGCGCGCCGCGCCGATCTGGAGGCCGCTGCCGCTTCCACATTGGCCGCAGCTGAGGCACGCGCCGAGGCTATCAACGCCCTGGGCCTGATCACCATCCCCGCCAACGCGGGCGAGGAAGGCAAGCTGTTCGGCTCTGTCGGTACCCGCGACATCGCCGAGGCCGTTACTGCAGCCGGTGCTGAAATCGACAAATCTGAAGTGCGTCTTCCCGAAGGTGCACTGCGCGATCTGGGCGAGTACGAGATCGCCATCCAGGTGCACGGTGATGTTACCGCTGCTGTAGCCATCGCGGTCGTCCCCGAGGAATAGTGACGCTGCCTACCTTGGGGTGGGCGTAGCAGCGCGTATCGATACACCAGTCGTTTTGGCGGCTGGTGTATTTTTTTGCCTACAGAACTGAAAGTTCAGTTAACGCAAACGCGGGGTGAGTGGGTACGAACCGGGGCGGACTTAAGCGCGGCCCTATTGCCCCGGTTCGTACCCACTCACCCCGCTTTGTTAGAGTGCGTATTCCAGACCAAGCCTGCCACTGATTCCAGACGAAGCCTGCCACCCAT
>CAXBNX010000027.1:0-67887 GCA_963977275.1 uncultured Haliea sp. | reverse complement strand
GCTGCCGCCAAGAAGAAAAAGGCTCCAGCCAAGAAAAAGGCTGCCGCCAAGAAGAAAAAAGCGCCTGCCAAGAAAAAGGCTGCCGCCAAGAAGAAAAAAGCGCCTGCCAAGAAAAAGGCTGCCGCCAAGAAGAAAAAGGCTCCAGCCAAGAAAAAGGCCGCCGCCAAGAAGAAAAAGGCTCCAGCCAAGAAAAAGGCCGCTGGCCGAAAGAAGAAGTAGGCGTCGGGTCAGGTTTCTCGATGTAATCGAGAGGCCTTGCAATAAGCTCTCTTCACCCCGGATTTGTCCGGGGCAGGCTTCACATCATCCCCCTGCCTTAGGGTGGGGAGGGCTGTTGTCCCCCTCAATATTGGGGACAAAATTTGCACTATAGTCTCCTCTAATACTGGTTAATTCCTCCGTCTGGACAGCTCTCTCGCTTCTTTCATTCTCTTTGTGACGGTTGTAAGGCCATTGATGCTGGGAATGGTTACCAGATAGTCGACGGGGAAATCGATATTCTCCCGATTGGAATTTACGTCAATCACAATGGGCTGGTCGACTGTTAGCCAGGATCCGCAGGCCTCTCCGGAATCACAGATCAACAGGTCATTGTCGGCATCGCTACCGGCATAGACTTGGTATTGTCCCGGCGGTACATCCGCGAAGACAAAAGAGTAGCCTCCTTGCTCCGATTTTGCGCTGACCTGCGCAATCGCTTCATCCGTCTCCTGCTCGTAAAGCAAGATATAGAGCACTCCAACGTCTGCCGGACTCTCGTCGCCGACCGACATAATGACTCTTACTGAGAGGGAATTGACGGAAGACTGAGCGCTGATATTTGCGGAGTAGACACCATTCTCCAGCCCGCTTCGCTCAATACTTACCCGGTAAAGCCCGACCCCATTCGCGTTTGTATCCAGAGGGAGCAACGCCAGCCACGGCTCCGAGCTGCTAAGGTCCAACAGCGCCAGCTCGCCACTACCTCCGTTGCGCAATTCGAGCTCAAGTGCCGAAACATTTCCAGAAAAATTCAAGGTGCTAGCAGATGCACTGAGGAAAGGCTTGTCCGCAGGTATACTGCCCCCGGCTTCAAGCGCAGCAAATACGGCTTGTTGTGCATTGACCAGACCGTGACCGAATATGTCATCCCGGCCGGGGGCACCCAGGTCATCTGTGATATCGCCGCGAACCAGCAGCGCGTCAATATCAGCGGGGCTGAGATCCGGGTTCACTGTTTTCATCAGGGCAATCACTCCGGAAACATGTGGCGCAGCCATGGATGTGCCGCTGAGGAAGGTATAACCAAAATCGCCGCCTGCGCCGATGCCGCCGGTGCTCAGCACACCGTCGGGATAGCCGTCGCCATTCAGGTCAACACCGTTGTTGCCGCCGGGAGCGGCAATATCAATCGTACTGCCGGTATTTGAATAACTCGCACGCCTGCGCTGGGCATCTACCGCAGCCACGGAAATCACTCCTTCATAAGCTGCCGGGTAGGAGGCTCGCGAAGAAGCTTCATTCCCCGCGGAGGCAACTAAAGTCACTCCCGCCTGGCGTACCTGCCGATAGAGACTCTGACTTGACTGGCTGAACGGAGCGCCACCGAGACTGAGATTGATAATTGCAGCGCGCCGGGTGGGTACAGTGCCGGAATCGTTCGCGAGGCCCGCGGCATAGCGAATGGCCTGGTCGACATCGTAGCTGGTACCCGCGCCATCAGCGCCAAGTGCGCGCAGTGGCATAACGCGTGAATTGTAGGCAACACCGGCCACTCCAATTCCATTGTTAGCCGCAGCGGCTACTGTGCCACTGACATGGGTGCCGTGAAAACTACTCGTGGCAGCGCTACCACCGTCGCCAGGATCCTCCGGATTTGGATCGATGCCATTGCCATCGCGCGCGTTGCTTACATTGCTCACGAAATCGTAACCATCGACCAGTTGTTCGCGCAGGTCCGGATGGTTAGACAGGATACCCGTGTCGACTACGGCGACAATCACTTCGGCAGTTCCGGTAGTCGTTTCCCATGCCGCTGGCAAAGCGATCAGGGGGTAATGCCACTGCAGGGGGTAGGCGGGGTCATTGGGCTCCGCCATAGCCCTGACCTGGTAGTTTGGTTCGGCGTATTCGATCTGTGGGTCGCGATTCAGCGATTTGATAGCGAGCAGGGTTTCCAGCTTTGCGCTTATGCGCTCATCCTGGATATGGCCCAGCTTGGCGAATGCGGAACCGGTGCGGGCCGCCGTTTCGGCCCCGCCGACAAGCCCTCGTCGTATTGCCATCAACCTGGCGCGGCCCGGCCCCCCGGCCTTTTGCTCCATGCCCATGCGCCGCATCCGGCTGCGGGTGGATTCACGGTTGAGTATATCCGCCTGAGTGGCATCCCGGTATTTGATTACCGACTGCCAGGGCATCAACTCGTAGTCAGCCCGGCCACGGCTGGCCACGCCACTCTGGTTGCCGATGGCAAGTATGTAATTGGTAGCTCCCTCAAAGGCAAAGGCATTGACGACATAGGTGCCGTCCACCGCCACTGTCAGCGTTTCAATCTCCCCGGACTCTATGGAAAAATCGAGGATACGGCCCTGCGTGTCGTACAGATAGAGGTCTGCGTCGGCTTGCTGGAAATCCGCTACCAACATCGTAATGCTCTGGCCAGCCAGTAATTCCACCCGGAAATAGTCATCAATATCGCCATTTATCTCAGAGCGCCCCGGGGCACCACTGCCTGGCCGATTTACGTACCCGCCCACTGTGACGGGGTTTGATATGGGCTGGGCTGATGCCACCGTGTCGTTGGAGCGCAGCTCACTTGCCGGGTCGTTTGTGTCGCCATCCACTGCCTGGCTGCTCGACGCAGTTACAGTGCCGGAAATGCGAAAGCTCGCGGGCGGTTGCTCAATGGGCGGTGGAAGCGTGGGGGTTGCGGGGTCTGGAGAGCTGCCACCACCACCACCGCCGCAGGCAGTGGCCAGGAGGGCAGTGGCCGCGATGGCCATCAGCTTGCAGTGGTGTCTGTACATGGGCGGACCTGAGCGAATGTCGCCATTGCTGAGGGCCAAAGATAGCAGAGTTAGTGCAGTACCTACATCTGCAATATAATCTTACCCATGTGCTCGCCGCTCTGCATATAGTCCTGCGCTTGCTCCGCCTGCTCCAGTGGAAAAATCCGGTCTACTACCGGTTTAACAGCCCCGCTGGCGAAGTGTGGATAAACGCGCTCCAGAATTTCCTCTACCATCACCGCCTTCTGGGCAAAATTCTGGGCGCGAAGTGTGGAGCCGGTGAGTACCAGTCGCTTCATCAACATGGGTCCAAAGTTTACTTCGGCGCTAGCTCCGCGAATAAAGGCTATGTTGACAATACGGCCTTCGGGAGCAGCAATATTGATGTTTTTCTGGATAAAATCGCCACCGACGATATCCAGGATGACATTGATTTTATTTTTCAGCCCCAGCTCAGTGATGACTTGCTCGAAATCCTCGCTTTTATAATTTATGGCCCGCGTTGCACCTCGCGCTTCCAGCGCATGGCATTTATCGTCACTGCCTGCGGTGGTATAGACTTCGGCCCCCAGCGCCTTGCAGATAGCGATACCGAGTGTTCCGATGCCGCTGGCCCCGCCGTGAATCAGCACTTTCTCGCCAGCTTGCAACTGACAGCGCTGGAAAAGGTTGTGCCACACGGTCAACACTGCCTCGGGCAGCGCGGCAGCTTCTGTCATATCCATGCTGGCGGGGATGGGGAGGCATTGAGTGGCCGGCGCAACCGTGTAATCTGCATAGCCACCACCGTGAGTCAGGGCGCACACTTCATCCCCCACCTGCCAACTGCTCACGTCGGCGCCGGTTGCAATGATTTCACCGGCCACTTCCAGGCCCATTATCGGTGAAGCATCTTCGGGCGGGGGGTATAAGCCCTGACGCTGCAGCAGGTCGGCGCGATTGAGTCCCGCTGCGCTCACCCTGATAAGTACTTCCCCTGACCTGGGGCTGGGTACCGGTCCTGTTTCCAGGCTTATTGCGTGGTCGTCCGGATCAACCGCAATGAAACGGCGCTGCTCGGGAATCTTGCTCATGTTTTCTCCTGGGTATTTATCTGGCGACGGTTTGTTGGAGTAGAGGTGGGGGATTATACGTCGTTCTTGCAGATGAGCTGCGTAAACAGTGCCCGTGCCTCCTCCAGGTTAGCAAAAATCGGGTAGTCACTGTTCATGGCCCAGGTGGTCATCAGCATGTTGAGGGTGCCCACGATCATGGCCGCCAGAATGTCCGGCGTGAAGTCTGTACGCACATCGCCAATTTTATGCCCAGCGTTAATCAGCTTGGTGAAACTGGCAGTGGCGGAATTACCGATCTCACGTTGCTGCTCGGTATTTTCGGCAAAGATAGAAGGCGCGATCAGAATCAACTGGCGGTCAAATTCGCTGAAGGTGGCGAATTTGGACTCAATATACTCAATCATCGCCTCCAGTCGGCTGCGGGTCGTGTGGTGATTTGCCAGTAACAGCGCGAGCATAGGCTCAGACTGGTTGTAAAGACGGGAGAGACCCAAGCCGCCCAGCAGGGCGTGCTTGTTGGTGTAGTGGCCGTAGAAGGTGCGCCGCGCAACGTCCGCTTCAACGCAAATCTGCTCGATGCTGGTATCTTCAATTCCCTGCTCCCGGAACAGCTTGTAAGCCGCGTCCTCGATTCTGGCGCGGATTTCCAGCTTGCGCTGCTCTCGTCGTCCCAATGGTGGTGCCGCCGCTGTGTTCTTCAATATCTCACCACAGTATTGCAATCCAGCTGCCATCAAACTAAATTAGTATACATATGTGCAAGTTTACTCGGTCGTGAGCATTTCTGCTTAAGGGCAGAAGGACGCAGGATGAAGGGATTGCCTGTGATTTTCAACTGAGAACGGCCAACACTTTATCGGAGCAGGGCATGTCAATCGTAGAAGCGTGTGAATCGAAGACAAATGTTACACCGGACTTCCCCATGGGATGGTTCTCCGTCTCTCGCAGTCGCGAACTGCAGGTGGGTGAAGTGAAGCAGGTACAGGCTTTTGACCGTGCGCTGGTGCTCTATCGCACACGCAGTGGCGTGCCGGTGCTGCAGGACGCGTACTGCCCTCACCTCGGGGCTAATCTTGCAGTGGGCGGTCGGGTGGTGGGTGAGTCCATTCGCTGCCCTTTTCACGGCTGGCGGTTTGGCGCCCAGGGCAAATGCGAGGAGATACCCTACTGCGAAGAAATACCCGAGCGTGCTCGCCTGCGGACGTGGCATACCGAGGAGAAAAACGGCGAGGTATACATCTGGTTTCACCCGGAGAACACCTCCCCGCAGTGGGAACTTCCCGATCTGCCTGAACTTGGGGACGCCAACTGGACGGAACCCCGTTACGCGGAATTCCTGGTGCCTGCCCATATCCAGGATATCGCGGAAAACTCCTGTGACCCAGTGCATTTCCAATACGTTCATCGCCAACCAGATGTGCCACCCTCGGAAGTAACAATAGAGGAGAACGGCCGTATCCTGCACTTGCGCTCGGATGCGACCAATGGGGGTGTATTAAGTAAGCTGCACGCGGCGGTATTCAATCCCGGCTTTGCACTGGTACGCACCAGCTACGGACCGGGAGCTGAGATGGTGGTTTACAACAGCGCGCAGCCCATTAATCGCCACGAGACGAAAATGCGCTGGACGCTCACAGTGCGCCGGGAAATCGAGGACCTGGCGGGTGACGCGGTAATGCAGGGAATAATAGACGGTCTGAGCGACGACTACCCGATCTGGGCGAACAAGGTGCACAAGCACCGCCCGGTGTTCTGCAAGGAAGACAAAACCCTGGTGTTATTTCGCAAATGGGTACGCCAGTTTTACCTCACTGAACAAGACAAGCGAGAAATCGCCTGAATGGAAGGTTGCAACGACAAGGCTGCTATCGCACCCGTGCCCGGCATAATTAACCCACAAGGAACACGAGATGACCACTGAATCAGCTGCACCCCAGGGCAATCCCGGCGATATCGTCAATTGGCCGATGCTTAAAATTAAATACCGCACCGACCCGGATAAAATTGCGGCGCTGTTACCCCCCGGCATCGACCCCGGTGCCGAGCCCATTGTGACATTAACTATATACAATTTCCCGGTGCCCGATGAGCCCGAGTACGGCATCGTCACCAGCGTGGACGCCGATTACAACGGCATCGCCGGTGAATACACACTGGGCTATGGCATCGACCAGGAGTCGGCTATTTTTATCAGCCAGCAAACCAATGGCCAGCCCAAGTATCCCTGCACAACCGAATTCTATCGCCTCGGGCCGCAGGTGTCCGCGCGCTGTATCCACCAGGGCTACACGTTTGTAGAGTTCAAGGGTGCGTCCGTGGGGCCGGTAGACCCGCTGCCTGATTTTGACCACAACGAATGGTGGATCAAAGTGTCCCAGGCCGCGAGCGTCGGTGGGCCCGCAACCGGATATGATTTTCCGCCTCACGTGGTCCACGTGTGCAGTCGCTATGGTACGGCCTGGCGGGAAGAGGTTAAGGGTGAGCTGATTCTGCGGGACAGTCCCTGGGACCCGCTGACTACCATGCTGCCCATGCGTGAACAGCTCTGCGCCCATCTGTGGTGGCCCATCTTCCTGGGCCGGGAGGTAAAGCTTGCGGGTAAACTCGATCCCGAGGGCTTTCTACCCTTTGTCGATACGATTTCGGGCTCTCGCTGGCCCGGCAGTAACGGTGGTCCTCGCCGCTAATTCAGGTACTTATTCCCTGCTGGGGAACTGGTTGACCTTGCGCGCCCTCTAAATTCAGGTGCGCGGGCCACTGCTTTGCTAATATATAGGCCTGTTTGTCACGACGTTCCTGTCCCAGCCATCGATGGAGTAAGCAATGCCAATGTATCTGCGCAAATTTAAGCACTCACTTTATATGCGCCTGATGAAGCTTGTGGCGGGGTTCGCGCCCGGGGCCCGGCATCATGCATTTGTTGGCAGCGGCAGCGCAGCGCAGCTGTGTCGGCACATCCTGCACACTGGCGCCAAAAAAATCCTGGTTGTTACCGACAAGCCCTTGCGGGATCTGGGGGTGGTAGACAAAGCGACCGCCTGCCTGCTGGAATCGGATTGCGATGTGGCCTACTACGACGGCGTTCTGCCGGATCCGACCTTCGAGCAGGTCGCTGCAGGTGTAGCGGTGGCAAAAGCTCACGGCAGCGAGGTGATTCTCGCTATTGGTGGTGGCTCGTCTATCGACGCTGCCAAGATTATTGCAGCCTCAGCGACCAGCGATGAGTCGCCCAGGGACTGGGTAGGCTTTGGCAAGGTAAAACATCAGGTACTTAAGCTGTACACCATTCCGACAACCTCTGGCACAGGCTCTGAGGCCACCATGGGCGCGGTAATTTCCGATGCCCAAACTCACCTGAAAAGCGTTATCACCGGGGCAACATTGTTGCCTGATACTGTCGCACTGGACCCTGAGCTTATTGTCGGCCTGCCACCTCACATCACTGCAGCGACCGGTATGGATGCTCTGACTCACGGGATCGAGGCTTACATCGGGGTCTGGGAGCGGGGTACTCGTCGGGAAGATGCGCGCATTGGAGTGAAGCTGGTATTTCAACATCTGGCAGCTGCTTATCGCGATGGTAGTAATCTTGAAGCTAGAACCGGCATGTCAATGGCTGCGTACTATGCGGGCCTCGCGATCAACCAGGTAAACGTGGGTAATGTTCATGCCATCGCTCACCAGTTGGGGGGTAAGTACGGTATTCCCCACGGTCTGGCCAATGCCCTGGTACTGCCACATGTGCTCGAATTTTGCCATGAAGAGGCAGCGCAGAGCCTGGCGGAACTTGCGGTGCTGGTTGGGCTGGGACAGCCCAGTGAGGACGACGGCCAACTCGCGCATCGTTTTATTCAGGCGGTCCGGAATTTGCGTACGGAGGTGGGCATACCGGATCATTCAGAAAAATTGCGCCGCGAGGATTTCGATGAAATCGCCGCACTCGCGGTTGCTGAGGGCGACGCCTATCCGGTACCTCGACTACTGGATGAGGCCAGTGTAGTGGCGATTCTTGGCAGGATAGCCTGCTGAGTTTTGCGGGCCGCGCGCAACGACTGTGTAAATTGGTGGCCCGCTATAACTTGCGTCTCACGATGACAACCTCGGGTTCCTCGCCGTTCTGGATGGTATGAAAGCCCAGAGCATGGCACAGCCTTAGCATTTTGCCATTCTCGGCAAGCACGTCACCTTCCATCACTTCCAGACCCCGCTCTTGCGCAATGGCTATCAAGCGCTCCATGAGTCGGCGTCCAATGCCTTTTTTTTGCCAGCTGTCTGCCACCGTAAGGGCAAATTCACAGGACGTTTCGTCCGGGTTGCAAATATAGCGGGCCACTCCGATCAGGGAGGTATTCGCCGTGCCTTCGCCCAGAATCACTACCAGCGCCATTTCGCGGTCGTAGTCGATCTGGGTAAAGCGGGCGAGTAACAGCGGACTGATTTTGTTCATGTGATTCATAAAGCGGAAATACTTGCTCTGGGAAGACAGCCCGTCGACGAATTCGCGCTCTATTTTTGCATCTTCAGGGCGGATCGGGCGCACCAGAACATCAGTGTCATCAGCCAGGTGCCATGTCGTTTCCAGGCCGGGTGGATAGGGGTGTATCGCCATGTGGTTGTAGCGTCCGGTAGTGGATCGGGCAGTTGCTATTGCAGCGTGCGCACTTACTACTGTCGCGGATTGTCCCGAACCCTCGAGTAGTAGGCTCATACTGAGTTGCTGGATGGTAGGTAACTCACAGGCGATTTCGGAAATTCTGACCAGTATTTCTACCAATGCATGTACCCCGGGCTGTTCTGCGCCGTAGTCTATACCCCCGTCAGCGGCGGCGTTTTGAATCAACTCGCGAGCGAGGTAGTTGTTCAGTGGAGGCAGAGACACACGGGCGTTTGCAATAGTCTCGGGGGATGTGCCGCCCGGACCAAAGCGTATAACCGGGCCGAATACGGGATCCCGGGCTATGCCGATATTCACCACGGTGTTGTTGCTGGATTGCTCCCATCGTTCAGGTTGTTCTATGTGCTTGCTGACAGGAATGTGGAACGCTTCAAGTAACGCCTTAACTTCCTCTTCGGCCAGTTGAAAACGCAGCTCGCGGATCGCGCGCTCAACAATTGCGCTGGCGCGGCCCAAATCCGACACAGTGTTTGTGGACAGCGGTGGAGGTGCCTGCAATAGCGCTTTCTGGTTGCGCCGGTAAGCGGCCAGATAACCAAAAGCTTCCACTCCGGCCTCGGGACTGTTGAAGGACGGAATGCCGGCCTCGGTGAATTTTTGACGGCCATCGCGTACCAGGTTTTCGCCCAGCCAGCAGGTGAGCACGGGTTTTTGTGATTTACTGGCGGCGGTGATGACGCCTTGTGCGCAGGCACCTGGATCGGTGATGCCCTGGGGAGAGAGGAGTACAAGGAGGCCATCCACATTGGCATCGGCGAGCAAAATCCCGGTTGCAATACGGTAGCGTTCACTACAGGCGTCACCCAGAATATCCACCGGGTTGGAGTGCGACCAGTGGTCGGGCAACGCTGCGCTAAGCTTATCCAAAGATTGCGTTGAGATATTTGCGAGGGGCACCTGTAGATCCGCCGCCCGGTCCGCTGCCATAACCCCGGGGCCACCACCATTGGTAAGTATGGCCAGCTTGGACCCCTCCACCCTGATACCGGAGGCCAGTGTTTGTGCAGTCGCGAATAACTGGCTCACGGACGTAACACGGACAGCTCCGGCGCGTCTTAAGGCCGCGTCAAAAATGTCGTCACCACCCGTAGCTGCGCCGATATGGGACATGACTGCGCGGTGACCCTGCGCACTGCGGCCGGCCTTGACCACAATTACGGGCTTCAGCCGCGCGGCTGCCCGCAGGCCACTGAGGAACGCCCGTGCATCAGATACCCCCTCTATGTACAGCAGTATACTCTTGGTAAGAGGGTCCAGAGCCAGGTAGTCCAGCACCTCACCGAAGCCCACATCGGCACTGGCGCCCAGAGACGCGACAGCTGAAAATCCGAAACCTCTGGAGTTTCCCCAGTCCAGCAGGGCGGTGCAGAACGCCCCCGATTGTGCAACCATGGCGACGTGACCCGTGGCAACCTTGCTTTTGGCGAAACTGGCATTGAGGCCGACGCTGGGGCGAATTACACCGAGGCAGTTCGGCCCTATCAGGGCGATGCCATAAGCCCTGGCGATGTTAACGATCTCATTCTGTAACGCCTGGCCTTGAGCGCCCACTTCGCCAAACCCGGCAGAAATAATGATGGCAGCGCCTACGGCCTGTTCACCACACTCGCGCATGACTGCGGGTATAGCGGGAGCTGGAATTGCGATCACCACCAGGTCAATAGCCTGCCCGATCTCGCTGATGGACCCGTAGCATGGCAACCCCTGGATTTTGTCGTGCGCGGGATTCACCGGATACAACTCACCCTGGAGGTCACTGTCCACCAGCTTGACGAGCAATTGGCCGCCGACAGACAGCAGGCGATCTGAGGCGCCGACCAGGGCGACCGATTCCGGCTCGAAAACTTTGTATAAGCGGTGTTTTCTCATTATTGTAGGCCCGATATATGCCGTGAAAGGATGCTCATGTCACTTGCCTACATTTCACACCCGGATTGCATGTTGCACGATATGGGTCAACGCCATCCCGAGCGACCTGCGCGTCTGTCAGCGATCAATGATCGCCTGATCGCCTCTGGTCTTGATATGGCATTGCATCACTATAGCGCACCGCTGATAGAGCGGGAAATGCTGGAGGCGGTTCACGATCCGGAATATGTGGCAAGTGTCTTTGCGGCATCGCCAGAAAAAGAGCTGGTGTGGCTGGATGGTGATACGGCCATGGGCGAACACAGCCTGCAAGCGGCACTACGCGCGGCTGGAGCCGCGGTGATGGCCGTAGACCTGGTTATGACCGGCAAGGCCGGCAAAGCGTTTTGCGGTGTCCGCCCGCCGGGGCACCATGCCGAGTACAAGCGGGCCATGGGCTTTTGCTTTTTCAACAATGTAGTGATTGCTGCCCATCATGCACTCAACCATTATGGGTTAAAGCGCGTCGCCATTGTCGATTTTGATGTGCATCACTGCAACGGCACCGAAGACATCTGTGCGGGTGATGAGCGTGTGTTGCTGTGCTCAACCTTCCAGCACCCCTTCTACCCTCACACGGGTTATGACTGTGCGGCGAGCAATGTGGTCAATGTGCCGCTGGCCGCGGAAGCAGATGGAGCCGTATTTCGCCGCGCAGTAGAGCAGCACTGGTTGCCGCGGCTGGCATCTTTTGCGCCGGAGCTCATCGTGGTTTCTGCAGGCTTTGATGCCCACCAATCAGACCACATGGCGAATCTTAATCTGGTGGACAGCGATTATGGCTGGGTTACCAGACGCTTGTGTGAGCAGGCAGATCGCAGTGCCTCTGGCCGCATCGTTTCTTCTCTTGAAGGTGGCTATGATTTGCACGCACTCGCCCGCAGTGTGGAGGCACACCTGAAAGCTTTTTTCGGCGAGGTGTAGGGTTCCGCAGCAGTGCGACCAATAGGCTACTCGCTCCAGGAGTTTGCCTGCTGGTCGAAGCCACCGGATGCATTTTTAATAACGCAGAAGCGCTGGCCGGTGGGTGCTTGCATGACACACCAACTGCCAACGTGTTCCACCACAACCGCGCCCAGTACTTCGAGCCGCTTTACCTCTGCGCCGATATCGTCGGTCTCTATATCCAGATGAACCCGGCTGTTGTGGTCTACAGCCTGCACCTCTATCTGTAAATCGCTGGCCCGGTCCATGAGTTTGACATATTTTTCACCCTCCTCACCGGGCAGCTTTTGGATCTGCATTCCCAGCGCTTCACTCCAGAATTGCGCCGCACCGTGCAGGTCCGGGGTTTGACAGTCGATGATGAATCCGGCCAATTTACTTTTGTGCATGTGTGCGGTCTCCTTTGGCGTTTTCTGACAATACGTTCTGCAACGGGGCAGCTTAATTCGGCCTACAATCCGCAAGGTGATTTATGATAACTTACAGAGGTATCGTCAGGTAACCAGTTGAGAGCACCGCTGAGCTCAAAATCTATGACCAACCCAGCCGAAGACAATGAATGCATCTGTGGCAGTGGCAAGCCTTTTCACAATTGCTGCGGGGATATCGATGCGCCATTTTGGAACGAGCAGGCGAACGGTCGTGTCACCGGAACTTTTTTTGATCCCCAGCTTGCCAGATATGTTGAGAAAGAACCGCTGTGTGAATATCGAGGCGCCACCTGTCCGCCGGGAATTCTGCTTCGCAAGTTAAGCAGTGACTATCAGCTAATGGATATTGCCAGGGCTCTGGTTACCACCAGCGATGCGCAGGATGCGCTGGTCAAGGGCCCCGACCAGCAGAGACGTGCAACTTCAGGCCGGGTCACCGGTATAGTGGAGCAGGGGGCGCTGACAGATCGAGTGATCGAACTTGTGCGCAAGGCCTATGCCCGTGAAATTGAACCATTCTTCAAGTGCAAGCTGAAATCTCTTGAGGCGCCTCAGGTGTTGCGTTACAGCCGGGGCTCGCACTACAAGCCGCACTCAGACAGTGATGTTATCAATCCGGCGACCGGGCGCTGGCGAAAAGCCCAGAACCGCGACTATAGCCTGCTGATTTATCTCGACGAGGATTTTCAGGGCGGAGAGCTTATTTTCCCCAATTTCGATTATAAACTCCGCCCCGAGGCAGGTATGCTGGCGGCCTTTCCATCCGACTTTCGCTACCTTCACGGCGCCATGCCGGTTTTGTCAGGTGTTCGCCATGCCATCGTCAGCTGGTGCGCTGTGGAACCCCCCTCGCGCTGACCCCACCACGGCTAAAGTGCCCACCAAATGCTTGCCGGTGTCGCGCGCTGTTCCAGCACAGCGGCAACTGGATAGCCTCTTTCCTGCGCTTGTTCTATCACCGCCTTCTTTTCTGCACCGGTGATATGGATAATAATTTCGCGGCTTTCCAATACCGCCGCAAGAGTCAGGGTTATACGCCGATGAGGCGCTGTGAGCGGCTCTGTCATAGCCACCTGTGCAGTGTTTTCGGGGTCCAGCAGCTCCGCGAGGTTTGCTACCCCAGGGAACCAGGAAGCGGTATGCCCGTCATTTCCCATACCCAGCACTACCGCGGAAAAGGGTCGGGGTATGGCGCTGAGCTGGGCATTCATAGCTGACATGTTGTCCTTGCCTGCGCCTGCCATACTGACGAAACGCGCTTGGCTGGCGTGGGATTGCAGCAAATTATCACGCAGCAGTCGCTCATTCGAATCCGGGTTGTCAGTGGTGACACAACGTTCATCCACCAGGGTTAGCCAGACCCTGGACCAGTCCAGTGCGCACCGGGCCAGGTGCTTGAACATACCGACCGGGGTGCCACCGCCTGATAGTGCCAGGCTGGCATCACCGTAGTGTGCAATATCTTCCTTCAGTCGCTGCGCCAGGTGCAGCGCCAGGGCGCTGTCCAGTTCAGCGGTACTGGTAAAACGGTGCCAGTCATTCATACCAGCTGCGGCCATCCACGGCAGTCAGTGCCGTTGCGGCGCTGGGACCCATGGTACCCGCGTTGTAGTTCTTGATTGGTGTGCCGTTCTTCTCCCAGGCATCAATGATGGTATCGACCCAGCGCCATGCCGTTTCAACCTCGTCCCGCCGCATAAAAAGGGTCTGGTCTCCGTTGATGGCGTCCAATAACAGGCGTTCGTAGGCATCGTAGCTATTACTGTTGTTGCGGGATTCATCGGTGAGGTGCAGTTCCACAGGCTGCAGGCTCAGCTTATTGGTCAGGCCCGGTTTCTTATTGAGGGTGTGCAGGCTGATGGTCTCGTCGGGCTGCAGCCTGATAACCAGTTTATTGGTCAGTTCGTTTGGGTCATTGGCAAACAATGAGAAAGGCTGACGTTTGTATTCAATAACGATTTCGGAGTAGCGGCGGCTCAGACGCTTGCCGGTCCGCAGGTAGAATGGCACGCCAGCCCAGCGCCAGTTGTTGATACTTGCCTTGATTGCAACAAACGTTTCGGTGGCGTCAGCGTTACCGAAATCGGCTTCATCGAGAAACCCTTTTACTGCTTCGCCGTTCACAGCGCCGGAGGAGTAGCGGCCCCTCACTGTGCACTCCCTTGCAGTGTCGGCTGTGATTGGCATCAACGCCCGCAGTACTTTCATTTTTTCATCCCGAATGTCACTGGCATTCAAGCTGGTGGGTGGCTCCATTGCGACAATGGACAGCACCTGCAGTACGTGATTCTGTAGCATGTCGCGCAGGGCGCCCGTCTTGGCGTAGTAATCGGCGCGACCTTCTACACCGATATCCTCAGCGACCGTAATCTGTACGTTGTCGACAAAGGTATTATGCCACATGGGGCTCAGCAGCGGGTTCCCGAAGCGCACTGCCAGGAGATTCTGCACTGTCTCCTTGCCCAGGTAATGGTCTATGCGGAAGGTTTCTTCCTCTGCAAACACCTGGGAGACCTGCTCATTGATCTCCTGACAGGATTTCAGATCATGCCCCAGAGGTTTTTCGAGAACCACACCGCTGCGGTCGTTGACCAATCCAGAGCTATGCAGTTGCCCGCAAATTTCACCGTACAGAGAGGGCAGTGTCGCCAGGTAATAGAGCCGCCCGTGCGCCTCACCTGCGTCCAGCAGTTTACCCAGAGCCTCGTAATCGGCAGCTCTGTCAGCATGGATGGTGGCGTAAAACAAACGGTCGTGGAATGTGCTCCACACCTCTTCGCTCCATGCCTCTTCCGGTAGAAAAGTCTGCAGGTTGCTATGCACCGTTGCGCGAAAGTCCTCGTGGGTCGTGCTCGCCCGTCCGGTAGCGACGATACGTTGCAGTCCACCGGCCAGCCCGTGACGATGTAACTGAAACAGGGCGGGCAAGAGCTTGCGGGTGGAAAGATCGCCTGTGCCGCCGAAGATCACCAGATCTACCATGGGTTTCATCGCAAGATATTCCTCTTTAATGCCCAGTCCGGGATTCGCCTGATTCGAGCCCGGTCAGCCAGTCCTTGAGTTGATTCATAAAAAGGCGGTGGTCATCCGAGGGCCCCGCCGAGCAGGCAAAGCCATGTTCTGCGTTAGCAAAATGGTAATAGCTTACCAGCACTCCCGCTTGTTCGAGTTGCTGCGCATAAGCGCGGCCCTCGTCGCGCAGCGGATCATTTTCAGCAGTAATGAGCAGCGTGGCCGGGAGTGCGGCGAGATTGTCGGCGCGGCTGGCAAAGGCGCGCTGCACTTCGGGCTCTGAGCCATCGCGTTTCTCCAGGTAAGTGTCCCAGAACCAGACCATTAAATCGGTGGTGAGCAATTGCCCTTTGGCTTTTACCACATAGGAGCCGGACCCCGCACTGTAGTGGTCGGTGGCAGGGTAGATGAGGATTTCTCCAATGACTTTCTGGCGGCTGATTTCCCCCAGTTCAAGGCAAACACAGGTGGCGAGGCTGCCACCTGCACTGTCGCCAGCGATAACAAGATCACCGTTGCAGAGAACCACGTTGCGGGCATGCTCCGCCAACCATTCGACGGCTGCCAGGCAATCGTCCTGGCTGGCTGGAAAAGGGTGCTCTGGCGCCCGGCGATAATCGAGAGCGACAACTGTGCAGTCGCTGGTATCGCTCAGAGCGATGCAAAAGTGATGATGCGTTTCCAGGTCGCCGATCACCCAGCCGCCGCCATGGATGTAGACAATGAGAGGCTTTTCCGCGCCCTGTTGACTACTGTAAAGCCTGGCACCTATCGACCCGGTTTTGGTTGGAATCTGTATGTCCGAGAACACGAGGTTGCTGCTCTGTCCGCGCCAGCTCCAGGCGCCGGTAAGGCGATAAAAAGTACGAAAAACCCAGACCGATATCGCCTGTCGCAGTTCAGCGAACCAGTGTTTCAGTGTGTCCAGCATCGTGGTTTCTCCGTTCGGAACTGGTTACAAGGTATTCCGTGGTGGCCTCAGCTGTTTTAGCACAGGCCGCCAGTGAGTGCATCGCTAGGTTGCGCGCGCTGCTCTGGAGGCGGGCACGGGTTCTTCTTCGAAGCCTGCGGTTTCAGGTATCTGCTCGTACCAGTCCACACCTTGCTTATCTCGCTTGCGGGTTATGCGTCGCCGCCCCAGCAGGCAGTTCAGGTGGGCAATCGTTTCTCCGGTTGCAAGCCCCAGAGTGGCCTGGTCTATTTCTCGTCGGAACAACGCGGGGAAACAATCCACGGCGCGGCGCGGTTGGTCCAGGTACGCAAACAGGCTTCGCAGGTCGCGGTTGTGTGCTTCAATCAGCTGACTCAAGCGCACATGCAATCCGTAAAACGGCGCTTCATGGGCTGGTAGCACCAGCACATCATCCGGCAGCATTTCACGAATACGGGCACTGGAACTCAGCCATTCATGCAGCGGGTCGCCGTCGGGCTCAGTTGGGAACACGCTCACGTTGGGGCTGATGCGCGGCAGCACCTGGTCTCCTGAAATGAGTAGCTTCAGGGCGGGGCAGTACAGGGCAGCGTGCTCCGGAGAGTGTCCGCTGCCTACAACCACCTGCCAGTAGCGGTCGCCAATGGTAATGGTTTCCAGGTCGACCATTCGCCGAAAACTCTCGGGCAGGGGTGCGATGGCGCGGCCAAAGTTGCCGAACTTGCCCTTGTATCGCTCCAGCTGTTCATCGTTGTATCCCGCAGCGCGGTAAAAGCGCAAAGCCACCTCTGGGGCCTTGCGCCCGGTGTCGGCTGTCATGGCCTTGCACATGAGGAACTCCTCCCGTGACATCCACAACTCTGCATCGAAGCGCTCGGTCAACCAGCCAGCCAGGCCGACATGATCCGGGTGCAGATGGGTGCAGATCACACGGGTTATGGGCCTGCCCTGCATGATTGAACCAAATAACTGCTCCCAGATATCCCTCGAACTCTTCAGATTGAGACAGGTATCCACCACCGTCCAGCTATCGCCATCTTCCAGCAGCCACAGATTGATATGATCCAGTGACATGGGCATGGGGAAGCGCGCCCAGTACACCCCGTCGGCGATCTTTTCAGCCTGGCCCGGCACTGGGTTTACCTCGCGGCTCCAGGGATAGGTCAGGCCTTTATACAATTCAGGGGCATCTTGTAGCATAGGTGGCTCGCTGGATATGTGTAAACACGGCCGACCATGTTCGACGTTCGGAAGGCGGAAGTCCAGTGTCGCCCCCCCTGCGCCCGGGTGTCTATCGCCCGGGCGCTTGCGCCGGCGTGGCGCCACTCATGGCGCGCATTTGTAGCATCTGTTGCATTTGCTGCATCATTTTGTCAATGGTGAAGCTGGCAGTGGCCTGTCGCGGGGGGAACTCCCGGAAAGTCATCAGCCACTTACCCACTTCCTGCTGCGTCGGCACGAACAGCCACAGTTGGTCGGCGAAGAAGCGCGTATACAGCCCTGAATCCATGGAGGTTTCATAGGGGTCACTGCGCAGATTGATCATGCGGGGGAAGTTGAGCGCCTCGCGCGGCCCGGCCCAACCTTCCGGCTGTACTGCAAAATGAATTTTCCAGTCGTTCCAGCGGATGGCGTTGAAATTGGCATTGTCATCGAAATAGTAAATGTTGTGGCGAGCGCCAGGTCCCTTACCTGCCAACACAGGGGTTTGATCATAGCCGTCCAGATACACCTTGAAGGTTTTGTCACCCGCGCGGTAGCCGGATTTCAGTTTGCTGTTCATGTCGGGCTCACCGGCGGCTGACAGCAAAGTTGGGAGCCAGTCCTGGTGGGAGAAAATATCGTTGATCACCGTGCCGGGCTTGACCGTACCGGGCCAGCGGATCAGTGCCGGCACGCGAAAGCCACCCTCCCAGGTGGAGCCCTTTTCACCCCGGAAAGGCTCGCTGCCGCCATCGGGGTAAGTGTTGGTCTGGGAACCGTTGTCGGTGCTGTAGATTACGATGGTGTTGTCAGCGATATGCAGTTTGTCCAGTTCGTCCAGTAACTGCCCCACATGGTAGTCGTGCTCCATCATGCCATCGGCGTAAAGACCGTAGCCGGATTTGCCCTGCCATTCGGGCGCCTGGCGGGTCCAGACGTGCATGCGGGTTGAGTTAAACCAGATAAAAAACGGCCTATTGTCACTGTTTGCTTGTTGCATGAACCTGATGGCGCCGTCGGTGAACTCCTGGTCGATGACTTCCATGCGTTTGCGGGTCAGGGGGCCGGTATCCTCGATCTTGCCGTCGGCATAGGAATGTATCACTCCCCGGGGCGCGAAGCGTTTATGGAATGCGGGATCCTTGGGATAGAAATAGGACTCCGGCTCCTCTTCCGCATTGAGATGGTATAGATTGCCGAAAAATTCATCGAAGCCGTGGTTGCTGGGCAGGAATTCGTCCTTGTCGCCAAGGTGATTCTTACCGAACTGGGCAGTGGCATAACCCAGAGGTTTGAGCAGTTCGGCAATGGTGGGGTCTTGAGCCTGCAGACCGATGTCGGCGCCGGGCATGCCGACTTTCAGCAGGCCAGTGCGCAGTGGGTGCTGGCCGGTAATAAACGCCGACCGTCCGGCAGTACAGCTCTGCTCCCCGTAGTAGTCGGTGAACAAGGCACCTTCACTGGCGATGCGGTCAATATTCGGTGTGCTTCCGCCCAGCATGCCACGGTGGTAGGCGCTGATATTAGACCAGCCTATATCGTCACCCCAGATCACCAGGATGTTGGGCTTATCCGTTTTTGCATAGGCACCGGGGGTGCCGAAACACAGCAACATCAAAAGCAATGCACGCAAGATCTTGTCGTTGTTCATTCTATTTCTCCATTCGGGAGTTCAGCCGGTTGTGAGTTCAAGCGATACCGCGCTCGTTATCTTGCCAGTAACGTGCTCGCAGGGCCTTTTTGTCTGGTTTGCCAACAGGAGTGACCGGAATTGCAGCAACGAAGTCGATAGATTTGGGCGCTTGCACGGACCCCTTGGCCCGCTTCACCAGGGCCTGTAGGTCGCGCACCAGTTGCGCGGTCTGCTCAGCGCCTGGGCGCAAGACCACGACCGCTTTGACTGCTTCGCCCCACTGGGCATCGGGAACACCAATCACAGCCACCTGGCCAACGGCCTCATGTGTGGCGAGTACATCCTCCACTTCCCGGGGGAATACGTTAAAGCCCCCACTAACAATCATGTCCTTGGTGCGATCGACGATATAGAGAAAACCTTCTTCATCCAGTTTGCCCACGTCCCCGGTATGCAGCCAGCCACCGGCAAATGCGGCGGCGGTCTCTTCCGGCATGTCCTTGTAGCCTTTCATAACCAGCGGTCCACGCACGCAGATCTCCCCCGGCTCACCACAAGGGACGGGGTTGCCCGCCGCATCCAGTAGTGCCAGGTGCACCCAGGGCGAGGGCCGGCCGCAGCAAGACAGGCGCAGCGGCTTATTGAGGTCGTGCTCCGCCTTGCGCAAATTGGCTATCACCATGGGTGCCTCGGATTGACCGAAGAACTGGTAGAACACCGGACCCCATTGCTCAATACCCTGGCGCAGGCGCGCCGGGCTCATGGCAGAGGCGCCGTAAAAAATAGTCTCCATACTGGACATGTCGGCAGTTGCCGCTGTGGGCGAATCGAGCAGGTAGTAGAGCATCACGGGTACCAGCATGGTGCAGGTGATGCGATGCCTCGCCACCATGTCGAAAAATTCATCGGGACTGAAACCCTGCATGACATAGAAGGCGCCGCCTTTTTGCAAGACGGGGATAAAAAACGCGGCGGCGGCATGGGACAGGGGAGTGGCCATCAACATGCGCACATCACTGGGAAATTCCCACTCGGCCATCTGTATCTGTGTCATATAAGCCGTTACGCGGTGGGTACTCATCACCCCTTTTGGTTTGCCGGTGGTACCGCCGGTGAAGTTAATGGAGGATACTTCCTCTGGTAACACAGGCGGTGCTACAAGTGGCATCGGCTCGAAGGTGGCGGCCAGTGCGAGATAGTCTTCCCCTACTTCGTTAGGGCCGAAGCCCAGTAGGATGTTCAATCCCGGCACGCGCTCCTTCAGTCGAGCGGCGTGAGCGTCGAACAACGCGGCGTCAAACACCAGCGCATCAATCTCTGCCGCTTCTAACACGTAGGCATGATCCTCCAGCGAGCCCAGCGGGTGCAAAGGTGTGCCGATACAACCGGCCAGTTGCATGGCGGCGATATTCGACAGTACCTCCGGCCGGTTGGCAGAGATCACAGCCACCCGGCTGCCTTTTCCCAGACCTTTTGCGTGCAGCGCTTGCACCATCTGGCTGGTACTTTCGCGGACATCGCGATAGGTCGCGACGTTGTCTCCCAGCAGCAGGCACGGTCTGTCGTCGTATCGGTTGAGCCCTTCAATCAACAGGTGGGGCATTAGGGGGGGGTGGTAAAGGCTATTATTTTCCATATTGTCTCACGGTCTCGATCGACGCTTACCATTCGCAGGTGCGCGGACATGTCACTTTACACGGTAATTTGCCACATCGGTGCACTCCATGCGTGGCGCATCGCCCTGGTTCAAAATGTTGTCTCAGGCTTTGGCTCATCGGGCTGGGATTTCGTGATCACATTTGGAAGTGCGGTATTATCGAGTTTGTTACCGGTCACATGAGGATGCAGGCCAATGAAATCAGCATACAGAACAATCCTGGGCACCCTGGTGAGCACAATGCTGCTTCTGGCGTGCAATTCTGCACAGATTAAATCCACGGCTCCTGAAGCGCCGGTGACTGAACCCGCAACTATTGAGTTGGGTGGTGGCGGGAGACCTATTGGCGCGCCCTATAGCCGCAGCACCGTCTACGCCAGTAATGGCATGGCGGCCACGGCGCAACCGCTGGCCTCGCAAGTGGCGGTAGATATTCTCCAGGCGGGCGGTAGCGCCGTGGACGCCGCCATCGCCGCCAACGCTGCGCTGGGCCTGATGGAGCCCACCGGATGCGGTATAGGCGGCGATATCTTTGTGATGATATGGGATCCGAAATCACGCAAGCTGTACGGTTACAATGGTTCCGGCCGTTCGCCTGCCGGTCGTAGCCTGGAGCAGCTGCAAGCGCAGATCGCCGCATTGAAGGCTGAGGGTAAGTTATCGCAGGACTACGCTGGAATTCCCTCTACAGGTTATTTGCCGGTAACAGTGCCCGGTACCGTGGATGGCTGGTTCGCCATACATGACCGCTTCGGCAAGCTTCCCATGGCCAAGGTGCTGGCCCCGGCAGTGCGTTACGCCAACGAGGGATTCCCCGTGTCGCCCGTTATAGCGTATTACCTGGAGCGCAATCGCCTTGCCTTTGATCGGCTGCTTACCGGTAGTGACCTGCTCGAGGGTATTTACAGCACCTGGTATCCCGGTGGCGCAGCGCCAGCGGCGGGGGATGTGTTTCGCAACCCGGATCTCGGCGCAACCCTGGCAGCGATTGGCGCTGGTGGTCGCGAGGTATTTTACCAGGGCGATCTCGCCAGGCGTATGGACGGCTACTTCCGCCAAATGGGTGCGGACCTGACCTTTGCTGATTTTTCGTCACATCGCGGTGAATGGGTGGAACCCGTCGGCGTGGAATATCGCGGCTATGAATTGTACGAGCTGCCCCCCAACGGCCAGGGTGTTGCCGCCCTGCAGATGCTGAATATTCTCAAGCAGGTCGATCTGAGCCAGTGGCCTCGGGGTTCTGCAGAAGCTTTTCACTATATGGTGGAGGCCAAGCGGTTGGCGTTTGAGGATGTTGCACGCTATTACGCCGACCCTGATTTTGCCAACATACCGCTGACTGGCCTGGTGTCGGAAGAGTACGGCCAGGCGCGATTTGCCCTGATCGACCCGGATCACGCAGCAACTGATTTCGCGCCGGGAGACCCGAAAATCGAAGGCGCTGGCGACACGACGTATCTGACAGTAGCGGACAAGAGCGGCATGATGGTTTCGCTGATTCAGTCAAACTATCGAGGTATGGGCTCCGGGTTGGTACCGGATGGAATGGGCTTCATGTTGCAGGATAGAGGCGAACTGTTTTCCCTGGACCCAAAACACCCCAATGCCTACGCGCCGGGCAAGCGCCCGTTTCACACTATCATCCCCGCCTTCCTGATGAAGGGAGGCGAGCCCATGATGAGCTTTGGCCTGATGGGCGGCTCAATGCAACCGCAGGGACACGTACAGATAGTCGTTAATATCATTGACTACGGTATGGATATTCAGCAGGCAGGTGATGCCGCCAGATTTATGCACGATGGCGGGCGTCAGCCTACCGGTATACACGGTGACAGCCTGGGGGTTCTGTATGTTGAACCGGGCGTAAGTGCGGAGACTATCAAGCGTTTACGAACGCTGGGTCACCAGGTGGAAATCGATGAGACCGGCGTGTCGTTTGGTGGTTACCAGGCGATAGCGAGAGACCCGGCCACCGGGGTGTATTCTGGAGCGACGGAAATGCGCAAGGATGGTACGGTTGCCGCCTGGTAATTGGCGAGCAAAAGCCCCGCAGGCCAAGTGAGGTCTGTGCGTGGCTTTACTCTGTGATATCGAGCACTTTACCGTTGTCCTGGCATGCCGGTCGACTGAGGAATGATTCGGCAGAATCGATCAGTGCCACCTGGGAGAGGAATGAGCGCCCCAGCAGTATCGCGTAATTAAACTTGCCCCTGTCGGTGAGGCTGAACTCGGTGCGGTAGATCTGGTTGTAGAGGCAGAATTCCTGGGTAACGACTGGCCGGGTAACATTGGGGGCGCCGTGGCGCTTGATCACCACTTCGCGCGCCAGTGGCCCTTCGAGACGCAGCGTCTTTTCCTCATCGGTGTCCACGTCCGTGTCGGTAAAATCGAAACTCACCCAGGGTTTCCCGCCTCTGTGGAATTGCTCAATGTTCGTAGCCTGCATGGACGATGTTTTCGCCCCCACATCCAGCTTTGTTTTTATGCGCATGCCGGAATTCATCAGTTGGGTTGTTTCTAGCCAGCCCAGTATCATTTTCGGCGCCCTTACTTCTGCCTGCGAAAGCAGGGGCAGCGTCAGCATCAATATCAGGGTAATTTTTCTCATTATCAATTCAACTCCAGGATTCAAGCCAGCAGCGAGCGGCCGGGTATAGATGTCAGCAGTTTTCGGGTATAGGCCTGTTGTGGGCGCTCGAACAACTCGTCGCCGGTACCCTGTTCCACCACTTCGCCCTTGTACAACACAAGAATTCGGTCGGCGAGGTGGCGCACAACCGCCAGATCGTGAGAAACAAATAACATGGTCAGTCCATACTCCCTGCCCAGTTGTTGCATCAGGTTGAGAATTTGTGCCTGAATAGTAACGTCCAGCGCCGACACCGGTTCGTCGGCCACGATAAATTCTGGCCGTGTGGCGAGTGCGCGACCGATGGCGATGCGCTGGCGCTGGCCACCGGAAAATTCGTGGGGATACTTGCGCACAAAAGCCCGGGCCAGGCCAACATCGTCCATCAGTTTCAGCACGCCCTGGGCCACAGTCTTGCGCGATTCGATGCCGTGTAACAGCAGGGGTTCCGCCAGGGTGTCAAAGACGGTCATGCGGGGGTTCAGTGAGGCAAAAGGATCCTGGAAGATCATCTGCATACGCCTGCGCATGTCTTTCAGATCGCTGCCCTGAAGTGCGGTCACATCGACACCGTCAAATGTCACATTGCCTGATGTCACGGATACCAGGCGCAATATGGAGCGGCCAATGGTGGACTTGCCGCTACCGGATTCACCCACCAGCCCCAGCACCTCGCCGCGGTTGATGTCGAAGCTCACGTTGTTGACCGCTTTTACCGGCTCCACACCCTTGCCCTGGGAAAACCAGGTACACAGATCCCTGACCCGGATTAACGGTTCTGCCGCCCCGGGCCGAACCTCTTTGGAGTCTGTAGGGATCGCCGCCAACAGTTTTTTTGTATAGGGGTGTTGGGCGTTCTTAAAAATGCCTTCCCGGTTACCTGTCTCAACAATCTTGCCCTGCTTCATCACGACGATATGATCGGCGATGTCCGCGACTACTGCGAGATCGTGGCTGATAAAAATAACCCCGATATCGCGTTTTTGCTGCAACTCGGCAATCAGCTTCAGAATCTGGGCCTGGATTGTCACATCCAGCGCTGTGGTAGGTTCGTCGGCAATCAGCAGCTTCGGCTCGTTGATCAGTGCCATGGCGATCATCACGCGCTGACGCATACCGCCGGAAAACTGGTGGGGGAAGTTATCTACTGTTGATTCGGGGTCGCGCATTCCGACTTCAGTCAACAACTCGATGGCCCGGGCTCGCGCCTCTTGCTTGCTCACCTTGTGGTGGTAGATCAGTGGCTCCATCAGCTGTTTACCGATGGTCATGTAGGGGTTGAGGCAGGTCATTGGGTCCTGAAAGATCATGGCAATATCGCGACCGCGTATTTTGCGTAACTCCGACTTGTTGAGCTGCAGCAGGTCGCGGCCTTCAAAATGTGCCGTGCCGCCGTCGATACGGCCGGGAGGGCAGGGGATCAAACCCAGCAGGCTGTAGCAGGCCACCGATTTGCCAGAACCGGATTCGCCGATGATAGCGGTTATCTTGCCCAGTTCCACTCCGAAGCTGACGCCATCGACGGCCTTGTTGGTGCCATTGCGGGTAACAAAACTGACCGCGAGATCCTGTACGTCCAAGAGGGCCATGGTCAGTCCTTTGCGCCGCGGACGTCCAGCGCGTCGCGCAGGCCATCTCCGAGGAAGTTGAGGGAGAACAGCGTCAGCGTCAGGGCTATGCCCGGGAAAATTAGCAACCAGGGATACTCCTCCATGGTCTCCGCGCCATAGGAGATAAGCAGGCCCCATGAGGTCTGTGGCGGTTGTATGCCCAGGCCCAGGAAGCTCAGAAAGGCTTCCAGCAGCATCACATTCGGGATTGTCAGCGTGGTGTAGACGATTATTGGCCCCAGGGCGTTGGGCACGAGGTGGCGGCGGATGAGCGTAGTGGGAGACAAGCCAAGGGAGATTGCGGCCTCCACAAACTCCTGCTGACGCAACGACTGCACCTGGCCCCGCATAATCCGCGCCATAGTCAACCACTCCACCGCGCCGATCGCCAGAAAAAGCAGTAGCATATTGCGCCCGAACACCACGGTCAGCAGCACGATAAATATCATAAAGGGCAGGGCGTAGAGAATATCTACCAGGCGCATCATGACGGCGTCAGTGCGCCCGCCTACATAGCCGGCAACGGCACCCCAGGTCACACCTATTAGCAGCGCCACCGCCGTGGCCACAAAGCCCACTGCGAGGGAAATGCGCCCGCCGTACATAATTTGCGTCATCAGGTCGCGGCCAAATATGTCGGTGCCCAGCCAGTGAGCAGCGGAGGGGGGGCTGGCACCCAGCTCCAGATCCTGGGCCTGGTAGCTGTAGGGCGCGATCCAGGGAGTGAGCAGGGCGATGATGATGAACAGGATCAGGATGACCAGACCGAAGACTGCCAGTTTGTTTCGGCGCAGCCGAATCCAGGCGTCTTTCCACAGGGAAGTACCCTGTTCCGCCTGGGTGATATCCTGGATTACTTCGGTAGTCATTTAGTTGCTCCCGTACTGCGTGCGCAACCTGGGATTCATCCAGGCGGCCAGAATATCAGACAGCAGGTTGAACAGCACAATGAGTACCGACAGGAACACGGTAGTGCCCAGTATCATGGTGTAATCGCGGTTGAATGCCGCCTGCACATAAAAGCGGCCCAGCCCGGGAATCTGGAAAATGGTCTCCACCACGAAGGAGCCTGCCAGCAGTCCGGCAAAGGCGGGACCCAGAAAGGCCACTACCGGAATCATGCCGCCGCGCAGGCTGTGTTTCAGCACCACCTGCCATTCGGGCAGACCCTTGGCCCGGGCGGTACGGATATAATCCTGGTTCAGCACCTCCAGCATGCCGGCCCGGCCCAGGCGGGCGATATAGGCGGCGTAGCCCGCGCCCAGAGTGATGGAGGGCAGTATTTTATCACCGGGAATGTCGCCCCAGCCGGATACCGGTAGCCAGTCGAGGTAGATACCAAAAACCAGTACCAGTAACGGCCCCAGCAGGAACGACGGCATGCAAATGCCGATCATTGCGGCCGACATGGGGATATAGTCCTGCATTGTATTCGGTTTAAGCGCGGCGATAATTCCTGCCAGGCCGCCGATCGACAGCGCCACCAGCAGCGCGTAAAAACCGAGTTCTGCCGTCACTGGGAATCCTGCGGCAATCAGTTCATTTACGCTGCGCCCCGGGTATTTGAAAGACGGCCCAAGGTCGCCGTGGGCCAGGTCACCCAGGTACGATGTATACTGCTGGAACAGGGGAAGATTGAGCTTGTACTGCGCCTCCAGCGCCGCTTTAACTTCTCGCGTGACCGCCTTTTCGCCGTCGAAGGGGCCGCCCGGTGCCATTCGCACGAGGAAGAACGTCACGGTGATCACTACCAGGATGACCGGTATTGCCTGTAATAAGCGCAAGCTGATAAATCGCCACATGTTAGTCGCTCGCCTCAGTTGGTTGCCAGTTCTTGTCCAGCCAGATGTATTTCATATTGATTGAGTCCATCAGGTTGGGTGGCAGCCCGTTGACGCTGGGGTGGACCAGGTGTTTGCTGGTATACGTGTATATCGGGATGATGGGCATCTGTTCCATCAGCAGAGTTTCCGCCTTGTGGAAGATGGCGAAGCGCTCTTCCTTCGTGGCGGCCTGCGGTGCGCCCCGCAGGACCATGTCGTCATAGTCGGGATCGGCAAAACCGGTATTGTTATTGCCACCGCCTGTGAGAAACAGATCGAGAAAGTTGTTGGGGTCGACGTAATCGCCAATCCAGCCCCGGCGGGCGATCTGGAAATGCATATTGGTGATTGAATCCAGGTACACCTTCCACTCCTGGTTAGTCAGGGTGATCTCGATATTCAGCGCGTCTTTCCACATCTGTTGCAGCGCGACCGCAATCTTGCGATGGTCCTCGCTGGTGTTGTAGGTGAGTTCGAGACCAGGCCAACCTTCGCCGTTGGGATAGCCCGCCTCGGCCAGTAATTTTCGCGCCATTTTCACGTCGTAGCTGAACAGCCTTGGTGGGTAATAGCCCAGGGTGTCCGGGGGTGTAATGCTATAGGCCGAGAGATTGGTGCCTTTGAGTACAGTCTTGTTCAACTTATCGCGATCTACCGCCATCGACAGTGCCTTTCGCACATTGAGATTGTCTGTGGGTGCCCGCGTGGTGTTCAGCAGGTAATAGTAGGTTCCTATGTAGGGGGCCTGTACATAGGGGCTGTCCTCCATCGCCTGGTATACCGGTATCTTACCCAGTGGAACACTATTGGTGTAGTGCAACTGTCCAACGCGGAACATCCGCTCCTCACTCACGACATTCTCCGTGGGGTAGTAGATGATGCCGTTCAGTTTGACCTTGTCCCTATCCCAGTAGGTAGCGCTTTTCTCCAGTTCTATGCGACGGTTCAGCTGCCAGCTCTTGAGCCGGAAGGCGCCGTTGCTCACCATGTTCTCCACCCGTGTCCACGGCGTGTAGCGGTCGCTGGCATTGCCGAATTTTTCGAGTGTGGCCCGGTGTACGGCAAAAGTGCTGTAGTGGTCCATGAGCTGTAGGAAATAGGGCGTGCGCTCGTTAAGGGTGACCTGCAGTGTCTGATCATCCAGGGCTTTTACGCCCACTTCGCCAAAATCGCTTATCTTGCCCTTGTTAAAAGGCTCGGCGTTTTTCACGGGATACAGCATATAGGCGTATTCAGCACCCAGGGCCGGGGTCAGCAGGCGCTGCCAGGACCAGACGTAGTCGCCGGCGGTCATCTGCTCGCCATTTGACCAAACGGCGTCGGGATTAAGATGGAAGGTGATTACACGCCCGTCAGCACTGATGTCCCAGCTGGAGGCCACCCCGGGCTCCGGTTCCAGTGTGTACGGATTCTTGACCGCCAGCCCCTCGAACAGGGCGCGGAGGATATGGTTCTCGGGCACACCAGTGACCACGTGGGGATCCAGCCCCTGGGGCTCGGAGCCATTTCCATAGTGGAAAATACCATCGCGATTACCGCGTAACACGTTTGATTCGCCGCCTGTGCAGGCGGCCAGCAGGGTAATGGTGAAACAGCCGAGCATGAGCCGTAAAATCGTTGGCCGCATTTAGTACTATTTCCGTGGCGGATAACCGAGGGCCTAACTGTAATGCAAGTACGGCACTTTGTCACAGACAGGGCGCCGAACACCTGATATCGGGGGCCAGGCCAATCTGAAGGCGCTCAATCCAGCGTTTTGTTAAAGCGTTTGGTCGCGATACCCAGTACCACCACTGTGAAGCCAAGCAGCCAGATAATATCTGGCAGCAATTGCGAAGCGTCAGCGCCTCGGAGTATTACGCCGCGTATCAGGCGCACGTAGTGCGTCGCGGGAAGCAGTTCCGCCACATACTGGGCCGGGACCGGCATAGCCTCGTAGGGAAAGACGAAACCGCTGAGCAATATTGATGGCATAAGAATGAAAAAAGTCAGTTGCATTGCCTGCATCTGGGTTTTGGCCACAGTGGATATCAGCAGGCCAAGCGTCAGGCTGGCACCAATAAAGGGCATGGAAATAAGTGCCAGGCTGGGCAAGTTGCCCACGAACGGTACGTCGAATACCACTCGGCCCAGGCCGAGAATGATGGCGACCTGAACGATACCTACGAAGATATAGGGCACAAGCTTGCCCACCATCAGTTCCAGCGGGCTGATGGGGGTGGTGATGAGCAGTTCAATATTGCCGCGCTCCCGCTCCCGCACCAGGGCAACGGAGGTAAAGAGAATCATGGTCATGGTGAGAATGATCGCGGTGAGCCCCGGCACGATATTCACTTCCGAGCGTCGCTCAGGGTTAAAAAACAGGGCTACCTCAAAGCTTGGCTCTGCCGCCTGGTAGGCTCTGGTGGGTGCCCCCGCGACCAGTTGCAAGGGCATATTCCGCAGCGCCAGTATCGCCGAACTCACCATCGTGTCGGAGCCATCCACCATCCACTGCCCAACAGGGTCACCGCTGGCGGCCCGCTGGGGCAGGTTGTCCGGGAACAGTAGCGCCGCGCGTACCTTGCCGGCCACGATAGCTTCCTCGGCCTCCTGAGGTGTGTTGTAGCGTGCGACAATCTTTACTACCTGGGTCACACGTACCTGTTCGGTAATATTGCGTGCGGCTGCACTTCCGCTCAGGTCCACTATTGCGATCGGGATGTCGCGTACCACGGTATTCACGGCATACCCGAACAACAGCAGCTGTATCAGCGGTATCATCACCACCATGCCGAAAGTCACCCTGTCTCGCGACAGTTGCTTTAACTCTTTGAGCACAACAGCGCCCATGCGTGTCAGGCTACTCACGCGTTGATATCTCCGGCGGTGGAGGCGACGAACACGTCTTCGAGGCTGGGGCGGGCCGTTTTGATTTGCAGAGTGGTATCGCCCAATAGGGAGCCCAGCTCCTGCGCCGGGTCGGGGGAGGCATGGCGTAGAAGAATGCGCAACTGCAGTCCCTGTTGGGCTGCGGATTGCACCTGGGGGAGTTGCAGCGCCCGCGCTTTCACCTGGCGCAGGTTTTTGCCGGAAATTTCCACCACCCTGGCGTCCAGTTCTGCCATCAATGTTGCGGGAGTGCCATGCTTGCGCAGGTGGCCTGTCTCCAGGATTGCCAGCTGATGGCAGCGCTCAGCTTCGTCCATATAGTGGGTGGAGACCAGGACCGTGGTGCCCGCATCGCTGAGATCGAAGAGCTTTTCCCAGAATTCCCGGCGGTTTTCGGGATCAACAGCGGAAGTGGGTTCATCGAGGAACAGAAGGGCGGGGGAATGCAGAGTAGCAACAGCCAGTGCCAGCCGTTGGCGCTGGCCGCCGCTCATGGCGGCGGCCATACGGTGTCGCATCGGGGCGAGTGCGTAGCGATCCAGTAATTCATTGATGCGCTCGCGTCTCTGGTGTTTACCGAAGCCGTAAATCCTGGCCATAAATTGCATGTTCTCCTCGACGGTGAGGTCGTCATAAAGGGAGAACTTCTGTGTCATATAGCCGATCTTGCGGCGCAGAGTCTCAGCTTCCGCGGGGATGTTCAGGCCGAGAATTGAGATTTCCCCGGCTGTGGGGGTGAGCAGGCCGCAAAGTGTGCGGATCAGGGTGGTTTTGCCCGAGCCATTGGGGCCCAGAAAGCCGTAGATCTGGCCACCGGGAATTTCCAGGTCGACCTTGTTTACCGCAACAAGGTCACCAAAATGTCTGGACAGGCCGCGCGCGTGAATTGCAACGTCATTCATCGCCTAGCAGCACCTGGGCCGGTATTCCGGTGGGCAGTTTCCGGCCATCCTCCAGATCAAATTCCGCCAGATAAACCAGCCGGGCGCGGTCGCCGGCATTGAGCGCATAGTAGGGTGTAAAGGCCGGGTCGGTGGCGATCCAGCGCAGGGTAGCCCACAGCGGTTGTTCGATACCGTCGACGGTGACTCGTCTGCGATCACCAACCGCCAGACGGGTGCGCCAGGGCTCCGGTACATACACCCGCGCGTAGGGCTGATCGTCTGCCAGCAGCAATGCCAGGGTTGAGCCCGTATTGACACGCTCTCCTACATTCCAGGGCAGGCTGTCCAGGTAGGCGTCCCGGGTGGCGACCACACTGAGTTCTCGCAGATTGTGTTGTTCCAGGTTGAGGTGGGCGGCGGCCACCTCAACCACAGCGGCAGCCTGATCCAACTGCTCCTTGCGGGTGCCGTTAGTGAGACGTAGAAGCTCTTCCTGGGCTGAGCTCAGGTTGGCCTCGGCAGCATCGCGAGCGGCGAGGGCAGAATCCAGTTGCGCTTTTGCCGCCAGCTTTTGCTGCTCCAGTGACACGGTGCGCCGATAGTTTGCCCTGGCTTCCACCAGCGCAGCCCGGGCGCCGGCGACCCTCGCGCCTGAGGCAGCTATATCCTCGGGGCGTGCGCCGTTGCGTAATTCCTCAAGGTGGAACTCAGCCTGGGCGAGTTCGGCCTTGGCGCCCGCCACTACGGCCTGTTGACGCCTGTTGTCCAGCTGTACCAGCAGGGTGCCCGCCGCGACCATGGTGCCTTCCGGGACGGGCTGCTCCAGGATGATTTCGCCGGCGGTAGCCTTCAGTATTATGCGGTCTCGTTCCAGTGTGCCCAGTGCCTGGTCGGGACTGGAGTTGCTGCAGCCGCTTAGCAGTAGGGCTGTCGTAAGAAGGCTGACCAGGAAGCGCATGGCAGCCGTAGTCAGGCGGCCGACTTATCCCGTTCGCCTACCTGTGCGCCAATGTAGTTGGCCCGCGGGCGAATCAGGCGGCTGTCCTTGCTGAACTCCAGAAAGTGGGCGATATAACCGTACACCCGGGACATGGCGAACATGGCAGTGAAGAAATGGGTGGGGATACCCAGGCTGTGGAATACCGCCCCCTTGTAGAACTCAACGTTTGCCCAGATTTCTTTGTCCTGCTCCGCAAAAGCACGCTGGCAGGCTTCTTCCACCGCTACCAGTGTCATCAGCAGGTTTCTGCCGTCACCATCCTGGCACAATTCTACCGCCATGGGCTTGAGAATTTTTGCGCGTGGGTCCACGGTGCGATATTCCCGGTGACCCATACCCATGATCTTCTCCTTGCGGGCGAGGCAGTCGAGTACATAGGCCTCGGCCTTGTCCGGGCTGCCGATTTTTATGGCCATTTCCAGCGCCGCCTGGTCTGCACCACCGTGAAGTTTGCCAAACAGTGTGCCAATGGATGCCGAAATAGAGCACTGGATGGGTGCGAGTGTACTGGCGCAAACCCGGCCGGCGAAGGTGCCGCAGTTAAAACTGTGCTCCATCTGCAGTATCTGCGCCGCATTCAGCATGCGAACCTGCTCGGCTGTGGGCGCACTGCCGTGAAACATGGTGAGGAAATTTTCGTGAAACAGCCGTCCCGGGGTTGGTGCCAGCACGACTTTGCTCTGGCTGAGACGGTAGTGAGCGGCAATAAGCGCGGTAATCTTGGCGGCGAGGAACAGGCCGTGTTCTGCATTGCGCTCCATCTCCATGGCCTGCTCGTCCGGCAAGCTAAGCAAAGGCACCAGACCCTGTAGCATCAGCATGGGGTGAAGATCGCGCGGAACCCTGCGCAGCAGTTCAATTTCGTCGTGGGACAGGCGTGTGTGCCGGCACATGAATGTTTTCAATCGGCTCATTTCCTGCTCTTCCGGCCAGTCGCCGAACAGCACCATCCACACGACGTGCAGGAATGGCACATCCACCAGCTCATTAATGTCGTGACCGCGATAGCTCAGCAGCCCCTGTTCTCCCTGTACATCGGAAATTGCCGTGTCGCCGACGACAATCCCGGCCAGGTCATTGGAATAAATAGCTTGTTCCGAGGTCATGATCGCTCCTCCAAAGTGGTAATTTTTCTCAGTATACGAAGCCTCGAATCATTAGTAGAATTAATTATAATTATTAATGTATTAGATATACTTATATGCGCTTAGAAAACAGTGAGTTACGTGCGTTTCGTGCTGTGGTAGAAGAAGGCGGTTTCAAGCGAGCGGCGGAGGCTTTACATATCAGTCAGTCGGCGGTGAGTCAGGCGGTAGCTGGACTGGAATCCAAACTGGAGGCGCCACTGATCCAGCGCGGCAAGCAACTGCAGCTGAGTGATATCGGCAAGCGCCTGTTTGAGCACGCGGTTGATGTGTTGCGCGAAGAGCAGCAGGTGTTGGAGGATATTGCCCATATCAAGCAGGGCAATGCGGAGACCCTTAATCTGGCTTTGAGCGCCTCGATCAATCGCTTCTATGCCCCCGAGTTAGTTAGCACATACTATCGCGAAAACCCCCAGACCAGAATGAAGATAGCGGAGCTGCCCGGTCGAAGCATTATCTCGGAGGTGTTGTCCGGCACGGTTGAATTGGGGCTGGGACCCTTCCAGAAGCAAATGTCCGCCTTTACCACCATTCCGCTGTACAGCGATTCCCGTCATCTGGTGGTGAGCCCCCGGCACGCCAACTATCCGCAGATGGTACAGGGCGACGAAAAAGCGCTTAAGCTCACCCCGCTGATAACGTCCGCCCTGGACAATCCCGACATGCGGCCATCTATTCTGCGCATTCGCGACCAGTTCAGCACGGTCTGGGAAGTTAACAGCCTGTCGCTGCGTATACACATGGTGGCTGAGGGCATGGGTGTGACATTTATTGATCGCAAGCTGCTCAGGGAACATCCGGCTTGCGCTGATTTCCATATCATGGACGATGTGTCTTTTGGCAGCATCGCAAAAGAGGTGGGGCTTTACTATCGAGCCGGTCTGCAGCCCAGCGCCAGCGCGCGCCATTTTATCGGTCTGTGCGAGCGGTTTTGGAGGCTGTAAAGTGAAAGCCCTTATACGGAGAGACATTTAGCATGGCGGTTTCGTTGCGCGAGAGCAATGTGGAGAAACTGGGAAACCAGGACTACGACGTACTCATCGTCGGCGGCGGTATCAATGGTGCCGTGGCGGCGGCAGCCCTTGCCGGCAGCGGCGTGCGTGTAGCGTTGATTGATCGCGGTGATTTCGCCAGTGGCGTCAGTTCCAACTCATCGAATCTTGCCTGGGGAGGCATCAAATATCTTGAAAGCCATGAGTACCTGCTGGTCAACAAGTTGTGCAAATCACGCAACAAACTTATGCGGGCATATCCTTCTACAGTGAAGGAGATCCGTTTTTTTACCACGGTTCAGAAAGGCTTTCGGTTTCCCCCATTTTTCATATTCCTGGGCAGTGTCCTCTACTGGATCATGGGTCGCTTCGTGACAAGGGCCCCGCGCTATATCAGCGCTGCGTCACTTGAAAAGGCGGAGCCGGTGATTAATACCAGCGATGCGGCCGGAGGCCTTGAGTACTCTGATTGCTATCTTTATGACAATGATGCCCGGTTTGTTTTTAACTTTATTCGCAAAAGCCTTAACTACGGCTGTATCGCCGCCAACTATGTGGAGTCTGTCGGCGCCAGGCGGGAGGGCGACCTCTGGCTGACCAGCGCCAGGGATGTCGTCAGCGGCAGGGCCATCGAGATTCGCTCCAGGGTTGTGGTCAATGCCTGTGGGCCCTATGTGGATACACAGAATACTCGATCAGGCGAAACGACAAGGTACCGTCACCTGTTTTCCAAAGGAGTGCATCTCATTGTTGACCGGATCACGGACAACAAGCGTGTTCTTACCTTTTTTGCCAGTGATGGCCGGCTTTTCTTCCTGATTCCCATGGGCCCAACAACCTGTATAGGCACCACCGATACCCAGGTGGATGGCCCCGCAGTAGATGTCACCGACGAAGACCGGGATTTTTTGTTGGCCAATGCCAATGCCCTGCTGGACCTCGATCCCCCCCTCACCCGGGCCAGCATTATTGCCGAGCGGGTGGGGGTAAGACCCCTCGCCATCAGCGGTGCTGGCGGTGAGGCCGACTGGGTCGCTCTGTCACGCAAGCATGTAATCGAGGTGGATGAAGGCAGGCGCCATCTGAGTATTTTTGGCGGCAAGCTCACCGATTGCCTGAATGTCGGCGAGGAAGTGACCGCGCATGTAAAACGCCTGGGCGTAAAGGTACCTACACCAAATCGTCGCTGGTATGGCGAAGCCGGGGCAGAATCCCGCGCCGAGTTTATGCTGCAAGCCAGGCTGATGAACCTGGACAGCTTGACTGATCCCAGCTCATCGGAACCCCTTTCGGAGCGTTTCTGGCGCCGCTATGGCGAGAGCGCATTCGGGCTGCTGGAGCGCATTCGTGAGGATGAGAGCTGCGCAGACCTACTTATTGAGAACGCTGAATACACACGATGCGAAATTGAACTGGCAGCGCGCCGGGAGATGATTGTGACCCTGGAAGACTTTATGCGCCGACGCTCAAAAATTGAATTGGTGGTTCGGCGAGAGGAGTTTGCACGAGCGCCCGGCTTGCGTGAAGCCTGTGACATCCTGTTCGGTGACCAGGCGGAGGCGCGGCTGCAGGAATACCTCCGCAGCTGAAGCCCTGCTTCGACACTGCAAGGTGGCGAGGGGCGATCGTGCAGAATCTCTTTGTCTCCGGCCTAGTCTACTTCGATGATTATTTTGCCTTGAGCCCTGCCTGACTCCGAGTAGCGAATGGCGTCGGGGACATCTTCCAGGGGGTAACTGCGGTCTATCACCGAGGAAATTTTACCGGACTCACCAAGCTCCGCGAGAAATTGCAGGTCAGTCTGGTTTAATTCAGCGAGAAACAGCACAAATTGCTGATCGACGAAAGGCGATAGCAGTGCGGCCTGCAGCGGGCGTACGATGGGGCCTATCCAGTTTCCGCCGGGGCCGCCCACCATGACCAGAATCGCATCGGGGGTCATGGCCCGTCTATTAGCAAGCGGCGAGTGATTGCCGACATTATCAATGATCAGCTCGTATTGCTTCTTGCCCTGGGTGTAATCCTCCAACGTGTAATCCACGATGTGGTCGGCACCCAGAGAGCGCACCAGCTCGACATTTCGGGTGCTGCATACACCAGTCACTTCGGCGCCGAAAGCTTTGGCGATCTGCACGGCAAAAGTGCCAACACCACCGGAGGCGCCATTGACCAACACCTGCATTCCCGGCTGGATTTTGCCCGCGTCACGAAGTGCCTGCAGGGCAGAGACTGCGGCGATCGGCAGGGCGCCGGCCTGCGCAAATGTCATATTGGCGGGTTTCGATGCCAGTGCGCGATTTTCTCCTGTCACCAGGTAGTCCGCGAAGGCGCCCGACCCGCCTCCGAAGACCTCATCGCCGGGTTTGAATTTCGTGACATTGCTGCCAATCGACTCGACTGTGCCAGCGAAGTCCACCCCGAAGCGGTGATCCCCGGGAGCGCCAATGCCCGACATCAGGCGCATGAAGTAGGGAGCGCCTCGCATGTAGTGCCAGTCCAGTGGGTTGACAGAGGCCGCATGGACTTTTACCAGTACCTCGTCATCGGCGGGTGTCGGCTTTGCGACTTTCTCGAGTTTGAGTACCTCTGGTGGTCCGTAACAGTTGTAAATGATCGCCTGCATCGCTGTCGAACCATTGGCAATATCGGCTACCGGCTTACACTCGGAGTTATGGCTGAGAGTCAGCGCCAATCCCGCCAGTGCGACTACAAGCAGAAGAAGGATTCCGTTGATCACCTTGTAGCGTAGCTTCATTCCATTTCTCCCGTTGTGTGGCTGTTAGAACTGGGGGTCGCCGCCGTGAGTGCCCAGATAATGTGAGCTCAGGTTGGGGCGCGACTCGATCTGGTCATTAATCTCGTATATACGTTCATAGCGCGTGTCTTTTATCAGCCATTTCCCGTCTATTTTAAGATAGCGGTCCCAGTATAGTGCAGTGCCACGTGTTCGGGCATTGTGGTTGAGAATCCACATATTGTCTTCCAGGTACCAGATGGCGGTGGCCTCGGTCTCGCTCAGCATCTGAATTTCAGGATGATGTGCGTTATGTTGGCCCACGGCCTCTTTGCTGAAGGCCGTAGCGATGTTGTTTACGTAATCCTGCTTGCCCTGCACTTCCCACTCGTAGCTGCCGCCAATAAAATGCACGCTCACATCTTCGTGGAACAGGGTAGCCAGTTCTTCCAGATTGGCCGTATCCACACAGCGGAAATAGGCGTATTTGAGCTGTCGGATAGCCTCCATATCCATCAGGCGCTGGATGTCCTTGCGCAGATCCTCAATTCCTCCCTGCGCGGCCTGCAGCGGTAGCCCTTCCGTAATGCCAAGGTTTTGCTTGCTCAGTACCTGCCGTTCTTTGCTCATACTGGTCATCCTCTAAAAAGTCGTGTGTATGCCGGGGAATTATTTTGCCGATCTATCACTGTGACATCCTCACAGTGGGCGGACACCGGATTGTACCGGCTCCATGCATTCACTAGAATGCGCGTCCTCCCTCTCGTCGTATAAGAACAATCTCGCCACCGATTGGTCCATCTATTTGAGCCGCGAGAGGGCTACCGCTGAGCGATGAGTGTCGGCGTCTGCTGCGCAAGGCGGGCAATATGGTAGAGCTCAATGTGCTTGAGAACCCGAAGTACTTTGTGGCGGATGACGTGCTGGGCTAGTCGCGGCTCTGCGGCTTACCGAGCGCCAGTGGCAAGGCGATTACTTTTGCAGTGCTTGTTCCACCGCATCCAGGAAGCCGTACATATCCACCACGTTTTCTGAATCAGGGTCCAGCGTTTTGCCTTTGAGATCGCCTGTGATCGTGCCCTTGGCGACGGTCTCGATCAGCGCTTCTTTCAAGCTGTAGGAGTAGGTCGCCAGTGCCTCGTTATTCTCTCGCTGGGCGAGAGTCTCCAGAGCGTTGGCCAGTGCGTAGATCAGGGCGGAGGAATTGAAATGCGCCTCCTTGCCATCGCTGGCCTGGTAGCGGAGATACAGGTCGTGTGCAGTGCCGTGGGGAGCCTCGTACAGCATGGTGCCGTCTTTACTTTCTATAATTGAACTGGCGGTGGCCAGGCTACCCCCCAGGGCTGCCGATATGTCCGAAAAAATATCTCCGTCCAGATTCTGTGCCGGGTATAGTGCATTCCTCGGTGGGTCGGTAATCATTTTTTTTAGCTGGCTGGAAGGGCGCATGATCATAAAGGAAGGTGGTTGGGTGCCGGACTTTGCCAGTTGATGGCGCACGTCGGTAATGGCCGTGCTGAACACCTCATCGTATTCCATGTATTCCCGCTTCAGGCCAAAATATACTTCCTTGCCCTTGTGCGATGCATCGCGAAACACCTGGCTCACCCAGTCGGTGATGGCCTGTAAGTCGTTGGACATCAACAGCACCGGGTCATTTTTCTTTACCCTGCGCGCATGTTTTTCCTCGCCATCGACAATGACCTTGAGAATGCCGTCCTCGGCCATCGGCATATTAAAACTGCCGTACTGGTCACCCCCCCCGGCACTCATGCGCGACAGCGACACGTGGAACTTGCGGCTGGGTATGCCGTAGCGCTTCAGCTCCCCCACCAGTTTGTACAATTTCCGGCCGGTATTATTATCTGGCACACCCCACAGGGCGCGCTCGGGTGGATTGGCTACGATACGCGCTGCTTGTGCGTCGATCAGCTCGTAGTAATAGTTCAGTCCGGCCTCTTTGAAGCGGGTCTTGTAGTCCGCGGCGTATATTGATTCGATGGTGCTGCGCATCACACCGTCGTATCCGCCGATGACAGTATCTTTCAATCCAAGATAGGCGTCGCGCTCGTCCTTGAGTGCACGCTGGAAGAAGGCGTGTGCCCAGGCGGTGACGTCGTCGATATCATTGCTTGCCAGCAACCACGGGTCACCCTTGTTGATAGTGCGGCGGTGCAGTTCCACCGGGTCGCCGCTGGAGCCTACAAACATCAGCTTCACCACGCCAGTGGCTTTGGACAGTTCGCTGTGACTGTGCTTGATACCGCCACTTTCCATGGTCATCACTTCAATATCACGGCCTATCCAGTCCGGTGGATTGATGCGCAGGTTGCGGAACTGAATGTCCTCCCGTGTGATATTACCGCCGATCCCTTTACGGATGGCCCCATTGGGAGATTTGGTGGCGAGCTTGTCGAGCGCCGCCTCGGCGATTCCCGGATGTTTTACCAGTAACTCGTCCAGTTGCTGCCGATTCACCGTCATGCCGGCGTTTTTGATGCCCACGCCGTGGGTTTTCAAGGCCGTGATCGCATCGCGTACGGCTTGCCCATTGGTGGTGAGGCGGTTTTCGGCCGTCAGGTCGATTTCCACCAGTTTGATATCCAGGCGCGATGTCACAAACTGTTCGAGTATTCGCTCGAAGGCGATCTGCGCCATTTCATCGCCATGGAGTATGACCAGAGGCATCTCTACCTGAATTTTGGCGTTCATCGATTCTCCTGAAATGGGGGCGCGCCCAAAATACCAGACAATATTCTTTATTAGAGAATTATGAAAGTCCGACTTGCGGCGGACGCGGGGAAGTCTTCAGACAAGGCCAAAGTGGTCGGCTGTTTTATCCAGCGCGACTGTGAGCATATCCACCAGGCTGTCGATCTCCGCTTTGCTGCATATCAGCGGTGGTGCCATGATCATGGCATCGCCGGTTTGCCTAACCATCAGGCCACCATCGTTGGCGGACTCTCGGCAGAATACGGCGCCTGCCGAATTCGGTGCCAGGCGCTCACGGGAGCCCTTGCCCCTAACCAGCTCCAGCGCTGCGAACATGCCGCGACCACGAACCTGGCCCACAATACGATGGTCCAGCAAAGTACGCAGGCGCTGCTGGAAGTAGGGCGCAATCTCCTGGCCGGAGATGCGGATAATGTCGCTGTCCCGCAGTACGCGCAGCGTCTCCAGCCCGGCGGCACAGGCAACGGGGTGACCTGAATAAGTGAGGCCGTGTGCAAACTCGCCGCCGCCGGAAAGCAGCACATCGGCGATCTTGTCACCCACCATCACGCCACCCAGGGGGATATAGCCGTTGGTAATGGCTTTGGCGAACGTCAACAGGTCAGGCTCCAGGTCGTATGTCTCGCAACCGAACCAGTTGCCGGTGCGACCGAAACCGCAGATGACCTCGTCCATGATAAGCAGGATGTCCCGCTCCTTGCAGATGCGCTTGATTTCCGGCCAATAGGTATCAGGCGGAATAATCACACCGCCCGCGCCCTGCACCGGTTCGGCGATAAAGGCGGCGACATTCTCCTGGCCCAGTTCATCAATTTTGGCCTCCAGCTCCCGGGCTACACGAAGCCCAAACTGATCCGGGCTATCATCGCCACCTTCAGCGAACCAATGGGGCTGGTTGATGTGGTGAACATAATCCAGGCCGTTGCTCTGTTCGTGCATGGCGCTCATGCCACCCAGGGAGGCTGCAGCTATGGTGGAGCCGTGGTAGGCGTTGCGACGGCTGATAATATGCTTCTTACCCGGCTTGCCCAGCAATCCGTAGTAACGTTGTACCAACCGCAGGTTGGTATCATTTGCCTCGGAACCCGAGTTGGTAAAGAACACATGATTGAAATGCGGTGGAGTAATCTCAACCAGGGCGCTGGCCAATTCGACTGCTGGCTGGTTCGAGCAGCGAAAAAAATTATTGTAGAACGGCAGGTCATTTAACTGGGCCGTAATGGCATCCTTGATGCTCTGCTGGCTGTAACCCAGATTGCAGCACCACAGGCCCGACATACCGTCGAGCATTCTGTGGCCGTCGCTGTCATAAATATAAATGTGTTCCGCGCGAGACACGATGCGCCCACCGTGTTCGCTATAGTTCTGCAGGTCGGTAAAAGGGTGCAGGTGGTGTGCGCGGTCAAGATCTTGCAGGCGCTGGGTGTCGGCTTGCGAATTCATGGCAGCTATCTCCTGGTTGTGAATGGTTCGCTGGAATCGGGGAGGCCTACCCTCAAGTGTTATGGCCCATTCATGGCCAGCGGAGTCTAATAGTGTGTCATAGTCGCCAGTGTGGGGGATTACCCCTAAAGTGGTGTTTTGTTTACAGCATGTGAGAAATCAGCAAATGGTCGACGAGGCAATTCTGGACGCTTTTCTGGAGAAGCATCCGGACATAGAGATTTTCGAGATAGTCCTGCCGGACGTTTGTGGTGGTCTGCGGGGCAAATGGTTGACCCGAGACAAGATACACAAAGTGTTAGCGGGTGAGCTCAAGTTGCCCATGAGCTCTCTGGCTTTCGATGTATGGGGCAGGGACGCTGAGGTGCTGGTATTCGAAACCGGCGACAACGATGGCTTTTGCCAGCCCGATCTCCGCACCCTGTCGGTAGTACCGTGGGCCGAGCGCCCTACAGCGCAGGTAGTGATTTCCATGATGGAAATAACCGGCGCGCCCTGTGCTTATGACACCCGGCACATTCTCAGCTCCCTGATGAAGCGTTTTGCTGCGCTTGGGTTGACGCCCGTTGTGGCAAGCGAAATGGAGTTCCACCTTTTTCACGACGAACTCGATGACAGGGGGCAGCCGGTGCACACACAGACCGATTGCGTGGGAGGGCGGCTGGCCGGTGGGCAGACCTATGGTCTGGAGATGATGGAAGGCATGTCCGGGCTGATGCACGATATACGCGATACCTGTACAGTCCAGGGGCTGCCCGTCGATACCCTGATCAAGGAATCCGGCCCTTCCCAGTACGAGATTAACCTCTATCACAATCCGGATGCGCTGGTTGCTGCAGACCAGGCCATGATGCTGCAGCGCGCGATCAAGGCTGTAAGCCGTAAGCACGGACTGCGCGCCACTTTTATGGCCAAGCCCTTCGGGCACCTGGTAGGCAACGGTATGCATGTGCACTGCAGCTTGTTGGATGAGCAGGGAAATAATGCCTTTGACGACGGCACCGGCAAAGGGACTCCCTTGTTGCAAAATGCGGTGGCCGGCTGTCTTGAGACAATGGCCGACAGCATGTTGCTGTTCGCCCCCAATCTTAATTCCTACCGGCGCTTCCAGCATGGCAGCTATGCACCGCTGGCCCCCTGTTGGGGATACGAGAACCGCACGGTTTCCGTGCGTATTCCTGCGGATACGCCACAGGCAACACGGATTGAACACCGGGTGGCGGGGGCAGATGCCAACCCCTATCTGGTTATCGCAGCTATTCTCAGCGGAATGCTGCACGGTATCGAGAATACCTTGTCCGCACCGCCCCCGCTGGAGGGCAACGCCTATGAACAGCTGGAACCCAGTCTGCCGCGTTATTGGCCAGATGCGCTGGCGCAGTTTGCAGGCTCCGATTTTATTCGCGACAATCTCGGCCCTGAGTTCCAGCATGTCTATTCGGTGCTTAAGCGTCAGGAAATGGCCGATTTCGACAGCCAGGTTACGCCGTTGGAATACGACGCCTGCCTTTAAAGACGATATTCAGGAAAGTTTACCATGACAGATAATGCATTCCCCTTTGACGAAGAATCCATCTGCTTCAATGTTTTCAGCTATCTCGGTTTACCTTTGAGCCGCGATTTCAGTGCCGACAATGTCGACGCGGTGATCATGGGTATTCCCTATGACCTGGGCACCAGTGGCCGGGCCGGGGCGCGAGGCGGACCCAATGCAATCCGCCAGGCGAGCGCCAATTTGCGTTGGGAGCAGCAGCACTGGCCCTGGAGCTTTGCCCTTGCAGATCGTCTGCGTGCGATTGATTTCGGTGACCTGAATTTCATGTACGGAGATAGCGAGGACATGCTGGCCACGGTGGAGGAGCAGGCGACTCAGATCACTGGCGCCGGAAAAACGCTGATCAGCTTCGGCGGAGACCACTTTGTCACCCTCCCTTTGTTGCGTGGTCATGCGCGGACGCACGGCAAGTTGGCCCTGATACACTTTGACGCCCATACGGATACCTATGCGGATGAGGAAAAATACAACCACGGCTGTATGTTTCATCGGGCGCCACAGGAAGGATTAATCGACCCGTCACGCTCTATCCAGATCGGCATCCGCACAGAGTACGATTATGCGGATCATGAGTTCCAGGTGGTGAATGCCCACCAGGCCAATGAACAGCCTGTCACGGACACCGTAGAAGCCATTCGTGCCCGGGTTGGCGAAGGTCCGGTTTACCTGACCTTCGATATTGATTGTCTGGACCCCGCATTCGCGCCGGGAACAGGGACACCTGTGGTCGGCGGCATGAGCAGTTCCCGGGTATTGCAGATTTTGCAGGGAATTGCCGATCTCAATATTGTCGGCTTCGACGTGGTTGAAGTGGCCCCGGCCTACGACCACGCCCAGATTACGGCCCTGGCGGGCGCCGCATTGGCTGTGCAGTTTCTGTATATGCGCGCCAGTCGCAAATAAAAAAGACGCTTTGAGAGCACCTCTTTTCAAGTGTTGAAGTCTACCAGTTAAATCTTGCGCGCAGACTGCGGGTGCACGGCCTATTCTCCGCCTATCTTAGTTGCTGTTTTATCGCGTTACGGGGGCCTGCATATAAGCGACCAGGGTGTCGCCGCCGTCATAGTCACCGGCGCTCATAACCGAGTCGAGGAAGAGATAGAACAGCTCGGCCTGGGAGCTCACCTCCAGCTTGGAATAGGCGTGTTTGCGGTGCAGTTTGACGGTTTCCATGGAGATGGATAATTTATCCGCGAGTGTTTTGGTGCTGTGCCCGTGCAGCACGAGGTTGATCACCTGTGCCTCCCGCTCGGTGAGCAGGCTGCTGCCGAAATCGGTTAAAGCGGCGTGCAGTTTACCCCGTAGGTTGACCCCCGGGGATCTTGTCACGGCATCCTCCCAGTGCCGTCGGCAGAGCATTTCCACTGTGGGCTGAATATCCTCCAGAACGGCTATTTCTTCTTTGGAAAAAGTGGCGCCCGCAGTGGTCTGTCCCAGGGCAATATTGATGAACCCCTCCGCCCGGGTCTGGATGAGGTAGCCACACTCGTCTTGATAGCCGCAATTGCGATACCAGTTTCTGTAATAATCACTGCTTCTGAAGTCCTTGGGGGCGAGTTCGCTCAGTCGAAAGACGCCGAACGCTCTGTCCCTGCTCGCGGCGAGATAAAAGGGGTCCAGCAGGAAAGTGCCTTTCGCGTAAATGTCGAGGGTAGAATTCTCGGCCCCATTGGGCACTTCAAAATATTCGACGACCGGAAGATCTGTACCGGGGTAGACAATAATGGTCGCGTCATCGCAGCGCACCATTTGCTTGAGCATCGCAACCAGACGCATTGGAAAATCGTCGGACCCGACGGCCGGGACGAGTCTGGTGAGGTGTTCACTGAAGTGTGCGAGCGCTTGCATGGATGACTGCTCTCTGTTTCCGTGGGTTGTTTTGGTGCGACCCATGATAGCCTGATGCAAGCGGATGCGGAAACGGGCCGAGAGGCTATGGAGCAATAAAAAAGACCTCCGAAGAGGCCTTTTCAGGAGTGTGCAAAATGTTCGCTTACTGAGTTCTACCTGGGTCAGAGAGCTGTTCCATCACCTGGTCCAGCAAGAAGCTGGCCGCATCCGGCCAGGTGTTCAGGTGCGGGCCGCCGAAGTTTCATCGTCCACAACTTCCATGCGCTTTGGTCAGCGGGCCGGTATCTTCGATTTTGCCGTCGGCTGAGGAGCGAATTACGCCGCGCGGACCGTATCTCTTGCGAAAAGCCGGATCCTTGGGGTCGTCAAAGTTTTCCGGCTCCTCCTCCGCATTCAGGTGGTAGAGATTTCCAAAGAACTCGTCAAAGCCGTGATTGGTGGGCAGCATGCAACTTCTTGATACTGGCAAGCCGGCGCTGCGCCTGCATTCCGGGATAATTTATCTTAAGGGTCGTAGCATGAGCCCCGCGGCGGAGCAGTTCGCGCAGGAATTGCGCCGGCTCAAGCTGGAAATGGATTCAAGAACGGTCGCCCTGGCTGCCCGCTTTGGCGTGGGGTTATAGGTTCGCGCTGTTGACTGATGACGGCACGCCGTTACTTGCCTCTTGCAACAAGGGGTCTGCCGGACCGTACAAATAAGCTTGCATAAAAGAACCAAATATCTATACTTTAAAAATATCGGTAGTTCCGGACCCAGAACAGGAGAGATCCATGACGGTTGCAAAGGCAATGCGTACTTATCCCACAACCGAGCACTGTATGGGAGAGGTGACTCACTTCGATGACGCGCCCCAGTGGATATACGATCTCGACAACCCCTACCTGCATGGGGTGTGTGCGCCCACGCTGGATGAAATGAGCGTTGATAACCTGGAAGTTATCGGTGACTTGCCCGCCGACCTTGTAGGAGGGTATTTCCGCAACGGCCCCAACCCGGTGTTTCCGCCAAAGAATCGCTATCACCCCTTTGACGGTGACGGCATGGTGCACGGTGTTTACTTCCAGGACGGCAAGGCCGCCTACCGTAACCGTCACGTACAGACCGCCGCTCTGAGGGATGAGCGCGCCTCTGGCAAGTCTGTTTCCCCGGGTGTTATGGGGCCGTTCGATTACCGTGTCTCCCGCTTTGGCATCAAGGACACGTCCAATACCGACGTGTTCTGGTATGCCGGTGACCTGATGAGCCTGTGGTACAACGCCGGTGACCCTTATCGCCTGGACAGCAACACATTAGAGACGAAGAGTCATTTTGATTTACAGGGCAGGCAACACCGGCGCATGTCCGCGCACTCCAAGGTAGACTGGAGCACCGGTGAATTGTTGTTTTTTGACTACGGCGATGAACCGCCATTTCTGACCTATGGTGTTGCCGATACTGCTGGCAAGCTTTTGCACGAGGTCAATATCGATCTACCCGGGCCGCGCCTGCCCCACGACATTGGCTTTACCACCAATTATGCCATCCTGCACGACCTGCCCTTTTTTCACGATATGGAAGTATTACGCCGGCACAAGTATCGCGTACTCACCTTCCACCGGGACATACCCACGCGCTTCGGCATCATTCCGCGGCGGGGGCAGAGCAGCGATGTGCGCTGGTTCGAGTGCCAGCCCTGTTACATTCTGCACGTTACCAACAGTTGGGAAGACGGCGACTGGGTGGTGATGGACGGTTGTCGCTCCCTCAACCCCATGCCTGATGCACAGCCGGGCGAGGGAGACCTGGCGTCCATGCTGGCGTATATGCGGCTGGAAGCGAATGCTTATCGCTGGCGTTTCAACCTGAAAACGGGCGAGGTACGCGAAGGCGATATCGATGATCTCAATACTGAATTCAACAAGTCGAATCCCATTTTTCATGGGGTGAAGAGCAAATACTCCTATCACCAGCGTATTCCATTGCTGCACGAGGGGGGCTATACCCTGCGCTTTACCGGGTTGGTGAAATACAATAACGATACCGGGCAACACACCCATTGGGATTATGGCCCGGGTGTGTTCGGCAGTGAGGCGGTATTCGCGTCCAAGCCCGGGGCAGACAGAAGCTCAGCCGAAGACGATGGCTATGTGATAACTCTGGTAACAGACAGCAATAACTGGCAGTCCCACTGCCTGGTGTTTGATGCCACTGATGTGGCAAAGGGCCCGGTGGCACGGGTGACCATGCCGCATCGCGTACCCTTTGGTTTTCACGCGACCTGGGCTCGCGGCGAGGACCTGTACGGCTAACGTCATGACCAATTTATTCGCGAAACACCGGCAAACGCTGGACAGGGCGCTGGACGCCTGTAACAAGCGCTATTCCTGGACGGCCTACCCGGAAAGCCCCAGCAGTAAAATTCACGGCCAGGAAAAACCGCTGGCAGGTAAGGCGCGGTTCGACGCTCTGCTGGCAACGGACTATCCTCTGATCCAGCCTGGCGAGGTGGGGCGTACCGGCGCTGAACTGTCACCCTATACAGGCGAACCCCTCGCTATCACTTATCCCCGGATGGACGTGCCGATATTGTACTAGGCTATAGCCGCAGCAATGCCGGACTGGCGAGCGACCGCTCCTGAGACCCGGTTGGGTATCTGCCTGGAGATCCTCGATCGCTGTGCCGACCAACTGTTTGAAAACACCCACGCCACCATGCATACCAGTGGTCAAAGCTACATTATGGCCTTTGCCGGCAGTGGCGCGAACGCCCTGGACCGGGGGTTGGAGGCGCTGGCCTATGCCAGCAAGGCCATGGCTGATATTCCTGCGACCGCCGCCTGGGAGCGCCAGTTTGGCAAGGGCGGCGCAGCGAGTTTGAAGAAGCAGTACCACCTTGTGCCGCGGGGAATTGCGGTGGTGATCTGCTGCGCGACATTTCCCCTGTGGAACGGTTATCCGGCGTTGTGTGCCAGTCTCGCCACAGGCAATCCGGTGGTATTCAAGCCACATCCAAGCGCTATTCTGCCGGTAGCCATGGTAGTTAGTGTCTGCCGGGCGGTGCTGGAGGAAGCCGGGTTTGACCCCAATCTTGTGACTATGGTTGCTGACACCCGGGAGGAGCCTGCCACCATGGCGCTGCTGGAGCACCCGGCGACCGCGATTGTTGATTTTACCGGCAGCCCCGTTTTTGGTGGTTGGATTGAGAAGAACTGTAGCGACAAGTTGGTTTACACGGAAACCGCCGGCTGCAACTCGGTGGTGATTGAGTCTGTTGATAACCTGCAAGCCGTGGTGGCGGCCATCGCTCACTCGCTGTGCCAGGCATCGGCCCAGATGTGTACCAGCGTGCAGAATATCCATATTCCTGCTGAGGGTATCCTGGCCGCCGGGGTACGGGCCTGTGTCGTTCATTATCAAGGGCCACGATATCGACGAATGCCTGCTCGACGCCACCTCCAATGCGCGAGAGCGCGGGGCGATTACCTCCCATGTTTATTCTGTTAACGAGCAGTTTCTGGATCGCGCAGTAAGTGCTTACCACGACGCTGGCGCTTCTGTGGCCTGCAATCTGGTGGGTATGCCAATTAATTTTTCGGCCGCCTATTCCGACTTTCACGTCACGGGCCTGAACCCCGCCGGCAATGCCTGTCTCACCGATCTGGCATTTGTGGCCAACCGCTTCCGCATTGTGCAGAGCAAACGCATGGTGTGAGTTATTGTGCCGGGGATGGCATGCGCAGGAGCCCGCTTGCGCGGATCACACGCTAGAGCGCACCTGCTTCCTATGGCTGAATGGGTGCGTCCCTGATGATTTCTATGGCCGTGACCCTGGCCAACTTGCCTGTGGGGTTGAGTTTGCGCATCGCCGGAATCATCTCCGCCAGGGCAGTTTCCCTGTTCGCAGGCGCGGGATGGGTGCTGAGAAATTGCGGCGGTTTGGAGCCGCCCATAGAGCCCATTTTCTGCCACAGGGTCACGGCCGCGTCGGGGTCGTAGCCAGCGCGCACCGCCAGTTCCATGCCTATCTCATCCGCTTCCGACTCCGCGGTGCGACTGTTGGGCAGTTCCAGCGCGACCTTGGCCGCCAGAGCGCCACCAGCCATGGTGGCAGCGGGGCGATCAGAGGCCACTCCCAGGGCGACAATGCCAATGGACGTTGCCATGGCGCGGGACATGCGCTCGGCCGTGTGGTTGGCCAGGGCGTGGGAGATCTCGTGGCCCATGATCTGGGCGAATTCAGCGTCGGTGAGTTTCAGCTTTTCAAACAAGCCGGTGTACACCGCCATACGCCCTCCGGCCATACACCAGGCATTGACGGTTTCCGGATCGTCAATAATCGCGACGCTCCATTCCCAGTTGGCACTCTGGGGGTATAGCGCCACCGCCTCAGTGACCAGGCGGCCGGTGATGGTGGCAACGCGGTCGGCCACCCGGGGGTCGTCCAGCAGTTTGTTTTCCTTGTCCAGGTCACTCACGGTACTCAGGTAGGCCTGCTTGGACTGGACGATAGCGGCGTCCGGAGAAATCAGCATCAATTGGCGCCGCCCGGTGGGACTGGTAGCACAGGCGACCAGCAAGCTGACTGACATCGCAACAAGCAGAATTTTCTGAATAGGGAGCATTTTTAACCGTCTAATTTATACAGAAGTGTCTATTGGACGGCACATTCTATAGAAAAGTTCTATCCGGCGTCTCACTGGCAGCGTGTTTAGGGGGCAAAGTGGCTAAATTGGCAGGCCGTCGTCGATATTGTGATTGCCATCCGCCGGCGTTGCCATCCCCTGCGTGTGGTGAATCCCGTTGACTTCAGCCCGTGTGGCAGCAGCGCCCTCCGGCGTATCGTAAAACTGTGAGTACCACTTGCGACCAATGCGGAAGGGGCCGTCGGTTTTCAACTGCATGATTTGCAGCGCGGGCCGCTTGTGTTTCCAGACATTGAAGTCGGCACCAAAGGCGACCAGGGCCCCCGCCTGTACTTCTTTTTGAGCCGCCCGGTCTGCCTCTGTTGCATCACTTACACTGCCTTTGAACAGACAGCCGTGCCAGCATTTTACAACGCCGTCGTCTACCGGGGTATTGGCTATCAGCTCAAAAATCTCGTTGCCGCCGAATATTTGCTTGGACAATAAAATGCCGGGGCCGGTGTACCAGGTGGTGGTGTGCAAATAGGTGTTGTAGAGCTGTATAGGCCCACCCTGGCGCTGGATGCAGATATGGTCTCTCAGTTCGTTTTCAAAGTATTCGCTGGGCGCGCCGTGGGTTGGCCCCAGGTGGCGCACGTCCGCCATATTGTCGAGGATCTCCTGGGGATGAATGGCAAGTTCTCCCAGGTGGTCCAGCTCCCAGTGCACCCACTGGGGGTCGTCCCACTGGGACAGGAAAGGTGCATCGTAATCGGGCTCGCGCCCGTCGGGATCGAACCAGGCCATGATGCAGCCCATGTTATCGATTACCGGGTAGGAGCGGATGGAGGCAGACTTCGGGCAGGGGCCGTCGAAATAGGGGATGTCATCGACCTCACCTGCAGGATTGTAGCGCCAGCCATGGTAGGGACAGCGAATAGAGTCGCCTTCAATCTGCTCGCCGTTTTTGACGATCATTGCGCTGGTGCTGGCGGTGATGTGCGTACCCATGTGGGCACAGTAGGCATCCAGCATCACCGGACGGCCGCTTTCGCCGCGATAGAGCGCCAGATCCTGGCCGAAGAAGCGCACCGCCATTGGGCCGCCATCCAGCTCGCTGCTCTCGGCTACAATGAACCAGCCTCGCGGGAATGTGTTGGGTCCCAACCCGTAGTCGGCTGCTTTTGCCATGGTGAATGCTCCCTGTTTAACTGCAGGGCCAGTATAGCCCTCTGGCGGCTGGGGGAAATTATCTGCGGGCGGTGGCGAGGCAAGGAGTGCCCCGCGGCTTAACTATTTGGTTCCACAGACGAATTTACCGTGTTTTCAGCCGGGGTCATGGTGTTGAATTGCCGCCCCAGGTACACGCCAGTGGCGGCCCACAAGACGGCCACGGTGGCACCCACTCCCGCCACAGCGGCCAGGCCCAGGCCCAGGCCCTGGGTAAGGGCGGTAAACGCCCAGGCATTGAGCATGTCGCCACCACGGTAGATCACGATATCAATCACCGGTTTGGCCTTGAAGCGGGTTTCCCTGCTAACCGCGGTGAACAGCATTTCCCTGGCCGGCCGGGAAATAGCATAATTGCCAATACGCCGAACGACCTGCACACCTATAGCCACTGCGGCCACAGGAGACGCCGCCAGCATCAGCATGCCCGCCAGCATCAGCACAGGTATGCAGGCCAGGGTGAACGGCAGGCCCAGATGCTTCGCGATTCGGCCGGTGGCGAATGCACCAACGACCACGGTGAGAATGTTGACTACCAGGTCCATGCCGGCCCAGATTTGTGAGCGCACAGCAATGTCAAAATCTGCCAGCAGGTTTTTCAGTTCGAAATATACGAATGAACCGATAAAGGTATAAAAGAAGATAAACAGGCCGATCATCAACAGATAGCGGCTTTTCAGAAATTCACTGAACCCGGCAAGCGAGCCGCCGCCGATATTGTCGAAGGCAGCTGTGCCGGCGCTGACATTGTCGTTGCCGAGGTCGCTGGTTTTCAGATGCTGCAGCCAAACCACCAATGGCGGCGCCAGTGCGATCATGCCGGCTGCTACCAGCAACAGTGGCTGGGTGCCAAGGTCTCCCACCAGAACGGCGGCGAGCGCCGGCCCGCCTATCGCGCCAATACTTGCCCCGGCACCGATAAAACCAAACAGTCGGGTGGCCTGGGGCCGGGCAAAGGTGTCCGCCATGAAGCTCCAGAACACCGAGATATGAAAGAGACTGAACAGGCTGACCCAGACATAAAAGGATTTATCGACCAGTACCTGGTCGGCCAGGGTACGGGAACCGAAGTAAAACAGCAGGAAGCTGAGGGAGAACAGGCCGTACACAGATGGCACCAACCATCGAATGTTGATACGCGCAACCGCGGCACCATACAGCGACACAGCGAGGGTGCTACAGATAAACGTGAAGGTCCACAGCCAGCTGACTTCCGCGTCGGTCCAGTCGCTGGCCATTGCATCCCGCACCGGGCGCAGAATGTAATAAGAGCCCATGAGGATCAACACGAGAGCGAAGGAGGCGAGCGTGGCGCGCACTTCATTTGCTTCGATATCACAGGCGCGTGAGAGCAAGCGTTGCAGGGGATTTGTCACCCCTCGAAATCCTGCCGGTTAGCCCGTGCGATAGTGGGGCCCATATTACAATTTCTCAAAAATGCGCAGCATTTCCGCACGCTGTTGTGCGTCGGGTACGCGCCCGAAGTTGGCGCGCATATTGTCCATCATATGGGACGGGCTTGCGGTAGCGGGGATGATGCTGGTGATGGCCGGGTGCCCGAGAATGAACTTGAGGTAAAACTGACCCCAGCTCGTCACGTCGAGATCCGCCGCCATCGCCGGCAACGGCTTACCGCGTGATTTGTTGAACAGGCCGCCGCGCTGGTACGGACGATTGATCATGGTTGCGATGCCGCGCTCGGCTGCCAGCGGCAGTAGCTTTTGTTCGGCGGTGCGATCCTCGATGTTGTAGGTGAACTGGACGAAGTCCAGCGGTTCATTACGCATGACATCCATGAATGCGTCGTGATCGCGGCCGTGAGACGTTGTGATGCCGATATAGCGCACCTTGCCCTGTTCTTTCCACTGCCTGAGCGTCTCTATATGGGTTTGCCAGTCCTGCAGGTTGTGTATGGCGATCAGGTCAAACTGCTTTACGTTCATGCGTCGTGCGGATTCTTCCATTTGGGCAATGCCCTGTTGGCGACCGGTGGTCCAGACCTTGGTGGCCGCAAACATCTTGGGCGGCTGTGGCATTGCGCGCAAACTGTCTCCCACCCTGGATTCCGCATTGCCGTACATGGGCGAGGAGTCTATGACAGTGCCGTCACCGTTGAAAAATGCTTCGACGACCTCCCGCAAAGCGGTCAGGGAAGTCTCGTTGTCATCTGTGTCAAAAGTCCGAGAAGTACCCATGCCCATAACCGGGAGCAGCTCGCCGGAGCTCGGTATTGGGCGTTGAATCAAGGGCAGTGTCGGGGTGCGGGCCGGGGGTTCTCCAGCACGTAATTGCAGTGAATGGCTGGCAAGCAACCCTGCGCTAAGGTGTAACAGCTGGCGGCGTTTGATCATGGCGACGCACCCTGGATAAGTAAGTTGTCAGTGTTTCAGTCCCGCACTTCAGGGTCAAGCGCAATGGGCTATACGAGCTCTATCAGCAATGCGCTGCCCGCTCCCGCCGCACCGCTGGCAGCGACAATACCGCGTTTCTTCCCTCGCCTTTCAAGCTCGTCCAGCAGGGTGCCAGTCATGATGGCACCGGTGGCCCCCAGCGGATGGCCCAGGGCTATGACGCCGCCATTAACGTTCAGTTCATCCATCGATATCCCCAGATCTTGCCGGCATTTCACCACGGTGGCCGCAAAGGCTTCGTGTAGCTCAAAAAGATCAATCGCGGTGGCATCAAGCCCCTGCCTGTCCAGCAGCTTGCGAGTCGCTGCCACGCAACCCGCCAGTACCTGCAATGGATCATCGCTCGCGCTGGCGGCATCAACGATGCGGGCGCGCGGCCGGGCGTTGATTTCTTCACCCAGTGACTCATTACCCAGCAGCAAGAGTGCGGCGGCATCCGCCATTGCCGGTGAATTGCCTGCGGTGTGTACGTGTTCAATAGCGGTCAATTGTGGGTTACCGGCCAACTGCAATGCATCGATGCCCTTTCGGCCGGTGCCGGCGAAGGAGGCGGGCAGGTTCGCCAGTGATTCAAGGGTGGTATCAGCCCGGATGCATTCGTCTTCAGTCATTGTTAGGCCTTTGGCCGGATTGGATACAGGCACGATAGACTTGAAGTATCCCTCCTGCCGGGCTCGCTCCGCCCGCTGCTGAGATTGCAGCGCGATGGTATCCGCCTGTTCGCGCGACACTCCGTACAGTGAGGCGATAAGGTCTGCGCCATTGCCCATCGTGAGCATGTGGCAGGCAGCGGCGAATTCCGGGTCGACAAATGCGGCTGCCTGGTCGGCCATCATGGGCACTCGCGACATCATCTCCACACCGCCAGCTACTACAGCCCGCTCCTGCTCAGCGGCGATTTTCAGTGCGCCAATGGCTATGGCGTCTATGCCGGACGAACAGAAGCGATTTACCGTCAGGCCGCCGACGCTGCTGGGCCAGCCCGCATACAGGCTGGAGGTCTTGGCAATATTGCCTGCCTGCTCGCCGTGTTGGGTGACGCAGCCCAGTACAACCTCGCCTACCAGGCCGGGGTCCAGGGCACTGCGCTGTTCCAGCATGTGGTACAGGCATTTCAATAGATCGTGTGGGCGCAGCTCATGAAGGCCACCATCGGCACGGGCTCGAGCGCGAGGTGTACGGATCGCGTCGTAAATGTAAACAGCTTGCATTGGTGTCCCGTCCTTGCATGTTCCGAATATTCAGATTAGAGGTAACGCAAAAACTCAGCCCACACCCACTACGAAGCTGACGCAGGTTGTTGTGCTGCCGCCAACGTTGAACGTCAGCATGTTTTCCGCTTTGGGCAACTGGTAAGCGCCGGCGCGTCCGCTTACTTGCCGCGCGCAGTCCAGCACCATGCGCACGCCGGTGGCGCCTACCGGGTGGCCCAGGCCTATAAGGCCTCCGCTGGGGTTGATCGGAAAGTCGCCATCGCGCGTGATACGCCCCTCTTCCACCGCTTTCCAGCTGTCACCGGGCGCTGTCAGCGCGCAGTGGTCGATTGCCATGTATTCGGTCACCGAAAAACAGTCGTGAGTTTCCAGCCCATCCAGGTCGGTGACATGGCGAAAACCGGCACGCCTGATCGCATCCACCAGGGTGGCGTTGGCGTGGGGAAAAATAAGCCGGTCATTCGCGCTCAGCGCCAGTTTGGTGTCCAGTAGAATGGGTGCGGAGTGATGCCCCCAGCCCTTGATGCGTGGGATGTCCGCCAGTTTGATACCCAGCCTCGTGGCGTGTTCTTTGGCTTTTGACTCACTTGCGAGAATCACGCAGGCTGCACCGTCGGTAATCTGGCCGCAGTCCTGTTTGCGCACGCAGCCTTCTATCACGGGGTTGAGTTCATCATCGTTGCTGAAAGCCCCGTGGGGGAATTGCCAGTTGCGGGTTTGTGCTCGGGGATTGCTTTTGGCATTGTCAAAATTGATTTTGGCAATACTGTTAAGGTGCGCGCCATCAATACCGTAGCGTTTGTCGTATTCTCGCGTAAGCCGATCGAACAGAAAGGGCCAGGGATAATCACAGTCAGTGGCCTCCTTGCCCTGCCAGGCCGCGGCGCCAAGGTATTCGGCGCCGGTCTTACCGTCAACATTGCGCATTAACTCCAGGCCGATGACACAGGCGAGGTCATAATGGCCTGCCTCGATATCGCGCATGGCGGACAGGATGGCGACAGACCCTGAGGCACAGGCAGCCTCATGGCGAGACGTGGGCAGACTGGCCAGCTCGGGAAACACCTGGCCAAAAAAACCGCCCAGCAGTCCCTGTCCGGCAAAAAGATCGGCGACAAAATTGCCAACGTGGCCCACCTCGATCTGTGCCGGTTCAATATCTGCGTTGGCTACCGCCTCCTGCAGGCACTCGGCAAACATGTCGTACAGTTCGTGGCCTTCACGCGCCCAATTGCGGGCGAAATCTGTCTGGCTGCCGCCCAGGATGTAGATGTCAGTTGAGGATTTCATGATGGTTTTTTCTCCACTCTCTTTGCGACGTTGTCCTGCAATACAAAACGTTGAACCTTGGCCAGTGCATTGCGTGGCAATCGATCGAACAGCTCAATGCGTTCGGGTAATTTGAATTTGGCGAAACCGCTTTCCAGCAGAAGCTGCTGTAGGGATTCGAGTGTGGGTTCAGTGGCGCCCTGCGCAAGCACCAGGCAGGCGCAGATTTTCTCTCCCAGCCGGTCGTCAGGGTAGGCGCAGACTGCCGCCTCCGCCACGTCGGCTAGTTGCTCCAGTGCAACATCCAGCTCAGCCGGTGAAATTTTCATGCCGCCGCGATTGATGATGTCCTTGCAGCGCCCCACGATGCGATAGTAATCGCCGCCGTCGCCACAGATTTCAACCAGGTCACCGGTGCGGAAATAACCGTGTTTATCGAATACATCACTGTTGTCGTGAGCGAGATAGCCGTCAAAAACGGTGGCGCCACTAATCAGCAATTCGCCGCGCTCTCCCTTGCGGGTGAGCTCGCGTGATGTGTCCGGGTCTGTTACCCGTGTGGCACAGGTTGCGTCGCTGGCGGGTTGCGAAAACATGGCGGCTCGCACATCGGGTTCAGTCGCATTTTCCGGCGTGGCGAAGAGACTGATGCCCTCATTTGAGCCATAGAAGTTGACAACCTCCTTGCCAAAGTCCCGACTGAAAGTCTCAATCATCCAGGGGGCCAACGGAGCCGAGCCGGACCCCACGCGGCGCAGGGCGCTGAAATCAAATTGATTCCATAGCTCGGGGTTTTTTGCCAACTGATTGAGTAGCGCGGGTGGGGCAATAGTAAAACTGATTTTTTCGTCCTGCATCTGTTGCAGGAAAAGCGGTGGATCCAGCGGGTGGTGTAATACGATGGCACAACCCAGTAGGGCGGAGGGAAACAGAAAGCCGCCCAGTGCGGCCATGTTTACCAGCGGGAACGGGTTCAGCAGGATGTCAGCCTCACTGTAATTTCCCGCTGCCATGCTACAGCGCGCGGTGGCAAACCACATATTGTGAGAGCGCGGCACGCCCTTGGGGGTGCCGGTAGTGCCTGAGGTCCAGCAGATACTGAGAATGCGGTTGGCATCGTTGTCGACAGCAGTGCAGTGCTGGCCAGTATCCACGACGTCGATATGCAACTCGTCTCCAAATACCATCGCGTTAATGCCCGGCAATGCTTCGCAGGCTGCAGCCGCCAGATCGCTGTTGCGAAATTGGCCCAGGGTGATAAGCCCTGTGGCGTCAAGAGTATCGGCTATTGAGCGCAGCTCGCGACTGCCATATTGCACCGGAATCGGGGACACGATCGCGCCTATCTTGCTGGCCGCATAATAAACAACAAGCAGTTCAGCAACATTGGGTAACTGTACGATAACCCGATCGTCTTCCACGACGCCCTGGCGTTGCAACTGGCAGGCCAGGGATTCGCTGGCCCATTCCAGTTCTGCCCAGGACAGGGACAGTGGTGGCGTCCCTGTAAGCTGTTCCCGGTTGGGCTGGTCCCTGACGGCCAGGTGTTGCGGCCGTACGCTGGCATGGTGTGCCAGCATGCTGTGCAGAGAGTCATTTCCCCAACCGCCCGAGTGGGTCAGAGCCTGTATGCGCTGTGCTGTCGATGTAATCATGGGTTCACCCGGCGGGAGATAGGTACTATACTTTATATAGCTTTTATAAATAGACTAAATGGTAGACCGTAGCATGCAAACAAACAAGCGCAAAATGCCGTCACCGGCAGGTATTGGTGTGAGCAGGTACGCCGGTTGAAACTCAGTGTAGTGACACCCCTGTGGCAGGACCGTCCTGCTGGTGAGAACCTCGAGGTTGCCCGGAACGCGGACCGTCTGGGATACCCGGAATTGTGGATCGGTGAAATGGCCACCTACGACGCTTTTGCGTTCGCCACTGCGGTGGCAAGCCGCAGCGAGCAAATCAGCTTAAGTATCGGGCCGCTGGCAGTGTCGGTGCGTACGCCAATGACGATGGCCATGGGAGTCGCGTCGGTGGCGGACCTGACCGGCCGCCAGGTCAACCTCGCTCTCGGTGCATCCAGCACTGTCGTCGTAGAGCAATGGCATGGTCGGGCACGCGCACGCACCGCCAGGCATCTGGATGAAACTGCGCTGATAGTGCGCGGACTGCTGGCCGGGGAGAAAATTGATTTCAGTGGGGAAATGGCGAGCTGCAAAGGCTATCGACTCCGTCTTGACGCTGTTACCGGGCCGTTGACTATAGCCGCCTTCGGCCCGGCCGCTGTGCGCGTGGCTGGCCGTCGTGCTGATCGTATGTTGTTGAACATGGTGACACCGGAAAGCCTGGACCGCCTGCGCGAGCAGGCTGCAGTGGCAGCAAGTGAATGCGGTAGGCCAGCGCCACGGGTAGCGGTTTGGCTCACCTGTGCTGTGGATCCAGCGCCGGAAGCAATTCAGCAATTACTGCGTGCCATTGTCGGCTACCTGGCGGCACCGGGTTACGCCGAAATGATCACCGAGGCGGGCTTCGGTGAACTGGTGGAATTTGCCCGCACCCGTCCGCATCCCAAGGATCTGCTGGCGGCCATGCCGGACGAACTGCCGGCTGCGATTGGTCTGGTGGGAAGCGAGGCGGCGATCGCTGCCCGGTTGGAGCAATACCGTATCGTCGGCGCAGATGAAATCTGCCTGGTGCCGGCGACGGCCGGAGATCCGGGCGGTATCAGATCTCTGACAGCAATGGCGGCGCGATTACACAGCTGAGACTTTTGCGGCTACAAATCAGGTAAATGCAATAGTCAGCTGATACCGGGTCGCGCGGTTTATCGTCTTTTTTATTTACTTGCATAAAAATACCTTTGCAGCTAGTCTACGGCGAATAGTGAATAATAAGTGCCCACGGAGGGCCGGTTCGTTGCGTATGAACCTCCATCAAGTATCGAATCAGGTATTGCCATTCGGGAAGTCATTATTGGCTGTTCTAGTTGCTGTCACGTTTTTCTTTGGCGGCCATGCCGCGGGCGAGGAAATTGACACAATGTCCAGAGCCGCTGATGCCTGTTCCACATTGGTGGCGCCTTCGGGAGTGGTATTCACTGCTTCACCAGCATGGGTTGAAGATACCGTCCTGCCAAAATACTGCCGGGTGAACGGAACCATTAACGGGCGAATAAACTTTGAAATGCGTCTCCCTGAAAAATGGAGCGGCCGTTTTATGATGGCCGGCTGTGGTGGATTCTGTGGTGCACTGATACCGGACAAGCCGGGCCATTCAAATGCGATTAATGAAGCCCTCAAGCGCGGCTATGCGGCAATCAGTCATGACAGTGGGCACCAGGCCCAAAGTTGGGAAACTCAATGGGCCCAGGATCGTGAGGCGCTGGAGCTGTGGGCCTACAAATCCTTGCCAGTGGTAACAGAGCTGGGAACCCGGCTAGCCACTGCAATGTACGAGCAGGCGCCACGATACAAATATTTTTCCGGTTGTTCCAACGGCGGGCGTATGGGCCTTATGGCGGCGCAACGCTATCCGGGTCTGTTCGACGGCATCGCTGCAGGTGGCAGTATTTTTGAGTTGAGTGGAATCGCAGGCCTGTGGGGAAACTGGCTGATAGGCACAAACCAGGACGGCCTACATTCCCGCTTTCCACAGGCGAAGGTGCCTGTCATCAAAGAACTGGTCATGGCGCAGTGTGATGCAATCGATGGCCTGACCGACGGCATCATTGACGACCCTCGAGCTTGCCGGATCGAATTTACGGCAGCGGTTTGCGCGGAAAATTCGCCCACACAGGGCGACTGTCTGACAGCACAGGAAGCCCGGCTGCTAACGAGACTATACGGCGGCGTCAAAAATGGCGTGGGCGACACAGTATATCCGGCAGTTGTCCCCGGCTCTGAAAACTACAGCGATAAATGGTTATTTGGTGCCGACGGTAAACCGGCCTGGGGTGTAATGGCTTCGGCAGGCTACCGGAAAATGCTGGCCCAGGATTTGTCCGAGCAGGATGTCCCCGGGGGCCTGAGCACCGACCAGATGCTTGAGTGGCTTGATCGTTCGTCCATTACCGAGTTGGCTGATGCGGTCGATCCCGACCTGTCGGGGTTAGTTGAGGAAGACACCAGGCTTTTGATTTACCAGGGGTGGTCCGACCCGCTGATCATTCCCGGACCGATCACGCAATATTACGAGCAGGCTGCGGAACTTGCTGGTGGGTTGCAGCAACTCCAGCATAACGCCCGCCTGTTCATGGTCCCGGGTTGGGGGCACTGCTGGGAAAAACCAGCGGACGCGCCGGATGACTTTGACCCCCTGTTTGAACTGGAGCAGTGGGTGGAAAACGGGCAGGCCCCCGACTTTATGGTGGCGCGACAGTTGGACGACAGCGGAGTTGCGCTGCGCAGTCGGCCAATCTGCAGCTATCCCTCGGTCGCCCGCCTGAAGGAAGGCAAGAGTCCGGATAAATTCGAGAGCTATCAATGTGTTAACAACGCGCCCGTCACAGGTAAATAGTATCCGGGTGAATGCAACCAAAAGAAAAAAGAGGAAATGGTCATGAGTACAAACCGCAATAAAAAAATAGTCCAGGCAATGCTGGTGGCACCCGTTTTTTGTTCTGGTGTCGCGCTGGCACAGCAGTTGGAAGAGGTGCTGGTAACCGCTGAAAAGCGCTCCCAGAATATTCAGGACGTACCGCTGTCTGTCGCGGCTATAGGTGGCAACGATATAAGGGTTGGCAAGGTAACTGGCCTCAACGATATTGCCATGAAAGTACCCGGGGTAGCCTTTAACCAGTTCAACGTGGGGGAGCCGCGCATTTACATTCGCGGTATCGGCAACAGCTCGGACTCTGCGGCCAGTGACCAGGCGGTTGGCGTTTTCCTGGACGAAGTGTACATAGGCCGAACCGGTGGTGTGGGCTTCGATCTGTTTGACCTGGAGCGTATTGAGATTCTTCGAGGCCCGCAGGGCACCTTGTACGGAAAAAATACCAGCGGCGGTGCCATCAATATTGTCACCAGCAGGCCCTCCCAGGAAAATGAGGTTCGGCTCCGCGCCTCGGCGGGAAACTACGACATGACCAACTTCCAGGGCATGGTAAATGGTGTCCTTACCGACGCCATTTCCGGAAAGCTGGTAGCGCAATACCAGCAACGCGACGGTTATGGCAAGAACGTCATCACCGAAGACCAGATCGCAACTCTGGGTGATCTTTCCAACAGCCGCTATATTGGCAAATCCGTAGGTGCTTCGGGCAATGGTGACGAACTGGATGATGCGGATAAGCGCGCGGTGCGTGCCCAACTGCTCTTTGATCTCTCCGATACGATGAGCCTGCTGGTGGGTGGGGATTATTCGAGGGACAAAAGTAATGGTACCTGACGCCACTTACAAAACCTCGATGATGCTGTGCAGGGTCTGGGTGTATTCTGGGAACTGGGGATGTCACAGAAATACAAGAATGACGACCGCAATTGTTCCACCCAGTTTAATGTCGATCAGAAGCGGGACATAAGCGGTTTGATGGCGCGCTTTGAGTGGGATTTGGGCTGGGCTGACTTTCTCTCGATAAGCGCCTGGCGTGAGAGCGATTACAATTTCGTCGATGATTTGACAGGTATTCCCCTGCTCGACCTGAATGCGCCATCTCCCCCCGGCGTGCCACTGCCCCCAGGTTCCTGAACGCCCCCGGAAAACGTTGTTAACGGTGTGGATGAAAACGCGTCACAGTATTCACAGGAATTTCGCCTGACCGGTTCACACGACTCGCTGGACTGGGTGGCGGGAGCATTTTACATGGAGGAAGACGTCGATCGTAAGGAGGAGTACTACACGCAATACAATGCTCTCTTGCAGGGCGGCTTCGGGCTGGCCGGCATTGGCGATGTGCTTTTCACCCAGAAGAATAAAACCACCAGCATGGCGCTTTACGCCCAGGTCGATTGGCATTTGACCGAGCAATGGACTTTGACTTATGGCGGCCGTTATAGCTACGACAAGAAGAAAATCACTCAGGATGCGCTTGACTTGATGGGTGGCGGTGTCCCCACAGGGGTACCGTTGATCCTGCCGGAGTTTCCCGCGCCGGTGAAAGCACATGACGACTGGTCGGACTATACCAACAAAGTTTCGGTGAGTTTCCAGCCCAATGACGACATGATGTTGTACGCCACTTATTCGCAGGGATACAAGAGTGGTGCCTTCCCCTCACAAGCCAACCAACCTGCGGTCGCGGCCACGCCTGTGGATCCGGAAACCGTCGAAAACTATGAGTTGGGAATGAAGTCTACCTGGTGGGACAACCGTATCCAGTTCAACATCACCCTCTACGATATGGATTACAGCGACCTCCAGGTGTTTGAACTCAACAGTCGTTTGTTGTTGGTTCTTAGCAGTGCGCAGGCGACGTCCAAGGGCGTGGATGTGGATTTCAATATACTGCTTATGGAAAATCTGACACTGTCGACCAGCTATAACTACAGCGATGCAAGCTATGGCGATTATATCAGCTCCGGCGGCACTGATTATGACGGCAACGATATGGTCTATGCCCCCGATTCAGCCTTCGCTATTGATGTGGACTATCGTTACGACATTGGCTCGGCGGGAGCGCTGGATTTCAATGTGTCCTATAACTGGAAGGACGATTATTACACCAATCCTTCGAATGCGGAAAAAACCAAGCAGGATGATATTGGCTTGTTGGGTGCCAGCATAACCTGGTCCAGTAGTGACGAATCCTGGTCGGCCTCCGTCTGGGGTAAAAACCTCGATGATGAGCAGCAGATAGCCAGTCTTATCGTCGACCCGACTCAAATCACATCAGAGTCCTACATGGCGCCGCGTACCTATGGTGTAACTGTCACCAAAACGTTCTGATATGGCCGTGTCGTGAAACGGTTTATCCGCCGGGAGATGGCGGATGAACCGGTGTTTTCCATACAGTCCTGAATGACCGGGGTCACAGTCCGGAGGAGCGAATTTTGACGTACTATCGATGGGCAGACGATTTTGTGATCGCTGTAAGCTAAGATAGCGCGGCTTCCTACCGGATTTTATCAGGAACATGGCATGAGCAAGCTGATTACCCGAGCCAGTTCGATCAACCGCGCCCTCGACCAGATAGGTGACAAGTGGTGTCTATTGATTATTCAGGAGGTCTTCTGGGGGATTAATTCCTTCAATGAAATGATGACAGCCACCGGTGTATCGAAGGGGGTTCTATCCGATCGGCTGAAATGGCTACAGTCTATTGATTGTCTGCACAAAAGAGTCGACGGGGAAGGCGGCAAACGCATGCGCTACCACCTCACCACAAAATCCATCGATCTTTACCATAGCGCACTGATGGCAGTGGCCTGGGAGAGGCGTTTTTCCCAGACGCCGGAACTGGACACCGTCGAGTTGCTACACAAAACTTGTGGTCACGCTTTCAAGCCCGAAATGCGCTGTGGCAAGTGTCACCAGGAAGTTCATTATAATGAAGTCGCGTACAAGCCCGGCCCGGGAGCGACTCGCGATGAGCGTGAAAAAAAGGTGCGACGGCGCTCATCCATATCGGTCCGGGATGTGCCCAGCAGTCGCAGCCTGTATAAAAATCTTATTAACCTGGTGGGTGATCGTTGGACAGCGAATGTTGTAGCGCTGTCATATCATGGCCTGACCCGCTTTGATGAGTTTCACCAGGAACTGCCCGTGGCGACCAATATCCTGTCCGACCGGCTGAAGTTCCTGGTGGAGGAGGGTGTCTATGTGCAGGAGGTTTATCGGCAACGCCCCCTGCGTTACGAATACAAGCTGACCGAGAAAGGCGAGGCTTTGTACCCGTGGTTTCTCAGTCTGCTGCAATGGGGTGACAAGTGGTGCCGCCCTGAGGGTAGTGGCAAACCCATGCGTTTGACCCATGAGCCCTGCGGCCACAGCCTGCGAGGGCAGGTAACCTGCAGTGCCTGTGGAGAGGTATTGAAGGCGCATGAAGTGGCCTTCACTCTCCCTGCCACCGTCCCGGCCTGAGGAGTGACCCCCTCCCGCTGCGCTTAGCTCCTGCGTGGTGGCATGGGGATAAGGCCGCTGGTGGTGAGCATATAGCGGCCGTATTCCGGCTTTTCCCTGGCCATTTTCTTGTCCAGCGTGCGCTGCCCGGTAACGTTAATTACCAGCCAGCTGTACACCAGGGGCCCGACAACTCCGCACCATGCCCAGGGCGCTTCGGCAGCAATGGCAAATAAGCCCCACCACTGGCACAGTTCGCCAAAGTAGTTGGGGTGGCGAGTGTAGCGCCACAACCCTGTGTTGAGCACCTGCCCTCGACGCGATGGGTCGGATTTAAAACGGGTGAGTTGATAATCACCCACTGTTTCAAAATAGAACCCCAGACACCACAAGCCCAGGCCAATTGCTGCCAGAGCACCGAAATTCGCCGTTGCGCCAGTAACCATGGCAATCTGCTGGGGCAGTGTCAGTACCCAGATGACTGCACCCTGCAGCAGAAACACCTGCCGCAGACTGAGCCAGTGAAAGGGCCATCCGGGTTCAACCCATTTGCGCAAGCGCGTATACCGGGGGTCCTCCCCATGTCCCCAGTTGCGGTGAACCAGATACACGCTCATGCGGCAGGCCCAGAGCACAACGAGCACGAGTATTGTGGTGGCGATAATCCCCTGCGCTCCGGTGAACATATAGGCAATAAAAAGCAGAGCGGTGATCAGGGCAGAAAATGCCATATCGATAATGCTGATGTCGCGCAGCGGTATACTGAGTAACCACAGCGACGACACCAGTAGGAGAGTGGCGAATGCTGTCAGTGCGAATAGCTGTGTTAGGGCCAACCAGACCATTATTTTTCTCCACCGGAACCTCACTGCAATTATAGGCGGAGTAAGTTGTAGCATTCAATTGCATAAACAGACTTTTGTGGGTGACGCTCAGTTGCTGGCAAGCATCCATTGGCGCAGGCGGTTGGAGTCGCCAAATGGTGTGAGCTTGCCGAAAGAATTCAGCAGCACGATGGAGACGGGCTCGCCTTCGATATTGGCCTGCATCACAAGGCAGCGCCCCGCCTCGTTAATATAGCCGGTTTTACTGAGCTCTATATCCCATGTGGCGTTTTTCAGCAGGCGATTGGTGTTCACGTAGTTTAGCGGGCCGCGACGTGAATAGGGCCTGACTTCGTCCCGCAATGTTGTCGTGGCCTGCGTGATGAGCGGATAGCCTTTGGCGGCTGTCAGCATTATGGCAAGGTCGCTGGCGGTGGACAGATTTTCAGTACGCAAACCAGCGGGGTCAGCAAAGCGGCTATTGTTCATGCCCAGGGATATTGCTTTCTGGTTCATCTGGGCAACAAACGTGTCCATACCGCCGGGGTAGGTTCGGCCCAGTGCTGTTGCCGCGCGGTTTTCTGATGACATCAGTGCCAGTTGCAGCAGCTCGCGCCGGGTTAGTGTCGCACCGGCTTCCAGCCGGGAACCGGTAAGGCGCAGCAGATCCCGGTCGGCTTTGGTGATGGTCAGTTTCTCTTCCAGATCGAGTTGTGCATCCAGCGTTACCATGGCCGTCATCAGCTTGGTAATGGAGGCGATAGGGCGAACAGTGTCCGTGTCTTTACCGAAGATAATGTCGCCGTTGCTGTCGAGCACAATAGCCGATGCCGATCTCAGCTTGGGATCGCCCTTCAGGCCTACAAATTTTGAGCTGTCGGCGCTGACCGTGGCTGGCAATGCAGCGATCAGTACCATAAAGAGTGAAAATACCCCTGCAATGCGCATCGCTTCGCTTATCCCTTTGTTGTTTTTTACGCGACCGCCATTGCCCCTGGCACGTGTCGCTGCCTGATAGTGTGCACGAGAAGCGGAAAATGTGCCAGACACCTTGCGAGAGGTGGTGGGAAAGCCCGGCTAGCCCGGTTCACATTCGGCACCGGCAGACACGCGCAATAGGCCCCTGAAGGCCCTGCTGGCGGTGTCGTCACCGGATACCACGCGGTATACATCGCTGGCTATGGGCATTTGAACGCCGTACTTTTTCGCTAAAGCCATCACCGCTGGCGCACTCTTGGCGCCCTCGGCAACCATCACCATCTCGTCGATGATTTCCTGCATATTGCGACCCTTGCCCAACTCTACACCCACGTGCCGATTGCGGCTCTGGGGGCTGGTGCAGGTAGCGATCATGTCGCCCATGCCGGCCAGTCCGGCAAACGTTTCCGCCCGCCCGCCCATGGCGACACCCAGGCGAGTCACCTCCGCCAGTCCGCGTGTGATCAATGCGGATCGTGTGTTGTCACCGGCACCCTGGCCATCGCCCATACCCACGGCGATGGCGATGATATTTTTCAGTACGCCGCCAAGTTCACAGCCGATAACATCGTTGTTGGTGTACACCCGAAACAGGCCGCTCTTGAAGATCGACTGTAGCTCCCGCACGATGATATCGTCCTCCATGGCGATGACGCTTGCCGCCGCTTGCCCCGCCATGATTTCCCGTGCCAGGTTGGGGCCGGTCAGTACCCCCACCGGATGCCCCGGCAGCACCTCGGTTATGATCTCTGTCATGCGTTTTCCGGTTTCCAGCTCGAGGCCTTTGGTCAGGCTGATCACCGGCACCCAGGGGCGGATATGATGCTTCACTTCCTGCAGGACACTGCGGAAATTCTGAGAGGGTATGCCCATGATGACGACGTCCGCGCCACTCACGGTCTCGGCGATATCGTTGGAGGCGACAACTTTGGTGGGCAGCTTTGCGCCGGGCAGGTAGGTGCTGTTGGTGTGAAGAGTATTAATTTCCTCTACCGTTGCCGGGTTGCGAGCCCACAGTGTCACTGGTGCATTGCGGCTGACCAGCGCTGCAACGGTAGTGCCCCAGGAGCCTCCGCCCAGCAAGCCTACTTTCAGGTTTGTCACTATTGTCTCTCCCCAGTTGTGCCGCGTATCGCCACGCCCAGTGCGCGGATCAATTCCAGTCGGCGCAGTACATCGCGTATCTCTTCCGCCAGTGCTTTGCGGCCGCTTGCAACCTCGGCACCGCCGCCCTCTGTTAAATTGCGGTGCTTGGCCAGTTTGAAGCCATTTTTGAATACCAGCTTTCCTATGGATGCCGGGCTGCTGATGCGACGCTGCAAATAGGCCTGGTGTCCATGCTTCAACGCCTTGGTTACACACTGCTCCTCGGTAAGGGATTCGGAGGCGTCCATACGGGCAAGCAGGTCTGCGACGATCGAGTAGGCCTCGGCATAGGTAAGCAGGGTGACATGGGACACAAGCAACAGCATATTGTTCTGTATTTGCAGAAAGCCGGGAGCGCCCTGTTGCACGAATTCCTCCCAGTTTTCGGTATAGCGTGTCAGTTCTTCGCGAATCTGCTGGTGAAATTGTTCGGTGGGGGCGTAGAAAAATTCGAATTTGAACAGGTCGCGCAACTTATCCACTTCATTCCAGAAGATGTCCAGCGCAGCTGCACCCTCTGTCTCGCTGGCTTTGAGCAAGGCCAGTTCCACGATGGCCTTGTTAACAAAAAAATGGATGATGGTGTTGCGGTAGTAGCTGGCGACGGCGTGTTGTTCCTGCTCTATGGCGTACACCACGTCCGGACCTTCATCGTAGCGGGTTAGCATGCCCTCACCGATCATTATCCGCAACAGGCCTTCTATTTTCTCGGCGTAGGCGGGGTCGAAGTCTGCTGAAACCCGCAGCTTGCGAGCTTCAGCCCACTTCAGCAGCACCTCCAGATCCCGTAACACCTCCGTCTCCGTCAGTGCCCTTGGCGATGCACCCAGTAAACTCATGGTCACCAGAGAAGGGAACGTGAGAGGTGTGACATGGTTTGCTTCTACAGCTACCTCAAACGCAATCTTTGACAGCGCGAGCTTGTCGTCCGGATGGGGCGCTTCTGCCAATACCACGGGCTCGCCGATGTCCATGTAGACCTTTCCCATGGGCCTGGCGAGGCTGCGAATATAGCCGATAAACCAGCGCAGCGATTCGGCACCCTTGCCGCGGCCAGTTTGTTCGGTGGCGTATTCTTCTACATCCCGGATCAAGTCGTAGCTGATTGAAATGGGAATGATATGAATATTGCGGGCATCTGCGCCGTGACAGGCCTCCAGTACGTATTTCAGCAGCCCGTAGCGCGGCGGCATCAGTTTGCCCATACGGGAGCGGGTGCCTTCAAAGGCCCAGTTCATGGGAAAGCGCTTTTCCATCAGGTAGCCGATGTAATGGCGCAGGGTGATCTTGTAGAGCTCGTTATCCTGGAAGCTGCGCTTGATAAAAATGGCGCCGGCGCGATGTAACAGGAAGCCCAGGCCGGGGAAGTTCATATTCGCGCCGCCGAACATATGCGGCATGGGGAAATCGTTGTCGTACATGACCTTGGGTACAACCATGCCATCGAGGTAGGTTTTGTGTGTCCACAGCAGCATCGCGGGACTGTCGCGTACCATCTGGCGAATTTTTTCTACCGCCGCCTGGTCGTAAACAATTTTCTCCTCGTAGCCCAGGCCCAGACAGAACTTGTTGAAGCGTGCGTAGACATCCAGCCAGAAGGTGCTGGGCCGCGACACCATTTCGCCCATGTAAACAGCGGCTTCTTCCATTAGTTCTGACTTGGCCTTGCCCGATTGCTGTGCAAGTTCTGCAACGGCTTCATTAAAGGACGGGCTGGACAACAGGGTAGCGGCGACATGCCGAGGGACCTTGTAGCGCCCCCCCTGCAACCGCCGTTCGGCAATATCCAGCACCAACGCAGCCTGGCGACCGACAAATTCGGCGAAATCCCGCTGTGCATCGCCACCTTCGCTATTGTGGTGGTGCTCGAAGCGGATGCGCAAGTTGGCCACGGAGTCCGGCGCACCGGCAAGCAGGTGCATACGCTCCGGCGCATCGGCGAGAATCTGGCGCGCGCGCGTTGTTTTGGGATGGCGCGGGTCGCCGAATAAAAGGTTGCGCAGGCGCGGTCCGGCGTCAATATCCTCTGCAGCCGGTATCCAGGCAATGCGCAGGGGTGCCACCAGGGTGTCGGGTGGTAGTGCGAGGGCGATCACCAGTTGTGCGCTGTCTATTGCCTTGCGGTCGTCGCCCAGTGCCAGGCAAACCTGCGGTGCATCAAACTCCTCGCTGCCGCTCGCGCCGTGATGATGTATCCATTGTTTGAGCAGACCCTCTTCGAAACTGTTGCGGCTGTCCAGTATGAACAGCACTTGCTGTCCGCTGCGGCCTGGCCAGGGGTTGCTCTGTTGGTACTTGCCCGCCATGTCCATCGGGATCAGCTCCTGGTTTTCGCTTTGGGTGTCCTGGCTTTAGCGCTGCGTTTCGGGCTGGGCTTTGCCGCCGCCTTTTTTTGCGCCGGATTCTTCTTTGCTGGCCTCGCTTTCACTTTACTTGTGGGAGACTTTTTAGCTTTGGGCTTGGGCTTGGGCTTGGGCTTGGGCTTGGGCTTGGGCTTGGGCTTGGGCTTGGGCT
>CAXBNX010000026.1:0-70965 GCA_963977275.1 uncultured Haliea sp. | reverse complement strand
AATGGGTGGCAGGCTTCGTCTGGAATCAGTGGCAGGCTTGGTCTGGAATACGCATCGTTAATCGGTTCGATCGCGAAAAAACCAATAACCGATCCATCAATTTCACACACAACGTACTCACGATAAGAGTCGCTGATATCTTGTGGAGAAACTGCCAGCTCCTCTCGGCAAGCAGCGATGAACTCAGCCGAATAACCCCAATACGCTTTCGATCTCACTGCTAGTTCAGACAGAAGGGCCGCCTCGGAGGATCTTGCGGGTCTTATTGCATGGCAATAGCTCATACCGCATAACAGCTACAACAATAGACCGATCTATGTAGCACCGAGCCCCAACTTGTAGATTTCAGATGAGTTAATAGCTTATGCAAATCAACCTTCTGTCTATTCCAGTGGCGCGTACAACATTATATAAGGCGCTGCAATATTGGCAGCATAGGATGTACTGCCGAACGGACACGATGAATAAATTTCTGCCGATTAGACTACCACCGCAATGGCTGCTCGCACCCCGTTAGTGGCCCCTTCCGGGTGCCAAGGTACGACTGCAGCCAATCGGCCGCCAACACCCTAACGATTCGGGCGCCACCCACTCGCGAATAGCACGGTCGCAATAAATGAAGTTCTGTATGACATTTGATGCCAGCCAGCGCGAGAAGCGTACGCAGCGGATTTGGACTTAAGGTGGGTTTAATATGGTATCCGCAAAAAAGGCAGCTACCGCACACGCGGTAACTGCCTGTTTCATATGATAATAATGGTGGAGCTAAGCGGGATCGAACCGCTGACCTCAACACTGCCAGTGTTGCGCTCTCCCAGCTGAGCTATAGCCCCGTAATACGGTATATGTCATTGATAATACTGGATTTTTCAACTAAACGTGATCAATGACGAGGTGCGCATTTTAGTGACAGGGGCCGCCACTGTCAACAGGAGGACGCGACGGAGAGCGAACTCTCCCCTGCCCTCACAGCGACAGCCAAAGGCGCAGCAGGTGGCGGCGCTCGGCCGGGTCCTCATAGTCCTCGTATTCTGTTCTGGCATGGAGGTTGGTGTGATTGGAAAGTAACTGGATATCACCCGGCTGCAGGTCCATGTCCACATACATTCCGGGCTCTGAGGCAATCGCCTCATAAGTGTCCAGCAGCTCCAGCTCCAGCGCCGTCAGCGGCGGGATATCCCTGTGGCGCTCCACGGAGCGAAAATAGTCCGCGTGGTAGAACGTCCACAGCCTGCCGTCGGCATAGCAGGCGGGTTGGATGGGCAGCGTGCTGCCCGCCTCATTCACTTCCCGGTCGCGAATATCCAGTTGAAAAGGTTCGAACAGACGCAGCACCAGGTCCGGGCGCCGTTTTACCAGTTCATTAAATACGGTTACTGAGCTGACTATGCGGCTGTGGCCGCCAGTCTTCGCTTTCTTGAGGCACAGCAAACCGACCACGTCTGCCGCGTCGCAGTGGTAGTCAATGTTTTCCGCAGTCTTATATAGACGGGCAGCCGGGTCCTGCTGATTGGCACCGGTATCGATAACATGCCCCAGCAGATGGCCGTCGGGGTTCTGCTCTCCGGGCTTGCCCACGTGCAGGCCAAAACACCAGAAAAACAGTTCCGCCTCTGCCTGGCTCCAGCGCGCCACCGGCACACCCCGTATCACCGTAAAACCCAGACCGTCGGCCAATTGATTGCGCCACTCGCTAATTCGTGGTGCCAGCAGCGGCAGCGGAAAGTCTTCCTCTGTCAGGTCCCTGGCGGGCTTGCCGGTAGCGATGGCGGTAGCAATAGCCGCCGCCAGTTCGTCAATCTCCAGGCCCGACAAGTGATAGGCCATTTGATTCAGGGGTGGCAGCTCGCTACCGCGCCACGCGGCCGGGCTGTCAATTGCTTGCACTATCGCCTTTTCATGAGGCCGGTGAAAGTAGTGCATTGCCTGCTCGCCAAAGGAAAGATAAGCCTGATCGTCCATGTGTTTTTCCCGGTGAAGAAACCATTGCTACGATATATCGTCGGCGGCTATTGTCAAAGCCCAAACCCGCTACTGTCCGGCCTGACAATCGCTGTGCTAACCTGCAGGAACCATCCCAATCAAATAACACAAAGGTACATCAATGTTAGGCAAATTTGTCCTGTGGTTATCCGCCATCGTATTCATCGCCTACGGACTCGTCTGTCTGGCTTTCCCCCCACTGCCCGCGAGCTATGCCGGTTTCGAATTCTTCACCGGCGACGCACTGCCCGAGATGGGCGCCATGTATGGTGGGCTGCAAACGGGCTTCGGCGTATTCTGCCTGTTGGGTGCACGCAAAGCTGACTACTATCGCCCTGCGTTGATGCTATTACTGCTGTGCGTAGGGGGCCTGGCGCTCGCACGTTGCTTCTGGGCAATCACTGGCGGCGCTGAAGTGGGGAATTATACCTATGGCGCAATGGCGTATGAGTACGCCACAGCGATTCTTGCGGCGCTGGCCCTGAAACGATAGCTAACGGCCATACTTTGGCAGGCGCAGATCAAACAGGATGGCCGAGGCGCGCAGCGCAAAGGCCAGGCCGATGGCCACAGGCATCGCCAGGGGTTCCGTTTCGGGCAACACCTGCAGTGCACTGAAACTGGCTGCGCCCAGCAGCGCTGCGGTCACATAGATTTCGGGGCCTAACAGTACCGGCTCCTGGTTGAGCAAGGTGTCGCGAAGAATCGAGCCGAAGGTGGCTGTCATCATTCCCATAACCACAGCCACCACCGGTGCCGCGCCCCATTGCTGCGCCTTGATGGTGCCCAATACAGAGAAAAGCGCCAGGCCCACAGCATCCGCCCATAGCAGCACGCGGTGCAGCGAATTCAACAGTGGTGCCAGGAACCAGGTCGCCACAGACACAGCAATGCATATCCACAGGTAACGTGTATCGGCAATCCAGAAGATCGCGTCAGTGCCCAGCAGCAGGTCCCGGGCCGTACCGCCGCCGATTCCCGTGATCGTACCGAACAGGATAAACCCCAGAATATCCAACTTTCTCTCGGCAGCAGCCAGCGCGCCGGAGATCGCAAATACCCCCACCGCCATCATATCGACCAGTTCAACCGCGCCGTTCATGCTGCAGCTCAGTGCGCTTGTTGGTTGTCAGGCGCCATAGGTGTCACACAGGTATTGCACGATGTCAGTGGACTCGAACATGCCGGCTTCCGTATTCGGGTCATACAAGTAGGGGATAGACACCTTGCCTTCCATATCCTGCAGTGTCTGGCGGTTGTGCAGCTGGCTGTCGGGGGTGATGTTCAGCGCGGCCCGAAGCGGCGGTAGTATCCACTCCTGAAGCTCGGTACGACCGCAATTGCGCAGCACATAGGGTATCTCCATCAGGCACAGTAATTCCCGCACCGGCCTGGCGTAGGGGCTGGATTCGAAACTGTACAATTCCAGCAGGTATTCAGGCTGCGCGCCGGGCCTCGCTTTCATACCCTGGCGCATGCGCGGTGCGCTGGCCAGCATGGAACCCAGGGTTTGTAATTTGCCTGCGCGCCACTTTAACGGCACCGAGCGTTGGCCGTAAGTTTCGAACAGGTAGGCGATAATATCCAGCGACTCATACATCTGAACACCGGTATTGCGGTCGACCAGGAAGGGAAACTGGGCCTTGCCGCCGCGCTCTATCACCTGGGACCGGAAGCGCTCGCCGGAATCCGGGCAGGGGAAAATTTCCGCATCCAGGTCCAGCTCTGTCAGCACTTCCCGCACAAGGCGGCAGTACGGACAGTTTTCGATATCGTACAGCTGCAGCATTTGCTTGGGCTTGATCAGCGCCGGCGTACTCTGTATACCACTCACCGGCCGCAGCAAGGTGGACAGCATGGATGTACCAAAATTACCCTCGTTCATAGGCTATTCCCCCGCCAGTTGCCGATAGTCTTTTTCCAGACGTTTCATCGCCTTTTTTGATACACCACCCAACACATCGATTGCGTGCCGAATACGTGCCCGGCTCATGTCCGGACCGAGCATTTCCATGGAATCCACCACTGAAAAGGAGGCACTGGAGCCGGCTATCGCGACAAACAACGGGCCTAGCAGGTCCTTCACCTTCACTTCCATGGCGTCAGCCAGCGCTCTCAGTTCATCCCATACCGTATCCCGCGTCCAGTGCCCCAGGGCTTCCATGCGCCACAGGGCAAACTGCAGACCGCGCACAATATCCTCGCGCTCGCCCTTCACGCCCTCAAAGTTCGCTTCGTTGATCGGCAACGTGCCGGACACCAGAAATGCAGCCAGGGGGGCAAAATCACTGAGTGTCTCCATGCGTTTTTGCGCGTGGGGCAGCACCTTGAGCAGGTTGGCCTCGTTATAGGCCCACTCCACCAGACGCTGTGCCAGCTGCTGCTCGCTCAGGTCCTCGCGAATCCACAGACCATTGAGCCAGCTGAGCTTTTCCACATCAAAAATCGGCCCACCCAGGGAAACGCGCTGTATATCGAAGGCCGCCATCATCTGCTGCAGGGAGAACTTTTCACTTTCATCGGGCATGGACCAGCCCATTCTGCCCAGGTAATTAAGCAGTGCTTCCGGAAGGTAACCCATCCGTTGGTAGTAGAGGATGCTGGTGGGGTTCTTGCGCTTGCTGAGTTTCGATTTATCCGGGTTGCGCAGCAGGGGCAAATGACACAGCTGCGGCATATCCCACCCGAAGTATTCGTACAGCAATTTATGTTTGGGGGCCGAGTTTATCCACTCTTCGCCACGCAACACATGGGTGATACCCATCAGGTGATCATCCACCACATTGGCCAGATGATACGTGGGCATGCCGTCCGATTTCAGCAGTATCTGTGCGTCCACCATGCTCCAGTCCAGCTCGATGCTGCCGCGCAGCATATCCTCTACCGTGCAGGCGCCCTCCTCTTCAGGCACAACCATGCGGATAACAAAGGGCTCACCGGCATCCCGCCGTTTCTGCACTTCTTCCTCCGGCAGTTTCAGGTCGGAGTGCTTCAGTGCCGTGCTAGTGCCGACGGCTCTGCGTGCGTCGCGCAGCTCGTCCAGCTCTGCCGGGCTTCGGTAGCAGTGAAAGGCCTTGCCCGCGTCTACCAGTTGACGGGCGTACTCGCCGTAGGTCTCCATGCGCTCGCTCTGGCGATAGGGGCCGTGGGAACCGCCCACATCCGGGCCTTCGTCCCAATCGAGGCCCAGCCAGCGCAGGGATTCAAGAATCGCCCGCTCAGAATCTGCCGTGCTGCGGGTTTGATCCGTATCCTCTATACGCAGTAGAAACTGCCCGCCATGGGCGCGGGCGAAACAGTAGTTGAACAGGGCAATATAGGCAGTGCCTACGTGGGGGTCGCCGGTGGGCGATGGCGCAACGCGCGTGCGAACAGTCATGGGTATCCGGTATCTGGCATTCTGGAGCGGCGATTATACGGGCTGGGCAGCGCAAAGCCCACTGCGCTGCGCCCTACCCTCAGGGCCAGGAGCCGGGAATCACTTCCCACTCGGGCGCCTCAAACTCCCCCACAAGATGGATATCCACAAACTCTGCCTGACTGGCAATAATGGCCTGCACCTCCTGCGGCTGGCGTGCTTCCATCGCATCCCGCACCTCTTTGGATTCCCAGGTAGCGATCGCCAGTAGGACATTCGGCTCACCGATCTTGCGGTGCAGGCGGGTCCCCTGCGCACCCGGCGAGCGCTGGATAATCTCGCTAGCTCGAAGCCAGGCGTCGGCGTACTGCTCGGCGGTATACCCGGGTTTTATATGTACCTCAAAAATAAAATGCATGGCCCCTCCTCACTGCACCGACACCGGTGCGCTATACAACAGCTCTGGCGGCACAGCCCCCTGCCAATCGAATGCCTGGAGCACGCCTGTGAAAGGCGCATCCAACCCGGCACGCAAACACAGTGCCTCACCACTGACCGGGTGCACAAGCTCCAGGCCAGTACAGGCCAAAAGTAAGCGATGACAGTGGTATTGCGCCTGGAAAAAACGGTTGTGCACACCTTTGCCGTGTTTGGCGTCACCGATGATGGGGTAGCCCAAGTGCTTCATATGCCGCCGCAATTGATGCCTGCGCCCGGTTATGGGTTGCAGTGCCACCAGACTATAGCGTGACTGCGGGTAGCGGTCGACGGCGAACGGGATCTCCACAGTCGCCAGCCGATGAAAGCGTGTTGTTGCCGATTGCGCGGCTTTGTCTGCACGGCGATCGCGGTCGGCAATGCGATCCCACTCCTCCTTGAGGGCGTGATCTATTTGCCCCCCCTCGGGACAATGTCCACGCACCACGGCAAGGTAATTCTTGTGGACAGTGCCCGCGGCGAACTGGGCGGATATTTCCCGGGCAATGTCACTGGACAGACCAAACAGGAGTACGCCGGACGTGGGCTTGTCGAGACGATGAACCGGATAGACGTGCCGGCCCATCTGGTTGCGCACCATTTGCAGCGCAAAACGGGTTTCGTGGCGGTCTATCGGGCTGCGGTGCACCAACAGGCCACTGGGCTTATTTATCGCAACCAGGGACTCATCCCGGTAGATTACTTCGCATGTCTGGTTGCTGGTCACGGGCACTCACTGGGATATACTGACATCGGGACAACAGCAAATATATACACAGCCGTGAATTCCTACAAACCCGGATTCCCCTCATCGCCATCGTTCAGAGGTTCACATGACGAATTTTACTGCAGCAGATGTTACCGACCAGACAGGCAAAACCGTGTTTATTACCGGCGCCAATACCGGGTTGGGGTTTGAGGCTGCCAAGGCTCTGGCCGGTAAGGGCGCAAGAGTGCTGATCGGCTGCCGCTCAAAAGAGAAGGCCCAGCGGGCGCGCAAAGCTATCGTGGCGGAATACCCCAAGGCCGACGTGGTCATCGTCGAATTGGACCTGGGCAATCTGGCCTCTGTTAAGAAGGCGGCAGCAGTCGTCGCCAGGGAACCTCAACTGGACATACTGATTAACAACGCGGGCATCATGATACCGCCCTATGAACTCACCAATGACGGCTTCGAATCACAGTTCGGCGTGAATCACCTGGGCCCCTTTGCGTTGACCGGGCTGTTGTTGGGCAAGTTGCGTGAAAATCCCCACGCTCGTATTGTCAGCACATCCAGTATCGCCCACAAACGCGGAAAAATGTATTTTGACGACATCAACGCAGAGCGCGGTTACAACCCGATTGTGCGCTACGCCCAGAGCAAGCTGGCAAACCTGTATTTCGCTTACGAGTTACAGCGCCGACTGGAGGCCGCGGGAGACACTGTCATTTCAGTTGCAGCCCATCCGGGCATCGCAGATACCGAACTGTCACGCTATTTACCCAAACCACTGATGCTGCTGGCACCATTGTTCCGCCCGCTGTTCAATTCACCCGCCGCTGGAGCCTGGCCCACCTTGTGCGCCGCCACCTACGAGGGTGTGCAGGGTGGCGATTACTACGGCCCCTGCAAACGCGGCGAAACGGCCGGCCCTGCCAGAAAAGTTCAATCAACCCGCCGTAGCCACAACAAAGCAACAGCACAGAAGTTGTGGGACCTGTCCATTGAGATGACAGGGGTGAACCCGGGATTGTAACCCTCACACGCCGCGCTGTTCCCGCGCGCGACCCTCGCTATTGTAAGCAGGGCCACGTTGCCGCCCTTCCAATGAACTCCCGGTTTGCCGACAGCGGTTGTCAGCGTGTTAACATCCACGCATTTCATTAGGGGTTAAGCCATGGAAAATGTTACTACCTCCGCCACGTCGCTGCTGAAGCAGGCAACGGTCACTGTTATTGCCTCAATCTTTTGCATCTCCGCTTTTGCCGGCACGCCCCCAAAGCCCCAGATTCCAAAACGGGATTTCGAGTGGAAGGGCACTTTTATCGGCAATGCGGCAGATTTGTCTGCGCCGCAAGTGGAGTACGACCTCATAGTCCGCGGAAAGTGGCAAGATGGGTATTTTGATTTGTATATGCTGCAAGGCGGAGAGGATAGCGATACCTGGGTGGAGAACCTTATCTTCCAGGACAAGCTCTATTCAATCACCCATAAGTGGCACACTGATCTCCCGCCATTTCTTAAGGGCACATGCTTTCAAAACATGGTGTACAACACCAAGCAGCCTTTGAATCCTTTATCTATCTCGGTAGATGATTTAAATCGTGGCCTGGAAAAATCACGGTTCGTGGGGCGCGAAAAAGTTGGCGGGAAGAAGATGAATCACTTCCGTCACACCTGCCTGTCCCAGGCTGCCCCCCAACTTTTCCCTTTCGTCCCGAGTCCCGCAGACCCCGATGATCCGAATTCCCCCAGTACAACTCCCTTCAGGGTATTTTCGGATATCTATGTGCCAGTAGGAAAAGCTTACCCCTGGAAGAGATGGCTTCAAACCGGCGATGGCGTTGGCCCGGACCCGCAACAGGACGAATGGTTTATTTCCAATAAATCCAATAAGCGCCCAGAAGCGATTGTTCTCCCGGAGCAGTGCCAGATATGGAACTCATTCACCACCCTGTTTTATGTACAGCAGACGACCTGCAAAAACCTCGTTGAAAAAGAGTAGCTGGAGGATCTCACCCCTTGGGGCGCGCTCCGGGAAAGCGCTGCGCCAATATCAAAAATAATATTCCAAGGTAAGCGCTAAACAGAACAGCGCTGAAAACACCAAGCACTATCAAAATCACCCAGGCGGCCAGTTGCTGCCGGGCTGTCGTATCACCGTGCAAATGAATATCTTCGCGAAGCCATCACCTGGCTGACGGAGCCGCTGAAGCAATATCGCAGTGGGGCATCTACTCGACTTGGGACTAGCTGATCTTGGTTGCTCAAAACGCAAAAAAGTGTAACCAGACTCAGGTCCTCTGAATGATAGCCCACCATCGAAGCGGGCTTTAATGGTCACCACCGTCGATTTTGGCTCTCTTGGCTCCCACCGGAGAAATTGGAACCGCGCGAATGATATTGCGAGATTCAGGGAGTTGCCGGCGTCAGTAATCGATACCACTTCATAATATCTCGCTGACTATGCGCAGACAGTTAATAAGCGAAATATATTTTATGCCTCTCAAGGTGTGAAAATAACATGCGGGGCATCCAACTGGGTGCCCTCTTTTGCACATTCATGCCTGGGTAAGGCAGTGGTATACTCAGATCAAAACTACCGTCACCGACTGAGGGTGTGTGAAAACTCAGAAGTGTCGCAATAGGTTCACAAAATTGAAAGATTGTCGTGGATGAGAGGCGGCTTAAATGAAGAAATCCTTCTGAAATTTTAAACTAGGCCACTTTCCGTACGATCGGAAAAACCGAGCCGGAGTTTTCACACAGCCTGGACTCACAGCGGACGTAACGGCGCGTCCAGTGGTGCTGAGAATTTCAGGGAGAAGATTTAATGAACGCAGTGAACCTTGCTTCAAAGCTAGCTATGTTCGATGAGCACTGGTCACCGAAAATAGTCTCGAGCTTCAACGGGCACGATGTGATGGTCGTGAAGGTGCAGGGCGAGTTTAATTGGCATTCGCATCCCGACACAGATGATTTCTTTCTTGTACTGAAGGGGAACCTAATAATCAAGCTTCGAGACGGGGATGTTCATTTGGGGCCAGGAGACCTTTACGTGGTTCCCAAAGGAGCAGAGCATTGTCCCGTCGCGAAGGAAGAAGTTCATCTTCTTCTACTCCAACCGGTCGGCACGCCAAATACGGGGGACGAAAGCACCGCAGCAATAAAAGAAGCCATTTAGATTGTTCAAAGGCAGAAATAGGGCTACCGCGTTACGCGAGCAACCCAATGGTCGATGAACTCAGGCATTACTAAGGGTTCGCTGCTGGCCCATTTGTGCCGGCCGCGCTGTCAGATATACTCGATTGAAATACTCCTCTACCGGCCCTTACCTGACATAAAAGCATGAATTTTTTCCCACCCTTATCAACCCCGCTGCTTCTTTGGGAAAGCCAGTCACAGTCAGTATCAACGGCCAATGCCAAAAATTCTCCAGACGATCGTTTTGACTGCTACGCAGGATATATCATACGCACCCCCACTCACTGAGTCAGAGATAGTAACCATGGCCTCGATACTGTATGTGCGAATCAAGTCCAATTTGAGCCTCGACGAGTTCGATCGGCGAATGCTTGAGCGCAGGCCGCAATTTCTGGACATTCCCGGGCTAATCCAGAAAATGTATGGCCGCGATCCGGCCACGACGTAAAAACGGGTATGTAAAGCACAAGCAGGTGTTGAGCTCCAAAGGGGGAAGGTGCAAAATGCACCGCCGCAGCAATGTGGTAATCTGCTATTCACCACCGCCGTTAATGCAGCCGTAACCTATTCGCGGGATTCCCGAACATCAATACATCACACAGAAAACTCTCGATCGCGCCGATGATGGATTGGAGTGATCACCATTGCCGGTACTTCTGGCGCCTGATCACCAGGCAGACCCTGCTGTACACGGAAATGGTTACCACCGGCGCTCTCATCCATGGTGATCGTGAACGCTTCCTGCATTTCAACACGGAGGAACACCCGGTAGCCCTGCAGCTGGGGGGCAGTGATCCAACGGACCTCGCTCGCTGTGCGAAATGGGCGCAAGACTGGGGCTACGACGAGGTCAATCTCAACTGCGGCTGCCCCTCTGACCGGGTACAGTCGGGGATGTTCGGCGCCTGTCTGATGGCACAACCACAAACGGTGGCCGATGGTATCAAAGCCATGCGCGATGCCTGTACGCTCCCGGTGACCGTGAAACACCGTATCGGTATCGACCACATGGAGTCCTATGAGGAAATGCTCGATTTTGTCGGGCCGGTGGCGGAGGCAGGATGCGAGGTGTTTATCGTCCACGCCCGTAAAGCCTGGCTGCAGGGCCTGTCGCCGAAGCAGAACCGGGAAGTGCCGCCCCTCAATTACCCCTGGATTTACCACTTAAAAGCAGATTTGCCGCAGCTGACGGTAGTCATTAACGGCGGCATTCAGACGCTGGATCAATGCCAGCAGCATTTGCGGCACGTAGACGGCGTCATGATTGGCAGGGAGGCGTACCAGAACCCCTGGATGCTGGCAGACGTGGATTCAAGCGTATTTGGTATGGACAAGCCAGCGCTATCTCGGGATGATATCATCGCTGCTTTGCTCCCCTATGTGGAGCAACAGCTCGCTCGTGGAGCTCACCTGAACCATATCACCCGGCATATCCTCGGCCTCTACCAGGGCGTGCCCGGCGCACGGAAATTCAGGCGTCACCTGAGCGAAAACGCGTACAAGAAAGATGCAGGGCTCGACGTTCTACGTGCCGCATTTCAGCTGGTTAAAGATACCGGCCTCAATGCGCAATCGAGTTCAGCTGCGTAGACAGGGGTGCTTAACGACATGACAAACAAACTGGATCAACTCAAAGCGATGACCGATGTGGTCGCCGACACCGGCGATATAGAGGCCATCAAGCGTTTCCACCCGCAGGACGCCACGACCAACCCGTCCCTGCTGTTGAAGGCGGCCGCCCTGCCCCACTATGGCGCACTGTTGGATGAGGCGCGCGATTGGGCTGTCCGGCAGGGTGGTTCCAGTGCGGAGCAACTGGCGAATTGCTGTGACCGCTTTGCCGTTGATGTGGGCAAAGAGATACTCGCCATTGTCCCCGGCCGCATCTCCACCGAGGTGGACGCGCGCCTGTCCTTTGACAGCGAGGCCACGGTGGCGCGTGCGCGCAAGCTGATCGGCATGTACGAGGACAGCGGCATAGGCCGGGAGCGTATTCTGATCAAAACGGCCTCCACCTGGGAGGGCATCCGCGCCGCTGCCCAATTGGAGCAGGAAAACATCAACTGCAACCTGACCCTGCTGTTTGGCTTCAGCCAGGCCGCTGCCTGCGCCGACGCCGGGGTATTTTTGATCTCGCCGTTTGTCGGCCGCATTCTCGACTGGCACAAGGCCAATACCGAGCTGTCGATATCCACGCCTCAGGACGACCCCGGCGTACAGTCGGTCACGCGCATTTACAACTTTTACAAGCAGCACGGCTACCAGACAGTGGTCATGGGTGCCAGTTTCCGCAACGCGGGTGAAATAGAGGCGCTGGCGGGCTGCGACCGCCTGACAATCAGCCCCGCTCTGCTGGAGGAATTGGCCGCCGACGAAGGAAAACTTCCCCGACAGCTGGACCCGGCCACCGCCAGTTCCTCTGAACCGAAGTCGGAAATTTCCGAGGCACAATTTCGTTATGCCTTGAACGCCGACGCCATGGCTACCGAAAAACTGGCAGAGGGTATCCGCAATTTTGTTGCAGATCAGGTCAAACTTGAACAGGTAATCAGTACACGATGATAGACGCGTTTAGAAAACTGTTTGAAGTACCCCCACAGGAAACACTGCAGGAAAAGGAATACCGCCTCAGGCTGGCCGCTGCAGCACTGCTTCTTGAAACCGCCCGGGCGGATTTCAGCGAGGACAAAATCGAGCAGGACGAGCTGGAAAAGCTGCTGTATGAAAGCCTCGAATTAGACCGCTCAGCAGTGCGCGAGTTGATAGCACAGGCCGCGGCGCAGTTGGATGAGGCGACGTCACTGTATGACTTCACCCGGGTCATCAATGATCACTATCTGCCCGCACAGAAACTGGAGCTTATTGCGTCCATGTGGCGCGTGGCCTACGCCGATGGCCGCCTCGATAAATACGAGGAGTACCTGATCAGGCAGGTTGCCGAGTTGTGCTACGTTTCGCACCAGGACTACATCAGAACAAAGCTCGCTGCCGCGCCCCCTTCAGCCGCGCTCTAGCGCGGTCAAAAGATCCTTGAAACGGGCACGGTTCACCGGGTTCAACTCCATCAGGGCTTTGTGTGCCTCTATCACCTTGTCTTTCACAGCCAGCTCACTGCCTTCGACCACAGGAATAGCTGCGATCTCCTCCGGGTCGCCACACACCTCTTCACGCAATTCAAACAGCCGCTGAAACCCCATACTTCTAATGAGACGGTTAATCCCCGGGTCACAAGAGTAGATAGCGGGCTGAAAACCAAAGCGCTCTTTTACTGTCAGCGCCAGCTTGGCGAGCAGCCCCAGCGTAGTACTGTCCAGGCCCTCGGCACTGCACAGATCTACCCACACGCTGGCAAAAGCCGGATCATCAAACATCTTCTCGAAGTAATCGTCGATAGTCGTGCACAGCGTTAACCTGACATCACCTTCGAAGCGGATCACATAGGCACCATTTTGACTGGCAGCGAGTATCCTCCCCTCGTGCATATCAGCCACGTTTGCTGATGAAGAGTGCGGCGATATCATCCGGTGCTGTCTCTACCCGATCCAGCCCCAGGCGGGTTACCAACTCCTCCGGTGACTCGGACGTCTGCTCGAATACGTCGAGAAAATACTTTTCCTTTTCGATAAGGTTTTTGGGTGGGAGAATCTCGAGTATGCCATCGGAAAACAGGGCCAGCATAAAGCTGTCAGGCAAGTCGATGACGTGTTCCTCGTAAATGGCATCTTCCATGATTCCAACGGCGGTCCCCTCGCCTCTTAAGTAGCGCGCCCCTTCGTTGGACACCAGCACAGGCTGAGGCAGGTGCCCGGCCACGCTGTAACGCAGCGTATTGAGTTCCATATCCAGGACACCCACCACCATGGTGGCAAACTTGCCAACGGCAAGGTCCAGCAATTCCTTATTGGCGCATTTCAGCATGGCAACAGGACTTAGCACGCTATCGTCGCGCTGACGCAAAAACTCAGAGCGCTTGCGGGCAAACAGGTTTTTCAGCAACACCGTGGCGAAGGCTGAGGAACTACCGTGGCCCGAGACATCGGCCATGAAGAAGGTTACGAAATTGTCCGCTACGGTGAAGTAATCGGTGAAATCACCACTGAGATATAAAGAGGGAATAACGGTGTGGCTGATAACGAAATCTTCCAATACCAGCGGTGTAGTCGGCAACATTTTCAACTGCACCTGGCGGCCGGCCTGCTGGTCCTGCTCCAATACTTTAACCGTGGCCCGCAGTTCGTTGTTGGCAGCTTCCAGGCGCTGACGTGAGTCCTGCAATTCTCGCCGCATGGCGCGTTGACGCAAACAGCGTTCTATCGATTTGAGCAGCGCCTGACTATTTTTGATCGGGCGCACAAAAAAGTCACTTGCACCCAGGTGCAGGGCCGTCATTATGCGGTCTGCGTCCACTACATCACTGAACATGATTGCCGGCACCTGTGCATCCATTTCCCGCAATGCCCGGCGCGCCTCCTTCCAGGAGACACCCTTCAGATCCAGTTCACACAAGACCACATCGAATTCGCTGTCAATGCCCAGAGAAATGCCCACATCGATAACATCCGTGATGACGGTGGTGGTGTATCCGGCCGCGCTGACCAGCTCCGCGAGCGCCTCGGCACGGGCCGGAACATCGTCGATTACGAGCACATTTCCTGTTGCGGCCATCAGCGGGGACTTTGAGGGGAGGTTCGGCGTGACAGTACGCCCATCAATGTCTTCAGGCAACCGCAACTAGAGAGCTTTGGGGAGGATTTCACAGATTTTAAACTCGAATTTTAGGGATCCGTATTTATACCCAGCCGGGCACAATCAGAAGTCTTCCCAATCGTCCTGACTATCCTCGTAATCGGAGAAGTCGTCCTCCACAATGCCCCGTTTGACGAAGGCCTCACGGCGGCTCAGATAGGCATCGCGCAAAAAGATGTAGCGGTCTCCGGTCATCAGGTCCTCGGCATCCAGCACACGCGCACGGAAGTCGATAACCTCCACGGTCCAGAAGGTCCAGGCCCAGGTGTCTTCATTCACCAGCGCCGGTATCGAGGAATAGGTATCGGCGAAATACCCCACGGTACTGCGCACCGTGCGGGGGCCGATGACCGGCATCATTACGAAGGGACCCGATTCCACCCCCCAAACAGCCAGGGTTTGACCGAAATCGGCCCGGAATGGTTCTATTCCCATGGGGGTCGCTACATCTATGAGGCCCGCCAGGCCCAGCGTTGAGTTAATCAGGAAACGCCCACCCGCCTTGCCGGCACCCACAATTTCGCCCTGAAAGAGCGAGTTGAAGAACGAGTTGAACTCGTAGATGTTGAAAATAAAATTGGTCACCCCCTGCTGGGCAAACTCGGGCAGCACGAACTTGTATCCCTTGGCGACCGGGCGCAATATCCAGGTGTCCAGAGTATCGTTGAATGCATAAACCTTGCGATTGAACGGTTCCCAGGGATCAATTTGCCCGTACTTTTCGTTTTTTTCGGGTTCTTGGGGTTCTTGAGCCCACAGGGCGGGTGACACTATCACCAGCAGTGTCAGCAAGAAGCAGCGCAGGAAATTCATGAGACCAAGTGTCGTGATTTCGGGTTGGGAATGGTACGCCGACTACCCGGCGGGGGCAACCGTGGATTGCCGGACGCTGTAGCCCTCTTACAGACCAAGCACGGCACCGAGTGCCGCAGCGAGGGGTTTTTTGAAATGGACCATAACAAGTTCTCTATTGATGTTGAAGTCATAGTAGACACAGCCCTAAGTGCCCGAGAAGACATGCTCTTCGCGTGCAACGTTCGTGAAAGTTACGACACGCTAACACACGGGAAGTTTCATACCACGCCGACGGAGCAACAGGCACTAAAACCCTGTTTTTAGTGAGGGTTTTTTGCCAACCACTGGGCCACCGATTGCCACTGTTGTTGCAACCGTTTTGCGGAAACAGCGTGTCGAGTACCCAGACTCTGGGCGAAAAGTGATACCCGGAACTCTTCCAGTAGCCAGCGGTACTGCGCAGCCTCGCTGCTCAGCTGTAATAAACCGGGGTAGTTGGTCACCGCCTCCCATAGAGGTGCCTCCAGCGCCTGCAACATTGCGGTGTGACTCTGGTCTTTCGCGTACTGACCCTTGAGGCGCTCGAGCCGGGTACGCAGTGCTTTCAGGTATCGCGGCATTTGCGCCAACCATTGCTCGGGGGTGTCACGCATAAAGCCCGGTGCCCACAAGCGCCGTAACTGCTGGTTGACATCCCCTCGCGTGTCCAGCCAGCTGCCATCAGCTAATGCCGCCAGGTATTTGCGAATATCGACCAGTAATCGCACGCTATTGAGCACTACCGTTTCCAAGGCATTAGCCCGCGCAATCACTTCGCCCTTGCCGCGGTTCAAAAGTGCCATAAAATCCTGCTCTGTATAGGCGGGGGTCTCATCCACTGCCATCGCCTGCAAATAGCTGGCGTCGACCAGGTCTTCCAGCAGTACAAGACGCTCCAGCCCCGCCGCAGCGAGGGCCAGGTTGAAATCGTTTCCGCGCAGCAATTGCTTGCGCAGGAACTTTACCTGCTGTGCACTGTGCAAACGCAACAAGCGCAATACGCCCAGGCGATGCACCAGCCGCGCTTCGCCGGGATAATCACACAGTTTAATGGCAACGGATTCTGCCTCATCCTCCAGCGCCGTATAGGAGACAATGGCCACCCCCGCCTGTCGGAAGCGCCACTCCTGGGGCAACTCATCAAAATCCCAGCGGGTAATGCCGCGCCGCGCGGGAGAGCCCTCCTGGTCAGAACTGACACTCTGGCTGGTGTCGCCGCGGAAGCGCTCGACAAGCTCGGCCAGGTCTCTGCCCTGCTCCAGCAGCCGGCCGTCGGCGTCGACCACCCGCACGTTCATACTGTAGTAGCTGTCGAGTTTGTCCAGCGCCCAGTCCTCGGGTGCCAACTTTACGCCGCTACTGGCGGCCAATGCCCGCCCCAGCATCAGCAGCAAATCTTCATTCCCGGGCTCCAGTGTTTCCAGGGCCCGGTCTACATGGTCTGGCACTGGCACCAGTTGCCGCCGCTGGCTTTTGGGCAAGGCCTTTACCAACTGGATACATTTTTCGCGCAGCAGGCCAGGCACCAGCCAGTCAAAGCGAAAGCGGGGCACCCGATTGAGGAGTGCGACCGGCACAGTGACCGAAACACCATCGGTGGTGCCACCGGGTTCAAACTCGTAACTGAGCCGGAACGTCATGTCCTCCCATACCAGCGTGTCGGGAAACTGGTCGCCAACCTCACCGCCCGGATCGCGAGCCAGCACATGTTCCCGCGTCATGCGCAAGCCAGCTGCGGCCTCCGGATGCCGTTTAAGCCAGCTCTGTAACCGCCCGGCGGTATGAATGTTGTCCGGCAGTCGCTCCTTGTAAAACATAACAAGCGCCTCCTCATCCACCAGAATATCCCGCCTGCGGGTACGGGACTCGATTTCCTCAAGTTCCCGCACGAGACGCTGGTTGTGTTTCAGGAAGGCTGGGAACGGGCGCATATTGCAGGCCACCAGACCATCGCGAATTAACAACTCCCGTGCCTCCACCGGCGCAACAGGCCCGTAGTGCACCGAGCGTTTGTCCGACAGTGTCAAGCCGTACAGGGTTATGCGCTCATAGGCCATAACTCGACCACTGCGCGCCTGCCAGCGCGGCTGGTAGTAGTGTCTGCGCAGCAGGGCAGGGTTGATATCCAACGCCCAGGCCGGCTCAATGGCGCCCACCTCGCGCGCGTAAACACTGGAAGTTTCCACAATCTCTGCCGCTACCAGCCATTTCGGCGGCTTGCGGGCCAGGGACGAACCCGGAAATATTCGCAGCTTGCGATTGCGGCTGCCCAGGTATTCCCTGGCCTCTTGCAACTGGGCAATGTTGCTCAGTAAACCCGCCAGCAGGGCCCGGTGTACGCCCTCGTAATTTTCCTCTTCAGGCAAAGTGGGCCGGGGCTTCATTTTCTGGCTGCGACAGGCAATGGTGAGCTGAGTATGCACATCGCGCCACTCCCGCATGCGCATATAGGCGAAAAACTCGCGTTTGCACAATTTTCCCAGCTGATTGCCACTGAGGGTTTGGCGCTGCTCCTCGTAGTAACGCCACAAATTGAGCCAGGCCATAAAATCTGATCGCGGGTGCCGGAACCGCGCGTGGGACTGGTCCGCCTGTTGCTGCTTGTCGGTGGGGCGCTCCCTTGGGTCCTGTATTGTCAGCGCGCTGGCGATTACCAACACCTCCTCCAGACAGCCCAGCTCGCGCGCCGCCAACACCATGCGCGCGAGACGGGGGTCTACCGGCAACCTGGCCATACTCCGCCCAATAGCAGTCAAACCGCCGGCCGGGGTCACAGCGCCCAGCTCTTCCAGCAGTTTGTAGCCATCGCGCACCATGCGTGGGTCGGGCGGATTGATAAAGGGAAAGTCCTCCACTTCGCCCAGGCCGAGCACCAGCATTTGCAGCACCACTGCAGCCAGATTGGTGCGCAATATTTCCGGGTCGGTAAATTCGGGGCGCTGTTCGAAATCGGCCTCGCTGTACAAGCGTATGCAAACCCCCGCAGCTATCCGGCCACAGCGGCCCTGGCGCTGGTTGGCACTGGCCTGGGACACCGGCTCTATTGGCAAACGCTGAATCTTGGTGCGAAAACTGTAGCGACTGATACGCGCCACACCGGGGTCTATCACATAGCGAATACCCGGCACTGTGAGCGAGGTTTCGGCGACATTCGTCGCCAGCACCACGCGGATACCGCGGCGTGACCCGGTATCGAAGACCCTATTCTGTTCGGCCTGGCTGAGGCGAGCGTACAGGGGGAGCACATCCAGCGCGGGATTGTGACGCAAGCGCTTTGCCAGCTCCCGAATATCCCGCTCACCGGGCAGGAAAGCCAGCACATCGCCACGGGCACCAAAGCGGCCGGCGTCAATGTCATCTACCAGCGCGGCAATCTGCTCGGTGGCGCCCTCGTCAGAGTCTGACTCCGCCGGATCAATATGGTGGGTTTCTACCGGATAGGTTCTGCCCGACACCTCGATTACCGGCGCGCCGTCGAAATGGCGGGAGAAGCTCTCCACATCTATTGTGGCAGAAGTAATTATCACCTTGAGATCCGGGCGCCGGGGCAACAGCCGTTTCAGATAACCCAACAGGAAGTCGATATTGAGGCTGCGCTCGTGGGCCTCGTCTATGATCAGCGTGTCGTAGTTGCGCAGCAGCCTGTCGCGCTGTATTTCAGCGAGCAGGATGCCGTCGGTCATCAACTTGATCGCGCTGGCCGCTGACACTTTGTCGATAAAGCGAACCTGGTACCCCACCAGCTCACCCACATTGGTGTTCAGCTCCTGGGCGATTCGCTGGGCCACTGTGCGCGCCGCAAGCCGACGGGGCTGGGTATGGCCGATCAGTTTTTCCCTGCCACGGCCCAGGGCGAGGCATATCTTGGGCAATTGAGTGGTCTTTCCCGACCCTGTCTCTCCCGCGATAATCACCACCTGGTGTTTCGCAATGGCGCAGGCGATGTCCTCTCGCCGCTCGGCGATCGGCAGCTCTTCGGGAAAAGTAATGTCCTCAATGCGTATATCGCGAATCAAGGGTTCCGGCAATTTGTCTGCAGAAGTGCGTGCCGCACTATCGCCAGTCTCTTGCATGTTGCAGCTCTTGTCGGGATCAGCCCGCTGGTTAATTAAAATGGGGTACAGTACGCCAGCTGCCATTGTAAACCGAGGAATCCCACGATATGCCACAGCTGAGCAATTATACCTACGAGGAAATCTCCATCGGCCAAACGGCCAGCTACTCTAAACAGATAACGGAGTTGGACATTCAGCTGTTCGCCGCCGTGTCCGGCGACGTCAATCCTGTACACCTCGATGCCGACTACGCGGCCGGCTCAATGTTTGGCGAACGTATTGCCCACGGCATGCTCACCGGCGCCATCATCTCTGCCGCCCTGGCCATGGAGTTGCCGGGGCCGGGCACTGTGTACCTCAGCCAGAACCTACGATTTCGTCTGCCGGTGAAAATCGGTGACATTATAACAGTGGTACTCGAGGTGACGGAGAAGCGGGACAGGCGCAAGGTTATCACGCTGGATTGTCGCGCGAGCAACACCGCAGGGAAAGTGGTCGCAACGGGGAGCGCGGAGGTAATGGCACCCCCGGAGAAAATCCTGATAGACCGCCCCGCCCTCCCCGAGGTAAAGCTTATCTAGGCCGAAGTACCTGCCGCATCGGCAACCTGGTCACCCTCCTGCCGGGTAAACTGGTCCGGAGACAGATACATCAGCCGCAATGTCACCGCGCCCGCCTCCTCGCCGACGTCACTGCCCAGCACCATAACATTGGCCCGATTGTCCTCCAGTGTTACCCCGGTAATACCAAACAGTACGGAATTGGCATTGCCCTCCACACTGAAGACGGTAACGTCCTTTTTTTCCTGCAAGGCCTTCGCGAGGTTGCCCAGCAGGGTCGACACACTGGCCTTGAAGGCACCAAAATTCAACGGGCCCTGAAACTCACTGTGATCCAGCCCCACACTGAAGTGGACAGTAGATTCGTCCTCCATCTTGACTGTGGTCATGCCCTGGGTCTGCCCCTTCTCAATCTCCCGATACACCTGTTTTGCCCGGGTGCGTGTAGCGGCGACAAATTGTCGATGTAGCAGGTTTACCGCAATCATTAAAAACTTGTCTGTAGGGATGGTTTGCTGTGAATTCTGTGCCATAAAAACCCTGTACCTGCCCGATTGCGGCCTAAATAACGTAAGTCTAACGCCAGATTGCAATTATGTCGCTATTTCTCCTGTTACTGCTGGCACCAGCACAAGCGCCTCTGGTACCCTTTTTGTTCAAATAGAGATGGGTATTAAGCAATGACTGGGCTGTTGGCGGTCTTCAAGTACACTCAGAGACACCGGCATGGCACCGGGCTGCGCGCGCTGATGCTCGCCTGTGCCCTGCTGATGGTCACCCCGCTCGCCCCTGCCCAGGACCTGGATCTGGATCTGGAGCTGGAATCGCTCGCCCATGAACGCGATATACTCTCTATCGAGCTGAAGCAGTACAAAAGCACAATTAAAATATTGCAGCCAGACGGCTCGCCACCCCAGCAAAGCAGTAATTCGGCCGTACGTAAACTCGCACTGGAGATGGTTAAACTCAAAGAGCGTTTGGTCGTGGTGACCGAGCGGGAACTCACTCTGCTGCAGCAACAGATTACTACTGCTCGATCAATGGCTGCGGCCACACCGCAGGACTCTGACGCGAGCGGCGCCCCGGTAAAGGGTATGGAAAGCAAACCGCTGCGGATCACCGCCCCGGATTACACCCGGGCAAATGAGCAGGAACATGTAGAGCGGCTGCACGGCCTGTTGGCAAATTATTATGAACAGGAGCAGGAGGCTGCCCGCACCCTGCCCAGCGAAGAGGAGCTGGCCGACCGTGCCGCCGCCAGTTTCGAGGCGGAAAAGCTGGCACGCATCCCGTTCAACGCTGACAAAGTTCGCCTCAATGGGGCCGAGGGCAGTACGGCGCTGAGCGAGATCACCCGGCGACTCACAGACCCCGACATACCTGAATCACGGCGGGATATAGCACCGATCTGCGGTATCCAGACCCAATTTTACGGATCGTTGATTGCCAGCGAACGGCGCAGCCTGAAGCCGGTCGGAAAAAACAACTACGTTGCCAGAGTCCGCCTGCAACCCGGTGAGACCACGCTGAGAATCAAGAACGACCGCTGGACAATACAGATACCCGAGCACCTGAACTCCACTGACTTTCTTATCACCCTCTATGTGCCCCCGACAGGCGCCCCGGAGCTGCACCTGTTCGCTGTCAACGACCTGTTGGCTGAAGACAGTCCGCATGTTCCCGCCTGGCTGCCGGAAGACTTCAAGCTTAAATCCCACGCTGGATGAAGCGACACAACACCCCCTGGCGGCCAGTCGTGGCCGGGGCAGTGGAATGGACCGACAGGGGCGCGCCGCGCTCAACCCAATTCGACGATGTCTACTACTCACGTGATAACGGACTGCAGGAAAGTGAATTTGTCTTTCTGCAGGGCAATGATCTACCGGCGCGATGGCACAACTGGAACCGCGAGCGATTTTGTATTGCGGAAACGGGCTTTGGCACAGGCCTGAATTTTCTGCTCACATGGAATGCCTGGCGGTCGGCGCAGTGGCCGCGACCCAACCTGCACTACCTGTCGATCGAGAAATATCCACTGTCGGCGGAAAATATGGCCAAAGCCCTCGCCGCCTGGCCTGAACTGCGCCCCCTGACTGAACAACTATTAGCACAGTACCCCGGTCTGATCCCGGGGCAACACCGCTTGCTGTTGGAACAGGGGCAGATAACTCTCGACTTGTGGTGGGAAGATGTCGCTGACGCATTGCCGGATATGGCCAGCCATCACCGGCCCGCCGTGGATGCCTGGTACCTGGATGGCTTTGCCCCCGCACGCAACAAGGCCATGTGGGATGATGAAGTACTGGACGCCGTCGCCGCGCTCAGCCGTCCGAATGCAAGTTTTTCTACCTTCACTGCAGCCGGTCATGTGCGCCGACAGCTTGCAAAATCTGGCTTCGCCGTGGCGAAGGTGCCGGGCTATGGCAGCAAACGGGAGTGTTTGCGAGGCCGCATGCAATTACCCGCGCCCTATTCGCCACCGCTACTTGAAACACCCTGGGACGTACCTGAGACACACAACAGTGCGCCCAACCATGTTCTTGTGCTGGGCGCCGGACTGGCCGGCTGCGCCGCAGCAGAAGCGCTGGCGCGCCGTGGGATTCAGGTGACATTGCTCGACCAGGGCCAGATTGCTGCGGAGGGCTCGGGTAATGAGCAGGGTGTCCTCTACACGCGCATGTCGCGAGAGCACTCCGCGCTGGCGGATTTCAGCGCGCTGAGCTTTCAGCATGCTTCCGCCTTTTACAACGGCCTGTTTGCCACAGGCAGACTTGTCGAGGGCATTGACGGTGCCCTGTGTGGAACCTTTCAACAGGACGAGCGGGTTAATGCAACGGTGGCAGAAAGACTTGCCTCTGTGCCAGATCTTGTACAGGTTCTGACCGCCGGCGATGCTGCCAACCTGCTGGGCATAGCACAGCCGTCACCCGGGTACTGGTTTCCCAGGTCGGGCTGGTTTCACCCGGGCGCTGTTTGTCGCGCGATGGTGAGCCATGCTGGTGTAGCCCTGCAGGAACAATGTGGCGAGATAATGCTGGAACAGACCTCTGAGGGTTGGCAGGCCACAGCTCGGGCAGGGCAACGTTGGCAGACACCCTGTGTGGTGATTGCCGCGGGTACCGGCAGTCATCGCCTGCCCGGTCTGGATTGGTTACCGCTGCAAGCGATCAGGGGGCAGACCACCCAACTGCCCACCAGCGATGTATTCAGCCCGTTACGGTCAGTGCTCTGTCACGAGGGCTATATTGCCCCGGCAAGATCAGCAATGCACTGTATCGGCGCAACCTTTGACCTGAATGATATCGATCCGACGCCGCGGCCGGCTGCGCACCTGGCCAACCTGGACAGCCTCGCAGCTGCTGTGCCCGCCTGGCGCGAAGCCCTGGCGCTACAAAACCCTGCGGCACTGTCAGGTAGGGTCGGATTTCGTTGTGCCAGCCCGGACTACCTGCCCCTGGCAGGGCCGGTGCCGGACAGGCAGGCATTTCTGCAGTGCTTTGATGGCCTGCGCAGCAATGCGCGCAAGATCATCCCGCAGCACGGGAAATACCTTCCAGGCCTGTATCTGAGCACAGGCCACGGTTCGCGTGGACTAAGCTCCACTCCCCTTGCCGCTGAATTACTGGCCAGCCAGATCTGCGGAGAGTTAGCGCCACTCAGCCGCGAGCTTATTCGCGCTATCGCCCCCGCACGGTTTATAATTCGCGACCTTTGCCGCAACCGGATTTAGCCATGCACCGCCCTCGTTACCTGCTGCTGCTGGCTGCCTTATTCGCCTGTGCGGCCAACGCCAGCCAGGAGTACAGGTATAAAGTACTGGATAAAAAACCCCAGAGCAGGGACATTTTTGTACAGGGCTTACAGATCGTTGACGACAAGCTCTATCTGAGCGGCGGCGGCTACGGTAAATCCCGCCTGCTACGCTACAATTTCAGTAGCGGAGAACTCGAACTCGAGCGCCAGATCGACCCTCGGCTGTGGGCCGAAGGGGTGACTGTCTTTCAAGATCGCCTCTACCTGCTCACCTGGAAATCCCGCAACCTGTTTGTCTACAGCAAAAATGCGCTGCACAGCATCGACCGCCTGCAGATTCCCGGCGAAGGCTGGGGCCTGACCCACAATGGCCAGCAACTGATATACAGCGACGGCAGTGATGCACTTTTTTATCTGTCACCGGACGAACACAGGATCACACGCACCCTGCGCGTCACAGAAAACGGCAATCCGCTTGTACGCCTGAACGAGTTGGAGTGGATCGATGACAAGATCTGGGCCAACGTATGGCTGACCGACCGCATCGTAATAATCAACCCTGAGGACGGTAAAGTAGAGGGAAGCATCAATCTGCGGGGCCTCTTGCCACTGCTGGAGAGGCGAGCAGACACGGATGTGCTCAACGGTATAGCCCTCAATCCAGCCGACGGCGGTATCTGGGTGACCGGCAAAAACTGGCCATGGATGTATAGAATAGAACTGGTTCCCGTGACCGCCCCACACCCGGTGACAGAATCGCGTTAGAATACCGGCTCTTTCCCTCAACGAAACCTTCCAGGTAATATCAATGAGCAACGGCAGCAATGCGCAGTCACCGGTCAACCCCACCTTCGAACTTGTTCGCCAACAAGCTATTGAGTCCCTCAATATAAGAGTGGAGCAGTACGAACACAGGAAAACCGGTGCTGTGCACTACCACCTCGCGTCCGACAACACGGAAAATGTGTTTCTGGTTGCGCTGCGCACTGTGCCGGAGGACTCCTCCGGGGTAGCCCACATTCTGGAGCACACTGCCCTGTGTGGCAGCGAACGTTACCCGGTGCGAGACCCGTTCTTCATGATGCTGCGTCGCTCACTCAATACCTTTATGAATGCTTTCACCAGCTCGGACTGGACCGCTTATCCTTTCGCAAGCCAGAATCGCAAGGACTTCGACAACCTGCTGGATGTGTACCTCGACGCCGTATTTTTCTCCCGGCTGGACCCTCTGGATTTTGCCCAGGAGGGACACCGGGTCGAATTTTCGGAAGCGGATAACCCCGCGAGCGACCTGGTTTTTAAGGGTGTCGTATTCAACGAGATGAAAGGTGCCATGAGTTCGGTTACCAGCGTGTTGTGGAGCACGCTCTGTGAGCAGCTGTTTCCGACCACAACCTATCACTACAACAGCGGTGGCGATCCGGCACAGATTCCAGACCTGAGCTATGAACAGCTCAAGTCTTTCTACCGCAGTCACTACCACCCCAGCAATGCCATTTTCATGACCTTCGGTGACATCCCCGCTCATGAACACCAGGCAGTGTTTGAGTCGCGCGCACTGGGCCAGTTCGCCAAACTCGATCAGCAGATCAGGGTGCAAGCGGAGCAACGCCTGCCCGCACCCCAGCGGCACGAAGCGCCCTACGCCTTCGACGAAAAAGGCCCTACAGACAGGAAGACTCATATCGTCATTGGCTGGATGCTGGGTGAGAGCAGCAACCTGGAGCAATTGCTCGAAGCACAATTACTGGCCAGCGTATTGCTGGACAACAGTGCATCGCCCTTACAACGCGCCCTGGAAACCACCGGGCTGGGGCAAGCGCCCTCCCCACTGTGCGGCCTCGAGGACAGCATGCGGGAGATGGTATTCTGCTGTGGCATAGAGGGCAGTGATCCAGAGCACGCCGATGCTCTCGAGGCGCTGGTACTGGAAGTGCTACAGCAGGTTGCCAGGGAGGGTGTGGGCCACGATCGACTGGAGGCGGTATTGCATCAGTTGGAGCTACACCAGCGCGAAGTCAGTGGCGACGGCTATCCCTACGGCCTGCAACTGATACTGCAGGCGCTGGGCTGCGCCACCCACTACAGTGATCCCATAGCCGTGCTGGACCTGGAGCCGGTGATCGCAAGCCTGCGCAGTAAAATCCAGGATCCTGATTATATCCGACACCTTGCCAGCCGCTTACTGTTGGACAATACCCACCGCATCACCCTGATAATGAAACCCGATACAGAACTCTCCGCAAGGCGTTCCGCAGCCGAGACGGATCGCCTCGCCGGGATCCGGAAAGCCATGGACGACCAGGCCTGCGCCGATACCATCAAACTGGCCGCCGATCTGGTGCAACGGCAACAGCAGCTAGACGACGAAAGCATACTGCCAAAAGTCGCCCTCAGCGACGTCCCTGCCAGCCTGCCGGACCTGACCTACACAGAGACCGACAGATACGGCACGGTAACTACCTGCTACGGCCAGGGTACCAATGGGCTGGTTTACCAGCAGGTGGTATCCCCTCTCCCCCACCTGAGCAGTGAACAACTGCCGTTACTGCCGCTGTACACCCAGATGATGACGGAATTGGGGCTGGGGACCGATGATTACCTGCAGGCACAGCATCGTCAGTCCGCCACCGTAGGGTCGATAAATGCGTTTTCATCAATGCGCGGAACCGTGGCTGACGAGCAAGCCGTGAGCGCACATCTGGTGCTGTCGTCAAAAGCCTTGCTGCGTCACAGCGAACAGCAGTCACAGCTGATGCGCGATACGCTGGACACGGTGCGTTTTGATGAAACTGCAAGGATTCGTGAGCTGATCAACCAACAGCGCTCCCGGCGTGATCAATCCATCACAGGCAACGGCCACGGCCTCGCCATGGCCGCAGCGTGCGCGGGCATGAGCCCACTGGCCAGGCTGAACCACGATTTGTCAGGGCTGGCTGGCATCCGCCGCCTGCGCGAGTTGGATGACAGCTTGCGCGATGAACAGTCGCTAGCGCAGTTCTGCGGTGCACTGGAAGGGCTACACCAGCAACTGATGGCCGCGCCCCGACAGCTACTGGTCGTCGCCGAGGACCACAGGCTGGAGGAAGTCGTTACCGGCGCCGGGCGCATCTGGGCACAGGAATCGGCCACCCCCGCCACACCCGGGTTCAGCCTTCCCGCCTGCCGCGAACAGCGGGGAGAGCTCTGGCTCTGTAATACACAGGTAAATTTCTGTGCCCGGGCGTACCCCACCGTAGCGGTAGAGCACCCCGATGCCGCGGCGCTTGTCGTTCTGGGGGGGTTTCTGCGTAATGGTTTCCTGCACCGCGCAATCCGGGAACAGGGGGGTGCCTACGGCGGCGGCGCGTCTCAGGACCCGGGCATCGCGGCCTTCCGTTTCTATTCTTATCGAGACCCGCGGCTGGAAGACACGTTGGCGGACTTCGACTCGGCGGTGGTGTGGATGGCAGAGAGCAAACACGACTACCGCGCTCTGGAAGAAGCCATCCTGGGTGTCATCGGCAGCATGGACAAACCCAGCTCTCCCGCCGGAGAGGCGAAACAGCATTTCCACAACCGCCTGTTTGGGCGTAGTCACACCCAGCGTGAACACTTTCGTCAGCAGGTACTCGCGGTAAGTCTGGAGGATTTGCGGCGCGTGACAGAGTGCTATCTGCAGCCCGAAAACGCCAGCACTGCGGTCATTACCAGTGCGTCTCAACTCGATGCTACTGCACAGCTGAGAGAAAAACTGGGCCTGCAGTTGCAAGAGTTATAAAGCGGGGGTTTGCAATAAACGGCACTTTACGCTATTTGTACACCTGAGAAAATTGTGCGTCACTGTAAATGAAGCAGCGACGTAGATCGAAAATAAGACAATAACCATAGACTGCACCTTCCGGGTGCGGAGGAGACTCGATGAAAAAAATACTGCCACTGACGCTTCTGCTGGGTTCGATCACGGCCTACGGCGCAAGCCCGGTTGACTCTGACCTGCTGAATGACGCCACAACTCCGGGAGATATCACTACTTACGGTGGCGGCTATGACTTGCAAAGACACAGCCCGCTGAAACAAATCAACCGCGACAATGTGAGCCACCTGGTGCCGGTCTGGAACCTTAGCCTGGCCAATAACTACCCACAGGAAGGCCAGCCGCTGTTGATAGACGGCGTCATGTACGAGACCACCACAGATGCCACCATCGCGCTGGACCCTGTCACCGGCAGGCAGCTGTGGCGCACGCCCGTCACCCTGCCCCAGGACGTGCACGCCGTGGCCTGCTGCGGCTCCCATAACCGTGGTGCCGCCGCCTATAAAGGCCTGCTGTTTCGCGGCACGCTGGACGCCCATGTCATTGCACTGGATATGAAAACCGGCAAGGAAGTCTGGCGCCAGAGGGCGGCAGATTACAAATCGGGTTATTCGATAACCGGGGCACCCCTGGTGGCAAACGGCGTATTGATTACCGGGATTTCCGGCGGCGAATTCGGTACTCGCGGCTTCCTCGACGGTTGGAACCCCGCCACTGGCGAAAAACTGTGGCGGCGTTACACCACGGCGGCACCGGGAGAGCCCGGTGGCGATAGTTGGGCCGGTTCCGAGGCCTACCTGGAAGGCGGCGCACCCACCTGGATAACCGGCTCTTACGACCCGGATCTGGATCTGGTGTTCTGGGGTACCGGCAACGGGGGCCCCTGGAACCCTACCGGTCCGCGCGAGGGCAACAACCTCTATATTAACTGCGCCCTGGCGATCAAACCTAAAACCGGCGAAATCGAGTGGTTTTTCCAGTTTTCACCCAACGACCCCTACGACTACGACGGCGTGAACGAACTGATCCTGGCGGAGATCCCGGTAAACGGCAAACCGCATAAAGTGATTATGCAGGCCAACCGCAACGGCTTTTTCTATGTACTTGATCGCGCCACCGGGAAACTGCTGGCAGCCAACCCCTTCGTCGATAACATCAACTGGGCTGAGGGCATTGACCTGGAAACCGGCCGCCCCATCGACACCGCAATGACCACCCATGTTCGCAATACACCCGAGATGACGGAGGCCGTCGAAGTCTGGCCGTCGGCACTGGGTGGCAAGAACTGGATGCCCATGTCCTTTGACCCCGGCACCGGGCTCGCCTATGCCAATACCAATAACTACGGGATGCCTTACCGCACGCTCATTGAAGACAAAGAGCCCAAGACGATGTATCTGGGTGTCGATTTCGTCGGCTTTACCTGGCCGGAGAATGGTATGCGCGGCTATCTCAAGGCAATCGACCCGATGACAGGCAAGTCGAAATGGGAAGTGCCGTCCGAACTGCCAAACTACACCGGCGTACTGAGCACCGCCGGCGGAGTGATTTTCACTGGCCGTATGGACGGCGAGTTCGCCGCCTACGACAGCGCCACCGGCAAAAAACTCTGGGGCTTCCAGACCGGCTCGGGTATCACCGGCATTCCGGTAACCTGGGAACGTGACGGTAAGCAGTACGTCACTGTAGCCAGCGGCATCGGCGGTGTATACGCGATCTTCAGTGGCGACGAGCGGCTACAGAATCTTCCCCCCGGTGGATCACTGTGGACTTTTGCGCTGTTTGACGAGAAATAGCCAGTGCGGCAATTGACACTCACCGGCCTTTTCGTCTCGACGACCCTACTGCTGATGCCGGCGGTTCCCGCGTTAGGCGGAACTGTCGGCGCTTCCGCCGACAGCACCTCAGACGCACAATATAAAACAGGAGCGCGCTCCTATCGTAAACGTTGCGCGCGCTGCCATGGTGTCAATATGGTGAACCCGGGGCCGGGAATATTCGATCTTCGAACATTCCCCGCAGACGACAAAAACCGGTTCATCATTTCTGTCGTCAACGGCAAGAACGCCATGCCCTCATGGGGTGATGTATTGCAGGGCGATGACATCGAATCGCTGTGGGTCTATGTTATTACCAAATAGCCGGAGTTAATCCGGCTTCTCTCCACTGTGCCCTCTCCGGCCCCCGTGTTCACCACGCTTGGCCATCATACTGTCCAGTTGTGTTCGTTGCTCGGCATTCAGTACCTGGTAAACCTGGGCAAACGTCTCGCTGGCCTGGTAGACCATGCGGCCGGTCAGTTGTCCAATTTCATCCGCCACCAGCTGCGCCTTGCCTGGATCGAAATCCTGCTTCATTGCGCCCATTTGCGCTCTAAGCTCCTGCATTCGCGCGCGATCTGCCTCGCTCGCTTGCTTCGCCGCCGTGACCAGTGTTTCCACCCTGGTTTGTTGTTCACTACTGAGATCCAGCCGATCACTTAAATGGGCGATCATTCGCGTGGGATCACCACCCATTCCATGTGGCGGCCCCATGGACCACGCCGCCATTGACATCATTACCGCGCTCGCAAGTGCTCCGCCACAGGCCCAGGTTTTCCATTTGCTCATCATTTTCACTACTCCTTAAAGGCTAACAACTCTGTGGTCGAACCCATTCGCCACAATCGGGAGCAATGTTAGGATAACCGTCGGTTAATATGGCTGCCGTATCGGTAAAGAATTGTTAAGAACTGCGACCGCATGTGAAGTGCGGGTGACAAGCAGCGCCGGGTTATACACACTAGAGCCTGACCAGTATCGGGGTAAGGGTGGTGAGCAGTACTGTTTTGATTGTGGATGACGACCGGGAACTGTGCGACCTGCTGATCGAGTTTCTGCAGCTGGAAGATTTTGACGCCAGTGCCGTTCACAATGGTAGGGAAGCTGTCAGCCTGTGTCGGGACCGGGACTTTGACGCTATTGTGCTGGATATCATGTTGCCCGGATTACAAGGCCTTGAAGTACTGCGCGCCCTGCGAACGTTCAGCTCTACCCCGGTGCTCATGCTCACCGCCAGGGGCGAGGACACAGACCGCATAGTGGGCCTGGAACTCGGCGCTGACGATTACCTGGCAAAACCCTGTAATCCACGCGAGCTGGCGGCAAGATTACGGGCGGTATTACGCAGGGCGGGCGGTTCAACAACCCTTGCCGACAGAAACACTACGGAACTTGTCGTGGGCGATACCAGACTCAATAGCGCAGAGCGCAGCGCCAGTCATGCGGGCACAAATCTCAAATTGACTTCCACCGAGTTCAATATCCTGTGGCTACTGTTACAGCGCGCCGGGACGGTTGTTTCCAAGGAATCACTCAGCCAGCAGGCTTTGGGACGGGCACTGACAGCCTATGATCGCAGCGTGGATGTGCATATCAGCAAACTGCGGAAAAAGCTGGCGAGCACTGGCGGTGATCAACTGATTGTCAGCGTGCGCGGCAGTGGCTATCAATTCACTGTCAGCGCAGGGGGAGATGCGGTATGAAGCTGCGCCTGCACTTGTTTGGCAAGATATTTATAGGGTTCTGGCTGGCCACCGTCGCAGTTCTCGCAAGTTGGCAGATTTCCAGTCACTATCTTGAATCCCTGCCCTCGCACGATGCCTCTGAAAATCGCCCACAGGGACCACCTCAGCGTTTTGTGCTGAGTATGATTTACGAGCTGCAGAACCTGCAACCGTCAGAGATTGTGCCACTGCTCACCCGCGCAAGCGCAGAGAACGAAGTCGACATTTTTCTTCTGGATAAGCAGGCCAAGGACCTGCTGGGCCGCCCGGTGCCCGCGCCGGTCCTGAAAGTAGCAGAGGAAATTCAGGGCGGCCGACGCCGTGCGTTTTTGCGTCACAAGGGAGAACATCTGCTGGCCCACGAAATTTATCGCCCCGGGGAGGGTACGATGCGTGTGGTATTCGTGTTCCGGCACTCCAGACATTCGTTATTGGCATTACTGGGCAGCAACCTATGGCTGCGCATTGCGCTGGCGGTGCTGGTCAGCGGTGGGGTCTGCTACCTTTTGTCGTTACTGATGACCCGGCGCGTCAAGGCCTTGCAAGTCGCCTCGCGCCGCTGGGCCACCGGTGACCTGGATACCCGGTTGCGGGTACGCAGCCGCGGTGGCGATGAGACCGATGAACTGGCCAGAGACTTCAACAGTATGGCCGCCGAGCTACAGGAGCGTATGCAGGCCCAGAAACGTTTGCTGGGTGACGTTTCGCATGAACTGCGCTCACCCCTTGCTCGCCAGCGCATAGCGCTTGCCCTGGCCCAGGAAAACCCAGGCAGCGCAGCGCGTTACCTGCGCCGAATTGAGCAGGAAACCGAGCGACTGGAGGAATTAATCGGCCAGTTGCTCGCCAGTCAGGCTGGAGACGTCACGCTGGATACCCACATCGACCTGGTGCCCCTATTGCAACAATTGTGTAGCGATGCAAATTTTGAGGGCGCCGCCGAGAAAAAGCGATGCGTGCTTAGCTGCGCTATCCCCGAGGCCATAATTGCAAGCACCGGTGACCTGTTACACAAAAGCTTCGAGAATATCCTGCGTAACGCCTTACACCACACCCGGCCAGACTCAGATATCAGCGTGCAATTACGGCGCTGCGGTGACGACTACCGCATCCGTGTGACCGACTGTGGTAGTGGCGTCCCGGATAAGGAACTTGATAAAATATTCGAAGCCTTCTATCGAACCGACACCGCCCGCACACGCGACACCGGAGGCCACGGCCTCGGGTTGTCCATCGCACACCGGGCTATTGTCCGGCACGGTGGCAGTATTATGGCAGAGAATACAGCGACCGGTCTCGCGGTAACCATAACGCTCCCCTGCCCTGAAACCAGCCTTGCCCAGGAATCAGCACAGAGAACTGGGGGATAATTTTCTGTAAACTGCGCTCTTCTCCGGAGAATTAGATATGACCAAGCATTACCGTTTGCCGCCAGTGATCACGGATTCATCCGGCGCGCCTCGCCGTGCCGGGTTTGAATTCGAGTTTGGCAACCTGCCTATTGTGGATACGGCAAAGGCGCTGCAGAAAAGCCTGGGCGGCGAGCTGGATATCAAAAGCCCATTTGAGGCGATTCTGCATGAATCACTGCTGGGCAAACTCAAGATCGAGCGGGACGCAGACATACTGAAATCGACACGATACCGCAGCTGGCTGGAATCTCTGGGAGTCAAGTTCTCTCCCGGCACCGTCGCGCATGAAATCGAGACCAACATCGACAGTGCCAGCCGCGGCCTCATTCCCTGTGAAGTTGTTACCGAGCCCATTCCCTTTGAGGATCTGGACAAACTCGATACCCTCATCAATACATTGAATAGCCTGGGAGCTGAAGGCACGCAGGATTCGCTTATTTACGCGTTTGGCCTGCACATCAACCCCTCGATTCCAGACAACTCCAGTGAGACTCTCAGGCGATACATACAGGCCTTTCTGCTGCTCTACACCTGGATTATCGATTCATCCGAAATCGACATAACCCGGCGATTTCTCACCAAATATATCGACCCGTTCCCCCAGAGTTATATGAAATTGGCCCTGGACAATAGCTACCGTCCAAACGAAGCAAGGCTGATAGAAGATTACCTGACGCACAACCCCACCCGCAATCGCGCCCTGGATATGCTGCCAATACTGTTTGAATTGGACCGGGATACGGTACTTGCGGGCATTAACGAAGACGAACGCAAACTGGTCAACGGTCGCCCGGCATTTCACTATCGACTACCCGACTGCAAGATGAACGAGATGGGGTGGAGTGCGGCTGAGGCCTGGAACCGCTGGGTGTATGTAGAAACTCTCGCTGCGGATACCGAGCTGCTGCAAGAGCTGATCGATGCATGGCGCGGCAGCAGCGCGTCGTTTTCCATCGCGCCCCGGACCAGCTGGGCTATGCGCCTGACCACCCTGCTAAGCCAGAAGTTTTTTGAGCGCTGACCCACGCTGTGACCGGACGACCAATCATTGGCGTAACAGGGCCAGGCCGGGGCGGATTCACCGCCTGGCAGATGACAGCGCTGGCTGTTCGCCGTTGTGGTGCAAAGCCCGTACGCATCACACCAGAACGCCCCATGGATCAGCAACAACTTGATGGCATTGTCATCGGCGGGGGCACGGATGTTGATCCATTTCATTATGGCGAAGAGAGCGAACCCTCCGACCAGGCCTCGGCGCAGCGCAGCTCGGCAGTGGACTGGCTTGTCGGGCTGGTGCTGGGGTTATTCAGAGCGGTCTTCGCGACCTATTCCAACCAGGATTACGATCCCCGCCGGGATAGCATGGAGCAACACATCATGCGTTTCGCGCTGAGTAAAAATCTCCCTGTGCTGGGCATCTGTCGCGGCGCCCAGCTGATGAATGTTGCACTGGGCGGTTCTCTACACCAGGACATAGGTCACTTCTATACTGAAGAGACCGGCAATATACGCAGTATCCTGCCGCGAAAGATCATAACGGTGTCTGCACAGACCAAACTGCACCATTATCTGGGCACCCGCAGTTGTCAGGTCAATGCACTACACAACCAATCTATCAAGCAACTCGGAAACGATATCGTTGTCAGTGCCGTTGAATCCAATGGGGTGATACAGGCGATAGAAATGCGCGGGCACCCTTTTTTCCTGGGGGTGCAATGGCACCCCGAGTACATGCCGCAGAGCGAGATACAGCAGGGTTTGTTCAGAGGCCTCGTAGAGCAGGCAAGAAAACAGCGGACGGGGCCCTAGGTGGATGCCTATATCGGGCTGTTCTTCAGCGCCTTTTTGGCGGCGACACTGGTCCCTGCCTATTCCGAACTGGTGCTGGTCGGCCTGGTGTCCGCCGGCTATGACCCGGCTGCGCTGTGGTTATGGGCGTCCGTCGGGAATACGCTCGGTTCCGCAGTAAACTGGCTGCTGGGACGCTACCTGCTTCGCTTCCAGGGACGCAAATGGTTTCCCTTCAACAACAGCAACCTCGGAATGTCGCAACGCTGGTTCCAGAAATACGGCGTGTGGTCCCTGTTGCTGGCGTGGATGCCGGTTGGGGGGGATGCCCTGACGTTTATCGCAGGCATGATGCGGGTGCGGTTTGACGTCTTTATAGCGCTGACCGCTGTCGGCAAGGCGACCCGTTACGCCATTCTGTTGGGCTTGCTGGAGCTACTGGGCTAGTCATTAGAGGTGTGCAACCGCTACCAAAGTACAGCAGCATAGACAGCGCCGAAAATGAAGGTTGACACTTCTCTCCATGGCCGCACAATACGCGCTGTTCTTGACGCGGAAATGACAGCTATGAAATTGGGTTATTTAGCAATCGCAGTGGTAATTTTGTCGGGCTGTGCTGGCAACACGGAGGTGGAAGGAGAACGCGTCACCTTGCAAAACGGGGTGGCCACGGACGTCTGTGGGGAAGGTAATGGTCTGCCCGAGTGCACAGACTACAACAATCGCGCCTACAGTGAGAACCTTGAATACAAGGAGCCAACAGACTCACAGATGGAACGGGAAGCGGCAAAGGTTCGCTCGGAATCACCCGCAGAGCTGGAACGCACCATCTCGGAACTGGAGCACAATCCCGAGATGATTGACACTATGGAAGAATAAACGGCACCCGACGACCCGCCGTCGCATTACCCGCGGTCCGAAAGCCTCCTCGGCCGCGCGACCCTCGCCTCGTCTACCTCACCTGCCATCTCCTGTATCTGCGTCATGAAGTGCCAGGGCGAAAGCATCGGCCTTAACTCCTCGGCTGCTACCGGCTTACTGAACAAATAGCCCTGAATGACATGCGCGCCGTTTGAGGTGAGGAAATGATACTGCGCAGGAGTCTCCACACCCTCGGCTACGAGCCGAAGGTTCATACTGCGCGCCATGGCAATAATAGCGATGACCAGGCTGGCATCGTTCTCACTTTTCTCAAGCTCCACAACAAAGCTGCGGTCAATTTTCAATTCATCCAGTGGGAAGCGGCTGAGATAGCTCAGCGATGAGTAGCCAGTGCCAAAATCATCAATGGAAAGACTTACGCCCATTTCCTTGAGCACAGCCAGCGCCTGTATTGTCGAACTGGCGTCATCCATTACCACGCCTTCAGTGAGTTCCAACTCCAGCTTTTCCGGTGCCAGGCCGGTGTCCTGTAAAACCTCTTGCACCCGGGTAATAAACGCCGGGTTAAACTGCAGCGCGGATACGTTTACCGCCACCTTGGGCAATATCAGCCCCGCATCTTCGAATTCTTTCATCTGGCGACAGGCCTCACACAACACCCAATCACCCAAGGCTCCAATAAACCCCATTTCTTCCATCAGGGGAATAAATCGAAACGGGGAAATCATACCCTTTTCCGGATGTTCCCAGCGCACGAGTGCCTCCGCTCCAACCACCGAGCCGTTGCGGGTATCCACCTGCGGCTGGTAGTGCACAACAAATTCATTATTTTCCAGGGCGCGGCGTATATCCGCTTCCAGCTGCAGCCGGTCTACTCCTGCTGCATCCATATCCTTGTTGTAAAAAAGACACGTATTCTTGCCCGCGTCCTTGGCGTGATACATCGCCGTGTCAGCCGCTTTCAACAGGCCATCCACGTCCGCGGCGTCTTCGGGGGCCAGCGCAATACCGATGCTGGGTGTGATCACCAGCTCATGCCCACCTATGACCATGGGCTTGCTCAATGAATCCAGTATGCGCTGGGCCACAATCCTGGCTGAGTCGCTGCTGTCGACGTGGTTTAACACCACTGTGAACTCATCGCCACCAAGGCGCGATACATCAATGCGGGGGCCGGACTCAACATAGTGCGCTACCACGTCGCTGTCACGAACACAGCTAGACAGCCGCACTCCCACCTCTCTCAGCAGCAGGTCACCGGCGCTGTGGCCAAGAGAGTCATTTATGCGCTTGAAATTGTCGATATCCAGAAACAGTAAGGCCAGTGTTTCGCCATTGCGCTTGGCGAGGCGTAGCAGCAGGTCGAGCTGTTCGGTAAACAGACGACGATTCGGCAGTGCGGTCAGGCTATCGTAATAGGCCATCTGTCGCAGACGGTCCTTCGTTTCGGTTACCTCCTCTACAGCCTTGTTGAGCTCTTCATTGCGTCGCGTCAACTGGGATGTGCGCTCCTCAACTTTCATACTGAGCAGCTGATGATCTACATCCATCCTTGTTTTGTAGTTACTCAGGCCTGCAACAATGCCATTGAGTATGGTGGCTATTTCCTTGACCTCGCCACTGCCTTTCACCTCCACCATATCTTTGAGCTGACCAGAGGCTATCTCATCAGCCACCTGTGCCATGCGTGAAAGCGGTATCGTGATGCGACGGCTGATAGACAGTGACAGGTAACTCGACAGCCATATCAACAGCAGGCAGACAACTGCCGTAGCACCAATAATAGGCGCAACACCCGCCAGTATCGACCTGGGGCTTATGGCGACCTGTAGATAACCGATAATGTACCGGCTTCTGATCGCATCGGGTTGCAGTACCGCCGTCCCGAAGTCAGCGGGAGTAAGGTTGTCCAATAATGGGTTGAGCGCTGAATAGACAGGGAGCGTTAACTGAATCAGAGAAGCCGGACTAACCACGCCGGTGAAGAGGCCACCGCCACCGCCAGTATCTGTACCGGTGAATACCAGCTGGCTGGTCTCAGTTGCACTGGCGTCACGACGCAGGGCATAGAATGGAGGCAGTTCGGGTAGCGGGCCAGCCGCGCGGCTCTGCCGCAATACGGGTTCACCTTCCGCATCATACAGCACAACATAGGAGACGGCCTCTGGTGCCAGGAACCGTTCCGCGGTCCTTTCCAGGTTCTTGGTGTTGCGAAAATACATATCGACTTGCAGGTCGGGCAGACCTGTCAACAACGCAACCGATTGCCCAATCACATGATCGAGTTGACTGCGGTATTCCCGCTGTGCGGTAAATCCCGTGGCCATCACACCGAGAAACATGGTGATCGCAAGCACGAGCGCATTGATTTTACCCGCGATGGTCATGTCCCGCGTCCGTGTCCCCGGCAGTTCAGGCTGCCATATCCATTTTCAATCAAAACTACCACGACAGTGTTTACCAGCGCAATGCATTGCGTGGTGTATAAAAGGCGTATTAAAACAGCGAGGTTATTCGTTACAGAAAGCTGAGGAATTATGGCGGGCAATGTGAACGCAGACCAGGTAAATCATTGGCAAAAGAGAGCAGGCAACGCCAGCATAGCGCCCGCTAATAGTAGCGTGCCCCTGCTTGGGTGGCTGCGGGCGCGAGGCATGACAACTCTGCCGACAACATTAACAGAGCTACTATTGCGCGCGCCAAGCAGGCGGTTCTGACATAAGGCAATCGATCCGGGGCAGCCGCGGCTGGCCCGCACTCACCCGTATCAGCTGTCTGCCGGGCGCCGGACCTCGCCTTTTGAGCCGCAAACCATGCGCACCGTTCTCTGGCAAGTGTCCAGCCAGGGCGTTTGGGTGGGTGTCTTGAGAGCGCGCACATAGCCGCTCTCAAAGCGACAGGCAATGCTTGTTTTATTCGGCGTCCAATCACCCTCTTTCGGACGCGGCTTGCGCGCGCAGTAGTACCAGATGCCGCGCTTGTCCTGCATCACATAGTTTGCCTCAGGCGGAAGAAATATCTTCTTACCTTCAATTACGGCAAAAACTTCAAGCTGGTCGCCGGGATTAATATCCACAACTGCTGTAGGGGTTATCGTTAACATTGCCTTCTCTCCAATCCGTGAGGTGCGATTCTTCTTGTTGCACCGTGTTGGAGGGGTCGGCCTGATGGCGCCCTGCCCTCCTTCTCTGGTCACCACCGCTTGGTGACGGTTCAGTTATAGGATGGAGGGCATGTCTACAGCAATGGCGAAGATGCCATTATTTTGCCTTATTTCAAATTTGTATAAATAACATACCTTTTTTTTACTTTTTCTCTTCAAATAGTCTCGTTATTTCCATTTATATGCCATTTTTTGTTTGTTAGCTCTGTATAAGTTTGATATAAGAAGGCCGTTTTACCACCGGGTTGAGCTGCTGAAGTCGGTCTGAATCCTTGCTGGCCACCAGCTCAGCCGCTTGCTCCACTGAGCTCATCAACATGTGCAATGAGAGCGCCGCCCGACCCTCGCGGGTGGCCATCTGGCCGGAGATTCCAGCCATGCAGTTCTCTGTCAGAAAGCCGAGCATGACCGCATTAACCAGAAAGTCGCGAATAATTTGTCGGTTTACCTGGTCCTGTAAATATCCCTGATAGCCATGGTCGCCAAAGACCTGGTTCAGCGTCTCGACCTGAGCCACCGATAAATCGCTCGATGAGAAAGGCAATTCCTCTCCAAAGGCTCCATCAAGTTGTTCTACAAGCCGGTCCAATTGCAACTGTTCCAAATTTTTACTCCATCTGTCCTGCGCTTGTAACGCAAGAATTATTGAATTATTCCGTCGCCAGCGCCGATCGCCCGTTGCAATGCAAGCAGGTCTGGAACCTGGTAGACATTGTCATTCATACGAAACGCCGCTGTGGAGAAGTCCAACTCGGCACCAGGAAGATCTTCTATCTCTTCTTCGGGAAGCTCACTAACCCCAAGATCACCGCCTCTGACTGCCACGCCAAAATACTGGCAGGCCTCATTGCGCTGCCCAAGTACCACGGCCACCAGACCCGCGCCACCGCGTTGATCGCGCCATGGCAGTGTATCTTTGCTGCCAAAGTCGATCACAGGTACCACTTGACCGCGCCAGCTGATCTCAGCCGGTGGCTGCTCATCGGTGGAAGGCACGGTGACAATCTCGCCGAGGCAGCGCTGGGGCACAGCCCAGGAGCGTTCCGAGGAACAAGGTAGCAGTACACAACAGCCTGGTGCGTTATTACTCATGCGGGATCCTCAAGACAACTGCAGTCGATGGCCGGTCAATTCATTGATCTGGCCGATCAACATACGGAAATTAAATGGTTTGCCCATATATCCATTACAACCGGCAGCCTGAGCCATGGCACGGTGTTTCAGGCCCGTTCTCGACGTCACCATGATGACCGGCACATGTCCGTAGCGCACGGATTTACGAATTTCCCGAAGCGCCTGGATCCCATCTTTAACCGGCATCTCGACATCCATCAGGATAATATCGGGCAGGCGATCGGCACTGTTTAGCAGGTCGATAGCAACACTGCCATTTTCCGCTGTCATCGTTTCAACACCCACCGTCTCGAGCTGACTGGTTGCCACCATTCGCTGGGTACGCGAATCATCAACCACCATTACCAACAGCGCCTCCTCACGGCCCGAATCGACATGCAGCGGAGATTGATCGTCAGCACCGACACTGTTCACCAGCAAGTTGAGATCAAGTGCGACAATCGCTTCTCCCGCCGCGGTTGTAGCGGCTCCTGCCACGCCTGGCACATCGGCAAACTGCGCCCCTAATGAGCGGATCACCAACTCCAGCGCCTCTTCTACGTCGTCGACGGCAATCGCCATACGACGCTCTGGGGAGCCAGCGATAACCACCGGCACGCTGGTTCGCCATGTCTTGGCATCAAGAGAATGGCCCGTGTGGCACAGGGTCGCGAGGTAGGCTGGCTCACATTCCATCCCGGCCAGCGATAGCAGGGTATTGCCGTGAACGGCCGCAAAGAACTCCTCCACCGGCACTTGTTCAACGGCTATCACTCCACCCAGGGGAATCGCGTAGGACTGCTCACCCGCACTGACAAGTAATGCACCGTTAACCGTTATTGATGAGGGCACACGTATATGGAAAGACGTTCCCCGGCCCGGCACGGAATCGATCTGTATATCGCCACCCATCTCCTGCAGCTCGGTAAGAACGATATCCATGCCTACGCCCCGACCGGATATCTGACTGATTGATTCAGCTGTGGAGAAGCCCTTGTGGAAGATCAGGCGAACCGCCTCGGCATCCGTGAGAGCGCCCACGTCGAGGTCAAGCCCCTTGCTGATAGCAGATTCACGCATCTTGTCCGGGTCTATACCACGGCCATCGTCCGACAGGGTAATTATCGCGTCCGCACCCGCCTTGCGAATATCAATGGTTATCAAGCCTTCTGCGGGCTTACTAACAGCGACCCGCTCATCTGCCGGCTCGATGCCGTGGTCCAGTGCATTACGTACCATATGGTCCAGAATAGTCTGGCAGCGCGCGTAGTCGTCGCGATCCAGGGTTCCCAGTTCATTCAGCACCTGGAAAACAACGGTTTTGTTCAGGTCCACACTGACTGTCCGCACAAGCCGGCGTAAACCCGGCATCAGCCGCGATACCGGAACTACCCGCGCAGCTCGAATAGAGGAGCCGATAGAGGAGATCACGCTGGTCTGGTGCTTCAGCAGAGCTTCAATCTGGGTATTCTGACGCGTTGCAAAATCCACCAAATCCGCGAGGTCTTCCACTCCCTCGCGAAGAATATTGGCCGCCTCCTGCAGTTCGGAGTACTGGTCCATTTCCAGTGCGTCCATTGCAGCCCCGGGCTGTACGCCTCGCGCTGCAACACTTAACAACGCACGATCTGCGATCCCCGAAATGTGAGCGCGCACCGAGGCGAGGCGGTTTTGCATTTCAAGTGAAGCGCGTTTCCCGCGAGTAACGCTCTGGGCTGTGCGCACGCTGAGCTGCTGTGCCTGGTTGCTGAGCTTTAGCATCTCGTCCAGTTTTTCAGAGGTGATGCGCACAGACTGTTGCGCCGCCAGGGCCCTGGCTCCATCATCAGCGATTTTCTTGGACTGATTCTTGGCCTGAGTGTCTACTACCGGCGGCTTGTCTGTCGCAGCGGGAAATGTCCCCTCAGCTGTATCGACCGGTGCAGCTTCAGCCGCGTCCACAAGCTCGGCGATCTCAACCCGCTCGGCTTCTTCAAAGCCGACCACCGGCTGATCGGTGCCTTGAGGTAGTACATTGGAAATATCCTCCCGTCTGCCCTGGATATAGTCCAGACCACGCACGCAGGCGTCCAACCACGCATTGACCCTGCGGAAATACTCACTGTCGGCACCCGCTTCCGGCCGGGGCATCGCCCCGAGCAGGGTTTCAAAGTTATGAATAAGCGTGCCATAAAAATGCAGCCCGACACCTTTAGCAATCCCTTTGATCGTGTGTAAAACCCGGGTCACTAATGCATAGGCTTGTTCAGCGGTGACGTCACGCTCCCAGACCGCTACTGCGTCCTCCAACTTCTCGAGCTCGGAGGAGCCCTCTTCTATAAAGGCGTCCAGGAAGTCTGCGAAAATTTCCCCGCCGCCAGTACTGGCCTGTGAAAAAGTGATACCTGCGGGAATGCAATTAAACTCTACAGCAATCGCTGGTACAACAGTATCTGTTGCCACCACCAGTCGGGCGGGTTCCTGTAGCTCGGCCACTTCCGCTGGCACACCAGGCGCTGCCGTTTCAATCAGTTCAGCTGCAATATGGGCAGTGCCATCCTCATCCAGGGACTCTAAGGGCTCGGACCCACTGGCTGTAGAAAACTCCTCCACATCCAGGCCACAAATTTCATCCGCTTGATCCTCTATCAGGCCGAGGCTATCAAAGAGCGCATCGATATCGATTTGCGCGCCCTCATCACCAGCGCCGGTAAGTTCGTCAGCGAAAATATCTTCACCAAAGCCCTCGAAGGCGTTTTCGTCAGTAAGCTCAGAATCGCATTTCTCAACTACCCCAGTCTCTGCCAGGACCTGCAGGTCACTATCGTCGAGGGCCTGATCATCAAAGCCGTCGAAGACCGTTTCAATATCCTCGTCCTCGATCGGCTGCCCCGCGCCAGCGCCCAGCACAAAATCGTCTTCGAACAGGCGATTACAACGCTGCCCCGTCTGCGTATGCACCATGGTCATATAGATCGCGTCGACATCCACTTGCCGCATTTGTTGCAGGGTCGCCAGGGGCGCCGGGCAAACGGCAATGACAGGTTCAAAACCCTCTGCCAAAATTTCTGCTACAGGACTGGACTCACTTTCCAGCATCAACTCAGCCTGCACGGAATCTGCCGCCATACCAAGACTGGCCAAACGTTCGTTAATCACCAGCGTCAATTCCGCGATGAGTTCCGGAACCAAAGGCGTGACATTGGCTGCTGCTTCACCAGCAGACCCGTGTGGCAGCTGGAAGTCCTCATGCAAATCAATTGCATCATCAGAATCTACGTCAAAGCGCTCCTCGCCCTCCAGCGGCACCAACTCCAGTTCGTGAGGGCCTGGTTCGCTGTCCTGCAGACGATCTTCATTAAACAGGAAGTTGTCGAAGTCCTCATTGTCCAAAGACGGCGGGGCCTCCGCTACAGCATCTGCAGCACAATCATTTACGCCTGTGAGAGGCCCTTCTGCACTGACCAGCCTGAGAATCGGTGCGTCATTCAGCAGCGGCGGCACTTCAGCCAAAGTCTCCTCAGATGAGGCATCTAACACGGGTTCTTCAGTTGTTGTTACTGCTTCAATGACTTCTGGCTCAGTTACAGATTCCACAACCCCCACGGTGCTCGATGGTTCTGTGGGTTTAACGCGCTTGATAACAAGGAATTTCTCACCCATGTCATCATCCTCGGACAGACCAAGAATATCGCTGCCCTCTAAAACTGAATCATCACCCGCTGGCAACTGGCTGCGTGTATCGCGGGAATAATCAATCGCCATTGATCCGGTTGTAGCACCCTCGTCATCGTCTCCTGTCGAAGAGGCAATTTCTGAACTGTTGTATATGTCGCTACCCTGGGTATCCGAAGAGATGACAATCTCCTCCCCTATATAGCTCTCCAGGTCGTCTGCACCGGCCGTGCCCCGGGTCATGGGTCGGCGCGCAACGGCCATCTCTTCCTCGGTCAGGTCAGTATTTACATCGGGCGTACGGTCGAGCGCAAACAGATTTTCCTCGGGGTCAGAGAGGTCCATATCCAGCAACCAATTCAGAGTGCTTTCTTCCAATTCATTTGTTGGTTCAGCTGCCTTATCGTCAGAAAGCGCTTCACCATTTTTATCTGTATGCACGTTTTTCCTCCACTATCCCTATTCCTGGCAGACTTTGTCGCAATTAGCCTACCGGCTTACGGTGCCTGTCGTCGGCATCGGGCTGACCATGCTGGCGCCCCCCCGAAGATTTTGCTCTGCCGATAGCATCTCGGGGGCTGAATCCCTGCCTCCAGATTTCGCTACAACAAAACAGCGATTGGTCAACTGACGGGCGCTCATTACATCCAACTCCCCGCCTTTGCGGTACGAAGCTACTAGCGCCGGCAGTGCTGCGATCACTTCAAAAACCAGGTTCTGAACCTTGCGGTCAGCGGTCAGGTCACCATCCAGCACCCGGTCCAACATATCTTGTGCGGCCCAGCCCAGCTCTCCCAGAATATTAGCGCCTACTGCTCGCCCATTCCCTTTAAAAGTGTGGAAATGTCGTCTTATATCTCTCAGCACCTGGTTTGCGGCTGGCTCCTCTGCCCAGGCCCCTGCCAACTGGGTCAGTTCAGCAACAATGTCCTCAGACTCCTCAATGAAAACCTCACGGAACTCGGCTGAAATCTCCGCATCCTGAACAACAGAGTCGGTGTCAGCCAGTACCGGGTTGGCAGCGTCTGCGCCACTCGAAATCTGCTGCACCCAGTGATCAAGCTCAGCAACACGCTGCTCTGCTTGCGAGATCATATGTGAAGTATCGTCCAGTGGATCAAGTAATGAGCGCTGCAGATGCAGCTCTATCTGGGCAAACGCGTCTGCGAAGCAGCGGAACGCATCGTCTTCACGCACACTGCCGGCCTTGCTGGCCGCAGCCAACCAGTTGTGGCAACGTTCGATGACCTGACCCTCGCGCTCCATACCGGCAAAACACAGAGCACCGGCTATATCATCCAGCAACTGCAGGGATGCCTCTATTGCCTTGCGATCCGGAACCTCTTCCAGCTCGTCGAGAAACTCTCTCGACAGGCTGTAGAGGAGATCGATATCAGCATTCCCGTTATCCGCGTCAGATAACGCCTGACGCAACGCCTCGTAGCCCCCATCCGTTTTGTTGAGATGTCGATGCAAGGCAACCGTAAGCTGCATCAGGCCTTCGCTCTCTGATGGTTTCCTGGCGAGGGAGCTGGCGAGGGCCTTGCGCCGAAGAATCTGGTGCAAATGGTTTTCAACAAGGCTCATATGTGCAAATGTGGCTGTAACCACACTCTCTCGCAGCTCATACTCCTTGTTGGAGAAAGCGCTGTTAATCCCGTGCTCCAGCTTGTATTCGATATCCAGCTTGACGTCCACGATGCCGCGGATAACATCATTCACTGCCTGCGCATGCTGCCCTTGAGAGGCCCTGAATAGCCCGCGGTAGAGCTCCGCCAGTTTTGTACGAACCCGGCGCAAGGAGTCGGCATGTACAACCTGCCCCGCTGCGTCCAGCCGATACTCCGCGGCCTCTATTCCATCCAGAGCAGTGTTATCCCACTCCTCATCCGGAGCTGAGCCCGCCTCATGCAAGTCATGGTTATTGATGAATTCCATCACCATATCCAGCTGCTTCATTGCGCCACCCAGTGCTGTCATCACGGCATCAATATGTACCAGGCCGCGACTCGCTGTTTCCAGCGTATCGTCATCTATACCGAAAACCTTGCGTATCTGGGCTATATGGACTGGCTTGGACTTACAGGCGGCAATATAAAACAGTATATGCTGCATATTATCTTCATAATCGACGGACCCATCTATAGCGCTGCCATTTTCGCGCGCATACTTGATAAGAAAAGCACCCGTTTTAAATATCTGGGCTATACACTCGTCCGGTACGATCAGACCGCCAGCTATGCCTTCGCACAGGCCTATCATGGTAAACCAGTAACGCTCCACCTCGGTGCCGGCAAAAAGCACCTGCATTTTGCGTGAAACCCTGGCCACTGTTTTCATGCTATCCGCGACATTTCGACGGCGCAACGCCATCTTGGCCATTTCCAGGTAAAGTGCGAGCATCACATTAGCTCTGGCCTTAACCTCTTCGTCTGTAGCTGGGGTGGCTCCCTCGGTAATCCCTGCGCCCGGTGAGATGTCAATATGGAAAAATAGGGCCTGCGGGCGCGGGCGTTCACCCAGCCATCGCCGCAGATCATTGACATGCGGTTCCAGGCCCTGCCCGCTGTCCTGGCGTGTATTTTGGGTGTGTGCAAGATAGGCTGGCAGCACTTTCAATGCCTGCATAAGGCCGCCCATCGTCAGCTTACGCCGCTCGCCGGATACCTTGTCCTTGTAGATATAATTGAGGCTGCGCTCCATCTCCAATGTCAGCATTTCGCCCTTTTTCATGCCGAGCGCCCGGAGGGTAGAGGTTATCTGGTGGACGGCCCACATGCAGTGCAGCAACGGTTTTTTGTCACTGGGGTTATTGCTGTATTCCACCAGCGCGGATTCAGCGTTCTCGGCCTGCTTGTTCATTAGACCGACAACCCATTTGAGGGCCACGATGTCCGGTTTACTAGGCACTAGATCAACCTCCGATTTTGCTATACACAGATGCCAGGAGCGGCGGGATTTACACTGAAGCTCTGGCCTGTTCTGACGCTTCCAGTGCGCTCATATCCTCTTCTCGATATACCCTGGGCGCAACGCCAATTGGTTCCAGCTCATCGAGTTCAGCATTCACATCTTTACTTTGGTTCACTGCACCCCCAGCCTTGAACTTACCCAGGCTTGCCGACGCGTCGCGCATGGTTCGCTGCAACCGTCCCACACCTATTCTGGTGGATTCGCTGAACTTTCCAATCTCAATATTCCGTTCCCTTATCTGGGTCATGGAGCTGTTCATGTGGCGGGCACTGACAGCCGACTGCCCCGCGGCATCGTCGACAGATTGAATTATTGAGCTGATTGCGGCCGAACCGGAGTTGATTTCCTCCAAAGAACTGTCCAGCCGTTCGATGTACTCCAGAATTGTCACCACCGTGCCCACGGTGTTTTCCATGCTGGAGAGATTTTCGGCAGACATGTTCTGCAACATACGGACCTCGGAGATAATTTTCCGCCCCTCATCCCCGGCCTCTCTCAATAAATCAGCAATTGCCTCGGCAATACCCAGGAAAGGACGACCGAATTCACCCGCCTTCTCCGCCTCGATTCGTGTGTTGATTGCAACCACCGAAATCTTGGTATTAAGGGCCTGAATATACTCCGCTGCCGCGGTAACGGACTGGATCAGTTCGCCCTGGCGCTTGGCTGATTTCGAGGTCTCTTGCACTGACTCCCGCACATCGACAGACGCTTTGGACATATCCTTGGTAAGGCCGTAGCCCTGTGCGACCTCCTGACAATTGCGATCCGATGTACGGGCGGCTTCGCCAGTGGATTTCTTGATTTCCTCGCTGGTTCTCACCATTTCTGTGGCAGCAGTGATGGATTCTCCTACCGACTGAGTAAGCTCCTTACCTTTTTCCACAAGGCCCCTGGCGGAAACACCAATCCTGTTAATCTCGTTCACAGATTGTTCAAACGGACCATGGATGTTCTGAATCAATTCGCGCTGACGCATGGCTGAGGAATTAATTTGCTTGGCAATGTCTACAATCGCCGTATTTTCCTCAGAAACGTTTGCAGTCAGGTTACCCTGTGACATCTCGTGCAAAGCGCTTTTGATTTCAGCGACTCCCCGCTTCATCTGCGCGGCACGCTTGCGCTGGAAAAAGAACTGCAGCAGCAACAACACAATAGCCACAATGGCTAATCCACCGAGTAGGGCTGACAACAGGGTGCCACCGGCCTGCCCGGTCTCAGATAATTCAACAGCAGCGCTTTTCAGGCCGCCCAATGACGCCTGCAATGCGGGCGCTGATTCCTGAATAGTTTTTCTGGCGGCGGCAGCCTCTTGAAGCTCGTCGGCTGTAGCCACGACTTTTTCAATTGACCCAGACAGGATTGCAAGTCGGCGCGAAGCAGAGCTCAGCGCTTCTACCGCAATACGATCCTCCATCCGGACGATACCACGCTGCGCATCACCGGAGTTCAGGATATTAATATTCCCGAGCAACTTCGCTGTGTCCGCAAGAATTTCTCCCGGAGCGTTGTCGCTAACTGCCTCGCCGTTCACTAGCCGATTTATATTCCTGTTGATGCGCTCATTCAGCCAGAGATTCTGCTGTGCGAGAGTGTCGGTGGCGGCACCATAATCCTTGTCACTTACGATTCTTGCTACCGCAGAGAACTCTCGTTGCATGACGTCCATGTCCCTGTTGTACTTTTGGGCCAGGCTCTGGGCAAAAACCAGATCAGGAGCAGATGTGACCAGCGCCTGTGCGGCGCGTTTGATCGGTTGCCAGGCAATATCCACACGACTCAGCTGATCGGCCAGTAGCGCAGTATCGATAGCACCTTTCTGCTCATCGAATTCCTCAACACCCAACGCCAGGTCCTTGAAGCTGGACTCGTTGCCACCGCTGCTTTTCCATGCGCTGGTTTCGATCTGCCCCGAGATCAATTGCATTTCATCCACCGCGTTGCGGCTTTTGACGTCGATGGCGCCGGTATCCGCAACTGCCCCGTAAGCCGTGGTCGCAACACACGCCACAAAACCAAAGAACACGCTGCGCACACCGCTATTTATCTTTCTGTTATTCATCATTTGTCCCCTCATTAGAAACCGAACCCGATGCCGCCGCACTGGACAGCTCGCTATCAGCCATCCACTTTTCAATATCCAGAACTGCCAAAAACCTGTCCCCGTCATGAAAACCACCGAGGGTAAAACGTGCAAAATCCTCATCTACCGGGTGATCCATATCGCGATCCCCCAGAGGAAATGTCATATGTCGCTCCACATCGCTGAGCGTCACACCAAAATAAAACCCAGGACGACGAATCACCATGCAGAAGTCACGCACACGACCCGCATACGGTCGCCGGCGGAAAAATGCATCACCGCTGAGTATGGGTAACAGGCCACCCATATAGGCAGCCACACCCATAACCCAGGGCTTCGTGCCAGGAATCGACGTGACTGCAGGTGTCTCCACTATTTCGTCAATCTCCCCCGAACCAACCAGTAGCGGCACACCCGCTATGCTCAATGAAGTGCCCATCCATGTCATGGGAGCACTCGCCAACGCCGGCGAGTCCACAACATTGTCAGTGTAGTCTTGCTCCAGCATCGCTACTGCACGACGTGCATTGCTGCTCATGAATCAGGCTGCCTTGCGTTTACTGGTGTGCTTATAAATCAGTTGACGAAGAACTCTCTCCGGCGGAATCTTGGTAACGTGAGCGGTAGCGCCGCGCGCCTGCCCCTTCGCGATATCGAATATCCCGTCTGAAGAAGACAGCATGACAACCGGTGTATTGCGGGTGTCCTCTGCATTCCGGATCAAGGTGCAGGTCTGATAACCGTCGAGCTCCGGCATGGTAATGTCCAAAAATATCAGATCGGGTTTGAAACGCCGGAGCATACCCAGGGCCTTGTATCCATCTTCCGCACACTCTACTTCACAGCCCATTCCCTTGAGGGTATGAGACATCATCATGCGGATCGTCTTGGCATCATCCACCACCGCTATTTTTACGCCCGATATATCGAATTCTTCCTGTTGGTCAGTCATCGTCTTCCTCAGCTTCTGTCCAGTCTTGTGACGCACATCACGACAAAGTTTGCAGCGACAGTATTCGGCTCAGAGACCGGGACCGGCAAGGAAAAACTGGACATTTCCAGAAAAACTGAACTTTTTAGCCAGAGCACAGTTGAATTGTGCGGAGAAATACCGGATCCGCCGGAGACGGCGCCGGGTATGAGCGCTGCGCACCCCTTTGGCTGCGGGCCTTGTAGCGTGTTATTCGGAAGGAAACATATAGTTTTTGAAGGGCTCCAAATGGCCTGGCTGGAAGTCCTGGGGTTCGTAAATGTTGAACTTTTGCATCAGCGTGAGACAGCGCTGGAATACCTTGTCGGCATCGTAGGCAGAGGGGGAAATTGCGTACTCGGCAGTGAGCTGGGCAAAGATCATGGAAGCGATCTCGCGCCGGGTCTTGTCTTCGCGATACATACTGTTACTGATAGGTGACGCTACGATCGGCGAGCCATACACTAGAAATGCCTCCCAGCGCCGAGCATCCTGCTTATCTTCCAGTTGGGCAACCAGAAATTTAACCATGTTGTGGAGATCCTGCCGCCCTGGCAATACATCCTTCTGCAGCCAATTTCTCACGTCAGATTCTCTCCAGCCATTGTTAATTCCCATCACACCCAGTACACGCCCCTCGGTCTGCGCTGGAGCTACCCCGGCCAGATCCCACAGCATGTTCAGGCGTGCAGAAAAGCCGAGGCATAATGGCAGCTGAGAATCTGCGATCTGCTGGAACTCTTCGGCGTACTCCTGCACCAGTTTCTTGTGCCCCAGAGCTGCATCTTCGTCTTTATCTGCCATGGCTTCTACCACCCTCTTTTACTGATCGAGCATTTCCTGCAATCGTTTCTGGTACGTGGGGGTGGACACACCCATTATCCGCGCCCGATCCGCAGCGCTGATGCTCCCGCACTGACTGACAATATGGGACAAAAGAATACTCTGCACCAGTTGCTGCGGTGGCTCTGGCATTGGCGCTGCCTCCTTTAGCCACCGTCTGATCAGCTGCTGCGGCGTTTGCCACAGTGAGCTGTTGTTTCGCTCGTTTTCTCTGGCTAGAACTTTGGGCATCCAGCGACCGATATTACGCGGCTTCGTCTGCAGAAAATCTGCCGCTGCACGCATGTTCTCGCGATATCGTTCGCAGACTGCCAGTACTACCTCATCGTCCAACCAGGCTCCCAGCGGCTTTATTGCCTCCCTTTCCATCAGACTGTGTAAGGCTTCGCCCAGGGCCACACCCAGCTCCTCAAGCGTGGTGGGTGCATACTCCCCCTCATCAGGTGGGGCCTCCACCAGCATCTGAAGGTATGCACGTTTCTCCCCCCGGCCGCTACCCCCCCCGGGGGACAGACCTTTAAATATGCCGAGATCGACGGGTGTCAGCCACTCCTTATCACTCTTGTCCAGTGCAGTCACAATACACTGGCGCATTTCGCTGATATTTCCCGGCCAGTCATGTTGCAACATGGCCTGCTCGGCATCCGGTGTAAACCCGGTCAACTTGCGATCGCGACGCGCACCTTCCTGGGATAATATTTTGTATGCCCAGCGCAAAACAGCCCGTTTTCGATCTTTAATGGGGGGCACCCTGATTGGGTAGCCGGCAAAAACACTGGCAAGTTTGTCGTTGAGCTCCTGGCGCCGCACCAGATGTTCCAGGTTGTCTGGAAACAAGCCGATAATGCGGGCAGCCGGCAGATAGCGCGGTGGGTTGGTATCCGCCAGAATTCGCGTACTGATCTGGCGCGCTAGTCTAAGCTGGGCATCGACATTCATCAGGTGAGGAGACTTGAAGACCAGGGTCTTACCCCGGGAGCGCTCCAGTTCCTTAGCGAGACGATTGAGCGCATCCTTACGGCCCCGAAAAACGCCACAGTCTATCGCTACCATCTTCTCCGGCGCCGCTCCGGTTTCCTGGTGAATCACCTTGGCGACATACATCTTACCGGTTCCTCGCGGCCCAATTATCGCTACCGGTACGTCGAGCCGGGAGAGGAATACCGCCTGGTCAATGGCACCCTCCATATTGTCACCCACGTAACCGTCGATGTGCTCGTCAATAGGCCGCGGTGCCAGCGCCTGGATCGGTGTGGGCTGCGCTCCGACCTGGCGCCAGTCAGAGGCCTTGGAAATCTCGGTAGCCAGATGATGCAGCGCCGACACATCAGGGGCGAACCACTCATTGCTGACGGAGTCGGGGGTGTCGTACTGAAGCGTCAGGTACCCCAGCACACGCTCGTAGAGCCGTATCGGAAAAACAGCACTGGTGGACTTGCCGGATACAATGTGATCTTGCGACTGCAACTGCCCGGTTGTTAGCTTTTGCGCTGACTGGCGCATGTGGCGCGGTAACTGTTTTTCAGGACCCGGGATGAACTCGGCACCGTCGACAGCTGCAAGCCCGCCTACAACAAATTCATAGCTGTCATCAAAACATCGACGATAAACAGCCCCGGCAGCCACCCCGGACTGGCGCAGCGTCACGGCAAGCACAGCAGAGAGATATTCATTAGCATGTTGAGCATCAATTACCAGCGCAGCAAGCTCACAGAGATAAGCCCGTGATGCCGGAGGGTTGTAGCGTTCACTGAATATACCGTCATCCAGGGCAGCGCTCGCACTCGACAGCGGATTGTCCCGGTCGTCAGCGGTGGCTATCAGGTCACCCACCGAAGTTCTCTGCAACCGCAGCAAAGTACTATTAGCCGCAATAAGTGCGGCCAGCGGGCTCGCCTCAGACTCGCACGCCGCCATGCCGATACGGATGCGGGCTTGCCCCTGGAGCAAGGGAGTAAGATGGGAGAGAAGCGCCCTGCTGATATCCAGGCTCTGTTCAATTGTCACGTTTCGCAGGGCAATCGGTATTGACGCGCCCACCGGTATGCCCACATCGTCCCTTGCGGGCACTATCTGTTGCAATCCAAAGCGTATATCGACCATACGCCGGGCGATATCTCCCGGTTCCCATTGGTCCTGGGCGACGGTATTTTCCAGCCCCAACACCGCCACAACGTCTGCGGAACCCACAGGTCTGGCGAACAGAAAGTTCTGGCCAACGCCTAGCGGAAACAACAGGAGCACAAGTACCCTCTTCCCCAGTGCAAGCTGTGGAAACTGATAACCTCCCACTACGATTTCACCCGTTGACCCGGACTGCAGCAGTGTGGGTGGAATCGCGCAGCGGATACTCGAACCAATAGCCCGCGGCAATGCCTGATCGGATTCCCGTGCCAACCCCAGGGCGTCCCACCAGGGCTTGCCCACCAGATCTGTGATATCCCGGTGAAGCAGCGTCACTGCGGCGGCATTGCAATATTGAACACTTGCACTCGCCTGATCGACAATCAGGACTGCAGCGCCCGACAGCTCTGGAAATTGCCCTTCATCCACCATTTTTTATAGCACCGCCTCCTGATACCACACCCGGCTCATACGCCAATGATCCCACAACGCGACGAGCACAGCCATTTCTGCCACTGCTTCATTCAATCTATCTACACTCGAGAAAAATGCCTTGTACTTTTCGCGCAATAAACATATATACGTGTAAGAAAGCCTGACTGCGACTGTACCTGCGCGAAGGTAAAACCCGGCCATTGCTTCGCAAGGACACCCTGTGCCCCATCCACCTGTTGCGAAAATACCATCATGAACATGACGGCGCTACTGCCTGCACTACATCTCATACTCGTGCTGCTGGTGAGTGTACGGGTGCTATTGCGCCCCTACCGTGAACCGGCTTCGCGCATTGCCTGGATGGTAGTTGTCGCGACACTGCCCTTTGTGGGGATCGTCGCATATCTACTGTTTGGTGAGGTCAATATTGGCAACAAGCGTATAAAGCGCATGCAAAAGGTCGTGAACGACCTGCAGACTGAGACCGCAGCTGCCGGCTTGAACCCGCAACAGTTCACCCCCGCCGAGCCTGCGCAGTGCCAGCACCTGTTTCGCGTGGGCCACTCCATCACCGGACTAAACCCCGTAGCGGGCAACTCGGGTGTACTGATGGATGACTCAAACAGCACTATAGATCGTATGGTGGCTGACATCGACGCCGCGCGAAACCATGTGCACCTGTTGTTTTACATCTGGCTGCCGGATGGCAATGGCTGCAAAGTGGTCACTGCACTAAAACGTGCCGTTGCACGTGGAGTTACCGTCAGGGCCATGGCAGATGGCCTGGGCTCGCGTTTGCTGATCAAATCCGCGCACTGGCGCTCGATGCGAGAAGCGGGCGTGAAAGTGGCCGTTGCACTACCAATAGGGAACCCTCTGCTGAGGCCTTTTGCCGGTCGTATCGACCTACGTAACCACCGCAAGATAGTCGTTATTGACGGCGACATTACCTACTGTGGTAGCCAGAACTGCGCGGACCCGGAATTCCTGATCAAGGCTAGCTACGCACCCTGGGTCGACGCTGTAATTCGTTTTCAGGGGCCCGTCGCCAGCCAGAACCAGTACCTCTTTGCCTGCGACTGGATGAGTCACGTTGATGAGGACCTGAGCTCGCTACTGCAAGAGCCGGTACCCCCGGTAGAAGCTGGTTTCGTGGCACAGGTCACTGGAACAGGCCCGACAGTTCGCTTCTCCGCCATGCCGGAAATGTTTGAATCCATCATGCATGCAGCGCGCACAGAGATGCTAATCACTACCCCCTACTTCGTCCCCAGCGAGTCCATGCTAGACGCCCTTTGCGCCACCGCTTATCGGGGCGTGGCGACGTCGATCATTTTCCCGGCTCGAAACGACTCGCGCATCGTCGGTGCCGCCAGCCGCAGTTATTATGCTGCGCTGCTCAGCGCCGGTATCAATATTTTTGAGTATGAAAGCGGCCTGCTACACAGCAAGACACTGACAGTAGACGGCGAAATCTCCCTGATCGGTTCGGCCAATATGGACAGGCGCAGTTTCGACCTCAACTACGAAAATGCCATCTTGTTTTCCGATCGGCAGCTGACTGCCGCGGTGTATAAGCGGCAACAGACCTACCTTCTGTCTGCCCGGCGCATTACTGCAGAAGAGATCGACAATTGGAGCATGCCCCACAGGCTGATCAACAACGCCGTGGCGATGTTCGGCCCTGTACTTTAATATCACAGCGCGTTAAGCGGTGCACGCCACCCGGAGCCATACCCGGTCGGAGCAGCTATCCAGCCTTTTGGCGACTGGCCCGAATTTGCTCCGCCATGCCTTCCAGCAAGCGAAAGGTATCTTCAGGTTTACTACGCTTGAGCTCCAGCAATGCCATTTCATCCCCCTCACCGACCGCTATCTCGCTGATGCCCCGCGCAAGCCCGTCGATAATAACCTCAGCGCAACGAGAGACCTCCATACCACCGGCAATGTCCTCGTCGGTCTGGCCTGTTGCCGCACCGTCACCCCGCAGGGCGTTACTGGAAATATTGGTGCGAATAAAGCCCGGCACTACCGTGCTGACGGTGACCCCCTGATGAGCCACTTCCGTACGCAGTGCATCGAAGAAACCCATGACTGCATGTTTGGCGGCACAATATCCCGTGCGTAGCGGTACACCGACCTTACCGGCGACACTGGCGGTAACCACCAATCGACCGGCCCCCTGTTCAACCATTACCGGCAACACCTGTTTGGTAAGTGCAATTTGCCCCAGAACATTTATTTCAAACAAATCCCGATACACCGTCATATCGGTTTCCAGACAGAAGGACCGCTGGGAAACGCCCGCATTATTGATCAGCATATCGATACGCGAAAAGCTATCAAGCACAGTGCCTACGGCAGCCGGCATGGCCGCCTGGTCGACCACGTCCAGTGGCAGGACAAGCAAATGCTCTCGCCTGGCTCCGTCATTTACGCAATCTTGCTGCACACGCAGAAGCTCTTCCCGCCTGCGCGCTGACAACACAACTCGCGCGCCGCTGCAGGCAAAGCTGCGAGCAAGCGCTTCGCCTATTCCTGACGAAGCACCGGTAATCCAGATTACCTTGTCATGAAAACTTTCCGGTTCTTTACTGTATAGATCTGGCATAAGGTCTCCGTTGTCTCTGTACAATGCTGGTCAGCGGTTTTCGTAGCGATTCAGGTCGAATACCCCCGCTTCTATAGGTATTTTCTGCTGATAATAGTCGTAGAATCTATCGCTCAATTTCCAGAACCATGGCGCAGTGCGGCGCACGCCGTATATATCGACGAGTCTTGCGTAATCCGCCTCCGTCTCCACCGCTTCGATGGCGGCAACAAAATCACTGAGCTGATCCTCGGGCATCTGGAAAAACATATTTGGATAAGAACCGATAAACCCTTTGACCACTGTCAGGGTGTCCTCGACAGGTAAGCGTCGCTGCTCCTCCTGAAAGAGGTGGGTGTTATTAAGGAAAGCGCTGTTGTGGATTATGGTGTAGACAGCCTCACCACCCGCTTCGTCGAACACCTGTACAAAAGACACATCGGGCATCAGGCTGAAAGGCTTGCCACTCAGACTCTGTAATTTAGCAAGATGCGGGCCGACAGGCTGGTAGCGCGGCGCACTGGCGCCTGCCAGTCTCGGTTCCAGTTGGCGGAAAAACTCCTGAACAGGGTCGGAGGTGCTATAGCGAATGTCCGACTCCGCTCGGATGTATGCCCTCTTACCCAGCACGTAGTCCTTCACATCGGGGTTGGCCTCGCGATACCAGAAATCCCGCAACTCCAGACGCTTATCTTTCGGCATAAATAGCAGGAAATTATATTCCCCTTCCATGCGCAGGAAATCCATATAGCGCCGGGTTTCCAATTGGTGCGCGACATTACCGTAGACGTCAAAACCCGCCACCAGCAAGTAATGGATACGCTCCAACAGGGAATAACTGATCACCCAGGCGGTCTTGGGCGTCTGACCTACCAGCCCCTTTACCACCGAGGCACTGTCTGTGTGCCGAAAGATCGTGAGGGATGCGTTGTCATTGCTGCCATCACCATCCCAGATCAGATCGAAGTTAATTGCTCTGCGGTCATCGCGGGCCAACGTCTCCACCAGACGGGATTTAGCCTTGAGAAACTTTCGTTGACTGCTCGCATACTTGCGCCATTCCACCAGGGAGATCAGCAGATTGCCCTCCGGCACCGGCAGGCGCATATTGACGCTTTCAGTGGCGAGAAAATCCGCATTCTGTTCGGAATCAATCTGGTTCGGGTCTGCAAAGATGACCCAGAAGTGATCGTCTATCACGTTGAGTGCAACCTGCCCCCGACAAACCGGTCCTTTAATATAGCCCATAATGGTGAACTGCGCTTCATCAAGCATGAATTTGTAACGCGCCTCAACCGGCAAATCCCGGTAGACAACAAACGGGTTGGCAGCGAGTTCAGGCTCGTAGCCGGGCACCTTGAGCACTTCGTAATCCGCATCGAAAAACAGCTCGTTCCATCGCTGCATGCGTGCATCACCAAGCGCATAGGGCATGTGGCGCTTGGCCATTACACTGGTTCGCAGTGGTTGTAGACGGTAGAAAAACTCTTCTTGTCCGGGTGAGTCATAGGGTCTGCGGGTTGCGATTACATCTACCGCCTGCCCCGGTGGAGTCCGCGACCTGACTAGCTTGAAAAATTGTGGCGGACCCTGGATGTCGGAAAAATAGATATCCCCGATAAAAAGGTGCTCGAATATGTAGCGAGACACTAACTGCTCTTTCACACCTTGACGATTGAAATACACTTCCCACTTGTCTATTTCTGCAGCCTCTAACGGCGCCACGGCCGGTCGCTTTACACCCGGCGCTCCCTGACGCAACCATTCTGCAAGCGCCTGGTACTCTGGTCTGCGCAGACCGGGAAATCCGTAGGGCATGCCCCAAAGCGGATAGTTCTTCGCAAAACTGTCAAACTCTTCAGGCTGGGGACATTGTTGGTTGCGATCCAGTCCCAGGGCAAAACTGTCTGGTAGAATGCCCTCTTCAGGGAGCGGGTGCTGTTGTTTCAATTCCAGTATCCGCTGGATAACATTATCCTTACCATCCCCGCCTGCATCACCCAACACAGGGTAAAACCCTTTTTCTCGCCATTGCTCAGGCGTTGCGGCGTCAGTGAACAGGCGCGTCAGATTCGCAGTAAGCAAGCGGGCACCATCGTACACTTTGTCCTTGCTTGCGCCGCGCTGCAGTCCCTCCCAGGCGTCCAGCTTAAGCTGGCAGGGGGCGTCGTAACAGCCGTGACACACCATGCAACGGCGTTCCAGAATTTGTTTGATCTGCGGAGGATAGTCTTCCGCCAGGGAAACAGGCGCTAGCAGGCAGGCTATCAGTGTGTACAGCAGATTGAAGCGTAGATTAAGCATGGCGCGATTCTGGGACCCCGGTTCGCCAATGGCAAGCCTGAAATTAGTCTCTGCCGATCAGAGCCAGGCGCAATTCAGGCCGACTGGTATCGGGGGATAGCCAGATATTCAGGAAATGCTTGCCAAAATCCGGGTCGTCAATGCCACCAAGGGGTTGGCGATTCATCAGAAAAGCGCTTCGACCCTCCTCGTCCACCTGCAGTTCCAACACATCATCGACCCGGACATCAGGCCATATTTGCGAGAGCGTTTGCAACCACTGCGCGCTTTTTACGGACGCCGCCGGTAATCGTTCCCATTCACTTTGCGTGTTTTCCACGAGATCAGCGGCAGCCACATCCCGCAAATACTGTATCTCCAGACGCAGGGGGCGCTGACCTTCGAGATACTCACCATCGGCACTGTAAAGTCGCGAGTTGTAAACAGGCCAGAACAGCACCTTCAATTGCGCCTCACCAACAAGAAGCCAGCGCCCGTCACCAGCTGCCACCGGCAGGGAGAACAACGCCGCCAGCAGTACCAGCCCAGCCCTACTCATGGGTGCTCCGGTCAGCAGCTGGCTGTAACCTGGCCGTCAGCCAGAACATTCCCGGAAGAATAACAGCCCAGGTGAGCGCAAGGATCGCCAGGGTCACCGGCAACGAATAGCCAAATTCCACTGCGCCCAATCTTTTCCCCGCCCAGTAATTTAGAGGAAAGGCTATTGCCCCGGCAACAGCACACAAAGCGGGGCGCGAAGCCATCCATGCCAGGCTGCGCCCAAGCGCGGCAGCAAAGCCCATCCAGAGACAGCACAGCCACAGAGGGACCAGCACAGCCCCGTGAAAAACGAAAACGCCTGTGGTACTCAACACGGCGTCCACTGCAATGCCTACGCCGCCCACCATTACCAGTTGTCTCATTTCAGTGCGTCTATCACTGACAAGCCAGACATGGCACGCGAGCAACAACAGCGCGAGTGGCAGCAACGGATCGCCACCCAACACGGCACAAAACCACAGGGCCTGAAACCACAGGGCATTAAACCAGAGAGCGTCAGGAAGCCGGCGGGTCACGGCGGAGCGGGCTGCTAAAGAAGTATGCTGTGTCACGTTCTGGAACCTGTGCCATTAGCGAAGAGTTCATGCTGTTTTACGTCCTTCCTGCGAGTCCGGATCATCGCAGCGCTAAAGCCGGTCCGGCTGGATCAACCGGCCTACTCAATTCCGACCTGCAACTCCAGCGAGCCGGCCTTATCACCGCGTGCCGCCCGAAGTATCACCCTGCGTTCATCTGTCAGTATGTGGCCCGCTGCCGCCACCTGTGACAGAAATCCTGCCCACATCTCCTCCAGCGAGCCCATTTCAACCGTGTATAGCACGTACGCGCACTTGAAATTCCGGGTTACACGGACATCGTACTTGCCGCCGGCACGGGGCGCACCCCGCACTGGAAAGCCCAACTGCAGTTCACTGTCTTCACCTGCTCCCAAAGCGATAATTTGCAACGGACCGTCGACAGAGCCACCTGACTTTACCATGGCAATACCCATCTTGATTGCCAGGCTTCTGGCCTCATCTGCCAGCTCTGAAAGCGGCTTTTTATATTCCTGATAAAAGAACTTCAGCTGCGGCACAATCTTCGTCTCTACGCTGACGTCACTTTCTTGAGATGGCTGCGCCTTGACCATAGCGCGACCGCCAGCCTCCTCTCTTCCGACACGGGCAGTAAATTCGCCGGCGGAAGCCTTTTTATCCTTTGAACCATGGCAAACGCCGACGATCCCCCTCAACTCGCTTGCGGTGGGTGGATCAGCCTTCATAAATGTCAGCCATTGACCGGCCTGAGGCCCCATGCCTCCTATCAGCGTGGCGTTGATAAAGGATCGCCTGGCGGAAGACTCATCACCCAATTTCAGCTGACTTACACCCAGTAAAACATTGGCCCGTCCAACATACTTATCCTGTAATGTGTTTTTGCACGCTGCCAACATCGTGTTGTACATCTGACGCCATTCTTCCTGCTCCATCTGCAGTTGAGCCAGGTAGAGGTAAAGTTCGATATCGCCGCTGAGTCTGGCAGCCTGCACCAGCGCAGCAATGGCATTTTGCTGCTCCCGTGCCTGCAGCCAGAACTGGAACAGCTTGCGGTAATTAAGCCCGTTTGCAGCAATACTCTGATCTTTCAACGCCGCATCCAGCACCACAGCGGCACCATAGGGATTACCATTGACCGCATGCAAATCGGCCAACAGCATAATGTCCTGCTCGCGAAACGGTACGGCCTTTTCCGCGGCAAGAGTCAGCTGGTCCAGCGCCTGCTTCTTCTTGTTCTGTTGCAAGAATACTGAGGCCAGATGATGCCAGTTATCGGGGTTATCTGGCTCCGCATCAAGCAGCTGACGCAGCAGTCGTTCGCACTGGGCATAGGCGCCAGCCTGGTAATAAAGTGCCAGCGCCTGGCGTTTCTGCGGCAACGTCAGCTTGAGTGCTTTTTCTTCAATGGGGTCCAGCGCTGCGACAACCTGCACAAGTTTCCCCTGGCGATAATACGCCTGTGCCAGCAAGAGGTAGTCAGTGGCGCCGGCCACCAGATCAATTCGTAACGCCCGTTCAAGCGTGGTCGCTGCCGCAGCATAGTCTTCCTTGCGCAGATAGACCTGCGCCAATTCTCGGAGCATCTCTCGGTTCGCAATATCTGACAGGCCGCGTGCAATCAAAGCGCTCTGGTAATACTCGATAGCCTTATCGTATTCACCCTCCGCTACGAAGTGACGAGCCAGGTGACGGCCGGCACTGGACTTGGCGTAAGGCTCGGCTATTGAGTTGATCTGTTGCTCAAGCTCTGCAATGGACAGGCCTGAAGTCGCGGTGGTATCGCCAGCAGGATCAATACGAATCTTGCTGCGGTACTGCCCTTCCTGCGCCAGCCCGGAAAGCGGCAGCACGACGCTGACACACAAGCACACAACCTGGCATAGCCTCAGGCCAGCTTGCATTCTGTCAATCAACATTGGGCATATTCTGCGGGTAGTTTTCCCAGGAAACATCCACTTTCTGTGTCAGCATAACCCCGCCGGTTGCCCCGCCGTAACGGGCCACGCGGTACTTCCAATCCAATACCGCGGCCACAACTTTTTCTTCGAATACACCTCTTGGGTGCGCATCAAGTACTTGTACATCGCGCGTCCTGCCATCGGCAGATACCTTGAATGCAACCAGAACCCAGCCGCTGATACGATTCTGATAGGCGGCCTCCGGGACATTGGGGCGACGTGTGTCAAAAGGAATGACTTCGATAAAGCCCTGCGCGCCTTCACCGTCGCCCCCTGCCAGGTTCACCGCCCCGACACCCGTACCCACCGGGCCCTGCCAGTGATCTCCTACCGATTGGATTTTGATATCACCCAAGGCCAGATCGAGCGCTGATATTTCGAGATTAAGTGCCGGTTCTGGCGTGGGAGCGGACATTGCAAGCGAATCCATCAGAGGCTCCTCGACGGGCTCTTCCGGCTCCACCGCTTCAGGTTCCACCTCCTCTTTCTCCGGTTCCTGCCGGAGAATATCCACCTGGCTGAATACCGGCACCAAAACATCCTGCGGCTGCCGGCTCTTTATCAAACTCTGCATAAATAAAAATATTGCCACAGTGATCAAAAGGCCGCCGAAAAACGCGAAGAGATAACGCATTCGCCAGACTCACTCAGTCTTCTTGTTGGCAGCTATAGCAATTTGCTGGATGCCTGCGAGTCTTACCTGATCCATCACATCGACCAGGTTGCGAGTAGATGCCTCCTCATCGGACTGGATTATGACGGACCCCTCCGGATTGTCCGCGTGCATGCGCGCAACAATTGCCCTCACTGCACGGGGGTCTACCGGACGGCGATCAATCCAAACCTCGCCTGTCGCGGTAATAGCGATAAATATATTGGCATTTTCCTGCTGCGATGCTGTCTCCGCCGACGGGCTGCTTACTGTCACACCCGATTCCTTGACAAAAGAGGTGGTGACAATGAAGAAAATAAGCATGATAAACACGATGTCCAACATGGGCGTCATGTCCAGTTCGGTTTCCTCCGGCGTCACCAGGTGTCGTTTCGCTGTCATTTATTCAGCTCCCCTGTGCTTGCATTGACGGACCCTCGTCCAGGACCAGTCGCTTCACGAGACTTCCTGTAGCCCTGTCGGCAATTCGCTGCAGGCGCACGGTAAAGTAGATTCCGGTAAGCGCGACAACCAGCCCGGCCAGAGTGGGAATGGTCGCTCGGTAGACACCTCTAGCCATTGCCTGTGCATCATCGTTCCCGCTGACAGCAATCACCTCAAATACGCCGATCATACCCAGAACGGTTCCCAGCAGACCCAGTAAGGGACAAAGGGCAACCAGAACCTTGATCAACGGGAGTGTGGCACCAAGCTGCATTCTCACCTCGGAGACCGTGACTTCGCGAATCTTGGTGGCGCGCCAGGACCGACAGTCCGACCGCGCATTCCATTGGTCAATAAGCCGGCGCGACTGGCGCGGCCAGGAAATTCGCAGATACCAGATACGTTCGAGGATCAGCAGCCATAACAAAAAACAGGTAGCGAAAATGACCCATAACACTGGGCCGCCCTGGTCGACAAAATCCTGGATCGAGTAAAATACTGCGAACAGACTGGTCACATCAATTCACCCGCTGTTGATCTGCGCTGCGCGCCAACACACCAGCACACTGTTCGTCCAGGCGCTGGATCATGGAACGCGCCATCGTATTGATCAGGCTGTGACCAAACAGCAGCGGGATGGCAACAACCAGACCCAGCACCGTCGTCACCAATGCCTGGGAAATACCCCCGGCCATGAGTTTTGGGTCCCCGGTGCCGAAAAGGCTGATCGCCTGGAAGGTCAGAATCATGCCGGTAACCGTACCCAGCAGGCCCAATAGCGGCGAGGTGGCAGCAAGAAGCTTGATCAGGCCATTACCACGCTCCAGTGCAGGCACTTCTGCCAGCACTGCCTCATCAAGCTTTAACTGCAGCAACTCTTCCTCATCCAGAGACACACCTTCCACCGCAGTGAGAACCCGTCCAAGCGGGTTGCCCCGGGAGGGTTTGTCCACGTTGCGCAACTGTGATTGCATACGCAAATAGATAACGCCGAGGTATAGCGTGCGCCAGAGTGTCAGTAACAAACCGAATGCACCGAGAAACAGGATAATGAGTCCAATTGAACCACCTTGCTCGATACGTTCCCTGAGGCTGGGAGTATAGGCCAGCATGCCCAACAGGCTACCGCGGGTGGGGTCTAGCGTAATCGGTGCAACACCACCCTGCTCAGCAAACTCTCGCGCCTCATCGCGCAATCGAGTCGTGGGCTGACGGGAGAGCAACAGCAATTCGCCAGTCTCGGGAACAAACCGCAGGAAATCTCCATCCGCAAACGCAGAAAATGTTCCCACCCGCAAGACAGTACGCGACTCGGCTGTGCCATCGGCCACGACTACCGGGGTCTCAAAGGTGAGGACCTTGCCGGCCTCCGTCATCTCCTGTTGCAAAAATAGCCAGAGTGCTTCGATCTCTACAATAGTCGGCTGGCCGTCACCCGCCGCGAGGTCCTGCAGTGCCTCGGTGCGCTCAGGGAACTGCGCCGTAATCATCGAGTCTTGCATCACCGCAGAAAAATCGCCGGCAAACTCACGGTAGGTGCTGGAGAGATCGCCCATCTCCTGCACCAGCGCTTTCAGTTGTGTCTCCAGGGCCGCAATCTCGCCCGTATTTTTTTCGGTAACAGCAAAAAGAGGCTGATTTTCCTGTTGCCTGCGCTCAAACTCTCTCTTTGCGCTGGCGATCAATTCCTTCTGGTTCTTGTTGTCACGCAGAAAATCGCGCTCTCTCTGTGCATTCAGTTCGCGTTGCTGCTGCTGGGATTGCCGCACAGATTCCAATAACTGGTCCAGGTTGGTTATCTGTTGCGCAGCTACCGCGTCTTGCGCATGACTGACCGAAGGCAACAGCAAGGCGAGAAACACCACTGACATCACGGCGATCAAGCGGCTCATGACGCTTCTCCTGTCAGGCGCAGGGGCAAGTTCAGCAATTGCGGAGCCGTAATATTCTCGGCGACACGCACCGCTTGCATCAGGCCACGATTGTAGCGCGCCTCGAGTGGCAGCCACTGCCCTTGCTGATTGTCCCAGTATCCACTGCTGGAACCGTCCAGCAATTGGTAAAACAGAGCCACTCGACCGATCCTCAGGTATTGAACGGATAACACCTCACCATCCTGCTGTAGAGGCCCTCTCCAGGATTCTATGTTGCTGCCATAGTTCTGTTCCAGTTGATATGCCTCCAACAGAATCCGGAATTTGGCGGACACCGAAATGTCGGGGCTGCGCAACCGCTGCTTGAGAGCCAACGCCGCGACAATACGCTCCTCCTGGTGGAATGGCAGATCGAGTATCACAAATTTTTCCAGTGAATCCGCCATGCTACGCATCAGCGGAACTATACGTTGTTGCGTTATGCGGGCCTGATTGATTTGCTCTCGCAACTCGGCCAGACGCAACTGCTGTACCTCGTCGAGCTCCTTAAGCTCGCGAGTGTAGGCCGCCTGATACTCTGATCCGTCGAGTAGTTTCCGGTAGTCTTCCAGAAGGTTACGGGTCTCACGGGAGAGCTTATCAATAGTCTGTTGGGAAGCAGCGGCGTTGTTATTCGTTGTCGCCACTACATCGAGGCTGTCCTCTACATCCGCTGCTTGTAGAGTCGTATTCAGGAGCAGTGCCCCCATGCTACCGGCAAGTAAATATCCAGCCGCTTTTTTCAAGAAAAACATAATCCTGAGCCACCCGTTGTCTTATTGTTACGCCGAAGGAGGATAGTAGCCGGCGAAAGTCGAGGACCAGCATCTATCGACCACTAGTATGCCAGTTTTTTTGTCTCCCTCAACTGGGCGAGCGATGGAAGCGCGTACTTAATCCTGAATGTATCGATGACCTGGAGTATTTCGTGGTAAATAAAATCGTGCGCGGCGGCGGAATGGAAGCGCTGACAATCCACCATTACATACTTGAGTGACACCTCTTCCGCCTTCGGAAATGGCAGCGCAATCAATTCCATACTGAGATCAGCCTGCTCCATAAATAAAGGCGGTGCCGGAAACAGATAATCCGAGCTGCATACCACCTGTATCGCCGTTAATAACTGATCGGTACTCAGGTCAGGTACCGCAGCGGCCATGTGACGCATAAACGCTGACTCCTGTGGTACCAGAAAATGTATGTCAGCAAGTTCATCTGCGATCAACTGCACGTGTGGGTACGGCAGTATTTCTTCCCAACTCAGCTCCCTCCCTTCTAGCGGATGGCCCTTGCGGGCCAACAGAACAGGCGACGCGTACCCCAGCGTGGTTAAGCGGAGATCATCCGGGTACTCCAGCAGCTCCGCCTGCAGAATAAAATCGAGCCTGCCATTGTTCAGTTGCTCAAAGGGTCTATCCACACTGGATCGGGCACTGAGTCGAATATTCGGTGCCGTTACGTCGAGGCGCTGAACCAGCAATGGCATCAACCAAAGCCCCATATGCCCCGGCACCTGCAAATTGAAGTGGCCATCGAATTCAAGAGGATTAAACGCCTGAGGCTCAAGCATTTCCTGCACTGCAAGCAGCACACCGGGCAATTGCATCGCCAGTTGCTCTGCCCTGGAAGTAGGTGTCATCCCCGCGCCTTTGCGGATAAACAGTGGGTCGTCGAACAGCTGGCGTAGCCTGCCGAGTGTTTTACTCATGGCCGATTGCGTAACAAACAGCCTCTCGGCCGCCCTGGACACACTCCCCTCCTCCAGCAACGCTTCCAGCGCTACCAAAAGGTTGAGATCCAAACGTCCCAAATCCCGAATATCCACAGCTCTAAGTTCTCACACTATGAATTATATTCATAGTGTAGGTGAATTTTTGCCATTTGAAGAATTTTACAAGTGCCCATATTGTGCTCTGTAGTGAGGCAGAAGGCTGTTTCACAGACTGCAAGAGAGGTGACCATGATGGCTTTTATTCTTTCCGTGTACCTTACAGTACTGACCCTGGCTATTTGGCAGGAATCACAGAGTGCGAACGAAATGCGCAGCGCCGATAAGGGATGCTGATGGCTAACCACCGCACCCATTCGCCCAAACCACCAGCTACCGGTTTTTCCTTAACGATTCGCAGGCGAGACCGCTAGCTGGCCTATTTTCCCGAAATTCTCGTCTGTAATAGCGCCGCCCAGGAATCCAGCAGCAACGTTATCGGTGCCGTTCTGGACATAGCCACAGACGTTATAGTGCAATCCAGTACATAAAAAAGGCCACAGGTTTTACGCTGTGGCCGTGATTTTACTGCAAATTGCGTCAGGCTGAATCAGCTTGTTTTTTTGGTCTCAGCAGGAACGTTGCCAGCGCAGGCATCAGAATCAGCGCACCGAACATATTCCACAGGAACATAAAGGTCAGCAGAATTCCCATATCAGCCTGGAACTTAATGGGTGACATTGACCAGGTGATCACGCCCGCCGCCAGGGTTATACCGATAAGGGCTACCACGCGACCGGTAAAGTTCAGGGTCTCGTAGTAGGCCTGGGTAAGATTCATACCCTGCTTCTCCTTGGCAAGGATTACCGTGAGTACATACAGGGCATAGTCGACACCAATACCTACACCCAGTGCAATTACCGGCAGTGTTGCCACCTTAACCCCGATGCCAAGTAAGACCATGAGGGCCTCACAAAGAATGGAGGTCATCATTAGTGGAAGCACCGCACAGATCACACCTGGCACCGAGCGGAACGTCAGCATACAGAGCACGATAACCGCACCGTACACGTAGAACAGCATCTCGGTATTGGCCTTCTTCACCACAATATTTGTCGCTGCTTCAAAGCCCGAACTACCCGCCGCACCCAGGAAATCCGCTTTGCTGCTGGGCCAGTCTTTATTGAACAGTTCCAGTGCGTCGACCACACCCTCCAGCGTTGCAGCCTTATGATCTGCCAGATAGACAATCATCGGCCAGAGCGAGCAGCCCGGATCAACATAGTCCAGGTTAACCAGTTCGGTGACCGCATAGTTGATAGTGTCCTGGTTGCGGAACAATGACATCCACTTCGGGAAGCCCTCGTTAATACCGGACATAATCTGGCGCGTCCGAACATTCAGACCGCGTACATCTTCGACACCCGGCACCTGACGTAATCGCCATTCCAGTTCATTGGCGAGACTGAGGCTCTCGTAATCGACACACTGGTCCGGTGGCGTCTTGATGATCACCGCAAAAACGTCCGTGCTCACGGAGTAGCTGTTAATCATGTAGGCAACGTCTTTGTTGTAGCGGGAATTTGCCCGCAGTTCCGGTGCCCCGGGGTCCAGATCGCCGATTTGCAGGTCTTTAGATATGTAGAAGCCGCCAATGGAAAGTAATATTGCAACCACAATCGCGGTGGCAGCCTGCTTGGGGTGAGTAAAGGACAACAGAAAACGCCACAGCCAGTGCATCTCTTCTATGGATTTCACTGGCCTCGAATTGCGCTCAGCACATGCCTTGCCGACACCGGTATAAGACAGTACAACGGGTATAAGAATCAGGTTGGTAAATATCAATACCAGCACACCGATACTAGCGGTAATCGCCAGATCCTGGATCACCTGGATCTGGATAATCATCAGTACAGCGAAACCCACACCATCGGACAGTAGTGCTGTAACCCCCGCCAGGAACAGGCGCCGGAAAGTGTAGCGCGCAGCAATATACCGGTGTGTGCCGCGGCCGATATCCTGCATGATGCCGTTCAGTTTTTGCGCACCGTGACTCACCCCGATGGCGAAGATCAGGAAAGGCACCAGGATCGAGAAGGGGTCCAGTTCATAGCCAAGCGTGGCGAGAATGCCCAACTGCCAGGTAACCGCAACCAGGGTGCAGCCGACAACCATCAGAGTTGACCGCATGCATCGGGTGTAGAGAAAGAGCAAAATAATGGTAATGACAACTGCTATGCCAAAGAACAGCATAACGGAGAATAGGCCCTCGATCAGGTCGCCAATAAGCTTGGCAAAACCGATAATATGAATCGAGCGGTTGGGGTCATTCGCGGTAAACCTTTCGCGAATCTCCTCCAGTTTGACACCGAGTTCGGCGTAATCCAAACGCTCTCCGGTTTCAGGATTGATGTCCAGCAGGGGGACAATAACCGCTGCAGACTTTTCATCGTTGGCAACGAGGTCACCGAGAATACCCGCCCGCGCGATGTTGACCTTGATCTCTTCAATGGATCGGGGTGAGCCATCATAGTCACCGGGAATCACCGGCCCGCCCTCGAAGCCCTGCTCAGTCACTACCCGCCAGCGCGTGTTGGGTGTCCAGATGGACTTTAAACCATTACGATCCACTCCCGGCATGAAAAACAATTCGTCACTGACATCTTCAACGAACTTCAGATTTTCCGGGGTAAATATGTTGCCCTCTTTCACCGCCACCACAACGCGGAGATTGTTACCCAGGCCCTTGAGACCGCTGGCATTCGCCTGGTAGTTAAGTACGTACTGGTGCGCCTTGGGCAACATCTTTTCAAATCCGGCCTGTAGCTGAATCTTGGACGCCTGATACCCGAGCACCAAAGTGGTGACCAGACACAGAATCAGCACAATAGGCCGATTATTAAATACCAGTTTTTCCAGGAAAGTGCCGGATTGAAAATCAAACTTGTGAAGATCCGCGATGATGGGAAGATCTGATTCTTGTGAGTGGGCCATTAGTGATTCTCCGAGAATTCTTTTGTTATTACTGTGACAACGTCGCCGATTTGATGCCTTTTGGCCCAGCTATTATCAGGCTGTTACCGGCGCCTGGCGTGAGGTCGAAGATCGGTCCCACGGTGAAGGACGCGGGACTCATGGTAAAAGTGAAGCCGTTGTCCTTGCTCACCAGAATCTCTCCAGCGATGCCACCGCCGATCAGGGTGCCGTCATCCTCCCGCGACAGGGCAACCAGTGCACTGGTTGGCGGTTTTTCCACCACGGTCCAGGTCTCACCCTCATCGGCGGTACGGAACATCCTGCCGCGCAGACCACCCATGATTACCGCGCCGTCCACTGCGGCAACAGCAGTAAAAAAACTGCCTTCCCAGGGTACGGAATGCACTCTCACTGCACGCTCTTCGTTGATGTCACCCACCATCAACAAGCCCGCCTCACCCACCAGGAATGACTTCCCGGGTTCCGGCAGTGCCGTAAAATCGAAAATATGGTTAAAGTTATCGTTCTCCATATGGTGGAGCACGTGCTGCCAGGTTTTGCCGCCGTCGCGGGTAACCATGATCATGCCATAGGCACCTGCGGCATGACCGTGTTTCTCATCATAGAAAACAACACCGAAGAAGGGCTTGTCTGCACCCTGTTCGATGGCAAACTCCATTTCGCCTATCATATAGGGGTAGAGTTCGTTGTCCGGATTCTCTTCAGCCAACTCGCTGTAGAAGGCCAGGCCTTCCTGGCCGTATCGCAAGCCGTCGTACTGCAGCTCCCAGTTTTCTCCGCCATCGCTGGAATGCAGGATGACACCCTCATGGCCTACAGCCCAGCCCTGTTTGTCGTTCACGAAAAACACGTCTAGCAATGTGGAACGCACGGGAACAGATGCCTGGGTCCAGGTCTCCCCGTTATCGTCCGAAAATATAATATGCCCGCGATCACCCGCTGCGAAGTAGCGGTCGCCAAATTTCCGGACGACAAACAGTGGCGCCTTGTCCGCCATAGTCGTCGGCGCGGCCGGTAGCTTCAGAACGTCGTAGCCATCGGCGTAGGCCAGTGTGCAGGGGATCAGGAGTGCGCCCAGTAACGCGCCGAGCAAAGCCTTTCTTATTGCCATGATACTGCTTCCACTTGTTTATTCTGATGTAAATGAAAAGGGCGCCACAAAAGCGACACCCTGTCAGGCCAAACCTGACGCCTGCGAACTTCCGTCCGCGCCACTCCCTGTTAGTTATAGACCATAAAATCAGGGAGCGTGTGATGGCTGACGTATCCTACGCCTAGAAGGTCCTCTTTATGGTGAACGAAACATTGTCGCGGTCATTTAGAGGTCCTGTTGTACCGTTGTCGGTAGGGCCGAAATAAGCGCTGTACCGGGCTTCCATATCCCACGTCTCGTCAATCTTGAATGCGATACCCACGCTGGCGTTACCCAGTTCCTCGTGCGTAACGGTTCCCTGGGGGGGTTGTTCGCCGTCAATACCGTAGGAAACGGACATGGGCAAGGTCATATCCCAGCCGGGAAAGACCTGGAACCAGGTAGGACGGAATATTGCCCCTATCTGAGAAGTGACACGGCCTTTGTGGATTCTGTCATTCGCAAACTCAGGATTCTTACCGTAATCATCCAGCCAGCTTGTGCTGTATTCCAGAATCCAGGTACCACCGTCCCACAGCCCCCAATCGCCGTTCAGGAAGCCCAGACCGTTGATGACCACACCCCAGATATCGCCAGTGGCGCCTGGATAATCATCAGGATCGGGAGAGAAGTCGGCTGGAGTTTCGCCAGGGTGGCCGAGCAGTGACGCTGTGAAATTCGGGTTCAGACCCGCATTCTTTCTATACGCGATGTCCATACCGAAGCTGATATCGAACATCTCCTTGGCCAGGGAAATACCGAAAGTCTCAACCTCTTTCTTGTAAACCCAACCCCATTCACCCAGGATGTTGGCATTGGCTCCACCCTCATTCCATGGCTTTTTGTACTTTGCAACAATTTCAGGGTCGACACCGCCGAAGGTGCCATAGACACCAGCCACAGTACGGTCAGAACCATTGATATAAACCCAGCTGGTCTCAAGGTTCCAACGCTGTATGGTGTACTGAATGTTGAAACCATACTCACCGGAATCCTGGACCTTGTTGTCTTTGACCTTGAAACACCCTCTCTGGGTGGTGGCGGTCCCTGGGGACAGGACAAAACACTCGCTATTTTCCGTGAGCACTTCAACCGGGCTCCAGTAGGTGCCGGTTTCAGGGTTGCGGTTTACCCTGTGTTCAAATTCATAATAGGCGTTGAAGGTCAAGTTATCAGTGGCCTGAAATACAGTAGAAATTTTGGTAGAAGGCAGGAACAGCTCCTGAGCTTCCGTCCCAGGCACCGAGAGGCCTTTGGCTGAGTCGAGTGCAGTCATTGACCCGGCGATGCCGGTAATGGCACCGTTTGCCAACAGGCTCTGCCCCCAATAGATGGTGTGACGGCCAGCTCTCACACCCAGAGCGGTGTCTCCGATATTCCAATTGCCAAACACGAAGGCATCCAGTAACTCGCCGCCTAAGAGGTGCAGGTCTTCTGCCTCGTTGCTGTAGTCGCCAGGTGCGTAGGTCAGGCCAGCCCATGAATAGTCGTAGGCCTGCCCACCAGATTTGGGCAGCGTCCCTTTTTTCGGGTTATCGCTATCTTCGTAGGCGGCGTCGTACCAGCCGGCGGCACTGACTCGAAAACCAAAATCGCGCTTCCAGACCACATCCAGCTCCGTGCGAATATCGAACCGGCTGCTGGAGATGCCGCCTGCCTTGCGATTCACTGAATAGTCGCCGTCTGACGTGGTCTAATGGATCTGCACAACCCAGTTAAGGGATAATACCCATAACTG
>CAXBNX010000025.1:0-84655 GCA_963977275.1 uncultured Haliea sp. | reverse complement strand
ATCGGACTGCCGTTATCCGAGTGCAATACCAGGTCTACACCACCAACACCTTCACGCAAATAGGCCTTCTGCACCAACGCTGATGCCAGTTCACTGGACTCTTCTTCATGGATCTCCCAACCCACTACCTTTCGACTGTACAGATCCAGGATGAGATACAAATAGAAGAAGACCCCTTTGGCAGGGCCAGGCAGCCAGGTCACGTCCCAACACCAGACCTGGTTCGGCCGTGTGGCACAATGCGTGCTGAGCGGCTTGGATGCCGGTGCCTTGCTGCGGCCCCGGTGCTGCTGTTGGCTTTCTTCACGAAGCACACGGTAAAACGTGGCCTCAGAAGCAATATAGCGACCCTCATCGGCCAGGGTAGGTACAATCTGGCTCGGTGGTAGACTCTGGTGTGCCGGACTGTTCACGGCCGCCAGCACCTCATCACGCTCCGCCTGAGACAGCTTATGAACCGGCGGCGGGCGTACCGCACCCGGGCGACCATCGGCTTTGACCGTGCCCTCCCGGGTCCAGCGCTGATAGGTGCGCATTGAGATGCCCATCTGCTGGCAGACCTTGAATGTACGGGCGCCACTGGCAACAGTTTCTTTCACCAGTTCAACGGCTCTTTCGCGATCCGGGGTGCTGATCATTCGTCCTCTCCCTCGCCCCAGATCGCATTCATCTTTTTTCTAAGCACCAGTAACGCAGCGGTCTCCGCCAGTGCCTTCTCCTTCTTACGCAGGTCGCGTTTGAGTTCCTTGATCTCTTTTTTCGCTGAGCGGGCCTGATCTTTAGCCGCCCTGGCTTGTTCGGCGGCAGAGGCATTGGCCTGCATGCAAATTTTTTTCCAGGCCATTATCTGCTCCGCAAATAGGCCTTTCTTGCGGCAGTATTCGGCTAACTCCGCCTCGTTCAGGGCAGCTGTCTCCAGCACCACTGTAAACTTGTCCTCCGGCGACCAATTCTCCGGATTCTTTCCATCCCCTGGCACTACTATCCCTCCTGATCGGGCTTGTTTGCGCCAATGATACAGGGTTACGACGGAGATTCCCGTCTCTTCAGACAGCACCCGCACCGGGGTATTTTCTGGCGGCATCATTCTCTTAAGCACCGCCTGCTTTCGTTCTTCTGGATATTGTTTCATTGCTCATTCCTGAGCGCCCCTATAGGATTTGATTGAAAATTAGACACGACAACTATCCTGACAGAGGGGGCAGCGTATGCTGCACTTAATTATTTTGCCATCATTGCAACGGAGAAGACATGAAACTCTTTCGTCTATGTTTATTAACAACGACCTTACTTAGCTTAATAGCCTGTTCTGAGCCAGAACAACAAGTTAAAGAAGAGCCTATTCGCCCTGTTAAATTATTCAACATAGGTCATGATTCTCAAACTAACATTCGTAGTTTTCCTGCTGAAGCTGTTGCAAACCAAGGCTCTTACCTAGCTTTCAGGGTAAACGGCGAACTTATTAAGTTTCCTGTGCTTGCTGGTGAACACGTTGAAAAGGGTGATTTATTAGCAAAACTAGACCCAGAAGATTTTCAGTTACAGTTTGACGAACGTAAAGCACGCTTTGAGCTGGCAAAATCACAACTTGGCCGTATTGAGCAATTGTTTGAGAAAAAAATCACCAGCCAATCAGAATTAGATGAAGCCACTGCTAATATGCAAATTGCTGAATCTGCATTTAGAATTGCACAAACAAACCTTGAGTACAGCGAGCTACGCGCACCATTTTCAGGCACTGTCGCAAAAGTATTTGTTAAAAACTTTGAAAATATTCAAGCAAAGCAAAATATATTACGCTTAGAAACACGCGATTTAATGGACGTAGAAATTCAGGTTCCTGAAAAAATAGTCGCTCGTTTTAAAAAAGGCACCGATTACCACCCTACTGTAAAGTTTGATGGCTTTGACGACAAAGAGTACATACTTGATATTAAAGAGTGGGATACCCAAGCAGACCCTGCAACACTTACTTATAAGGTTGTATTTTCGCTACCAGTACCTGAGGACTTTAATTTACTCGCAGGTATGACAGGTAGCGTGCTTATTGATTTAAGCAAAGTAACGCGCTCGCAAGTTGCCTACACAATTTTACCTATCGAGTCGGTGTTTTCTGAGCCGCAAGAATCAATTGAAGATAACGCCTACGTATGGCTTTTTGATTCAAAAACTAGCCAAGTGCATAAACAAGCTGTAAAGGTTGGCCAGTTGCACCGCGATGGTATTGAAGTGTTAAGTGGTATTAAAGAAGGCCAAATTGTGGTTTCTGCCGGTGTGCATTCACTAAAAGAAGGCATGAAAGTAAGAGCATGGAATAAAGAGCGAGGCTTATAATTATGAGCTTTGCACAACTCTCCATAGAGAAAAAAGTAATCAGTTGGATGTTTACGCTGCTGCTATTAATTGGCGGTAGTGTGTCGTACTTTGATTTAGGGCAACTAGAAGACCCTGAGTTTACGCTTAAAAAAGCCATGGTTATTACCATGTACCCTGGCGCTTCGCCGCAGCAAGTTGAAGAAGAAGTTACTTTTCCGATTGAAAACGCGATTCAGCAACTCCCTTATGTTGATTACGTTACCTCCATTTCATCTAACGGTAAATCGCAAATTTCAGTAGAAATGAAAAGCAATTATCGTAAAGAGCAGCTTCGCCAAATTTGGGATGAAATGCGTCGTAAAATTAACGACCTTTCTCCGTCGTTACCCAGTGGTGTTTATCCTAGTACAATTTTGGATGACTTTGCCGATGTGTACGGTGTTATGTATTCGGTAACCGGTGATGGCTACTCGTATGACGAGCTTAAAGATTACGTCGATTTTTTAAAGCGTGAGCTGGTATTGGTTAAAGGCGTTAGTAAAGTAACCGTTGCGGGGCAACAACAAGCGCAAGTAATGGTTGAAGTTTCTACGCGTAAGCTTGCTCAATTAGGTATTGCGCCAAGCCATATATTCCAGTTATTGCAATCGCAAAACACGGTATCTAACGCAGGTAAAATTCGTGTGGGCGATGAGTCAATTCGCTTGCACCCTACTGGCGAATTTAAAGATGTAAAAGAGCTCGAAACCTTATTAATTTCTAAATCAGGTGCCAATGAGCTTATTTACTTAGGCGATGTAGCCAAGGTTTACAGAGAGTACGCAGAAGTACCAAATAACATTATTCGTTATAACTCTCAGCAAGCTTTACTTATTGGCGTGTCGTTTATGTCGGGTGTTAACGTGGTTGATGTGGGTAAAAACATAGATGAGCATTTAGCATCACTTGAATATCAACGCCCTCATGGTATTCACATAAATTCTGTATACAACCAACCACAAGAGGTTCAAAAATCGGTTGATGGTTTTATTATCAGCTTACTTGAAGCCATTGCGATTGTTATTGTTGTACTGCTGTTATTTATGGGCTTAAAAAGCGGTATTTTAACTGGTGGTATTTTACTGCTTACCGTACTGGGTACGTTTATATTTATGAAGTTGTTTGCTATCGACTTGCAACGTATATCGCTTGGAGCACTTATTATTGCTCTTGGTATGCTAGTTGATAACGCAATAGTCGTCACCGAAGGCATATTAATAAACCTTAAACGTGGTCAAACAAAACTAAAAGCGGCTGTTAATATTGTTGAACAAACAAAATGGCCCTTACTTGGAGCTACAGTAATTGCAGTAACTGCGTTTGCGCCAATTGGTTTAAGCTCTGATGCCAGTGGTGAATTTGCCGGTAGCTTGTTTTGGGTGTTGTTTATTTCGCTTTTATTAAGCTGGATAACGGCCATAACGTTAACGCCATTTTTTGCCAATTTAATGTTTAAAGAAAACGAATTTAAAAACGAAGAAGGCCAAGAAGATGAAGACCCGTACAAAGGTTTTATTTTTAATGGTTATAAAGCGATTTTAGATTTAGCGCTGCACTTTAGAAAAACCACGCTTATATTAATGGTTGTTTTGCTGTGTACTGCGGTTGTTGGTTTTGGCTCTGTAAAACAGTCGTTTTTTCCTGCCTCTAATACACCTATGTTTTATGTAGATTATTGGCAAGAGCAAGGCTCTGATATTCGCTCAACCCTTGAGGGCGTTAAAAAACTTGAAGAATTTTTGCAAAAAGAAGACCTTGTCGAAGAAGTAACAAGTACTACAGGCCAAGGTGCACCGCGCTTTATGCTTACCTACGCGCCTGAAAAATCATATCCCGCGTATGGGCAATTAATTATTCGTGTTGCCGACAGAGAAGCCGTAGCAACTGTAATGCAAACAGTGCGTGATTACTCAAGCAATCATGCACTCTCTGCACAGCTTAAAATTAAACCGATGGAAATTGGCCCTTCTACTGATGCAAAAATAGAAGCGCGCTTTTCAGGCCCTGATCCTGTTATTTTAAGACAACTAGCCGCTAAAGCCGAAGAGCTGATTGGTGAAGACGAAGGCGCATATAATATTCGTGATGACTGGCGCGCACGTACCAAAATGATTCGCCCGCAGTTTAACGAGCAAAAAGCACGTCGATTAGGTATTAGTAAATCAGACTTAGATAATGTGTTGCTAACGAGCTTATCGGGTAAACAAGTGGGCGTATATCGCGATGGCACGCAGTTGCTGCCTATTATTGCTCGCTCTCCTGCTAACGAGCGCTTAAACGTAGAAAGCGTACACGACCTTCAAATATACAGCCCAGTTCTTGGTGTATTTATACCAGTGACTCAAGTTGTAGGCGAATTTGATGTGCAGTGGGAAGACAGTCTAATAATGCGCCGCGATCGCAAACGAACTATTACAGTAATGGCAGATCACAATGTATTAGGGGACGAAACACCCGCTAAATTATTTGCACGTATTCGCGGCCCAATAGAGAACATGGAACTACCACGTGGTTACCAACTAGAATGGGGCGGTGAGTTTGAGTCATCAAGCAAAGCGCAAAAAGCAATATTTGGCTCATTACCACTGGGCTATTTAGCTATGTTTGCAGTAACCGTACTACTTTTCAACTCGCTCAAACAGCCACTTGTTATTTGGGCAACTGTGCCTTTGGCTATTATTGGTGTAAGTGCGGGATTGTTAGCGATGAATGCTCCGTTTAGCTTTATGGGGCTACTTGGTTTGTTAAGCTTAAGCGGTATGCTAATTAAAAACGGTATTGTATTAGTTGATCAAATAAATCTTGAATTAAGGGAAGGTAAATCGCCCTATGAAGCCGTGTTTGACTCTGGTGTGAGCCGTGTACGACCAGTTGCAATGGCAGCTATAACTACTATTTTGGGTATGATCCCGCTGTTATTTGACGTGTTCTTCCAGTCAATGGCGGTAACAATTATGTTTGGTTTGGGCTTTGCTACAATTTTGACTCTAATTGTAGTGCCGGTACTGTACACCGTGATATTTAGAATTGATTACGAGCCTCGTAAGTAGTTAACATATAATCGGTTAACATTAAAAAATGCCACAGGTTCAAAATCCTGTGGCATTTTTATTTAATACCGATGAAAAAAGAAAGGCTACATATTTAGTTGTTAAGAAACTAACCGCAACACTTTTTATATTTTTTGCCACTACCACATACACAAGGTGCGTTACGCTCTGGTACTTTATCAAATACTTGTGGTGTGGATTTACCCGCTATGGAGCATCAAGAAACTTATATGCGCACCATTTTTGGATTTATTGGTATCACGGATGTAGAGGTGATTTATATTGAAGGCGTAGCTTTCGGGCCGGAAAAAAAGGCCGAAGCACTTGCTGCAGCAACTGAGCGCGCTCATTCAATCACGCAGAAGGCTGCCTAATTTAAAATAAGTTAAAAAGGAACTATCTTATGTTACACACTACAAAAAACACGGCTCGTATTTTATTGGCCTCTGCGGCGCTTACGTCATTTGCCTTGCCTGCGTTGGCGGCGGATACTTACACACTTGATCCGATGCATACGGCGGTCACATGGCATATCAACCATTTCGGCTTTTCCAATCCGTCTGGTAAATTTATGAATGCGGATGGTGTTGTCGTTTTGGATCAGGAAAATCCCGCAGCGAGTAAAGTGAACATCACTATTCCTGTTGCTGCCATTGATAGTGGCGTCCCCAAATTGGACGAACACCTCAAAAGCAAAGATTTCTTTGACGTAGAAGCATTCCCAACCGCTAGCTTTGTCAGTACCAAAGTTGAGGTTACTGGTGAAAATACCGCTATTGTGCATGGGAATTTGACGCTGCATGGCGTGACCAAGCCAGTTGATTTGGATGTTAAACTTAATAAGCTTGGCGAGAACATGATGAACAAAGAAACAGCCGGATTTAGCGCTACAGCTATGATTAAGCGCTCTGACTTTGGTATTGTGATGTACTTGCCAGCCTTGAGTGATGACGTGCGGCTTGATATTGAAGTTGAAGCGAATAAGTAGGAGCATTTTTATGCATGCAAGACTCCCGACTTATTTCATCAGCCATGGCGGCGGGCCATGGCCATACATGACTGGCAAGTTCCGCCATACGTTCGATGTGCTGGAAAAATCACTCGTCGATATGCGCGCTGAACTCCACGATAAGCCAAAAGCGATTCTGATCGTTTCTGGACACTGGGAAGAAAAAGGTTTTGTAATTTCGTCTGGCGCAAAACCAAGTATGGTCTATGACTATCACGGCTTCCCGGAATATCTCTATCATATTACCTATAATGCTCCCGGCTCGCCAGAATTGGCGAACCATGTGCAACAGTTGCTCCAAGAAAAAGGAATAGAGGCGTCGCTTGATCCTGAACGTGGTTACGATCACGCTCGTGCACTGATTTTCAGATCAGATGTGAGTTATTACAGATAGGACTATTACAAATTACCCGTGTATCAGCACGGCATCCTGGTCGCTGCTGGTCACGATAACGATCTCTCCCATCTCAGGGTGTATGCCCGTATGGACAGTAAGTTCGCCCATTTTCTCGTGACTAGCGTCCTGTAATACTTCGACCATTTCTCTGAATTCTTCTACGAGCAGTTGGCGGTTATCCATTGTCGGTCCTCAGGTATTGGACAGCGGAACTTGCTAAATATTATTAATATTGAGCCGCAAGCTATTGATATAAAATGTATTTATGATTTTTCTGAAAGCCATATTATTGGTTTGCTCCAGACTGAGACGCCACTTCGACGTATTGGGCTCTCCATAGGAATTCGAAGCTACCGGGTGCAGTTGTCCCGCAAATAGTGGCCCCATCGGAGCAGTATTTCATCAGTCGTGGGTTGCGTTGAATCGTCGAAAGATACTGCTCCGTTTTGATCGATGCACAGGTAGCCCCACACGTAGTCTTCAATTGTGCTTCCTTCTCGGATACCTTCTGCTGGCCAGGGCGACCTCTTGGATGAGGTTGCCCGTGATTGGCGACCCATAAGGCTGTGGTTCTCTGGTAACGAAAACGATCTCGGATTTCTCATGCTGTATCAGCCTCCGTTTGGTCGTGCTCCGGCCATGCAAAATACTTGCACTGTGGGAAATTCGTACACCCTTTGAATGGCGTACCCTTGTTTTTCCCGGTTTTCAGAGCCTTGAGTTGTATCGTTCCCTTCTTACACTCCGGGCACTTTTCACCGACATTCGCTGGCGGGCTTACTTTGCGGTCGCTGGATGCACTCTTGGATTTGGCCTTCATGGCACGTCCAGGTTTACCCCGGCTGTCAGGCCGGGTCTCTCTGCAACCACCTTTGTAATTCGTGCAGCCCCAGAAAAAGCCATTACTGCCCTTAATTCGACGTAGGCGACCGTCACAGTCTGCCCCAGGACACGGTGGCTGGACCGCCGGTTTGCTGGCTTTCTTGCCTGCTTTTCCCGCTGGTTTAGGAACATCGGTTAAAGCTACCGAGCCCTGTGCCTTGCCCTGCTCTACCAACCCTCGTGTCGTCTGCGAGATTCCCGCCATGAATTCGGACAGATCCAGTGCGCCAGCCTCGACGGCTGCGAGCTGCTTTTCCCACACTGCGGTCATGTCTGGCAATGTCACGGGGCCGGGGAGTACATCGATCATGGCGCGGCCCAGTGCAGTGGAAAATACTAGCTTCTTACGCTTTTCGAGATACCCCCGCCGAAAAAGCGTATCCATGATCGTCGCTTGGGTAGCGGGCGTGCCTAGACCATCCGTTTCCTTCAGTGTTTGTTTGATCTCGGGGTCCTGGACAAAACGGGCAATCCCGGTCATAGCTTCCAACAACGTCGCCTCGGTAAACCGCTTCGGCGGACTGGTCATTTTTTCCACCATGTCACACGCCGAGCATTGCACCGGCTCGCCATCCGCCAACACGGGCAGTGCCGTCGTCTCATCGCCCTCTTCCGGCGGCTTATCATCGGTGCCAGGGGATAACACCTTTTTATAGGCGGTCCACCCTGCTTGTTTTTCCACCCGGCCTTTCGCCTTGAATTGCTCTTCGCTGTCTTTCCCTGTCACCTGCAGGACGACATCGGTTTGGTCGTACTCACGATCCGCGCAGAACTGGAGCAAGTAGCGTAAGGCCACCTGCTCATACACCCACCGCTCATCCTCAGTCAGTTTCTCCAGAGGCGTCCATTTTTTGGTGGGAATAATGGCGTGGTGCGCCGTAATCTTCTTGTCATTCCAGCACTTGCCGCGCTGAATCAGATCCGCATCATCGGTCAATGGCGCTAAGGCGTGACCGCTGCCCACTGACTGCGCGATTGCATCGCGCACCTCGGATGCCTCGTTCCAGTGATCCACGGGAAGGTAGGGGCAATCCGAACGGGGATAGGTGAGCAACTGGTGTTTTTCATAGAGTGACTGGGCAACGGCCAGCGTCTTTTTGGGTGAAAGGCCACGACCTTGGGATGCAATTTTTTGCAGCTCTGGTAGCGAGAAGGGTAGCGGCGGTGTCTCTCGCTTGTTCTGGGTTTTCACTGACTCGATTACACCGGGGCAGCGCGATAACTGCTCAGCGCGGCTCTGGGCATAGTCCTGATCGATCACCCGCCCCTCCTCATCCTGGTAATCGGTCGCACCCGGTCCGGGTACCCACTGCGCGGTAAACGATCCAGTTGGTGCAGTGATTGTCGCTGCCAGCGTGTAAAAGGGTTTGCGGGTAAACGCCTCGATCTCACTATCACGACGGACCACCAAGCCCAGTACCGGCGTTTGCACCCGTCCCACACTCAACACACCGTCATAGCCCGAGCTGCGACCCAACACAAGGCGTTGGGATTGGTGATCAGGACGCCGTCTACCACGTAGGCGAATGACGATTCCGCATCCCGCGTGGAATACTGCCCCCGAATGGTTACCTGCGTGTCGCCGGCGTTTGCGGTATCCACCATAGACACATTGGGTGTCAGGGAAACAAAGTCTTGTGGCCTATTAATTCCCGCATCCTCAATATCGCTCGCGCTGAATACAGTGACAGATATTGGCACTTCCTGGAGGTTTTCCGAGCGCCGGCGCGCCACTACTACGATTTCTTCCAGTGCAGTCTCATCGGCCAGAGCAAATTGGGGTATGGCCAGGGTGGACCCGAAAATGGTGGCTTGAAGTGTTTGGGAGATAAGTTTCTTATTCATTGTGGCATCCCTCAGCTTGAAAAGTATGTCCTGCACGTTACGCCGGATTGTTTCGACCGGATCACTGCCAGCGGAAACCACCCATACAGACCAGTGTAGGACGATCCAGCTTCCGCGCCAATAAGCCTGTTCTTGCGGCCGCGCGGCTCTCTACTACACTGGGTGGAGTCAAGGAATGCTATCGCATTACGATTATCCGGACTGGGTTGGGCGATTGAGGTGTGATTGGGAGAATTATGATGAAAATGATCAAGGCAACACTCTGGTTACTGTGCTTTCACCTTTATGCCCCCGGGGTTTCTGCAGACCCTGTCAGCGATGCTATCGACAAGCCGGGGCGACTGGCTAGCGATCTTGTGCGCGACGCGCGGAGTCACCCAGAGGCGATACTACCGTTATTGCAGTTGCAGCCCGGTGATAGGGTGGCAGACATCTGGGCTGGTGGTGGCTACTACAGTGAGCTGATAGCGAGTATTGTTGGCCAGAGCGGCGAAGTACTATTAGTGAACAATATTGCCTACAGTCAGTTTGCTGCCAAGAGTCTTGCCGAACGCCAGGAGGGGCGTGAGATGGGAAGTGTCACCATTCACACCCGGGAAGTAGAGGATCTGGACCTGGGCACGGACAGTCTCGATGCAGCCTTGATCATCATGTCTTACCATGACACCTACCATGTGGATGAAGCCAATGGCTGGGGAGCGATAGATGCCGATGACTTTTTCCGACAGATACACACGGCACTGAAACCCGGCGGCCGATTCCTGATCGTGGATCACTACGCCAGCGCTGGCAGTGGCAAAGTGTCCGCTCAGGAACTGCACCGTATCGACGTGGATTTCGCCAAATCCGACATAGGTAGCAGGGGCTTTAAACTGGTTGCAGAATCCGACGTCCTGCGAAACCCGGATGATGATTACAACATCATGGTTTTTGACCCCAAAGTGCGGGGAAAGACCGACCGGTTTGTGTTGGTGTTTGAAAAGATGTAAAACTGTTGTGGCTCCCATGTTTGCAGATGGGATGCTCCGTGAGAGTCGCTATAACATGGCGCGCTCGATTTCGGCCAGGGCGCTTTCGTGAGTCAGGTAGTCGATGACAATAGCCAAGTGCTTTTCGCCCCGCTCCAGAACTAGTGACGGGAAGCTCCGAGCACCCAGCTTCCGGCGCAGGTCAAACTCCCATTCCAGTGCCTGCTGTACCTCAGGGCTCTGCAAATCCGCGGCAAACCGATCCTGATCCAGCCTCAGCTCTCCGGCGAGTTCGATCAGTGTACTGTTATCGGAAGGGTTCATCGCCCGCAGATAGTAGGCGTGCTGAATAGCGTCGATCATTTCCTGCTCGGCCGACTGTTTCTCTGCCGCCAACACAGCCTTGCAGGCCGGATACGTTGAGCGTCGGGGACTGCATTTTTTCCAGAAGTCGAAATTGAATTCGGCGCCGGTTGCGTGGCTCACATCTCGCCAGTAACCCGCGATAGTGTCGCGTTGTTCAAGCGGCATGGCCTGATCGCTGTCCGCCGCCAGTCCTCCGAGTACATTCACCACTTGCACCTCGTCGGGCAAAGCGTGGCGCAAGCTGTCCCAGGTCCGGCGATATCCCCAGCACCAGCTGCACATGGGGTCGTGAACATGGTAGAGCACGGAATGCAGGCCGCTGTTCATGCTATCTGCTGTTGGTTGCTGTTGGATTCCCAGTATATGAGCATTGGTTATCGCGCGCATCCCCCGGCCTGTGACAGGGCGGGGGATGGCTGAACCGGGCTGCCGCCGTTTTTTCTAGTTGACCAGGCTGACCAACTGTCCAGCCTCTACCTGGCTTACAGCGGCTTCCATGGCGGTTTCGTAGCATTGGCGGTTGCGTGAGGCGATGCTCAGGCCACCGGCATCCCGTGAACCCGTTGGGCCACAGACCGCTTTAGCCGCGCGCTTGATTTTGCTATAAAGTTTCGCACGCCCCTCGTCAGAGCCGAGATCGCTGCTCTGGTAAGCAATGTTGATGGACTGAGTTTCGATATATCGGGAAGGCAATGTCTGTCCCTGAATTTCTGCAGCGCCTGCCTGACTTGAAAGCAAGAGAGCTGCACTTAATGCTGCGGCGGTAACGGTATTGTTGAATATTGCATTGTTCATGATGGTATCTCCCTACCTGGTTTAAGACGGCTGTATTGCCGGTTCGGGCTAAACCCACGTGTATGTGCGTTTGGCTTGGGACCTAAGTTAGGGCTTATCAGGGGAGGTTAAAATGGCCTTGCGACGAGCTGCGTGGAGTTGGCGATGAGTTGTGTGTATTTGGAGATGAACCGTTGATCGACAGGCACAGTAGAATCGCTTCAGGCGTCCAGCAGTGACTTTATCCTGGCCCGGTAGCTGCGGCTCACCTTCAGCTTGGCTCCACCTTGGAGGGTCAGGACATACTCGCCGTTAAGGTGTGACGCAGCACTGGTGATGGAGTTGGTGTTGACGATGCTGGACCGATGCACGCGAATGAAGGTGTCTGGATTCAGGCTGGTTTCCAGCCGTTTCATAGTGGTTCGCATAATGTGCGTTTTGCCGCCGGCGTGGACGCACATATAGTCGCCGGCGGCGTCAACCCATTGAATATCAGCGATTCGGATAAACTGAAACTCGTTGCCATCCTTGATGGTCAGACGGTCCGGCCAGGTTTTGTCGGATGCATTATCGGCCATCAGTTCCTTTGCGCTGGAGGCCTTATTGCGCCCGCTGACCAGTGCTATCAGATTTTCCTTGCTGACCACGTGCTCCCGGGAGTGACGTGCGACCGCGCGCTGGACCGCCTCTTCCAGCCGCTCGGCATCGATGGGCTTGAGTATGTAGTCAACCGCATGCACCTTGAAGGCGTCGATGGCGTACTGGTCAAACGCGGTGACGAATATGATCAGCGGCATGCTATCGGACTGCAATTCACAGACCAGGTCAAAGCCGTCCATCCCGGGCATCTGGATGTCGAGAAAAACCAGATCCGGAGATTCTACCCCTATCATCTCTAATGCCTCCTGGCCATTGGCGCATTCGGCTATGACGTCTACTTGTGAAAACGCCGCGAGGCGCAGAGACAGGCCTCGCCGGGCGAGCCTCTCATCATCGACGACTATCGCGCGCAACACCGTCACGTCTTTTCGAGCCCCTTCTCCAGCGGTATGCTGATCATCACGCTAAGGCCGTGTGGCTCGGTCTTTCCGAGGCGGAAAAGCTGGTTGTCGCCGTAGATTTCCTTGAGCCGCTCGCGGCAATTTCGCAGGCCCACGCCGCTGCTTTTTGGCAGGCCACCGGGACGTAACTCCAGCCCCGGGCCATCATCTGCAACCGAGAGTAGCAGTTTCTTGCCGGAGACAGATGCGCTCACCGAAATCGAGCCACCGTGGATAGCTTGTGATATGGCGTACTTAATGCTGTTCTCTACCAGCGGCTGCAGTAACAGGCTTGGCATCAGTGCTTGACTGGCGGCGGGATCGATGTCGAAATTCAGTTTTAGGCGCTCATCGAAGCGCACCTTCTCAATATCCAGGTACAGTTTTAGTGCTTCAACCTCATCGGCAACGGTGACCTTCAGCATGGGGTCGTTATCCAGTGAGTATCGCAGGAATCGGCTCAGCCTGGTGACCATCGTGTTGGCCAGTTGAGTCTCCCGATCCAGAATTAGCGTGGATATAGCATTCAAGGTATTGAAGAGAAAGTGAGGGTTCAGTTGGTAGTGCAGCATTTTGAGTTGTGCTTCATGGGCCATTGCTGTGGCCTTCAGGCTTCTGTTCTGTTCCTCCTGTACCATCATGTAGAACTTGATACCTAAATACAGTGCACTCCACGCCACCATGACCATGAATGCGCTGGTTGTACCTTCAAAGTAGGACCAGAATCCCCCGTCGTGCATGACCTCTTTGGCGGGGTCAATCGGGAACAGGCTCTGGAATATGATTATGCGGCACAGTCTCCATAGCGCGCCACCCAGGAAGGAGCCCACCAGAATCGCCAGTCCTCGCCAGATGATATGCCGGTCCCATATGGCCTTGTAGAGCGACCTCAGCGCCAGGGTAATCAGCATGCCAATCGTGCTGATTATCGGCAGGTAGATCGAGTATGCGTCCGGTGCATCCCCCCATACGAGGATGCCCAGATAGAATGTAATACCCCAGGCGCCCCATCCACCCAGTTGCAGGGTCCAAAAAAGGTAACGTTTATCCTGGAGGAATTGAGGCATAGACATAGGGCCATTATACGGCCAGATGTGCGCACTTCAGCGGCACTTTGACGCAAATTTGGCTCGTTTCATCTCAGGGGGTTGCTGCCAGACGCCTGCTACTGCGGTCAGACTGGTCTATACTTGGCTGCATTCGGGCGCCCCATGTGGGCTGCTAACTGACAGGAGAACAACATGAAGAGCCTATATACCGCTGTTTTGGCAGCAACCTTCGCGCTGGCCGGCTGTAGCCGCGAGGCCGAGCAGGAAACCCCGTCGGTCGGTGCCGCGCCGGTCGAAGTTGCTGAACCTGTGGTGCTTGTTTCGGAGCGGGACGAGCAGGCCGAAATCATTGCCCGGGCGCAGGCACCTTTACTGTCCGGCCTCGGCGACTTCAATCATCCTATTACGACAGACGACCCCTGGGCTCAGCGCTATTTCAATCAGGGCATTATTATGGCCTCTGGTTTCAATCATGCGGAAGCCATTCGCGCCTTCAAGGCGGCCCAACGGCTGGACCCCGGTTGCGCCATGTGTTTCTGGGGCGAAGCCCTGGCAACGGGGCCGAATATCAACGTGACCAGCAAAGGCAAGGCCATCATGATGCCGGAAGCGCGGATTGAGGCCTACGCAGCGATCCAGAAAGCTCTGAGCCTTGAAGCGGGCTTGAGTGAGCGCGAGCGAGATCTGATAGTGGCCCAGTCTGCGCGCTACAACGGCGATCCCGCCACGGCCCGCGAGCCCCTCGATATGGCCTATGCCGACGCCATGCGGGAGCTGGCTGCCAAGTATCCGGGTGATGACGATATCCAGGCGATGTTTGCCGAGTCCATGATGAATACCATGCCCTGGGATTACTGGCTGGACGCCGAAAACGCAAAACCGGGTACGGCGGAGGTTATTACAGCGTTGGAAACCGTGATGGCGCGCAATCCCGATCATCCACTAGCGCTGCACCTGTATATTCACGCGGTGGAGGCCTCTTCCGACCCGGGCAGGGCCGAGGAAGCTGCCGACAGACTGGCCAGCCTGGTGCCCGGCTCCGGGCACCTGGTACATATGCCCTCCCACATATACTGGCGGGTCGGTCGCTACTACGACGCCTCTGAGGCGAACGTGCGTGCTGCCCAGGTTGACGAGGACTATATTGCACAATGCAAGGCTCAAGGCTTATATCCCGCCCTGTATTATCCGCACAATATCCACTTCCTATGGTCCTCGGCCAGTATGGAGGGCCGTAGTGAGGTCGCTATTGAAGCGGGCCGAAAAGTTGCCGCGAATGTCAGGCTGGAACAGATTCGAGAGTTCCCCATTATCGAGTTTTTTCAGACCGTGCCTCTCCTGTCACTGGTGCGATTCGCCCACTGGGAAGAAATTCTGCAGGAACCACAGCCGCCGCAGGAGTTGGCCTACTCGACCGCCATCTGGCATTACGCCAGGGCCATTGCCTTAGCCCGCACAGGGGAGTTGGCAGCAGCTCAGTCCGAGATAGATGCCATGCAACCACTGATGGATAACGAGTCGATATGGTTTCTCGATGGCAATGACTACCCGGCGAGCAAGATTCTGGCTATAGCGGATTTTTTGGCAAAGGGAGAACTGGCGCTCGCCGAAGAAAACTACCCGGCCGCCATCGCAGCGTATCGCGCTGCAGTCGACACCCAGGACACACTGCCCTACACAGAGCCCCCCTTCTGGTACTACCCCACCAGGCAAACCCTGGGCCATGCCCTGTTATTGGCGGGAGACAATGTTGAAGCGGAGGCCGTGTTTCGCGCAGACCTGGCCCAGTATCCACGCAATGGCTGGTCACTGTTCGGTCTGGCCCGCAGCCTGGAGGCTCAGGGCAAAGAGAAGGAAGCGGCTTTAGTGCAGCAGCGGTTTGGAAATATCTGGGCCAGGGCGGATGTCAGCCTACAGAGTTCTGTGCTGTAGGCCCGTATCCGCCGCCGCGGTCTACTTTTTGGAGACTATGGATACCATATAGTTGGTAGCGGCTTCCATCTGGTCGGCGGTAACACCTTTGTCGGCGTCGCCGGGGGCACCCAGGAAACCGTCATCCAGGTGTTGTTCGTGAACATCAGACCAGAGCAGTTGCGTGCGATCCGTCCACTCTTCCATATCGTCCAGCATCGGCGCGCCCTTTTTACCGCTGTCGTGGCACTGGGCACACGTGTTTTCATACACCTGTTTGCCATCTTCTGCCGCGTAAGCTGTTGCGCCAGCCGTAACCAGAAGAAAAATTGCCGCGATGTGAATGGGTTGATTCAACATAGATATGCTCCTGTAGCCTGATTTGGTATGCGTAAATAGTGTAGTCACTACTGGCAAAAAATACTATTTTAGTGGCGCGCCCGGAGGGATTCGAACCCCCGGCCCTCAGGTTCGAAGCCTGATGCTCTATCCAGCTGAGCTACGGGCGCGTAGCGGTGATGCTGCTCTACACCGGGAGTATAAGAGGGCTTGGCGATGGCAACCACCGTTTTTGTGCCGAATTACACTGGCGGGGTGTAACGGGGCCTGAATCCGAAGGATAGTTATTCAGGGGGTGGAATACTTGCGGCAATGAAGCCAATCCAGGCGGATTCATTGATGGATCCTTGCCCCCAGCTCTTCCACTCCCGCCCCAGCCCCTGTTCGACAACTGCTTCCACAGACAAGCCCTGAGCCAGCTTTGACCTGACGATTTCGGTCGTTGTGACCAGCATCTGGTGGTATTTGGCAAGCTCTGCACGGGTAGCAAGCGCACCGTGGCCGGGAACGATAACCGTTTCCTCGTCGACTTGTTCCAGAATAGTTGCCACGTTTTCTGTGAGGCCAAGTACGTTGCCCCCAGACCCGATATCCACGAAGGGAAACAGATCCTTGAAATAATGATCCCCGGTGTGAACGACGTTCTCCCCGGTGAAAAATACCACACTGTCACCGTCCGTGTGCCCACCCGGGAAATGCTGGACCCGCAGTTTGTCGCGATTGAAGCGAAGGGTGATGGTGTTGTCAAAAGTCACTATGGGCAGCGCCACTGCCGGGCTGGGTTCCATTGCAAGGTCGAAAAACTGTATATTCTGTTGGGTGGACATGCGCTCGTATACACTGGCCTGGGCGAGTATGACTGAGCCTCTCTCCCCCCAGTAGGCGTTGCTGCCCACATGATCAAAGTGCCAGTGTGTGTTGAGCACCAGGCGAGGTACGCCGTCGGTTTCTGAAATGCTTTTCAGCGCCTTGTGGTAAGCGGGGCCGTACTCGACATAATCGTCGTCGATGATCAGAATGCCATCGTCACCCACTGATGCCACCACGTTACCCCCTTTTCCCTGGAGCAGGTACAGGTTGGCCTTGATGGGCGTTATCTTGACTGTTGGCTCCGGTGTTTCGGCCACGCTGGCCAGCGGTATCAATAGCAGTATGGCGCTCAGCAGCACCTTGTATTGGTTATTCATGTAGTAAACCTCTTGAGCTAATGTTTGCCTGCGCTAGTCTTCGAAAATTTCTTCTTCCATTAACGTGCCTGCAGGGGTGTCAGCGTCTTCGGAAGCGGCGACACCTTCAGGGTCATCGCCATGGTCTGACTCGGCATCGCCGTCATCCTCGTCGTCGACCGGCACTTGGGCCCCCTTGGCCGCATGAATCCCTATGTGGTAAACCGCAAATCCTGGCATGACGAATTGGTCCAGAGCCATTCCCAGTATTCTGCCCTTGTAGGGGGAAACAATATCAATTTGCTCATTGCTTACCGGGTTATTGACCGCGCCTAACACATCCCCCTCCTCGACAAAATCACCAAGCTTCATACGACTGAACAGAATGCCGGAGGAATTTACCCTGACCCAGGCGGAGTCATAGAATGCAGGTTTTGGCTTAACCCATAGTCCCAATTTGGAGTACATCCCGCTTTTTGCCATCAGGGTATGGATGGTCTTCACACCTGCATCGACCATGTCGCGCTGCATACGCATGGGCTCTCCCGCCTCTAATGTAACGGTCGGGATACCGGCCCGCACCGCCGCGGCTCGCAGAGTGCGATTGCTGCCACGTGAATTGAGGACCGGGATATCGCCAAATAGCTCGACAAAGTCAGCCACCCTGGAGTTGTCCATATCTGCACGCAGCTGCGGCATGTTGGTGCGATAAAACGAGCCGGTATGTATGTCCACCATCAGCTCGCAGCGCTTTACTACATCATTGAAAAAAGCGTAGGCGATGCGCGAGGCGACACTGCCTGTGGAGTTGCCCGGGAAATAGCGATTCAGGTCGCGCCGGTCAGGCAAGTAGCGGGAATTCCGGCTGAATCCGAGCAGATTAACGATGGGTACGCCGATAACCATGCCGTGCAGCTTGTCCGGGTCCAGCTCATACATAATCCGACGGATCATCTCAATGCCATTGAGTTCGTCACCGTGTATGGCGGCGGTCAGGCACAGGGTTGGCCCATCGCTGGCACCGTTGACTACCAGCACGGGCGTGTCTACCGCCATGCCACTGAATGTGCGGGACGGTTTCCATATCAGTCGGGTAGCTGTCGCCGGCAGAATCTCCTTTCCTAGCAGGCGCCTGGGGCTGTTGGGATGTTGCAGTATTTCTTCCGGGCTAAGCAAAAAGTCGATGTTGTCCCACTGCTCTCTATTGCGGAAAGCCGAAATTATCTCTGGCTGGAAATCGATCTCTCCTGGCTCAATTCGTGGCAGAACCGCGTCTGTAGAGGGGTACTCGAAGACATCTTTGAGGCGCACATTTGTCGCCGTTGCGGGGCCGTTTGGTTTTTTCGCAACAGCTGCGGTGGGTAATGTCGCGCTCGCCGGAGTGTCTGCAGGGGCACTCTCCTGTTGGGCGGCCAGCGGCACAGCCATAACCAGTAAGGAAAGTGACGCGAGGAATAATCTGAGGGGCATGTGGACCATTATGGGAAATTGCATATCGCCATTGTCGTGGCAGTCAACGGAAACTGCAACCGGCTGGTGAGCAGGCCGACGCGTGCCCTTCCCGGACTTTTGTCAACCGCACGCGCCCGGTGGTTAGGGACGAGCTGGTGGCGATCTGCCAGCGGACTGCGCCATAGAGTAATTCTGAGCGCAATGGACGGCGCCCCATGTGGCGCTGCTCCGCTATACTGGAGGTGGCTGATCGCTCCCGCGCAATGAGGGACCTGCACAGCAGGTAATAGGAGTGAGGAGTTACACTGGTGCCGGGATCGGGAGTTACGTAAGCAAGTCGGATTGGAGATAATGTGCTCGAGTGTTCGCATTTTACTGCCGTAGGAAACAGATCGGAAAACCAGGATCGTCTGCTGGTGCTGGTCGACGATGCCCGGGGAGAATACCTGTTCGCGGTTGCCGATGGCATGGGCGGCCATCGTTCCGGTGCAGAGGCAGCACAGGCGGCCATCTCTGCGGTGGAGGATTGTTGGACGCAACGAGGCGCCCTGCTGAACCCCCCGGGCTGGATACAAGGAATGATGTTACGTTGCCATCAGGCGGTGCGGGGCCTCGGCTTACCAGATGAATGGTCGCCTCCAGGCACCACGCTGGCGGTATTACTGGTAAGTTCCGAAAGTGCCTGGTCTGGCCATGTGGGCGATACGCGTGTTATTCATTATTCTGCCGCCGGGCTTCAGGACCGCACGCGAGACCACTCAGCCACGGAACTAAAGCTGGCCGCCGGTAGAATTTCCGAGGAGGAGGCGGCCACCGATGCCGATCTCAATCGGGTCACCCGGGCGCTCGGCGGTCGGGAGACACCGGAGGCGTCGGTTAAAAGCTGGTGTCCGCAAGATGGGGACCTTATGTGCGTGGCCAGTGATGGGGCGTGGTCGCTGTTGTCAGGCAAAGATTTCAGCGAATTGAGAGAATCATCTCCACTGGGGCCAGCGCTCAACCAGGTAATGACGAACAGGCTCACCGGAGCTCCTGCCGGCCAGGACAATGCAACCCTGATTCTGCTGCGTAAATAGCCGGCTCCCGGCGGCGTTTTGTTCGCGAAGGCACACTGCCGAAATCGTGGTGCCGGGATGTGATAAGCTTTTTGACTATGCTCTCACTTATTGTAATGCGCCCAATTCTCTGGCTCTTCCCGGCCCTGTTGTTCGCCCTGCAGGGTTGTGCCGAGGGCAGGCATTTCGACGCGCTGCCACCGGATGCGGTGGTGCTGGCCTTTGGCGATAGCGTCACTGCCGGAGTAGGTGCGGATGCGGGTTACGATTACCCCAGCCAGTTAGCAGAGTCGACCGGTCTTAACGTCGTGAACGCTGGTGTATCAGGTGATACCGCACGGGAAGCCGCAAACCGCCTTGCTCCGCTGCTGGCCAGCCATCAGCCGCAGCTGGTGATTGTTGAGTTGGGTGGCAATGATTTTCTACGGCAAACGCAAGCCGTGCGAGTAAAGGCGTTTTTGCGAGATATTATCCGTGAATCACTGGCATCCGGGGCGACGGTGGTGCTTGTTGCCGTGCCGCGCCTTTCGTTGTTGCGTGCCAGTGTCGGTGCGTTGAGCGACTCCCCCATCTACGCTGAGCTCGCTGCAGAAGAGGGGGTGGTGCTGGTTCCGGATATTTTTTCCGCTGTGCTCTCCGACAGTGACCTGCGCGCCGACGAAATTCATCCGAATGCCCGGGGGTATGGGCAGCTTGCCCAGGGCATTGAGGCGGTACTTACAGAGCGTGGGTTGCTCACGGACTGAACGGCGAAAGGGGCCAGCAAATGAAGAAGGGAAAATACCGTCATTTCAAGGGTGGTGAGTATGAGGTTCACGGCGTGGCGAGGCACTCGGAAACCGGAGAACAGCTGGTCGTGTACACCCCGCTGTATGGCGAGGGAGGTCTATGGGTGAGACCTCTCGCGATGTTTCAGGAGACTGTCTTTCGCAACGGGCAGGAGCAGCCGCGATTTCAGCTCATCCCGTCGTAATGGGCTCGCAGACGAAGATCGGGATATCGCGATCAGTACGGGTACGATAGTCAGCGTAGGGTGCGTAATGGCTGTCGCAAATGGGCCAAAGCGCCGGCTTTTCTTCGGCGGTCGCGAGACGAGCCCTCAAGGTCATTTCCACGCCCCGGTGGCGTATCCTCAGGTCTGGATTCTTCACGATGTTGTGATACCACACGGGATGATTGGGTGATCCGCCGCGGGAAGCTACCAGCAGTACGCCGTCGTTATAGGGCACAAACATCAGGGGTATGGTGATGGCACGACCCGATTTTGCACCTGTCATGGTAACGAAACACACTTCGTCTCCCTGCAGTGTGTTGAACATTCTTCCCATAGTGAGGCGATTGAGGAATATATGCGTGCGCGACATGGTTTTCAGAACCCACTTGGGTGGATTGAATTGCTCTTTTTCAGCAGCACTTTTGTCGTTCATTGTTGTGTACCCCTTTCACCGAATGCCTAATAGATCATATTAACCACCTTTTGGCGAATCTGCTTCGATTGTTCTGATCTCAGCGACACCTCTAGTATGCGGTGGTTCCCTCGCGTTATTCCGGGCTGTATACACGCAGGTATGTGTTGTAGATTGGAAGTCGTCGCCCAATCACCTTGAGAGGAGTTTTTATGGACCTGCTGGAGATTACCGAGAAGCGCACAATGCAGCGTGAAGAGGCTGCCAGCTTTCTGCATGAACTGGCCGACGCGCTCGCCCGCCAGAACGCAGTGGATTTGGTGCAAAACGGTAAGAAGATACATATCAAGGTGCCGGATAAAGTGACCCTCGAATTCGAAGTAGAAATTGAGCGTGACGAGTCCAGCATTGAGATCGAAATCAGCTGGTAGAACCTGCTACCTCAGACACAACCGTGTGTCCGTCTACCCCTCCTGCCATTGACTCAAAAATTTTTGAGACACTGCATAGCTATAGATCAATCGAGGGCTTATTCAAGATTGGAGAGGTGGCTGGCCTCTGGTGAATGCTGTGAAGCTCCGCGATAGAGTCGGCGCCACACCGCAGGCAGGGTGGTGCGAAGGTCTTCGCCGATGCAGTAGAGCGCAGGAACCATTAATAAGGTAACAAACAGTGCAAACAGAACACCGAAAGCCAGGGCCAGCACGGCAGGCTTTAGAAACTCGGCGTCTATAGAGCGCTCTGCCATTATCGGAATCAGGCCAACAAAGGTGGTGACGGTAGTCAGCAAAATCGGTCGAAAGCGATGCACACTGGCATGCTCGACTGCATCCAGTGCCTGCTCCCCGGACTTCCGCAGCCGCCCGATATAGTCTACCAGAACCAGGTTGTCGTTCACGACCACCCCGGCTGCAGCACCGATACCGAAGTATGAAAACATTGCCATGGACACACCAAACAGCAGGTGGCCATAGACGGCCCCCATGAAGCCAAAGGGAATTGCCGTCATGATCAGCAGCGGCAACCAGTAAGAGCGAAAGGCCACGGCGATCAGAGCATACATGGCAAACAGGGCGACGATGTACAGGGAGATGACCTCGTTTAGAAAGAACTCTTCCTGCTCGGCCTGGCCAGCCTTAAGAACGACCAGGCCCGGGTAGCGTTGCTGGAAATCCGGCAGAAAGTTGTCGCTCATGTCCTTGTTGATATCACTCATCAACTCTGCACTTACGTCTGCAGTTACCCTCACCATGCGTTCACCATCGCGGCGTTGTATTTGCTGCATGCCAGTAGCCAGCTCTACTTCAACTACTGAGAGCAGAGGGACTTCTCTGCCGTCAGCGGTGCGCACTCTGAAATCACCAAGGCTGTTGAGGTTTTCTCGCAGTGCCTTGTCGTATTTCACCATCACCCGCACGTCGCCATTCTCCCGCGGCAGCCGTTGAACTTCCTCGCCGTAATACGCCTGCCGCACCTGGGTGGAAACATCCGCCAGTGTCAGGCCCAGTTTCTGGGCTCCCGGCAGTAATTGCATGTGCAATTCGTCTGATTGTCCCTGCAGATTATCGCGCACGAAATAGGCGCCATCGTATTCCAGCAGATGTGCCTTGATTTCGATGCTTGCAGCCTTCAGTGTGTCCGTCTCGCGGTGGCGAAGTACAAAGGAAACATTGGGCGTGTTCTGATCGATGGTATAACCGATCTGAATTTCGTCCGCGTCGGGTATCTCACCAATCAGCTCGCGCAGGCGATCGGCGCTTTCCTTGGCGGTCATGTCTCTCACCTCAGGCGGTACCAGCTGAAATATTGCAATAACGCTGTCACGTCTGGCACGGGTGTACCAGCTTTCTATCAGTTCACCAGTACCGCCGTGCTCCACTCGGACATTGACCTCATCGATCAGCTTGCGCTGTGCCTCCTGCATCTGATCGAGAACCTGTAGAGAGCGGGTGAACGGAGTGCCGGCTGGCAATTGCGCCTGAATGAATACCTGTACCCCCTGTATCTCAGGGAAGAATACCGACTTGACCCAGCCGCTGTTGAATACACCCAGACTGATCAGGAACCCGGCAACGAAAATGCTGGTGGTGAGGTAGCGGTGGGCAATTGCCGCCCGTACCCATCGACGATAAGTGGTATTTGCGAAATTGAGGATACCCTCCTCAATTTTCTTCTGTCGCTTCATCAGCGGGCTGAGTTGTTTGCGTGGTGTCAGGTGGCGCAGGTGTGCGGGCAGAATCAGGAACGCTTCGATCAGGGAGATTGCCAGGGCGACAGTGATTACCACGGAAAGCTGACGTGTAATCTGTGCCTCGGCCAGGGAGATAAAAAACCATGGAGCAAAGGCGATCATAGTAGTGGCAACAGCGAAAATAACCGGCTTGGCAACGGAAGCGGCTCCATCGATAGCGCTTTCCACGCCACCCCCGGTGCGGTCACTGAACTCGTGAATACTCTCCCCGACAACAATGGCATCGTCCACAACAATGCCGAGCACTAGCAGGAAAGCAAAGGTCGACATAATATTCAGTGAAACATCATTGCTCGGAAGCAGCGAGAATGTACCGATAAATGCCACGCCGATACCAGCGGTGACCCACAGCGCCACCTGTGGGCGCAGCGACACGATCAGTACCATAAAGACCAGAAGAAGGCCGAGATAGGCCGAGCTACTGATGGTTTTCATCCGACTGTTGTAGATATCTGCCGTGTCAAACCACATGGACAAACTGACCCCCTCAGGCAGGCGTACACCACGTTCCTTTATCCATTTGTGGACCGCCTCGCTGGATTTGACCACCTGCATGTTGTCGCTGGTGAGAACCTGGAGTAATACCGCCGGTTCACCGTCCAGAGTGGCCAGAATTTCCTCATCCTCAAACCCGTCAACCACCGTGGCAACGTCGCCAACCATGACAATGCCGCCATCGGCGGCCTGGCGAATGATGATCTCTGAAAAATCCTGCTCTGAATCCGCCATATTGCGGGCCCGCAACCTGACGTCTCCGGTGGCGGTTCGTACGCGGCCGGAAGAGAGATTTACGGAGTTGCCCCGAATCGCTCTTGCCACTTCATCAAACGTTACGCCGTAGCGGCGCATAGCCTGCTCCGACAGCTCTATCGAAACTTCCTCTTCGCGGACACCAAACAGGTTTACAATCGAGATGTGTGGAAGACTGGCCAGTTCATCCCGCAGATCTTCGGCCAGGCGGGTTAGCTGTCGTTCTGTCAAGTTTGAGCCGTGGACTGCTACCCGCATCATTTCATCGCGAAAAATTGTACGTCGCACTTTGGGATTTTCTATGTCTGCTGGCAGCGCATTGACAGAATCGACGGCGTTCTTGACGTCGTCCAGGAAGTTATCAAGGCTGACACCGGCATAGGTAAGCACCTCGATACGCGCCAGGTTTTCACTTGCGGTGGAGTACACCCGGTACACATTGTCCAGCTCGGAGAGGGCTTCCTCGATTCGCAGAATAATCTGTTCCTCGACTTCCTGGGGGGCTGCACCCAGCCAGGGCACCTCGATTTCAACCTGGTTGGGCTTGAAGACTGGAAAGGCCTCTCTCTCCATAGCGAAGAAGCCCAGCAGCCCGGAAATCAGAATTCCCACCATCAGCAGATTTGCAGCCACCGGGTTGTATGCCCACCAACCAATGAATCGCCGCACGCTCAGTCCCCGGTATCCGGGGCGACGGAGGCAGCTGCTGCGCCGTCGCCTTGAGGCTTGGCCTGTAGGGCCATGCCGGGTATCGGGTTGCGGATAGTTGATATTATGTACTGCTCGCCTTGCTGCAGACCCTCGCCGATGACCGCGAACTGTGGTGAACTGTGCAGTACTTTGACATTGCGAATATCCAGCCGGTTGTTATCGGCCACCACGAATACGGTGTTGCCAGCGCGCAGTGCCTTGCGTGGGATGCGGATGGCGTCGGCGACCTCCCGACCGTGAATGACGGCATTGACATACAGACCGATGGCCATGGGCATACCTGTTTCTGATGCATTGCTGCCGTAGGGATCATCGACCTCGGCGATTGCATAAAGAAGGCGAGTTGTACTGTCGATGGATGCATCCAGACGCACCAGCTTGCCGCGCCATAGCTGTGATTGACTTGCAACCTCGGCACTGAAATCAATGTCCAGACCATCGCCGGTGGGAGCGACATAACCTATTGGTAAATTGAGGGAAGCCAGCTGTGAATCGGTAATCGGCAGCCTTACTTCAACCCTGTCAGTGGCGAAAGCCCGTCCCAATGGTGTGCCGGCGGTAACGAATTGACCTATGTCGACATAGGTGCTGTCCATGCGCCCCCGAAAAGGTGCGGTTACCCGGGTTCGCGACAAATTGACATGTGCCTGTTGCAGATCTGCCTCCGCAGCCTGCAGGCGCGCCCGTGTCTCGGCCACCTGCGGCTTTTTCAACGCCAGATCAGAAGGGTTCGGTGAATTGCGTAGCTGTTTGCGGGCGACATCCGCATCCGCCAGTGACAATTTCACCGCTACCGTCGCTTCGGCCACCCTGGCCTGAGCCTGCTTGAGGGCGAGTTGGTAATCCGTGTCTTCGATATTCAACAGCGGAGTGTCGGGCAGGACTGTTCCGCCTTCAGTAAACTCATCTGATACCTCCACTATGCGACCACTGACCTGCGCCACAAGGTCAATCAGGGCCCGTGAACGGACCTCCCCCGCAGTTACAACATCCAGTTGTACCGGGCCGCGCTTTGCGATGTCCATGAACACGGTAACAGGCCGGCTTGCTTCCTTGCGCTTGTCCGGCTCAGGTTTTGTATAGTGCAAGACGGCATAGGCGACCAGGCCAATTCCCAGCACCAGCAATGGGGCAACGTAACGAATAGTTGGTTTCAACGCTTGTGACTAGCTCCTGCATTATTAGAGGTTTTAGAGCGGGCAGTGGCTGGTTACCAGTCTAGCGCATGTGATGATGGTGCAGGACCGCAAATACTGCACAATTTTGGCGCCTGCTGCTGGGGGCTTGCTAAGTCCCTGCCAGGGCAATTCTGTAGCGATCGTGAAGGATTCTAACGCGTTTGACGTAAGTCTGGGTTTCCTCATAGGGTGGAATGCCATTGTGGCGCTCCACCGCACCGGGGCCGGCATTGTAGGCTGCCGTCGCCAATGTTGTATTGCCACTGCTTTTCTCCAGCAGCCAGGCGAGGTAGCGCACACCGCCATAGATGTTTTCCTGGGGTGACAGCGCATCAGTTACCCCCATATCTTTTGCCGTGTCCGGCATCAGTTGCATCAAACCCAGTGCCCCCTTTTTGGATTTAGCGCTGGGCCGGAAGGCAGACTCCGCATGAATAACCGCCCGAACCAGTGCCGGGTCCACGCCAAATTTTCTGGATGCTGTGTTGATGGTGTCGCGGAAGGCGCTCAGTTGTAGTGGCGTGCTATACCAGTCGACTCGCGATTGCAGGTTGCAGGCGTAACAGGACGAGCTGTACTCGATCACCTTGTAACGCTTATCTATGGGTGCCCGGTCGGAAAATGAAGTGGCGCCTGTGCGGTCGCGGTATTTGAATATTTTGATAGTTGTTTTTGTCGCTGCGGGCTGGGCCGGCACGGGCTCAGCCGCTGTAATCACCGCAGCACTTTCTGCCCCGGCATGCATTGTGCCAAGCAGAAGTCCGGTCATGAAAATGCCCCGCAAGCCATTCATGTCGCCCAGTCTCCGGTTCGAGTTCAGGGTGATTGTATCCCGCCCCGTGAGGGGCGGTACTGCAAATTCCGGGAAAAGTTCGGAAAACAGGCCGGGTGCAGGGTTTTTACGCGACGCGGTGAAGTGCGCAGAGTTTGTTTCCTGTGGGGTCACGCAAATAGGCGAGGTACAGCTTGCCTGCGGCCCCTTCGCGCAGCCCCGGTGGGTCCTCGCAGTCAGTGCCGCCATTGGCCAGGCCTGTCGCATGCCATGCCTCTGCCGCTGCGGAATTGTCCACGGCAAAACCGGTGGTGCTGCCATTTCCCGCGCTGGCCGCTTCGCCGTCGATGGGAACGCTTATGGAAAATATACCTGTTGGTGTGAAGTAAAAACACCGGCCCGCGTCGTCAATCACGCCGGGGTCGCAGCCCAGTGATCCCAGAATGGCATCGTAGAAGGTCTTGGATTTATCCATATCGTTTGTGCCGACCATAATGTGGCTGAACATACTGGGCTTTCCTTGTGTGATTAATCAGGACAGGCAGTTTAGGCTACCGGGCAGTTCTCTGCCAGTTTTCGCGACGATTCGGTAAGAGTCACTGTGCGAAGCCGGTATCTACGAGAGTGCTGCACCAGTGCAGTCCGGGTCCTGCTGAGCTTGTCGCGGCTTTTTTTGACAAGGGCGTTCTGGTGTTGCTGCCTTGCTGGATGCATACGCAAAAGTAACCACCAGCGAGACAGCGACGACGATAGCCGCGAGCGTAAGAATAAGCCCCAGACCGACGAGTCCGGAGGCGGGTTCCGAAGAGAACAGTACTGGCTGTTGTAAAAAGTTCATGACGTATTTCCTCTTTGTTGGTTGGGAATAAGTCCATCCTATGACGTGCATAAAAAGTTGTATATATTTTGAAATGCACACAAGCTGTGCATATACGCACGGAATGATGGTGCGGGACCATTGCATACTTGGAGTCAGACTTATGTCCGGATTGAACTGGGACGATTTTCGCTTTTTCCTGGCTGTTGCCCGGGAGCAGCGGGTGAGTGCAGCGGGGAGGGTGCTGGGTGTGCAGCACACAACTGTCGCCCGTCGTATCGAAGCACTTGAAACCCGCCTGGGTACGCGCCTGTTTGATCGCTCCACCGGGGGTTATGCCATGACCCAGGCGGCGGAAAACCTGTACGACCATGCGCTGGTGATGGAAGAGCAGATGCTGGCCGTCGACCGTGAAATTATTGGCATGGATGCGCAGCTCAAAGGACCACTCAAACTGACCGCCCCTCATGACGTGCTGACCACCCTGGTAGTGCCCCAACTACACCGCCTGCTGGAGGCCTACCCTGGCATAGCGCTGGAATTGATGGGTACGACCGGCTTGCTCGATCTCGCCGCCAGGGAGGCGGATATTGCCCTGCGCTTTACTGCCACGCCGCCAGATTACCTGATTGGCCGCCAGATTTTGCCTATGAGTCACGGCGTATACGGCAGTGCGCACTACCTCCGCGAGAAGCGCGAACAGCACGTTTTTGTTGCGTTTAGCGGAGATAACGAAGTGCCGCCGTGGGTTGAGCAACACTTCAGTGGCGCCAGGCTGGCCCTGCGCGCAGACGATGTGGATGTGATGGTAGCGGCGATCAGGGAGGGTTATGGTCTGGCCCGAATTCCCTGTTATTTCGGCGACAAATATCCGGATCTCCGCCGGGTTGATGTGGCGCTTACCCCTTCGACCTGGGGCCTGTGGTTACTCAGTCACGTGGATCTGCGCTCCACTGCCAGAGTGCGCGTGTGTCGTGATTTCCTCACGGACATCATTCTGGAGCAGAGGCAGTTGATCGAGGGTAGCAGCTCCCGCTATGCCTGAGCGGTCGGGGCCGGCTTCAGATGTAAGCACCGCCCAAGCCCTGGCCGTGTTGCTGCATCCAGGCGCCGAAGTTTGCCATTTCCTTGTCGGTGTACTCGTCTCTCAAGGCGACGATAACGCCATTGACAATAGTGGCGACTGAGCGCCCCGCAAACCCAGCCCGGGGGGCGTCGCCGTATTGGTAGTTGACATGCCATCCGACACTCAGCTCCTGGCCCGCAGCGCTTGAGGTAACTTTCGGCGCCTCTACAAAATCAATTTTGCGCTCACTACAGCGCCGGTCCAGACTATCAATGGATTTCTTCATCCCGGCAAAAATTGCCTCGCGGCCCTCGAGTTTGCAGGCGAGTGGGCCTCCGCGCACCTCGTAAGTGGCATCCTCCGAGAAGAAAAGCGCCAGCCGCGACCAGTCGTCATCGTCGTAGGTTTCCTCAAACGCCGCGGCATAATCCATAAATACTTGCATTGCCTGTTCCATACCTGAACTCCAGAAGTGGGTGTGGCTTCAAGGTTAGCAGCTGCTGGGGTGAATGGCCCAATTCGGTTAACTGGGCCGCCCAGGTCTTGCAATTACAGCATCATCTCGGCTCGGCAATAAACACCGGGATTTTGCGGCTGGTCTTTGCCTGGTACGCATCGTAATCCGGAAATGCTGCGACCCCTGCGGCCCACAACTTTGCGCGTTCCTGCTCATCGGTTACTTCCCGGGCACGCATGTCAAACACTTCGGTTTTGTCACGTATTTGAATGTCCGGATGTGCTCTCAGGTTGTACACCCATACCGGATTTTTGGGCTGACCTCCCATGGAGCCGATGAGTGCATAGTTGCCATCGACTTCGACGCGCATCAGGGGAATTTTGCGAATCCCACCGGTTTTGTTTCCTTTATGGGTTACCAGAATGCAGGGTAAGCCGGTGTCCAGCAGGGTCGTACCCTGGGTGCCGCCGCTGCTTTCATACAGTTCTACTTGCTCGCGTACCCAGTCGAGCGTGGGGGGAATATAATCCGTCATATCATGCCTCGCTTAATTTCAACCGCTGATAATAACACCATACCGAGAGTGTGGTGACAGGTAAACGCATGCTTGAGCTGTCGTAAATGGACAAGCTATGTGTCACGCCCAGACATTTAGCTTCACGGCAATTATCTATAGCGTAAATTGATTAAGTGAATTCTTTCGGCTGGTAGTAACCGGCCTGTCCCTTCGCCGGAGAGCAGTTATGCGCAATAAGAATAATTCAGTTAGGAGTACAAGCAATCTGTTTGCGGGGTTGGCGATTACGATCTTTGCAATACAAGTGGAAGCTGGCGTGGTGCAGGGCAAAGTCAGTGATACGGCTGGTAAGCCTGTGATGGGAGCCATGGTCACCCTGACATCTGAGGGGGGTGTGGGTGAGTCTGTGTATACCGATACCAGTGGCGGCTATCGCCTGGATACCAGCCTGGCCGGCGATCTTGGCCTGCGTATCCGCAAGCGCTACTATCAGGACGATTCCCGTGAACTGCAACTGGACTCGGCGGCTGCGCAGGACATCGACGTCAAACTGATTCCGCTCACCGACCCGCAGGAACTCTCGGACGCACATCCGTCCCTCTCTCATTTTTCGATGATCGATTTTGACGAGGATGAATCCGCCTTGTTTTCCCGGGCAAATTTCGCCCGCGACTGCCTGACCTGCCACTCTCTGGGAAACAGCTTTACGCGAAGCCCCCGTCCGGCTGAGTTCTGGGTGCCCAGCGTGCAACGTATGCACGGTTATTTGGCCAATGCCGATGAGGCGCCCATCCGGGCCCGGTCCGCAATACTCGCGGAGGCATTTAATGGCCGTCTCGCCAGCTCTCGTCCAGAGATACCTATCGACCCTCTACTATTTCGCGCAACAGTCCATCAGTGGCGCCTCGATGGCACAGTTGTGCCGCATGATGCGGAGTACTCTGAGTCCAATGGCCTGATTTACTCGTCGGATATGTTTGCCGGCGAGGTGTTGGAGACAAACCTGGAAACTGGTGAAACCCTGCATTTTGCTCTGCCGGCGGATGGTGAGCCAGCGGGAGGCACTTTTACCCGAATGGGCTTGCCGGCACCTTATGGATTAACGGTACCGCGGGCGCCCCACAGCCTGGTTATAGCCCCAGACGGTATGATCTATCTGACAGATTCCATCGGCGCTGCCGTTACTTCGTTTGATCCGGTCACGCGAAAATTCGAGAACTTCGAAGTTGAGGGGGGGGCGCTCTACCCTCATACGGTGCGTATGGATGAGCAAGGTGTCGTCTGGTTCACCATCGCCTTTTCCAACCAGGTTGGTCGTTTTGACCCCAAGAACAAGAGCATGAAAGTCATCGCCTTGCCGGAATCGCCCTCCTTGAGTATTCCGGGTACGACGATACCTTATGGTGTTGCGGTGAGCCCGGTTGATGGCGGCATTTGGTACTCCAAGCTGGCCTCGGACAAAATCGGTCGTATCGACCCGGTCACTCTGGCGGTCAAGGAATACGACTCACCGGTGCGGGGGCCTCGCCGCCAGCGTTTTGATGCGGCGGGTAATCTCTGGGTTGCCGGTTTCTCCGATGGCGCTGTGGCAAAAATCGATGTCGCCAACTGGAAGGCAACAATTTATGCTTTGCCGGTCTATGCCGAGGGTGAGATACCAGCGCCCTATGCACTGGCGATCAATCCCGTAACGCAGGATGTATGGGTTAACGACACCATGATGGATGTGGTCTGGCGGTTTCTGGCTGATGAAGAACGGTTTGTCGCCTACCCGATGCCATTGCGGGGCACTTACACCCGTGACTTCACATTCACCGACAAGGGTTGGGCGTGCACCTCTAACAATCCCATTCCAGCGGCGGCACTTGAAGGGGGTACTCCCGAGCTGATTTGCATTGATCCGGGTGACAGCGAGATAGTGCTTTCAGGGTTGTAGCAGTGCGCATTTATCTGCTGGCGATCATCGTCACCGCATTGGCAGTCCCCGGTGGCCAAGCCACAGCCGACGAGCAGCCAGAGCAGACCGCTGCATTTTCGAAGATCGCCAATAGCGGCGATGTGTTGCCAGCCGCAGCCCTGTTGGGTAGCGGCGAGCAAGACTGGGCCTGTTTGCGAGATAAGCGGACAGGGCTGGTATGGGAAATCAAAACGGCAGATGGCGGCCTGCGAGATCAGCACTGGACCTACACACCTTTCGATAGCAACACGTCCACCAATGGTGGTTTTCCCGGCTATAAAGACCGGGCCAGCGGCGCCTGCCTGCGTGCCGATATGTTTGAATCCTCATGCAATACAGAGGCTTATATTCACGCCGTGCAGGATAGTGGTCTTTGCGGCTACAATGACTGGCGTTTGCCGACGGTGCGCGAACTGGTTGCTGTGTCGACACAGACTATCGATACTTCGTCTGATACAACGTCACGGTTAATGCCCAATACGCTTTCGGGTTGGTATTGGACTGGCATGGAGCGCATTGGTATCACACAATATTCCAGGGTGATATTGTTGCCGCCCGGAGGGCAGCCGAGCTTCTACGATGGCAGTTACCTTGTTATTGCCGTTCGTGGTGGCAGTGCGTCACAATTCCCTGATATTCCCTAGTCCAAGAGCGAGGTATATTCATGACTTGCACCGATTTTCTGGTGGACAGACGTGATCTGTCAGTCGTCAGTTGCCAGCAGCGGGACGAGGCTGAACTGGAGCCCGGCCAGGCGCTATTACACGTTTCCCGCTTTGCCTTTACGGCCAACAATATTACCTATGCCGCGTTGGGTGAAACATTGCGCTACTGGGAATTTTTCCCGGCACCTGAAGGTAAGGGCATTATCCCGGTTTGGGGCTTTGCCGATGTGCAAGCCTCTCGCTGTGATGGCGTGGTCGTGGGGCAGCGCTACTATGGCTATTATCCGATGGCTACACATGCCGTAGTGCAGCCCGTGAAGGTCAATTCTGCCGGCTTTGTAGACGGGGCCAGCCATCGGCAGGACTTGGCAGTGATCTACAATTACCACGCGGCCTGTGCCACCGACCCCTCTTATCAGCAGGGTCAGGAAGCCCAGCAGATGCTGTTTCGCCCCCTGTTTACCACTGCGTTTCTATTGGATGATATGTTCGCCGACGAGGCTTTTTATGGTGCGCAGACCTTGTATCTGACCAGTGCGTCGAGCAAGACTGCCCTGGGCACGGCGTATCTGTTGCACAGCAATCGTGACGCTCGCAATCATCATTACCAAATTGTCGGGCTGACCTCCGCGGGTAATAAGACCTTTGTCGAGGGCCTGGGGTGCTATGACAGGGTTGTCACCTACGCCGAAATTAGTGGTTTGCAGCCCGATGAAAGCAGCGCCATCGTCGATTTTGCCGGGGACTTTGCGCTACTTCAGCAATTACATGAACAGCTTTCACCTGGCCTCAAGTACAGCTGTATGGTCGGCGCTTCTCACTGGACGGCCCAGACCGGGTCGGCCTTGGATGCTGGCGCCGATGCTCTGCCGGGGCCCGCGCCGCAGTTCTTCTTTGCACCCAGCCAGGCCGATAAACGCGTTTCGGAATGGGGGGCGGACGTTTTTCAAGGTCGTCTGGCAGGGGCCTGGACTGGCTTTATTGCGTTTGTGGATTCCTGGCTATCTATAGAGGTTCATCTGGGGGAAAGGGAAACAGAGCGTGTCTATCAGAATGTGCTCGCTGGTCGCTCTGACCCCAGGGCCGGCTATATTCTTTCATTGTCGGAGGACTAGTTCAGCCGCGGGACTCGATTGCGCGGTGGCGCAAGTGGCCGGCAAGTCGATCTGCGGGGGCTGTTCTGGAATCAACATATGGTTACCAAGCAGGAGCTGGAGAATCGGGCGGAGGCTTTTTCGGCGCGAGGAGATATGCGCTCAGCGGCGCGGGTGTGCAGGGATATTCTGGCGCTGGACGAGAAGCACGCACCGTCTTTACAGTTTCTTGCAGACCTGGCATTGCGGAGCGGCAATTTTCCGGAGGCAGAGGCGCATCTGGGGTCGTTGATGTCGGTCTTGCCCGGCGATCCGCAGGTTCACTCGCAGCTCGGGCAGGCGCTTTATCGTCAGGGCAAATTGCACCAGGCGTTGATGGCTTATGAGGGTTGCTGGCGCTGCAATCCGCGAAACAAGCTGATATATCTCACCCTGGGCTGCCTCCATCTTGAGTTGGATAATATCGATAAGGCCGCCCAGGTGTTTTCCCTGGGGGAGGGGGTTGATGCGGAGATTTTGTCACTCTGGCGGCACCCGAAGGTTAATCCCGCGGTGGCGAATATGTCGAAAAAAGCCTGGCAAACCCTGTGCCAACACCACACAGAACTGCATTTGGCCGCTGTGGATACGCTGGATGATGCTGAGCATACGCTCCGTATTCGCAACGCGGTGTGGCCAATGCTGGATGCGCGAGAGGTGAGCTACGACCACCCGTTGCATCAGCCGCAGCTGTTTCATATAAAGCACGCAGAATCGCCCACATTTTTTGAGGGCGAGACGTTTACCTGGTGCGAACAGCTGGAGGCGCAATTTCCGGCTATCCGTGAAGAAGTGCTCGCCAGGCTGGATGTTCAAGGCGATGGCAAGCCCTACCTCAGCAATCGGCATGCTCTCAAGGGTGAACTGTGGGAGCCACTGGTAAACAAGATGAGCTGGGCGTCGGTACATCTGTACAGGGGGGGTAGCGCCAACCCGCAGGTCATCGACAAGTATCCCAGGACTCTGGCGGCACTGAAATCAGTGCCGCTAGCCACATCCGGGGGCAGCCCTGCGGAGGTATTTATTTCCGTTTTGGCGCCACATACTCGCATACCCGAGCACTTTGGTGTATCCAGCGCTATATTGACTGTGCATCTGCCCATAGACGTGCCACCCGATTGCGGCCTGCAGGTACATAGGGAAACACGCGTGCCGGAAGAGGGGAGGCTCATGGTCTTCGATGACACCTGGCAACACAGTGCCTGGAATAACAGTGATCGGCCCCGTGTAGTGCTGATTTTTGAGGTGTGGCATTCCAGTCTCAGCGAAGCTGAAAGAGGGGCGGTGTTGCAGAGTATCCAGGCCCGGAAGCAGTGGTTACGGCGGCGCAGCGTTGCCTCGATGGCCTAGTGGTCGCGGTGTATGAGGTGAACCAAACAGCTCAGCTGAACGTATGTTGTGGTGTATTCAAAACGGAATCAGCAGATGAGTCAGATAATCACTCTTGATGAGACGATTGTGGTAGACCGACCACTGACGGAGGTGTTCGCCTACGTTTCGGAGTTTTCACGTATTGAAGAGTGGGATCCCGGGGTCGCCCGCGGTACCCGGCTGACGGATGGGGCTCCCGGTGTTGGCAGCGAGTTTCGTATCGATATGAAAGCCGGCTTTTCCCTGCATTACAGTATCGTGGAATTTGAACCGGAACGACGGATGTTGATGATGGTCGACTCCAAAGTATTCACTGCGCGAGAAGAGATCCGTTTCAAGGCCAGTGAGAAGGGTACCCGCGTTCGCTATATCGCGAATTTCAATTTCCCTTTGCCGCTGGCCGCGGTCAATCGCCTGTACCCGGCCGCCATGGACAGGGTGGGTAAAAGTACCATGTTGGGATTGAAGGCAGCGCTGGAGGACAATTACGACGTGCCGGAAGCGTCGCGCGCGGTGGCACTGGCGGACAAATGCGTTTTACCCGGCGTGTGGCGGTTTACCCGCCTGGGTTTCAAAACCGCCAGCAGGCACTGGAACCCGGTATCAGCCTACCTGGGCGACAAACGTGCTGTCGTGACCGGCGCAACTTCAGGTGTCGGTGAGGCGGCGGCGAGGGCGCTTGCCGAACTCGGTGCGAGAGTTACTCTGGTGGCTAGAGACAAGAGCAAGGCAGAGGCTACCGCAGAGGCCATTCGAAAGCAGAGCGGTAACCCGCATGTGGACATTGAGATCGCCGATCTGAGTTTACTGGCGCAGGTGCATGCCCTGGCCGACCGACTGCTGGCTGCCGACGCCCCCGTCGACATACTGGTAAACAATGCCGGTGCACTTTTCAACCCGCGCCAGCAAACAGCTGAGGGCCTGGAAAAGAGCTTTGCTCTGTTGTTGTTGTCCCCCTATGTACTCACTGAGCGACTACAGCCGCTACTTGCGAAATCGGCCGATGCCAGGGTGGTGAATGTGTCCTCCGGCGGCATGTATACCCAGAAGATTCACCCAGATGATCTGCAGAGCCAGCACGGTAGCTATTCCGGTGCGGTGGCTTATGCGCGTGCCAAGCGCGGTCTGATGATCCTGACCGAAACCTGGGCCGAGCGCTGGGCGGACGATGGTATTGTTGTTAACGCCATGCATCCCGGTTGGGCCGACACTCCCGGGGTGGGTGACTCTTTGAAAACTTTCTACAGATTAACGCGACGCCTTTTACGCAGTCCCGAAGAGGGAGCAGATACCGCGGTCTGGCTGGCGGCTGCGACCGAGGCAGGGAAGGTATCCGGTAAGTTCTGGCTTGACCGGGAGCAGCACCCAAGCCATATTTTCAAGCGTACTCAGGAGACCGACGCTGAGCGGTCTCAGTTGCTGACGACTCTGGGTGAACTGCTGGAGTCAACGCGACCAGCTCTCATTACCCGCCGTCGCAAAAATTCGTAAATCAATACACTGCGGGGTAATAGGCATGATAGCCAAATGGAATGACCGGGTAATAGCAGAGTCTGACGATACAGTGGTGGTTGAGGGTAATCACTACTTTCCTGATGCGCATGTTCAGCAGCAATTTCTGCGTGCCAGCGAGCACACATCGGTATGTGGCTGGAAGGGAACGGCACACTATTACAGCCTTGAAGTCGATGGCCAGACCAATGTCAATGCGGCCTGGTACTACCCGGAACCGAAAGCGGCGGCGAGTGATATTGAGGGCCGTGTTGCATTCTGGAAGGGTGTTCAGGTGACAGCAGCGTAATAACCCTTGGGCCGCCCGCAGGATCAGGTGGCGCTGAGATAGTGCACGCTGAACAGTTCCTCATCGTCCAGCCAACTGCGTTCCAGGCGCAAGCCAGCCTTCGCGGCCAGTGCGGTAAACTCTTCAAGGGTGTACTTGTAGGAGTTTTCGGTGTGAATGGTCTCGCCCTCGTCGAATTCGATATGGCTGCCATTGCAGCGCACAGTCTGCGCTTTTTCGCTGACCAGGTGCATCTCTATACGGCGTTTTTCATTGTTGTAAAACGCATGATGTGCAAACGTCTCGGGATCGAATTCAGCATCCAGTAGCCCATTGAGACAGCTCAGCACATTGCGGTTGAATTCGGCAGTGATACCTTGCGCATCGTTATAGGCTGCATTCAGGCGCGTGCTGGATTTGTGTAAATCGACACCAATCAGCACGCCTCCCTCTGTACCCACCATAGCTCTTACACGTTTAAGAAATCTGAGTGCATTGTCCGGTTCGAGATTGCCAATGGTTGAGCCAGGATAGAATACTACGCGTTTGCCAGCGGGCAGGTCATCGACGAAGGACCAGCTGTTATTGAAGTCTGCGCACACTGCGCGAACTGCCAGCCAGGGGTATTCCTTCCCAAGTTGAATGGCTGCCTGTAGGAGAAAATCTGCCGAGATATCGACGGGAACATAGGCCGAGGGCTGTAAATCGTTCAGTAGTAATCTGGCCTTTTCACAACTGCCACTGCCCGGCTCGATAAAAAGACACCCCTTTTCGCAGGCCTCACTTATTTCCTGGCCGTGGCGGGTAAGAATCTCGATTTCTGTTCGGGTAGGGTAATACTCGGGCAAGCGGGTGATGCGATCGAACAACTGGGAGCCCTTTTTATCATAGAAGTACTTGGGGTTGATGACTTTCTGTGCCTGCTGCAGGCCCGCCAGAACTTCTTCCCGGTTGTCACCTGCGGCGGGGTGCTCGTTGCGAAAGCTTACGTTGCCTGCCGCTGTCAGGGTATGGCTATCAGTGCTTTGTTCTGGTTTATTCATATCTTGCTGCTCGGATTGCGTGCCAGGCGTATTCCGCTGAACTGCCAGCGATCCTGGGGGTAGAAGAAGTTGCGATAAGTGGGCCTTACTTGTTCAGCCTTTGAGACGCAGGAACCGCCGCGCAGCACCCACTGGTTACTCATGAACTTGCCATTGTACTCGCCGATGGCGCCGGGCGATGCGCTGAAGCCGGGGTAGGGCTCATAGGCGCTTCGCGTCCATTGCCAGCATTCGCCGTAAAGTTGTCGCAAACCTGCCGTTTTGCGCGCTGCGCGGGGATGGTAGTAGCCGGCATCTACGCCGCTGACCCCAGTATTGTCAGCAACTGTTTGCAACTCTTCCGCGGCCAGTTCCCATTCGTATTCCGTAGGCAGTCTGGCACCCGCCCAGCGAGCGTAGGCATCTGCTTCATAGCCACTGACATGGCAGACCGGTGCGTCCGTCAGGCGGGGCTGCGCGCCGTGCAAGGTGAATTCAAGCGCTTTGCCGTCCCGCTCCAGCCAGTATTGTGGGGCCTGCCAACCCCGGCTGGTCACGGCATTCCAGCCATCCGACAGCCACAGTTCCGGGCGGCGGTAGCCATCGTCATCGATAAACTCCTGATACTCGCCATTGCAGACCAGGCGATCGGCCAGTTCAAACGATTCCACGTAGGCCTTGTGCCTGGGGAGTTCGTTGTCGAAACAGAATCCCGGGCCATCGAAACCGATTTCGACCAAGCCACCGGCGTAGCTGTGCCATCGCACTGCCGTAATATCTGCCGCGCCGGTTGCGGCTGCTTTTATATAGGTTGGCAGCAGCGGGCTGACCGCCAGGGAATATTTGATATCAGTAAAAAACAGCTCCTGGTGCTGGCGCTCGTGCTCCACCCCCAATTCAGTACGGACAATAATGGTCGCCCGTTCGGGGTGATGGCCTGATGCCAGCAGGCTGGCCATGGCACTATCGACGTGTGAGCGATAAGCCAACACCTGTGCCATGGTGGGTCGAGACAGCAGGCCGCGGTGCGGCCGCGGAAATTGCTCACCGACGCCGTTGTAATACGAGTTGAACAACACCTCGTAGCGGGAATCCGGGGTGGTATACCCCTGCAGAAAAGGTTTCAGCAGGAATGTCTCAAAAAACCAGCTGGTGTGAGCCAGGTGCCACTTGGGTGGGCTGACGAAGTCATCGGCTTGCAGACTGCAGTCCTCAACATTCAGCGGCGCGCAAAAAGCCTCGGATTGCTCTCGCGTTTGCCGGTAGAGTTGCTCTATAGCGGCGTTATGCATCGCCCGCAGTCTCCCTTGCTATGGCCGATGTCAATCCGCCCCTCCATGGTATGCCGTTCCAACAGGGTGAAAGCGTAGCAGTTTTTGTTGAAGGTCACACGCCGGACTGCTCACACCCGCAAATGGGCCGGTACGGTTGTGCGCTCCACTGCCTCGAACAACAACTCCACGGCTATGGCGAGCAGCGCAGCCGGTATGGCGCCCTCCAGGATGAGACGGTGATCATTCAGGGTTAGACCGGTGATGATGGGCTCACCCAGTCCGCCAGCGCCCACAAATGCAGCCAGGGTGGCGGTGCCGATACTGATGATGGCCGCAGTCTTGACTCCGGCTAGAATGGTGGGCGCCGCCAGCGGCAGCTCTACTTTCCACAGTTGCTGGCTGGCAGTCAGCCCCATGCCAGTGGCCACCTGTTTGAGGAGTGGGTCCACACCGAAGATGCCGGTCAGCGTGTTGCGCACGATGGGCAGCAGGGAGTAGAGAAACAGGGCAATAATGGCAGGTATCTCACCCAGGCCTACCACCGGAACCAGCAGTGCGAGAAGGGCCAGGGCGGGAATGGTCTGGATCAGGCCGGTCACATAGAGCAGGCTGCGGGCCACACCCTTATGCCTGGCCAGCGTGAGTGCCGCGGGAATGGCCACCAGACAGGCTAACAGCAAGGCAATAAGGGTGAGCTTGAGATGAACGGCAGTGTACCCCAGTATGCGCTCTGCCATTCCGGGCGGTGCCGCCATATTGGGTGTGGCCAGACCACTCTCCTGCAGGAACTGCGCCGCTACCTGACGGGGTTCGAGCTTATCGTTGGCCACTCGGCGATTCAGGTCGCGCATGCTCGCTTCATCAATCCTGCCACTCAGGCGCACTAGTGCCTCTGCGACAGGCCCTGGTAAATCACTGCGAGTGAGCAACACCGCGTCGTACCCCGGGAAAAAGGCCTTGTCATCACGCAGCAGACGCAGGTCGTAGGCATCGAGCTCGCCATCTGTGGTGTAGGCGTCGGTAACGTCGAGTTTACTGTTCTCTATTGCCCGATAAGCCAGGGCGTGTTCAATACCGCTGGCGCGCTGGGGCAACCCGTATGCGGCCTGAAGGGCCGGCCAGCCATCCGCCCGGTGGAGGAACTCAAGTGAAAAACCGACATTCAGGTCCGGGTGAGCCACCAGATCGCTGACCAAAGTTATATCGCGCGTCGCGGCGATTTGTTCAGAGATGGCAATGGCATAGCTGTTGTTGAATCCGAATGAGGTCCCGATGGCAAGCGCCTGCGCCTCCAGCGCCGCGGGCAGCTCCACTGCGGTTATATCAGGCTGGCGCAACACCGCCTGACTGAGGGTTCCGGTGTATTCCGGGTAGATATCGATGGAGCCGGTTCGCAGTGCTTCAAAAGCAATCAAAGTGCCGCCCAGGCCCAGTTTTCGTTGCACTTCGAACCCCTGACTCTCCAGCATCTGCGCGGTGATTTCTGCCAGTATGTAACTCTCGGGGAATATTTTGGAGCCAATCAGAATCGGCCTCTGTCCCCCCCCGGTAGGAAGAGTGAACAATAGCGTGGCTGCCGTGAGAATGCTTACGGCCAGGCCGGCCAGCAGCCCATTGCGACGATTCATGGCCCTGTCTCTGCCATCAGCAGCTGCAGCAATTCTTCCGGGTCTTTACCTGGATTGTCCTGCAGTAGATCGATGGTTGCCACGCCGCTGCTTACGCGCCCCTCTTCCATAACCACGATATGGTCTGCCAGTCGCATTGCCTCACGGATATCGTGTGTCACCAGCACAGCCGTGGTGGGCTCAGCTCGGTGCAGTTCCAGCAATTGCCGGTGAATGTCCGTACGGGTAATGGGATCAATTGCGGCAAAAGGTTCGTCCAGCAGCAATATTTCCGGGCGCAACATCATGGCCCTGCACAGGCCCACGCGTTGCTGCTGCCCACCACTGAGTTGATGGGGGTATTTGTGCAGTTGAATCTCATTTAGATGTGTCAGTCGTAACAGCGCTGCCAGGCGTTGCCCGATGCGTTCCTGGCCCCATCCTTCCAATGATGCCAGCAGGGTAATGTTCTCCCTGGCGCTCAGGTGGGGAAAGAGACCGATGCCCTGTACCGCGTAACCCATTTTTCGACGCAAGGGAGGGAGATTGCCATAGTCCAGTGGCTGCCCGAACACCTCAATGGTGCCCTGATCCGGTAAAACCAGGCCATTACAGGTCCGTAGCAGGGTGGATTTACCGCAGCCGCTGCGCCCGATGATAGCGGTAATACGGTTTTCGGCAAACTCCAGGCTGACATTGTCCAGCGCGAGGGAGCCACCATAAGCTTTGTTGACCGATTTCAGGCGCAGAGCAGACATGGCTGCTATCTAAACATGAGCGCTGCAAAATTGGCAGACCTCACAGGCTTCACGGGTGCGTTAAATGAGGTGTACTCTAAGCCGCCGCTTCCTCTTTCACTTCCTCCTCTTGTGCCTCTTCAGTAGTCTCTAACTCTGCAAGCTTGGCTTCCAATTCCTCGACCTTGAGTTGTAGCTCGGCCTTCTCATTTTTGGTTTGCTTCAGTGACCTTTGCAACAAGTCCGCCGCAGATGTTTTCTCTGCCAGCTTCTTTTTGTTGGCGTCCAGGTTTTTCTTCATTTTTGCCGGGTCGAACTGTTTCAGCGTCTTGATTTCTTCACGCTCCTGGGCGAGATCTTTTTGCAGGGTTTTGGCGCGCTTTTTTTGCGTGGCGACCTCTGCTTGAAGATTTTCACAGCGTTGGTGCAATTCGCGATTGAGCTGCTCCACCCGCCGGTTTGCCGTGGCTTCTTTGGAGAGGGTCTGGATCTGCTCCAGTTGCTTTTCAATCGCGGCCTGTTTTTCAGTCTTTTCCTGGCTAAGCTTCTCTATCTCGGCCGATTTCGTGTCGAGTTGAACCTGGTACTCTGATCTCAGATTTTCTTCGAGTTCCATGACTCGTTCCAGATTTTTTGCTGTTAGCATCTATGTGTGTCCTCCAATTGAGTTAGTTGTTGAATGTGTTTATCTGTCCTGTGGAATTTGATTATACCGCCATAAATCTTGTCTCCAGGTAGCCGATGATATCGTTCGATTCATACAGCCACTGGTACCCGCGCTCACCATCCTGAATTCGCAAGCACGGCACTTTCAAGTTGCCGCCGCCGGCCAGCAACTCCGCCCGGGCAGTGTGCGAGCGTTTTACATCCCTGTGGGAAATATTGAGTGACTGTCGCTTTATTGCCCGGCGGACTTTCACGCAGAAGGGGCAGGCCTCATATTGGTAGAGCTGTAGCAATGCTGTCTGCTGATCGATACTTTCCTGGAGCAGGGGGCCGCGTTTGATACCCTTGGGTGTGAACAGCCAGTTGTAAAGCAGGATAAGCCTGCCGAGAATCAGGCGAATGATGGCCATAGGGTATTCCAGTGGGTTGCCAGTATTGGCCATCGAGGCCCGGCCTGTGAGTAAATGCTCACTAGCGCGGCATGATCGGTGGCTCAGATTAAAAAAACCTTTAAAAAACAATAAGGTAGCTATTCCAATAATAGAATGGCAGGTTGACTTCCGGCGTCGAATTGCGCATTGTGAGATGCTACTAGAGCACGTCTGTGGGCAAGCAAGCGGAAGAAAGCTAATGGGTTTCGCTGAAATCGGGCTGCATTATACACGGAACCAGGCGTTTGCTGAAGTCTGCTTTTCAGATGCAATGCACCGATTCCCGTTATGTCCTCCTTTAAGGATAGCTCGACGCCACTCTTAGCGGATTTTGATTACCCAGCCTGACGCCTCAGGAATCAATTCGCTGTCCGTTCGCGGCAGCTTCGAGCTGTGGGTGAACGACGACATGCGCACGGTTTCCGCAATGAATGCCTGTTCGAGTTCCGGCCTTGTCCCGGGTGTCGGTTGGTTGGGCGCCGTGATTGACGTCGCTAAGACCCCTTCGGGCCATAGCTTTGTTGCATACTGGCCAGCGGTGATTTATCCAGGCCGTGATTAGGTATGGGGTAGCGCAGCCCATTGCGGCTCAGCGCGGCCAGGCCTTCGACGATTTTAGGCAGAAAGGAAGGGGGGAGCGCAATAAGCAGTTCGTCATCCTGCACGCCGCCAAACTTGCGTTCCGCGTAACAAGGGATAGATAGCGACGGTTCGCCCGTCCGTAGCGCATTGCCCCAGGAGTCTGCACAGGCGCTTTCACCCACACAGGTAAAGTTGTATTTCTTGTAGTCTCGATACTGCAGTCCGTTCATAAGCGTAATCATCTGCCCCGGTGTGCCGTAGATCAGGCAAATATCCGGGTTGTCTATACGGCCAGAAGTCAAAGGTGAGGTCACCACTGCCTCGTACTCGCCGTAGGAGGCGCAGGCCATCTCCCTCTGGTGTTCGGCGCTGCTCGCAATATTGCCGTACCAGACGCCGTTGAACGCGTTGCCGCTGAGAAAATCCCGATCGCGTGGGTGCAACCCCACCACGGCGCCGCATTGCGATCCGACGAGATTCTCCATGGTGAAGCCGATGGTGTAGCCAAGCCAGCGGGACTGGCCGACGATCTGGTCGGTAGCCAGTTTTTCTCCGGAAGCTATACGGCGTAGCCGCGGGATCTCTGCAAGTTCGTCGGCACTGTGAAAGCGCTTCATTCCCACCGGCGTTGTGCGCAGGCGAAGATACTGGTTCAGGGCGTTTACGAGCCCTGTGTAGTCGTAATCCTTATCGTCTTGCCAGCAATTTGCGTTAGCCATGATGTCAGGTGCTCCGTTAGAGTGGGTATGGTTTCGTATTAAAGGATATCCGAGAATGAGTATTCCGAGAATTATCTATCTTCTGCTGGCCTTTTTTGGCCTGGTGATGACCTGGTATTACAATCTCCAGTTTATGGCGGATTCTGGCGGTAGCTTTGATATCACGGCGTTTGTCGCCGCCGGCGCTACTAATGCAGCAGCCAAGTCATTGAGCTGGGACCTCGCAATTGCGTGTGTAGCGGGGCTTAGCTGGATGTATTTTGAATCCAGACGAATGGGGCTGAGGTATTTCTGGATGTATATGGTCCTGGCCCTCGGGGTCGCCTTTGCCTTTGCTTTCCCGCTGTTTCTGTTTGTCCGCCAGGGTAAACTGGAAGCTGAAGCTTGAACATTTCACTGTGTTGCGGCGCGCTGCCACAGTAGTTTCCTTTTATGCTCTATGACGAGCGCCTTATCAGCCACTTTTCGATTTCCCTGACTTCGCTCTGCGCCGCCGCGCCCAGCGCTGATAGTATTGCCATGGCTTCGTCGACCAACTGGTGCCCGCGCGCTTCGTCTGCGCCCGACTCCACCAGGGTTCTCCCCAGCAGCCAGGCAGACCAACCCAGATTACCCCTTGGTGCTCCATACGTCTTGCGCAATTCATAGGCTTTGGAGAGCGTGGCAATCGCGTTTTTATAGTCCCCCAGGCCCAGCAGTGCTTCTCCTTCGCAGCTGAGGGAAAACGCAATTTCCGGGTGCTCATTCCCCAGGGTTTTCACATCCAATTGGTAGGCCTGGCGGGCGTAACCGAGACTCTCTTCGAACAAGCCTTCGCGATTGGCAAGATTCGCCAGGTTGCTCAGGCCGACCGCGACATCGGAATTCTGGTCAAACTTACGCCAGGTTTCGATCGCCAGTAGCAAGTTTTCCCGCGCCAGTGGGTAATTTTCCTGGTTAATGTAGAGGTCAGCGAGGGAATTGTATGCGATCGCCAGTTCCGAATAATTGGGCCGGCCACGACTCTGGATTGTCAGTGATTTCTCCAGTGCCTCGCGCGCCTCGCTATAGCGCCCCAGCTCTTTCAGGTACCAGCCTAATTTGCACAGACTGGGGGCAATCAAATGTTCGTTGCCCAGTTCATTGGCCAATGTCATTGCTTCCGCCTGGTACTCCAGTGCCTGCCGGTGGTGCCCGCGCTTGCTTTTTATGTGGGCTAGCGTTTGCAGGGCAGACAGCAGGCCCGTTTTATTGTGGTGAACGCGCGCCAGTGTTTCTGCGCGCCGGGCCACCTCCAGCGCGGTTTCAAAGTCGTTGATGCGAGTAAGAGCGTATGCCTGGTCTGCGAGAATTTCCGCCAATTCTGTAGCCCCCGCTGCCTCGGCGAGCAACATGGATTCCGCGTGAAGTTGCACGCTTGCATGAAGTTCTCCGACCATCATTTTCAATCTGGCCAATTGACGCTTCAGACGCATTTGATTGAGTGGCCCGGGCCGGAGCTCCAGGGCCCGCTCAAGATGGGTGCTCGCTTCCGTAATCGAGCAGGTGGCAGTCGCTGTAGCGGCAGCCAACTCATAGTAGTCAGCGGCCTTGTCGTCAAGTTCCGCCTGATCGAATTGGTAGGCGAGTTGTGCAGCGATACCTGCAGTCTGATCCCCGGCCAGGCTCTCCAGATTTTTAGCTACGGCCTGGTGCAGGAACACTCGCTCAACGGGTTTGATCCCGGTGTAGAGATAATTTTGCGCCAGGCTGTGCGCGAACCTGAACTGATTGACCCTGCCTTGCCCGATAGGGAGGCTACCAATTGCCGTGACCAGGTTTTTGGGCGCGCGCCGCGATAAAGCCCTGGCCACTACTAGCGGATTTTTCTCCAGAGTGGCGGCGACTACTTCGATGGAAAACTGTCCGCCTTCGATGCTGCCCACCTGCAGAATGTCCAGTAGTTCAGGGTCGAGGTCTTGCAACTGCTCCGCGAGAATGGTCTCAATCTTTTTGGGTACGTCCTCCCAGTTCATGTCCGGGCTTGCCTGCCATTTTTTATCACTTTGTTGTATCCACCCACGCTTGAGCAAATGCTCCAGCAACTCAACAACGAATAAAGGGTGGCCGCCGGTATGTTGTGCAAATTCCGCGGTAAATTTGGCGTCCACGCCGGGAAGCTGAGTGAGGAGGTACTTCGCGACAAATTGGTCGCCGTGTTGTGCCGTGGCAGTGTCCAGATCAATGGTGTTGGCACTGATGTTTGCACCTACCCGGTCAAGAGTGGCGCCCGCTGCCGTAGCAGAGTGCGTATCGCGCAGGGCCGTAAGAAACAGGATCTTACGGCCCCGGGTTTTGTCAATGATCCGGCTCAACAACTCTAGTGATGCTTCGTCACTGTTGTCCAGGTCGTCCATGACGATAATGAGTGGCGTTTGTTCGAGCACCCGCTCGATGATGGCGATGTACTGATCCTGCAGTTGGGATTTATCGGCGGCTACTGTCAACTCCTCCGGCCGAGCGTAGTCCGTCGTCAGTCGTTCACGCAGGGTGGTGCGCTTTATTATTTTTGCTGATCGCATCACCAGCCCGACGCCGGGAACAAGTAACTCAATGATATCCGGTGCCAGTTCCCTCAAAGCAGATCTTATAGATTCAAGCACCCGGTTACTGTCACGTAATTTTTCTTCTGCCACCACGATATCGGACAGGCCGGTGAAAGATTGTAGAATCTCGGTCCAGGGTGCCAGCGGGGGGATGGTACCTATTTTTTGATCGCAGTGACCCCAGGCAATTACGGCTGGACATTCGGCCGGGTCAATCGACGCTATGAAGGTTCTCAGTAATGTGCTTTTGCCCGACCCCGCACTGCCGGTAATACGGCAAAGAGCGGCTTTACCCTGCATGGACAGCTCCAGTTGCGATCGGATAGAGTCGAGCTCGCCCACACGGTCTACGCAAAGGACATTGGGGCTGTTGTCAAGGGCGGTAGTTGGCATAGTGGAAAAGTATACCTGAGCGGAGTTGGCCTTGCCTGCAGCTCTGGCATAATCAGGGCGCACATCAATAGTGCAAGTGCTGACTCTATCTTGTCGGAGCTCCGAAGCCCGGCCTGTACGGCCGCGGGCAATATATCCGCGTCTGCAACGGCCACTTCGATTTCAGTCATGGATGAAATCGAAGTCATGCACAGTATCAGAGCGTGCATCAGTCCAGCTCGCCACCAAGCAAGGTCCTGACCAGCAGGTCATTGTGCAGAGTACGGTGTACCGGGCAGCGGTCGGCGATCTGCAGCAAGCGCTCGCGCTGTTCCTCAGTCAAATCGCCCCGCAGGGTTATTGTTCGCTCCAATGCTTCAATTTTTCCGGCTTCCTCCTCGCAGTTCTGGCAATCCGCATTATAGTCCCGGGAATGACTGAGGTTCACGATGACATGTTCCAGCGGCAGTGATTTTCGCTCCGCGTACATGCGCAAGGTCATTGAGGTACATGCACCGAGTGCGGCCAACAAATGTTCGTAGGGGTCGGGTCCGGCGTTGTTGCCACCAACCGAGGTGGGTTCGTCCGCCAGCCAATAATGGCTGTCACTGTGCATATGCTGGGTGAATTTGTGATTTTTTTCCTCCACCCGAACATGCCCTGTGGTGATTTTCACGCTGGAGACGTCAGAGGTGGGAAGATAGCGGTCAACCCAGGCCGCGATATTGCGCGCCACGTATTCTGCATCTGCCTTGCGGCTCAACAGATGGTCCGCGTCATCAAGGCTGATAAAACTTTTGGGGTGTCTGGCCCCGACATAAATTTTTTCCGCCTCCGCGATACTCACCGTCTCATCCAGTGGGGCATGCATTATCAGAAGAGCTTTGCGAAGCTTTCCCAGATCGGCGTAATCGTGTTGTTCCAAATCCTCCAGGAATTGCTTCCTGATACTAAACTTGCGGCCACCGAGATTAACCTGGGCCTCACCAGTGCTGGCGATTTCTTCCAGCGAGGCGGAAAAATTGCGGGTCACATGTTCTGCTCTGTGAGGTGCACCTATGGTCACCACCGCTCTGACCTCGGGCACATCCGCCGCCATTGCAAGTACCGCCGCGCCGCCCAGGCTGTGGCCTATCAGTAGCGCCGGCGCCTCATAGTTGTCGCGCAGGAAGTCGGAAGCAGCTATGAGGTCCTGCAGGTTGGAAGAAAAGTTGGTGTTGGCAAAATCGCCGTCGCTGTTGCCCAGCCCGGTAAAATCGAAGCGCAGCACGGCAATCCCTTCGCGGGTGAGGGCCCGGGAGATTCGGGACGCTGCAGCGACATCCTTGCCGCAGGTGAAACAGTGTGCGAACAGCGCGTAGCAACGGATATTATTTTCAGGTGTTTCCAATGCACCACTCAACATCAATGCCTGACTGGAAAATTCTACTTTTTGTTTCATGGGCGTCATATTCCTTAGCAGTTGTGCATAAGCATAGTCAGTGTCTGTAATCCCGACAGGAAAATACGTTTAAAGTTGTGCGTATGACCTATACTTAGGCCTTTTCGTGCCAACAAAATACTACATATGGAGACAACGATATGATCGGCTACACCACGCTTGGAACAAACGACTTCGATCGCGCCTGCGCATTCTACGATGGACTGTTTGGCAGCATCGGTGAAAAGCGCATCATGGAGATTGATAATTTCGTGGTATGGGGGACCTCTATGGAGCAGCCCGGGTTTTCAATTACCCGCCCCTTCGATGGCAAGCCAGCCACGGTGGGCAATGGCGTGATGATCGCGCTGCAGATGCCGTCTCGGGAAGCTGTTGACGCGTTCTATGCCAAGGCCATTGGGCAGGGCGCCTCCGACGAGGGCGCGCCAGGTGACCGTGGAGACGGGTTTTATGCCGGTTATTTCAGAGATCTGGACGGCAATAAATTGAATGCCTTTGTTATGGGTTAACTGCGGCTGTTAAACAAGGTTGCCGGGGTTAAGCAGCTCGGCGAGCTTGTCCCGCGGCAGGTCTGTCATCTCTGTGGCCACGTCCAGTATCGGGCGTTTCTCACTATAGGCGCGCTTGGCGATTTCAGCAGCCTTGCTATAGCCTATTTCGCTGTTCAGGGCCGTCACCAGTATGGGGTTTAGTGCAAGGCTGGCCTGTATATTTTCAGTGTTGAGCACGAAATCGGCGATGCAGTTGTCCGCCAGTGCCCTGCAACTGTTGGCGAGCAGGTTAATGCTTTGCAGCAGGTTGAGCGCAATTACCGGCAGCATGACGTTGAGCTGGAAATTTCCAGACTGGCCGGCGATGGTGATAACGCTGTCGTTGCCAATGACCTGTGCAGCTGCCATCGCAATGGCTTCCGGGATAACCGGGTTGACCTTTCCGGGCATGATGCTGCTTCCCGGTTGCAGGGGCTTAAGACTGAGTTCAGCCAGCCCCGTCAATGGGCCGCTGTTCATCCAGCGCAGGTCGTTGGCGATCTTCATCAGGGCCACAGCCAGTGATTTCAGCTGACCAGACAATGCCACGGCGACATCCTGGCTGGCGATGGCGGCAAAATAATTCTGCGCGGGCTTGAACGGGCGCCCGCTCCGCTCGCTCAGGTGAAAACAGAAGCGGTTGGCGAACTGCGGGTCGGCATTTATGCCGGTGCCCACGGCTGTGCCACCTTGTGCCAACTGACGAAGTTGCGCGCGGCTGCCGTCGATACGCTGTGCGCCAAGAGTCAGTTGTGTGCGCCAACCCGAGAGTTCCTGCGCCAGGCTGATCGGCATGGCATCCATCAGGTGGGTCCTGCCTGTTTTGATCAGGTCGCCGCAACGCTCTTCGCGTTCTGCGATGACCATTGCAAGGTGGTTTACGGCCGGTAGCAACAGATTTTCCAGCGCCAGCTCTGCACTCACGTGAATCGCTGTGGGAATAACGTCGTTGCTGCTCTGGCTGCAATTCACATGGTCATTGGGGTGTACTGGCATCCCCAGCTGTTGCGCGGCGAGAGTCGCGATGACCTCATTGGCGTTCATATTGGTGCTTGTGCCCGAGCCCGTCTGGAAAACATCTACGGGAAACTGATCGTGATGTTGTCCGTTTGATATTGCCGTTGCCGCTGCAGCGATAGCATCTGCCATTGCGGGTTCCAGCAAGCCCAGATCGGCGTTGGCCAGAGCGGCAGCCGCCTTTATCAGGCCCAGGCTGGCAATGAATTCAGCGGGCAGGGGGATACCGCTGATGTGGAAATTGTCTACAGCGCGCTGCGTTTGCGCGCCGTACAATGCGTCGACGGGGACCTGCACATTGCCCAGACTGTCCTGCTCAGTACGAAACTCAGCCATGGGTTTCTTCAGGCCTCTTTAACTATGCGGTTAAGCACGTAAGTGAGTACGCCTCCGGCTCGATAGTATTCAACTTCGACCAGGGTATCGAGCCTGGATTGAAGTTGTATTTCGCGCTGGGTTCCATCGGGGTAGTGAACCACCGCGGGCAGCAGTTGTTTGGGTTCCAGTTTCCCGTCCAGACTCAGGATATCGAAGGTTTCATCGCCCTTCAGCTCCAGAGTCTTGCGCGTATCCCCAGGCATGAACTGCAGGGGCAAAACCCCCATACCAACCAGGTTGGAGCGGTGTATACGTTCGAAGCTCTCAACTATGACGGCTCTCACACCCAGCAATAAGGTGCCTTTGGCAGCCCAGTCCCGGCTGGAGCCGGTACCGTATTCCCTGCCGCCCACCACCACGGTATTTGTGCCCAGGGAGACGTACTCCATGGCGGCATCGTAAATGAAACGGGGCTGTGACTCGCCGCGCAGTCGGGTATATCCCCCCTCCAGTTCCGGTGTCATCTCATTGCGGATACGGATATTCCCAAATGTGCCCCGCATCATCACCTGGTGATTGCCACGCCGTGAACCGTAGGAATTGAAGTCGCTTTCTGCGACACCGTGATCGCGTAGGTATTGCGCTGCGGGGCTGTCCAGGGGGATGGCGCCAGCCGGGGAGATATGATCCGTGGTGACAGAGTCTCCCAGCATGGCGAGCATGGGCGCGGCCAGAATGTTGTGCTGATTGCCCCGGTATTTTTCCTCGAAAAAGGGCGGTAGCTGAATATAAGTAGAATCCTCAGAGAATGCATAGGTGGCACCACCACTGACCTCTATGTTTCGCCAGCTGTCATCGCCGTCAAATACAGCGGCATACTCTTTCCTGAACATGTCGCTGTTGACGCTTTGCACGACCTCAGCGATCTCGGCATTGCTGGGCCAGATGTCGCGCAAGTAGACAGGCTGGCCGTTGTTGTCGGTACCCAGTACATCCTCGCTCAGGTCGATTCGCGTGGTGCCCGCCAGGGCATAGGCGACGACCAATGGCGGGGAGGCCAGCCAGTTGGCCTTGACCAGCGGGTGGATGCGACCTTCGAAATTCCGGTTGCCTGAAAGGACCCCGCAAGCGACCAGATCGTTGCTGGAGATAGTGTCTGCCACCGGCGCTGGCAGGGGGCCAGAGTTGCCGATGCAGGTGGTGCAACCGTAGCCCACCAGATTGAAGCCCAGTTCATCCAGCGATTCCTGAAGGCCGGCTTTGGTCAGGTAGTCTGTAACAACTTTTGACCCCGGAGCCAGTGACGATTTGACCCAGGGTTTGCGTTGCAGGCCACGCGCCAGCGCCTTCTGCGCCACCAACCCGGCTGCCACCATCACCGCAGGGTTCGAGGTATTGGTGCAGGAGGTGATGGCCGCAATAACCACATCGCCATGGTGCATGGGCTCTTCGCTGTGTTCCAGCGGGAATGGGGTATCGCGCTGGCCAGATTTTCCGTCCAGTTCGATGAACTGGTCAGTTGCTGTGCGCAGATCGCGCACAGCAACCCGATCCTGTGGACGCTTGGGGCCAGCCAGGCTAGGCTCGACTGTGGACATATCAAGCTGCAGGGTGGCGGCAAATTCGGGTGGGGTGTAGTGTTCATCGCGCCACATACCCTGGGCCTTGCAGTAGGTTTCGACCCGGGCAATGGTGTGCGGGTCACGACCGGTGAGCCGCATATAGGTGAGCGTTTGAGCGTCTACCGGGAAGAAGCCGCACGTTGCGCCATACTCTGGCGCCATATTGGCGATAGTGGCGCGGTCGGCCAGTGGCAGTTGCTCCAGGCCGCTACCGAAAAACTCCACAAATTTGCCTACCACACCATGGGCTCGCAGCATTTGCACTACCTGCAATACCAGATCGGTTGCAGTAATGCCCTCGCGCATTTGCCCGGTAAGTTCAAAACCCACGACGTCGGGGATCAGCATGGAGATCGGCTGCCCCAGCATGGCCGCTTCAGCCTCGATACCGCCAACTCCCCAGCCCAATACGCCCAGACCATTGATCATGGTGGTGTGACTGTCCGTGCCCACCAGCGTGTCGGGGCAGGCAACGGGACCGTCATCGGTGTTTTGCTGCCACACCACCTGGGCGAGGTATTCCAGGTTGACCTGGTGGCAGATACCGGTGCCCGGGGGTACTACCCGGAAATCGTCGAAGGCGCCCTGGCCCCATTTCAGGAACCGGTAGCGCTCAAAATTGCGCTGCATCTCCCTGGCAACGTTTTGCTCAAAGGCGGTGTCAGTGCCGAACTTGTCGATACTCACGGAGTGGTCGATTACCAGATCTACCGGCGACAGCGGATTGATTTTCTGGGGGTCGACCCCGCGCTGCACGAGAGCGTCTCGCATAGCAGCCAGGTCCACCACCGCCGGAACGCCGGTAAAATCCTGCATCAGCACCCGGGTGGGATGATAGGCAATTTCCTGGTCGCTGCCCCTGCCGCTACTGGCTGCAAGCACCTCAATATCTTTGCGAGAACAACTGATGCCATCTTCGTGACGTAGCAGGTTCTCCAGCAGTATTTTCGTACACACTGGTAAGCGAGCGACACTGTCATGGTTGGCGAGATCACCGCCGTTGATCGCGTAATAGTGATAGATATCGCCATCTACAGTCAGCGTGGAGCGGGTGTTAAAGGAGTTTTTCGAGGATTTCAACGAGGCATTCCTATGGTGACAATGAAGTCTGAAGTATAGAGGATACCGGCCGAACCTGCCTGTACCGGTGAGCGTGATAATTTCACTGTGACGAGAAATTGGAATATTGTTGAGGCCAGGTTGACTGAGGTGTTAACGGCGGCGGGACGCTGCGACTATCCGTCTTAATATGGGCCGTTGCGCCAGGGGGAGGTGTACCTTCCGGCAAAACTCGGCTATAAATGCGTGCGAACCAATGAGGCTGGCTAGCCGCTGCCTGCCACCTTCGAACTACGGGAGATTATTAATGCAAATTGTGAAAATTCTGGTCGTCTATGATCCAACAAGAGATACGCAACCGGCGCTGGCGCGGGCCGCTCTGATTGCGCAACGAGACGAAGTCAAAGTACACATTTTTTCCTGCATCTATACCGAACTGGCTAAGTCGGGAGATGCGGCGGCCAGGCGCAAGGAACTGATTTCTGCCCAGCAAGATATTGTGGCCAGCGCCGCCTCCCCGCTGATTGAGAGCGGAATAGAAGTCAGCACGGAAGTAGAGTGGGATGTGGATTGGTATCAAGCTGTTGTGCGCGCTTCCATCAGCAACAATGCCGATGTCGTGCTGAAGGCCTCCTATAAACATTCCGCCACCCAGCGCTTATTGAAGCCTACCTCCGACCGGACATTGATCCGGCAATGCGACTGCCCTGTATTGCTGATAAAAGGAGAGGTGAACAGCGATGCTCGCAAAGTGCTCGCCGCCATTGATGCGCGGGGGGAGAAGGCATCATACAAGCAGCTGAACGCCCATATTCTCCATTTTTGCAAACGCTACATGCACGTGGAGCATGCTGAATTGCACTTCGTCAATGCACATAAGAGTTTGTCTGATCGGCCGGACAAGGGGGCCCTGGTCAGGGCCTGCGGTGTAGCAACTGAAAATGTCCATATTCGTATGGGAGATCCCGATAAAGTTATTGTTGGGACCGCCAAGTCACTGAATGTAAATCTCGTTGTCATTGGCAACTCTGCGCGCTCGGGGTTATCCGCCCTGATAAACACCAATACAGCGGAAAAGATCCTCGATGAACTGGATTGTGACCTGCTGGCCCTGCCCTGATGCGGTAATGAAGTGCCCTGGCCTGTGCTATTCCTTTAGCGTATAGCGGGCCATGACACCTGAAATGCGCCGCAGCAGCCATTTTGGCGTGGCTCTGCCTGTCAGGGTCGCGGCCAGGTTGACTGCCCCGGGCACGCAAATGGCATCACCCTTGAGACAGGCGCGATAGCCCTGGCTTGCCACGTCCTGCACGTCACCGACCATGAAATCGGGAATTTTCAGTCCGCCGCTTTTTTGCTGTGCGCTCGCAACCATATTGGTGGCGGTGATACCCGGGCAGAGTGCGGTAACCGTCACACCCGTATCGGCCAGTTCTTCAGTAAGAGATTCTGACAGCGACAGCACATAGGCTTTGGTGGCCGCATAGGTTGCGAGGCTGGGAACGGGTTGAAATGCAGCGATAGATGCCACATTGAGAATGCGCCCCTTCCCCCGTTTTACCATTGGCGGCAGAAATTGGGCCAGCATGTTTGTCAGGCCACTTACGTTAAGATCGATAATGCCTTGCTGGGATGTGCTCGGTAAATCGATAAAGCGACCGTGCTCAAGCACCCCGGCAGAGTTGACCAGTATGTCTACTTCAATGCCCTGCTTACTCAGGCTGGAAGCCAGTGTTTTTGCTGCGCCGCGCCGCGCGAGGTCGGCAGCTTCCACCCATATCTCGGCCTCTGTATCGCGGGACAGCTGGCCGGCGAGGGTTCGCAGTTTGTCCTCACTGCGGGCAACCAGCACCAGATCGTAGCCGCCTCTGGCAAAGAGTCCTGCCAATGCTTCTCCTATTCCCGAGGAAGCTCCCGTTATTACGACAGTGTCTTTGTTCATGTGCCGGACTCCTCTTTCTAAAAAGAATGGCCAAGTTGTTGGTAACTACGTTAAAAGTATAGGATAGATGGCGGTGTCTGGTGGAATTAGAGGTGGCATATATTGTGTAGGGTGTCACTATAATGCCAATACTGGAGTAGATTTTAGGGGGTGGGGAGATGGAAAATTTGAGTGCGCGCCTGCAAGCGGTTGCGGATGGGTATATACAGAGCAAGTGTTACGCCGGCATCGGCTGGCGGGTTGAGAAGTCGGGTAGAGTGCTGGCTCAGGGCACATCCGGTACATCCGATGAAGCGAGAAAAACGCCGCTGAAAGATGACGCGATCTACCGCATCTATTCCATGACCAAGCCCATCGTATCTGTTATGGCCTCGATTCTCATACAGCGCGGCCAGTTGCGCCTCTCTGATTTTGTTATGCAGTTCATTCCGGCTTTTGCAGCTACGGAGGTTTTGTGCACCGGCGGTACTGAGCCGCAGATGCGTCCAATGACAGTCGAGGATTTGCTTACCCACCGCTCCGGCGTGAGTTACGATTTTGTGCCCGGTTGCCCCGTTGGCCAGCGTTATCTGGAGGCCGACCTGCTCAATAGTGTGCAGTACAGCCTTGCCGAGTTTGCCGATGTGATCGCAGCTTTCCCACTGGCTTTTCAGCCTGGGACCGAGTGGCGATACTCCTATTCCACCGACGTGTTGGCGCGGGTTCTTGAGGTTGCCAGCGGTCAATCCCTGGATGCACTGCTGGAGGAGAATATCCTCGCCCCGCTGGGGATGGGAGATACCGGTTTCTATGTTCCCGATGACAAGCAGCATCGCTTAATGCCGCTGTTTGGTTTTGACAGAATTGATTTGTCCTTTGATGTGCCGCCGCCCCACGAGTTGGTGGCCTTGGATGGTGAAGCGATCTATCCCTCCCGCCCCGGTCATGATGCATTGCGGGGTGGCCTCGGCCTGTATTCCACCAGCGCTGACTACATCAAATTTGCCACCATGCTTCTTACTGGCAAACTTTCTGACGGGACAGCACTGCTATCACCCGCCATGTACAAGCTCATGTTGGCCAATCGTATTCCGGCTTCTCAATTACCACTGGAGCTTGGGCCAATGACATTCCCGGGGTACGGCTTTAACCTCATTGGCCGCGTCATGGAGGATCTTGGACAGGCGATGAGCCTGACGGAGGTGGGCGAGTTTGGCTGGGAAGGTGCTGCGGGGACATATTTCTGGGTCGATCCGAAAAATGATCTGGTGGGTGTCGTTATGTCGCAGTTTCTGGGAACCTATTTGCCAATGCGTGAAGAAATGCGCGCTGCAGTTTATGCGATGCTGGATGAATAGGCGTGGTTGCGCCGTTTCATCATCAAGATCACGCCGCTATTCGAATTCCCGATACTGGTCTATTGTAGTCGTCAGTGTTTAAACCTGACTCGAGGAGAGTTCATCCATGACATTGAGCCGACGTGAATTTGGCCTGACCGCCCTGGGCGCACTGGGCGTACTGACAATGAGCCCCACCTGGTCAGCGCAGGCGATGGAGAATCGGCGCATTGTCCTCGCCTCCCGTCCGGCTGGTAAGCCAACTGCGGAAAATTTCCGACTGGAGACCGTGGCAGTACCGGTACCAGGCGACGGCGAGGTTTTATTGCAAACAGAGTTTCTCTCCCTTGATCCCTATATGCGGGGACGCATGAATGCCGGTGAGAGCTATGCCCCGCCTGTCGAACTGGGCGCTGTCATGGTGGGGGGTACGGTTAGCCGCGTTGTCGAATCGCGCAACAGCGCTTTTAGCAAAGGCGACCGGGTATCGGCCTATGCCGGCTGGCAGGACTATGCCATTTCCGATGGCGGGGATTTGATGAAGCTGGATCCCCGTATCCCCAATCCTTCCTACGCGCTGGGTGTGCTCGGCATGCCTGGGCTTACCGCCTATGTGGGTTTGCTGGACATAGGCCAGCCCAAGCCTGGAGACACCGTAGTGCTGGCGGCGGCTACCGGGGCGGTCGGCTCTGTGGTCGGGCAGATTGCCAAACTGAAGGGCTGTCGGGTGGTGGGCATAGCCGGTGGCGCGAAGAAATGCCAGTATGCGGTTGAACAGCTGGGCTACGATGCCTGCGTCAGCCATTACGATGATGATATGGCCATGCAACTGGCGGCAGCCTGCCCACAGGGTATTGATGTGTATTTCGAAAATGTGGGCGGCAGTTCCTGGGAGGCGGTAATGCCGCTGTTAAACAACTTCGCCCGCATACCCGTATGTGGGCTGATCGCCCATTACAACCAGACCCAGTTGCCTCCCGGCCCGGATCGGATGAGCCAGTTACAGGGACTGATCCTGCAGCGTAGCCTGAAAATGCAGGGCTTTATCGTGAGCAATTACCAGGACAGGATACCGGCCTTCGTTGCGGATATGGCCGGCTGGCTTGCCGAGGGGAAGGTGAAATATCGGGAAGATCTCGTGGAGGGGCTGAGCAATGCTCCGGAGGCGTTTCTCGGTTTGTTCAGTGGTAATAACTTCGGCAAGCTGGTGGTGCGAGTAAATTAAGTCGTTCCTCAGCCGACTATTCCTCGGGACCGTAGTGATTCCAGGGTATCTGCGTCTACGCCCATCTCGCTGAGAATCCTGTTGCTGTGTTCACCCACTTCCGGTGCGGGGGCTGGCTTTGTTTTTTTAGCGCCGCTTACGGAAATCGGGTTATCCAAAGTACGGCCACTGTTGTCTGCGAATTCACTGAACAGGCCTGCGGCCAACACCTGGGCGTCGTTAACCTGATCTGCAGCTTTTGCCACGCCGCCACAAGTGATGCCGTGCTCCGCCAGGTGAGCCTTCCAGTGGCTCCAGTCCTGCTGTTCGATGGCCTGCCTGATTCCCGCTGTCAGGTCCCGATTATGTTGGTGGCGTGTGGCGACGGTAGCGAAGCGCGGGTCGTCAAGCCACTCTTCATGGCCCAGGCAGCGGGCGAGCTTGGGCCATGCCACTTCCTGGACCTGGGGGAGTATTGTCAGTAGAAACCAGCGCTCATCCCGGCAGCGATAGAGTTGGGTGAAAGCGCTGAGTTTTTCCGTGTCCATGCGCATATTCATATCGGCGCCATCCAGGGCTGCCTGTACCATAAAGCCATTTGACCACAAGCCATTAGCCAGCAGGGACGTGCCCACCATGCTGCCCTTTCCGGTGCGCTGGCGTTGGTACAGAGCCGTAACAATGGCCCCGTAGAGACTGCAGGCTGCCATCTGGTCGCCCATGCCGGGGACAGACAGGCCCGGCGGGGTATCACTGGAAGCTCTTACGGAATCCATCAGCCCCGACCGCGCCCACCATGCGGTTGCATCGTAGCCCGTACTGGCGGCTTCCGGCCCGGATTCACCATAGGGTGTGAGCGAGGCGTAAATCGTTTGCGGGTTTACCGCACCGATATCAGCGTAGTTCAGCCGCAGTTTGTCGCGAACACCGAGCGGGAAATTTGTGATGAACACATCAGCGCGGCTTATCAGTCGGTCCAGCAACTCTCTGCCTTCTGGTTGCTTGAGGTCGAGGGCGAGGCTTTGCTTGCCCCGATTTGTGAGCCGCCAGGGGTAATTCCTGTCACATGTGGGTACCCCGGGAAGGTATCTAAGCTTACGGTAGCCATCGCCATCTCCGGGCGGCTCAATCTTGATAACCTGCGCGCCGAAGTCAGACAGGATGGTGCCGGCCGCGGGCCCGGCAATAAAGCTGGCGCAGTCGATAACAAACAGGTCGCTGAAAAGAGACTGCTCAGTCATAGGGTATCCTCACTGTTCGATCAGGTATTTGCGTGGCGGTGAGTGCAAGCATAGATCTATTCCTGGAGAATGTCCGAGATTTCTGTTTTTGCAATTCTGTAGCGAAGGCCCTCGCTGGATAGTCCGTCAGGGCTAAGTGCGTCGCCGGTTGTGCTGGTCGCTTGCTGGCGGCGGCGCATTCCTTCATCTTATCGTGGTTTCAGGCCCGGCACAGCTATGTGGGTTTTAGCTGCCCGCATCACCAGCCAGTTTCCGCATGCCACGATAGCCACCCCGGCCAATGCCATCGGAGTCCAGTGATAGTTTTCGATCGCAGTAGAAATCAGCAGCGCGACCAGAGGAAAAACCAGGTTGGCGTAGCCCGCCCGATCGGCGCCCAGGCGGCCGATCAGAGTCAGGTAGGCCCAGAATGCGATCACTGAACCAAAAACAGACAGGTACAGCAGGGAGAGGATATACGGCAACTGCCAGTCGATGGTTATGGGGGCGCCGTTGAGCAGGGCGGCAACATACATTGCCGTGGCACCATACGCCATCGCCCAGGTGTTGGTAACCAGTACAGGTCGTCTATGTTTGCCATTGCGCGCGGCAATGATATTGCCGAACGAGGCGAAGGCCGTGCCCACCAGGCAATATAATAGCGCCACGAAGTTCTTGTCACTGAGGTTTAGCGCATCCAGTTCTGGCCAGAATACAGCTGCCATGCCCACCAGGCCAATGAGCCCGCCGAACACGACCCCTGCATGTATTCTTGAACCCATAAACAGTGCACCGTTGATCACGTTGAATATCATCAGTGTGGAAAAGACGACTGCGACCAGGCCGCTGGCCAGCACCATTTCGGCGTGGTAAATAAAATAGTAATTTGTGCTGAACAGGCATAGGCCCTGCGCCAGCAAAAACGGATGATCCCGCAATGGCAATCGCATGGGTTGGCGGCGCAGTAGCAGAAAGACACCAAGCAGTGCTGCTGCCAGCATAAATCGGTGGGCGACAGAAACCATTGGGTCTATTACGCCCAGTTGGTATTTGATGCCGATCCAGGTTGATCCCCAGATTACGACGGTGAGGCTATAAAGCGACCAGTTGTTCACGGGGCTCCGGGTGGACAACAAGTTGATCGCCAATGTGGATGGTTCCCGTGCTGAGAATACGAGCACAAAGCCCGCCGTGGCCAATCATAGCGGCAACTCCGCCCTTGCCCAGTGCGGTTTCCATGCGAGAACAGGGGTGGCATAAAGCGGTGGCCTCAAACAGCGCGTCACCGATCTGAAAGCGCTGATGCCTCAATGCGTTGAGGTTGATCCCGCTCACCACCAGATTGCGGCGCAGCAGAGCCGGATCGATACTGCCACAGGCCGTAAAGTGCGCAATCTGTGCAATGAATTCCTCCGAGATCAACGTCACTTGCCGGGCGGAGCCCGGTGTCTTGCTCATGCGGTGATCACCCTCCAGCCCGTGGGAGGCGATAGCCTTTGCCTTTGCGACGACGCGTATCCGCTCACGCCTTCTGGTGCGTAGACCGATCCAGGTCAACGTACCCGGTGAAAGATCGTGGGCGAATCTGTCCAGTGGACTACTGCGTTTGTTCATACTGTGCCCCCGGTGGATTCTGACGGGTTATTGTATAGTAAGGTGAGATCTGATGAATCAGGGCAACGCAACATGGAGATGTTGCGTGGAAGAGACGTTAGAGTACCGCTTAGTCCAATACAACCTGGATTAATTTCCCGGTACTGGGCGAGTTCCCGGCAAGCTCCTCAGGCGTGCCGGGAAAAACGGGCGCTTTCCGCTGAGCTGCGACTCGATATGCCGGAATCGCGGATGCCTACGGTGGGCGGGGGAATAAAGATAGTCGCCAGGCCGACGGAGCTCTGCAAGTGCGCAAACCTTCCTTTCAATTGGTGGATGAATCCAGTGTGCCCTGTGCCGTTTCGCCCAACGTTATTCTGGGTGTAAAGCGAGCGTCGTCAGGCTTGAGGCAAGGGTTGTGGTCGTTGCACCGGGTAGATCACCTGGACGTCGTTCGTTTCCTGCTCATTATCACTGTCTCGTTGCCGGGGTGTGGATTCCCCGGGATCAGATTGCACAATACCAGAGACATGACGGCAATGGCTGAGCCCGCCAGAAACACGGCGCTGGGTGAGCTTAGCCACACGATGCCCAGCGCCGCGGGAATCACTACAGCAGCAATGTGGTTGATGGTGAAGCTGACACTGGACGTGGCGGCGATATCTTTCGGGTCTGAAATCTTCTGGAAATAGGTGTTAATTGCAATCGAGAGGGCGAAAAACAGGTGATCGGCAACATACAGACCCGCCGCGATCACCGAATGTTCTACGAAGGCGTAGCCGGTAAAGACGAAAACCAGCCCAATATACTCCAGCCTGAGCGCGGTGCGTTCTCCGGCGCGGCCGACCCATGACCCGATGCGGGCGGCAAAGAACAAATTGAATACGTAGTTTGCCAAAAAGAGTAGGCTGATATCGGCAGCCGAATAGCCAAATTTTTCAACCATCATAAAGCCGGCAAAAACCATGAAAATCTGCCGCCTGGCACCGCTGAGAAAGGTTAGTGCGTAGTACAGCCAGTAACGACTGCGCAGCACCAGCTTTTTGTGCTGTACCACGCCGTCAGGGAAATGTGGGAAGGACAGCCATAAGCCCAGAGTGACCAGCACACCGATGACACCTGCCAGTAAATAGATGCCGGTGAAACCAATATTAAATTGTTCAATCAGCACCCAGATACTGCCGTAGGCCAGCAGCGAGCCGGCTGCCTTTACCGCCAGTGCCCTCCCCATGAAATGAGCGGTTTCTGTCTTGTTTATCCACTGTAAAGTCAAAGATTTGTTGATTGTCTCGAAATAGTGAAAGCCCAGGGACATAAGGACGGTGGTGGTGTAAAGCCCGTAGACAGTGGGAAAAAATGGCGTTATCGCAACGCCCAGTGACATTACGAGTAGCGCCGCCAGAGCAAATCGTTGCTCGCGGATTACCAATAGTACGAACACCGCGGTAAAGGCGAGAAACCCTGGAATTTCACGCAGACTCTGCAATACCCCTATTTCGGCCCCCGTAAAGGCGGCGCGCTCCACTACGAAATTATTGAGTAGCGCCTGCCATACCGAGAAAGTAAGCGGCATGATGAAAGCTGCGGCCAGCAGAAAGTTTTGCTGAGAGCGCCATGCTTCGCCGGTTACGGAGGGTGTTTGCTCCGAGTCTTTTTGCACAGGTGGTAGATCCAGGTGAGAGCTTGCAGTGTGGTGCGCAAGTTTACGTCATTATCACACTAAATGACCGCTCTTCTATTTGTACTTCATTAGATACATACTCGGGCGGGCTAGGCCGCTAGTCTGGCCGAACGGATAACTCAAAGGAGAATAACAATGTCTGTAGAACTTTTGATGCTGGTGTACAGCGCGGTATTGTTTTTGGTCATCATTGTGGTGCAAGCGGGTTTGGCTATCAGCCAGAATGGTTTGATGGCGCAAGCCGGCAATCGTGACAGTCTCGCGGAACCGACTGTGTTGCGTAAGCGCCTGCAGCGTCTGGCGGCCAACATGGAGGAGAACCTGGTCCTGTTTGCCATTGTTGTTCTGGTGGCCCACGCAGCGGGGGTGTCAAACGAAACAACTGCTCTGGGGGCCGTCGTTTTCTTCTATGCCCGCGTAGGCCACGCCATAATTTATACATTTGGCTGGCCCGTGATCAGGCCCTTGTTCTATTTTGTCGGCCTTTTCGGTATTGGTGCCATCGGTTTTGAGGTTTTGAAACTGTCCTGAGATCAGCGAATAGTTGTACGCGACCAGTGCAGCTAACAGCACTGGTCGTAAATTGTATATTAAGGCACCTGCCGCAATATCAGTTGGTCTCCGCGCTGGGTGAATTCGATGTGTTTCAGAAAAGACATGCCCAGCAGCACTTCATCAGTCGTCAATCCCGGCGTGATACTCGCGGGCACTTCCTGTAGTGCGATCCCCCCCACACTAACCTGATCCAGCTTGACCGCGTAGCTAACGGACATGCCATTAGCCGTTTGGGTGGAAAATGCCCTGCCGGGTTGGAGTCCGATTTTTTTTGCCACCGCGCTGGGTATGGCGACTCCTGTGGCGCCGGTGTCGAGTATGAAGGTGACGGGCAGGCCGTTGATTTCGCCACTGGTCACGTAGTGTCCTTGCCTGTTTCGCTGCAACACCACCTCTGCCAGCCCGTCAGCCGTGTGCCGGGTCTCTAGAGAGCGGTTAGGGTTATACTGTTTTTCAAGTACATCACCGAAGTAGAAAACGCCCAGACCGAGAAAACACAACCACGCGAGAACCTGCATGCCCAGCCCCATGCGTTTGATTTTGTTTGTGTTGTCCGGGTTGCTCATAAGGATGTTACGCGGCTAGCAGAAGTTGGGCTCAATGGATAATGCGAGTAGCCAAGCTAACACAGCTGGCGGCACACTGAAATTGGACTTGGTGTCGTCAGCGGGTTACTATTTTTGATCGATAACCTTTGGAGGGGGGTGCCTGTTTCACGACCCGGGAATTCGAGCCAATGGAGGGCAAGAAATTGACAGGGTATGAACTGGCGAAACCGAGCCATGAGGGAGTGAGTGTACTCTATCATATTGCCGCCCTGTTGCGGGTTGTGCAAGATGGTAAGTCCGGGTGCCTTGCTGTCATCCTTTTGTCCTCCTCAATATTATCGCATTCTGCGGCCGCTGGCGGCGGTTACTTCACCCTGGGTTATGGTCATATCGGCCAGCAAATGGCGGGGGCTGTGACCGCAGTTGCCGGGGATGTATACGCGGGAGCTTCCAACCCGGCAAAACTGACAACGGCAGGTAACGAGCTTGAGATCGGGGTTGGGTTTCTAAACCCCAACAGAAAGGTCAAGCGCGCGGGCGCTACCGGAGACGGTGCCATCTACAATTTCTCCTCAACCAGCCGCAATCCCCTATACGTTGTTCCCGATCTTGCCTACTCACGTCAGCTGGATGATACAACGGCTGTTGGTATCACCATCTATGCTAATGGCGGCCTCAACAGTGAGTACACAACAACAACAGGTATCCCCGGTAGCAGTAGCAACCCCGAGGCCTGCGGTGACAAGCCCGGAAATTTTCTCACAGGCTGCGGCCACGCAGGTTTTGATCTTTCACAGCTGATATTTGCGCCCACTATTGCCTGGGAAATCGCCCCGGGGCACAGCATTGGCGTTGCACCTCTGGTGGCATTACAGCGCTTTGAGGCATATGGATTACAGGGCTTTGCTGCGAGTTCAAAATACCCGAATAAGTTGACGAACAATGGTCATGAGCTTGTGTTCGGCGCCGGAGCTCGCCTGGGCTGGTATGGCGAAATGACGCCCTGGCTTTCTTTGGGCGCAGCTTATGCAACGAAAATTTACATGCAAAAATTTGACAGGTACCAGGGGCTTTTTGCGGAAGGGACCTTTGATATCCCCGCAAATTATAGTGTGGGGGCAGCGATTAAACCTGATAAGAATTGGATTGTGGCCCTGGACGTTCAGCGAATCGAATATGGTGAGGTTAGGGCGATTGCGAACGGTGTCCTCAATTCGCTGACCCCGGGGGGGCCTCTGATGGGTAATCCATCCGGCAGCGGTTTTGGCTGGTCACGCAACCAAACGAATTACAAATTGGGTGTGAGCTATAGCGCGTCACCGCAGCTTACCTTACGGGCCGGCTATGATTATGGTAAAAGGCCAAACAAGGATAATTTGAATGCCGTCAGTATTGGCGTTATTACGCCAAACCCTGTTCATCGGACCAGCCTTGGGTTTAGTTGGAAAACCGAAGCGGGCAGTGAGCTCCACTTGGGTTATGCCCATTTTTTCAAAGACAAGTACAGGGGCCCATCAGCTATTTTCCCAGGGGCTACGGAATCGCAAAATCCCTATGTGAACATTCTGAATGTTGCCTGGTCAGCGAAGTACTAGCTCGGGGATATTCAGGCCTGCTTTTGATAAACAGGTGCTTGTATGGCAAGCGATATACTGTATCCCGAGGGTGTGAGTTGTTCTCGCCCTGCCTCTGTACCCCCGTAAAGACGCTGGGTTACTATTGTTAGATCATTTCGCCCCGTGGATTTTACTAGCTGATGAATACGTTGCGGATACCGCTAGGCATTTTACTAGGATTGCTTCTGGCCGCCTGCCGTCACCCGCTGGTAATTCAGGGTCAGGGCGACATAATCGAGTTGAATTTCGGTTCGCGTGGCTGCGCACTGGAAGAGTTTCAGGCAGATTGGGCCCGTTGTACCGATAACGAAGTGTCGAATGACGAAGCCGCACGTTACCGGGCACTGCCCAGGCCGGGCTGGCGGTTTGCACGCTGGGAGGGCTACTGCGCTGCCGAGTCCCGCGGTAAAGACTGTGAAATTGATTATACCAAGGCCGGGATAGAATGGTGGGAAGAATTTTTTCCCGATCAGGACGCCGCACCCCTTACCGCCATTTTTGCCAGGGATGATGGCGCTCCTGTTACGGCAGCTTATATCGCCTCGCGATTTGGTGGCCGGGGCGGCACTGGATATGCGGCCTTGCTGGACGCGCTATTTGCCATAAATGGCAGTTACCGTTATACCGTGCAGCAGGCCTCTACCCGAAGCGACTTTGATCGTAATCCCGCCCAGTTCCAGCGCGTCGCAGATAGCCTGTTGCTCACCGGGCCAAACGCCAGTTCGCTTGTCCCTTCCGGAGGAGCGACCCTCGCAGGCGATTTTCTCACGCTGGTTGATACAGACAACAGCGACGGCGATATTTCGGCAACCTACCTGCAGTCTAAATTGACGGATGCAGGGAGTGCCGCATTCAAAGGCACTTATTATTGTGGGCACATTCTGTCGAATGGGCAGGCGCTCTTCTTTCGCGCCAACATGAGCGGTAAGGGCACCGGCTCAATGATAATTGTCAGTGACCGACAAAACAGAACCGGTTTTCAGGCCCAGATCAGCTACGAAGTGAGTGAAGACGGCACCACCTCCCTGGATTATGGCGGCGCCAGACTGGCGGGCAGCCTGTCGAAGGATGGCAGTGTATTTACGGCCACCCAGATATCCAGCAGTGTACAAGGTGCGGGGATCTGTCTGAGAACATCCGGGAACAAGCGGGTGGCCAATGTAGCCGGGGGCTATTATGGTGCCTGGCTGAGCACCCAGCCCGTTACGGCGGTAACAGAACTGGTTTTGGACAACAGAGGCCAAACTGCGGAAGTCGTTTTGCGCGATTCAATAGGCGGACGAAACTATGCTCTGGACACAAATTTTATGCTGGTGCTGGCCACCGGACAGATAGAAACCCGCGATGCGGACGGTGCAGTGTCACCTGACGGCAGGGTTCTGTTTTTGGTGCAGACTGATCCGAACAGGTTTCCTACCCTGATCGTGTATGTACGAAAAACCTGACCCCTCAAAGCCAGGCTTTGAGATGTTGCGTATGTGTATTGTCAGCTCTGGGCGGCACGCAGTTCAGTGATCAATTGCTCCATTACTTCGCCGGCAGATAATATTGCATCAATGTCATCACAGGACTTGCCGCAGTACAGGGCCGCCTCCTCCAGATCGCCATCAAACTGTAATAGCGGCGGCGTGACGGAGTAGCGCGGGAGCTCGCTGGGCTGCTCGCCTATGGCCAGCGTGGCTATGATGCTATTTTCGCCGGGCCTGGAGCCAGTGGCGGGGCACCCCGCCGCTTCCCAGTCGTTGTAAGCCCGATTGCGTATAACCCGGTGCGCAGCATCGGGCCAACCTATGTCGAATAACTTTGTTAAAACAGTGTCGTTCGAACGGGCCTCCAGCAGGCGCTTTTTGTAGCTGTCCAGGGCTGATGACTCGTGGGTTGCCAGGAACCGTGTTCCCATGGAGACCGCACTGGCGCCGAGGCCCAGAGCGCGAGCAATATCCGCACCCGTGGCGATACCGCCTGAAGCAATCACCGGTATTGAAGCCAACTCTGCCACGGTTTCACGAACCACGTCCGCGAGTGGTCTGGTAGCCTTAACGTGGCCTCCGGCTTCGGTGCCCTGGACTATTACACCATCGACCCCGGCATCGGCGGCGCGAACGGCCTCGTCGACATCGCCACATTGCGATACCACCAACATTCCGCGCTTGTGTGCATCTTTTACGTAGTCTGACGGATCACCCCAGAACAACACCAGCAGCGCAACATTTTCGTCGTAACACATCTCGATTTGCCCGGGCACCATCAGGGGCATAATGATGTTTACGCCAAATGCCCGTGAGGTTTTGTTTCTTGTGTCTGCTATTACCGCACGCATCATGTCCGGGGCCATGCCGCCCAGGCCCAACACTCCCAGGCCGCCGGCGTTCGATACGGCGCTGGTCAGGGCGGATCCTGCGATGCCAAGGCCCATGCCGGCACTCCAGATTGGCAGTTTGATCTTCAGGTGCTCGTGTATTTTGCTCATTGCTTATTATCCTTTAACGACAAACAGACTGGCCCGATACGTCTGACTCTACAGGGGAACAAACGATACCAGTAGAGCCGTGGTCAGGAAAAGGTAGAGAAACGGTATTACCAGGTAACCCATTACATCTCTCGCTTGGATTCGCACACCAGCACCCATTACCGGCAATACGAGCAATAGAAAGAACGGCTGCATCAGGTTGGTGGATGATTCACCATAGGCGGCGGCCATTGCCGTGCGTGCAATAAAGGCAGTTTGTTCCGCTGCGGGTAAATCCGCGGACAGGCTTACTGCGGCGCGGGTCAGCGCTGGCCCAATCACTGCCCATTCCCCACCCGCAGAGGGTATCGCGAAATTGGCCACCGCGCCGGTAAGTTGCGACAAGAACGGCAGGGTCTGCAATGAAGCGCCGCCCGCAATGGCATTGGCCAATTGGGTGCCGAGACCACTGAACAGCATAATTCCCATTATGCCGGCGTAAAAAGGGTACTGGAATACAATGCCTGACACATTGCTACAGGCACGCTTCATCGCAATGACAAAGCATAGCGGCGTGCGGTGCGCCAGCATGCCCGCGCCGATGAAGAGAAATATCATGATATTGAGGTTGAGGTCGAATCCGTTCTGGTAAAAGTGGCTGAACACGTAGAACAGGGCTGGAATGGCCACGAGGCACTGAAGAAGGGTGCTGTTGTTAAGTCGGTCAGCTGGAGAATCGCCGCCACTTTTGTGAGCAGCAGCCTCTTCTGCTACGGTCTCCTGCTCCAGTGTTTCGGAGTCGGCCATCTCATGTATAGACAGCGCCGAGGTATCGTGGGGCCGCATCATCCACATGAGAAGGGGTAGGGTCACAAAGTGAAATCCCAGAAAAAGCCAGTTGAGCAAGCTGCCCAGTGTGTCCGAAATCGCGATTTTGGAGGACAGGACACCGGTCGCTATCAGAAAATTACCATCGGTATTGAGCAGCAGCGGGATTGAGCTGGAGAGTCCGCCTGCCCAGGGCTGAAATGAGAGATATACCAGGGCTACGAGATAGGCGTAATCAACGCCCTCTACCCGACGCGCCAGTTCCCGCGCGAAAATCGCGGTCAATACTACCCAGCTCCAGCTTATCAGGGAAAATGCGCCGCCAACCAGTATCACCAAAACATACACGGCACCGGGTGTGCGGGCCAGTGTCGCCAACTTTCCGATCAGGCGGGCGACAGGAGGGGACAGTGCAATGGCGAACCCGGTCACCAGGATCAGAACTATTTGCATGCCGAATTCAAGTAACAGCCAAAAACCTCGATACCAGTGATCCAGTACCTCTGTTGGGCTGCTATCGGTGTATATCAGGCACAGGGTGGCGGCGAGAAGCGTGAGTATCAATGCAATGACGAAGGGTTCGGGAATCCAGCGCTGCAGACGCTGAGAAAACGCGCCACCAAGAGTTCTCAGCATTATTATTCTCCCTACAAGGCGATTACATTTGCGGTAGCCGCCAGCTTCATGGGGATAGTATCAGCCTTCGGGTAAAAGAGGGAGACAAACCGGGATACACCCGAATAACTGAATGCAGTAGTCTGTTCTGCGAACTGCTTCAGGTATTATGATGTTCCAGTCGACGCGTCAGGGCTCGTTACATAACCCTGCTTCACCAGGCAATTGCTCAGGAGATACCAGTAAAATGCGATCGGCAACAGCGCTTTTATTTTCTCCAGCCGAGGACGTGGCACAGGCCGTCGATACCTGCGATCAACAACAGATCCCCCTGCTGAGCGCCTCGCCATGCCGCGTATAATTCCAACTGAGCTGGTCGCTCCGCTCTTTAACCCGGCAACCTTCGGCATTCGTGGAGCTGTCGACGATATTCTGCTGCGAATACGCGCTGACTATCCCCTCAGCATTGCCGAGGTGACGGGTTTTGATCCGCACTGGATTGTTTCCCGTCACGCCGATGTTGCCGAGGTGTCCAAGCGTAACAATGTCTTTGTCAATTCCATCAGGTCAGCGACCCTCGTGCCCTCGGCAGGCGAGGAACTGGTAAAGCAGTTTACCAACGGCGACCCCAACCTGTTCCATTCACTGGTTCAGATGGATGGTGTGGAGCACAAGTCGCATCGTGGAGTGACGGCCAGATACCTTAATCCGAATAGTATTCGCTCGTTGCAACCCGCTATACGTGATACGGCGCGAGAATATGTTGAAAAGCTGTTGGCCTGTGGCGGCCGCATTGATTGGGCCAAGAAAGTGGCAGCGCAGTTCCCACTGGAAGTTGTTTTAACTCTGGTGGGCGTTCCCAAGGCAGATCATGCGCAGATGCTGCGGCTTACCCAGTGGTTATTTTCATGGGCCGACCCGGATCTGGGGCGCCCCGATTGTGATCCTCTGGACCCACAGCAACAGGCACGATCATGGAAGCTGATATTTGATGAATTTTCCGATTACTTTCTCGCACTGGCCAAGGAGCGCCGGAAACAACCACGTGACGATATAGCGTCTTTGATAGCGGGCGCCCAAATTGATGATGAACCGATGAGCGACTGGAATGCAGTGTCATACTTTGCCATTCTGGCAACGGCTGGTCATGACTCGTCGGCCCACACATTATCTACCGCAATGTGGGAGCTCGCTGAAAACCCCGGTCTGTGGCGCGACCTTAAAACCGATGCCGCTAGAATACCGTCCTTCATCAATGAATCAATTCGTTGGGCGACGCCAGTAAAACAGTTTGTGAGAACAGCGACTGAGGACACTGACTTGGCAGGGCGAAAAATCTGCAAAGGGGACAGACTCTATCTGTCTTACCCGTCTGCCAATCGCGATGAAAACATGTTTCCCAACCCTTTTGACTTTAGCCTGGATAGAACCGTCAACCGGCAATTATCCTTCGGTTTCGGTGGGCACGTCTGCCTGGGTCAGCACCTCGCAAGGATGGAAATGCAGTGTCTCTGGGAGGAGCTTCTTCCCAGAATTAAGAGTGTTTCGATGGCCGGCGAAGGTAAATTGATCCATTCGGAGTTTGTTTCCGGGCCGAAATCCGTTCCGATCGAATTCCGGGCTGTGTAATCAGGCGGCATGATTCAAAATCCAGTGCTAACACAACTTTTCTCCAGGGTGTAGAAATGAGCAATCCCTTTTTCGAACCACATACACCAACCGGCATTCCGGCCTTCGACAAAATAGAGTTCAAGCACTATGGCGAGGCGATCAATCGCGGGTTCGCCGAGCACGACAGTGAAATAGCGGCGATTATCTCCTGTCCAGAGCCGCCTGATTTTGCCAACACCGTTGAAGCGCTGGAACGCAGTGGAGCGCTGCTTCGTCACGTTTTTAACGTTTTCTGGAATATGGCATCTTCGGACACTAGAGACGAGCTGCAGATTTTGGAGCGGGAGGTAGAGCCCCGCTATGCCGTACACCAGAGTCGTATTACCTCCAACCCCGATCTGTTCAAGCGTATCAAGACGGTGGTGGATAAGGGGGAATCGCTGCATGCAGAACAAAGACAGCTACTGAAAAAAACCTACAAGGCGTTCGTGCGGGCCGGTGCAGAACTTCCCGATGATGACAGGGCGCGGGTCAATAACATCAATGAAAAGTTGGCATTGAATATCACCGAGTTTGGCCAGAACGTGCTCCGGGATACAAATAACTTCGAACTCGTCCTGGAAGAGGGGGATGATATTTCTGGCTTGCCAGGGTTCGTGCTTGCAATGGCCGGCGCAGAGGCTGAAGCCCGTGATATGCCGGGCAAATTTGTTTTCACGATATCTCGCTCTTCAATCACACCTTTTCTGCAGTATGCACAGAGGCGCGATCTGCGGGAGAAAATTTACCGGGCCTATACACAATGCGGTATGTCCGGGACGGATAATCGTCCGATCATCAAAGATATCGTCACGCTGCGGGCAGAACGGGCGAAGCTTCTCGGCTTTGCTACGCACGCGGACTACATGCTGGATGATAGGATGGCAAAGACCTCGCAGGCAGTAAGAGCATTGCTGGATCAGGTGTGGCTTCCATGCCAGAAGCAAGCGGCGGCAGAAGCCGCAGACCTTCAGGCCAGGATCGAGGCCGATGGCGAGCATTTTGCCCTTCAGCCCTGGGACTGGTGGTATTACACCGAAAAGGTTCGTCAGCAGCGCTTTGATTTTGCAGAAGAAGACGTTAAGCCGTATTTTCAACTGCAAAATGTACGCGATGGTGTGTTTGACGTCGCGCAGAAACTCTATGGCATCACGTTCGAGCGTCGCACAGATGTCCCGGTTTATCACCCGGAGGTAGAGGCCTACGAAGTGTCCGAAGCCGATGGTGCGCTGATAGGCTACTTTCTTTTTGACTTCTTTATGCGGCCCTCAAAGCGCGGTGGTGCCTGGATGTCCGTGTTTCGGGCACAGTCTGATCTGGACGGCCATGTGTGCCCGGTCATCGTTAACTGTTGCAATTTCCCCAAGTCGGAACCGTGTTTCCTCGGCATCGACGAAGTGATAACCCTGTTTCACGAATTTGGTCACGGATTGCACGGCTTGCTAAGCAATGTGCGCTACGAAAGCCTGGGGGGCACTAACGTCAAACAGGATTTTGTAGAACTACCGTCCCAGATCATGGAGCATTGGGCCTGCGAAGCTGAAGTGCTGAAGTCCTACGCGTTTCATATCGAAACCGGCGAGCCCATTCCCGATGACCTGATTGTGAAATTGAAAGCATCAGAACGCTTTAATCAGGGATTTGCCACCACGGAATACCTGGCTGCCTGTTATCTGGATCTGGCCTGGCATGAGACTGCTGGTGCATTTGATGATGACGTAGATGCGTTCGAGCAACGCGCCATGGCACAGATAGCCAAGATCGGAGTGATTGGTCCCCGCTACAAATCTTCCTATTTTCAGCATATCTTCGCCAGTGACGACTATTCCGCCGGGTACTATGTGTATTTGTGGGCCGAGGTGCTGGACGCCGACGGTTTTGACGCCTTCAAGGAGAACGGCCTTTTTGATCCGGTTACGGCAAGGTCCTTTCGGGAAAACATTCTCGAGAAAGGCGGTACGGTTGAGCCGATGACTTTGTATACAGCATTCCGTGGCAGGGAGCCGGACGTGCAGCCCCTGTTGAGGAACAGGGGGCTTGCTGGCAATTGAGGGCCCAGCGCTGGGCCCGGTGTTTCACATGAATCCTGTTTGAGACAAAACCCTGCGGTTTAATCAGCTGATAGGAGAGTACCAGTAGGTACCGACCACTGCTGTGCAAGCCACGATCACCCACGCCTCACAGCACCATCTGAGCGCTGCTGGGGCGTGTCTTACCTCCATAAAAATCATTAACACCAGGCGAGCCTTGAAGAAGGCGATCAGCAGGACTGCGGTGCCGATCCAGGCACCATTTACAGAGATATCAAGCCACCAGGACAGCAGCGTGGCCAGCGTCAGGGTAATCCATGTGAGAAAAAAGGGGTGGGTCATGGTCAGCTTACCGCAGCAGGTAAAGGAGGGGAAAGAGGATGATCCAGACCAGATCCAGCATATGCCAGAAGCAACTCGAAAACCCAACCAGTGGTTCGCTCACACCACTGCCGGATGCTATAGCCCGGCGCAGGTTCACGCTGGTCGCTGCCAGGAGGCCCATGCCCACCAGCAAGTGCAATAAATGGATGCCGGTCAACATGAAGTAGAACATGAAAAATTCGTCGGTGAGAACGTTGATGCCGGCGTGGATCGCGCCGCCATATTCAAAGATCTTGACGATTATGAAGGCCACACCGCAACTCAGCGCCCCGAGCAAGAGGGGCAGTGCCCGTTGGCGCCCATCGACGCTGCGCAGCGCTCTTACCGCGGTAGCGACACACCAGGAACTTGTAAGCAGGATGATGGTGTTTAAAGCGCCCAGATCCTGGCGAAGTAAGGCGCGGGATTGCTCAAACAGCTCAGGGGAAAATGCCCGGTAGTAAAGGAAAGTGGTGAAAAAGAGTGTGAATACGCAGAGCTCACCCAGCACCACGACCCAGACGCCGTCCTCAACAGGAAATGGCGCCGTTTCGCTCACAGTGCCAGTCATGAGGCGGTGGCATTAGCCTCCTTGCCGATGGCTTTCAGCAAATACACGGTCAGCGTGATCCACCACACCAGGAAGGTGACGAGGGGAATCCACAGCGCAAGCAGTCCATTCCAGGCGAAGGGGCCACTGTGGAACAAAATGGCGGCGAACCCAGGTGCGGAAAGCAGTGCAGCCCAGATGCTTAAATATCCCACCCAGCGAGGCATGACCGGCGGTTGGTCGCGATCGGACAGTATTGCCCCGCCAACCGCGCCCATCCACAGCACGATCATGGACACCGGGGTTATGAAGGTCAGCCAGCCAAGGTCGTGTAGCAGGAGAATCAATTGCGGATCCCGGTCTGCGCGAAATGCGGCAGCAGCGAAGAAAACCAAAGCCGCTGACAGCAACCATACCGTGAGGGTGGCGCAGGCCAATTGAGTTTGTGCCCAGACCGGTCTGGGGCCCTCCATTCGGCGCATTTGGTCGCTGAGTACGGCAGCCAGTGGTAGTAGGCTGGCGGCGCACGCCAGCGCTATTATCAGACCGAACTTTTGCAGCACCCCACCCGCGGTAACAAAGTCGGCAAGTTCCTGAGGGTTCGCAGAGGGGGAAAGCGGCGGCGTGAGAAATGATCCGAGAACGCCCCAGCCCAGCGGTATCCCGAGAAAGAGCATGCCACCCCAGACCGCAATACGATGGTTGCGGCACGCGCGTGCGTCCAGGGGTGGTGTTGAATATTGCGTGCTCACGGTTAATCTCCTTGGTGAGACCCTGGGGTGTGCTCCAGTGGATGAACGGTAATGTGAACAGTTGTCGCTGAGGGGCCGGTCGACAGCGTTCAGGCTCGATCAGTGCGTGCAGGCCCTGCGCATCAAAATAACAGTCAATATACATATAATAAAGCGCCGCGGCATGCTGGCGATGACGGGTTGCCAGAACCGGATGGCCAGATAGGTGACGCAAGGAATTCGAAAAGGTAACCTGCCATCTGGTTATTTGAAACGGGCTTTGAGTCCGTCACAGCATCAGGGGCCGCATTTTATGTCATTGCTTGATCTGATTTGGGACTATCCAGAGCCCCACCTCATAGCACATACCGCTACGGGGGATGAGGCGGACGGATACGGGCATATCAACAACAGTGTTTACCTGCAGTGGCTGGATCAGTGTGTCTGGTCTCACTGTAATGCGGTGAACATGTCGCCGGATTTTTGCCGTGGTCTCAATCGCGGCTTTGCCGCCGTTCGACATGAAATTGATTATCTGGCCTCGGCCTACCCCGGCGACCGGGTGGCGGTTGCCAATTGGGTGACTGTTAATGATAAAAAGCTGCGTGCAGAGCGCAGATTTCAGATTATCCGGATCGGCGACCAGCGCACGCTTTTAAGGGCGCGAAGCTTTTATGTCTGCACCGATCTCACGACAGGGAAGCCCGCGCGCATGCCGGCTGAGTTCAAAGCCGGCTTTCAAATGCTACCTGCTGTGGTTGAGGCGTTGAAGCAGTCTACTGATTGAGTGCATTTCGTCTTATACGAGTTGCTACCCTCTGATATAACGGCGACAGGTAACCTGTTTTCGCCGGAGAACAACCCGGTTCTCAGTTGCCAGCCTGTTGTTCGGCGAGTAAAGATTGCATATTGCGGTGAAAGTGCCCGATAAGTTTTTCGTAGCGACCAAAAGTGAAGTGCTCGTTGGCGCCGCTGTGAAGGCTGGCCTGAATGGATTTTGCTAAAGCTATATCTTCTGTCTGGCCGGTGTCGCTGACAAATGTGGCGTCATGCCGCGCCTTCGCCACAGCCTCCTCACCCTCCAATGCGTTGTTGGTGAGCGAATAGGTAATTATCTGCGTTTTGTTTACCGATACCGGCTCCATGACCAGCATGGTTGTGTGGTGCGACAACACCGCGATCGTGACGTTGGGGAACAAGTGATATACGTAGGTTAGCAAGCCTTCGACCTCGCGCCTCGCCGGCTCAATATCCTGCAGCTTTTTGATACGCTGAAAGGGAAAGGTGATGCGGGAATTTCGCCCAACGGTTTCAACCAGGTTCAGGTTGTCAAAACCAAAGGGGTAAAATGTCTCTTTGTGTGCTGGCTTTATGTGGTAACCCTCAAGGAAGCTTTCCAGAAACACTTTCCAGTTCAGGTCCAGGGTATATTCATTGCTGTTGAACAATTGCTGCTTTTCACTGAACAGTTGCGGCAGTTGGTCCAGCTCGGCGGTAATTGCGGCGTCTTCCTGTGTCACGAAGATCAGGCCGGCCTTTTCCTGTACCTGCACTGGCACCAGCGCGTGTTGCTGCTTATCCAGGTCGGGGAAACCTTGTTCATGGGGGATGTGTTGCAGGCCGCCATCCAGTCGGTAGGTCCAGCCGTGATAATTACAACGGAATGCCTTGGCGCAACCACTGCCTTCGGCGACCTGTACGCCGCGATGGCGGCAGGCGTTGCGAAAACCTCGCACTACGCCGTCTTCTCCACGCACCACCACCAGTGGGATGCCGGCAGCTGTCCTGGCGACATACGAACCGTTCTCCGGTAGAGCCGCAGATGGACAGAAGGGCATTGGATAGCGGCGCAGAACGGTGTGTATTTCTTCCTCGAATCGCCGGGGGCAACGATAGTTCTGCACAGGCTCGCGCCATACAGTTTCACCAATGTCTGTTGTTTTGTTGTCGATGTGCGCTAACACCTGCTGTGCCACGTCCTGATCACTCAAAAAAGCGGTCATAGGGGAACTCCCAAGCTAAGAGTTAGTAACTGAATTCACTTCATTTTAAATTGACCGTGCGGTTTGTCAAGAAATGAAGTGAAGTCATTTTGGATTCCTTATACAGTGAGGCCCATGGCCGCAATCAAAATCCCCTCTACTACAAAAGGCAAAGCCACCCGCGAAAGGCTGCTGGCAGTTGCGAGTGAGTTGGCTATTTCCTCGCAGGGTCATATAGAGTTGGCCCAGGTTGCTGAGCAGGCGGGTGTAGTGCAGGGCGTGGTGCATCGTTACTTTGGTTCCAAGTCCGGTTTAATCAGCGCCATGGTAGATGATTACTACGACCGGTTTCACAAGCAGGTGCTGGAGCTCTATCTGAACGACGCGGGTGATTGGGCAGTACACGAACGATTGCGATTGTGTATGGGGATACAGTTTCACTACGACGAACCTCTGTCCGCTGTGCTGCACAGCACCTTCGTACGCGACCCGGTGGTGGCACGCAAGGAAGCCGAACGTATCGATGGCGTTATTGATCTGACAGCCAGGGGTATTGTTCGCGCCCAAAGTCGCGGCGAGCTGCCTCAGCATATTGACCCGGAGCTTGCCGGTGCGGCGATGTTTGGCGCCATGCAGGCTGTGCTATCCAAGGCCCTGAATCGGCCCACGCGGCCGTCACAGGAGCAGCTCGAAATAATTTTGTGGGCGCAGGTTGCGGCGTCGGTGGGGCTAGAGCTTGAGGGGGCGTGATTGCCACGCCCTGCTACCTGCCGTATATTGCTTAGCACGTTAACACGAGCGTAGGGTGCTACCTGTGAGTGAACAACCCGAGTCACTGTTAGAAGTTCTTGTGCCCATTCTCGAGAGCGCGCCAGCGGAAGAGTTGCCGTTGCTGCTCGCTTGGCTGGAACGAATGGCCGCCGATAAGTACCGAATCTGGGCGCAACAGACGACGGATGACGTTGAGCGCAAGGGGCTGATGGACTGCGCCTTTCGTGAGGACGCTATTGCTGAATTTATTGAGTTTGTGGAGCCTCAAGCCGAATCCCGTACCAGTGCCTTGAAGAGGCAGTTTCCCGATATGCAGGGGTCGTACGATTCGGTGATGGCGGGGCAGGATCGAATCGAGCAACTTCGTCGCCAGGCGGCGGGTGAGCTAGGCGGCGCAAATTTTCTGCGCCAGTTTGCCGAGGCCCATTCGGGGGCGGTTGCAGCGCAATTCGAGGCCCTGGCCTATTACGAGGAGGCCAACTCCAGCTTCCTCAGCAATCTGATTAAATAGCCGGCTCGCACCTGACGCAAGTCGGGTGTATCGGGTCGAGCAAACCTTTCCAGCTGGCGGCAGTGCGGCGCCGGCTCCATACCTGACAGAGCTTTCAAAACTCTCAAACCCTTGGCTAGTGTGGCGAGATGGGTCTGACTCCCAGTGCGTTGATTGTCGCTTCGTACACGCAAAAAACTGTGTATGAGCCACCCGAGTGAAGCTCGCTGGTAACTGTGGAGTAAAGCTGTATATAGTTATATTTAGTTAATCGTCGTAGAGAGGTATATGCAGTTTTTGAGTAACTATTGATAATTATGAGTATTTATACTATAGTATTGATAGTTATCAACGTATCAAACTGACAGCACAAGTTGTATAAAAATGGATTCCTATAGTAAAGAGAACGCTCCGCTTCTCACCATTACTGAAGCCGCGACGTTTCTGAACGTAAGCAAGCCGACCATTCGGCGTTGGACCGACGACGGGCGATTGGCCTGTTTGCGGATAGGCGCGCGTAATGAGCGCAGATTCCGCCGCAGCGACCTGGCCGGGTTGATTGCAAAACCGGAATCAATTCAAGGAGTAAGCGCACCCCGGGTGTCTTGCTCCAATCCTGTTCCCGGATCGAATTCAGGCCACCAATGTATTGTCAGCAACACCATTGATGAAGAATGGGCGACTTTGGGCCCCGCCATTCTGGCGGCTCTGAACGAGGGAATACAGGTACTTCTGGTGGAGGTGTCAGATCGCAAGCGGCGCCTGGAAAGGCTGCTCAGGGAGAGCGGTATCAACATGGGCGATCTGTTGGCCAGCCATGCGCTTATTTGTGTATCAACGGAAGAATCTTACTTTTTGAGTGGAGAATTTCGCTGGGACAGGGCTGTGGCTTTCTTTGAGTCGGCAATTCTTGGCGCGAAAGCGCGTGGGATTGAGCGAGTGTTAATTGTCGGTGCCGGTAGCGGGCAGGCGGAGTCCGAAGGGCGCAGCTATGCTGAAGAAATGAAGAAATATGAACTGGGTCTGGATGAAATGTTGTCGAGGCACTCCGGCGCGACTGTCCTGTGCCCCTATACCGCCAGTGAGATTAGTGCGCAGCTCATGGTTCAGGGGTTTTTAACACACCCGCAGATGTATGTTTACTCAACGCCTGTGCCGGGGTTTCTCGGGCAGGTAGCCATTTAGTGAGATAGGTTTCAGACCTGAACAATAAAGATAATGGAGTTAGCTATGACGCGACCCGCTTATAAGTACCAGGCCAAGGATGTTGATGAGATTGTAATAAGGGATTTCAACTTTGATTTTCCGGAAGACCTCGATCCGGTCTGGGCGCCCGGCAACCCGGTGCGCTCACACTTGTTTAACGGTTTCTCCCTTACCATGCCTTACCTTGAGCCCTACCTGATCCGCGCGGCGCTGCGTGCCCGCGAGCACATTACGGACCCCGAGTTGTTGGAAGATATAGCTGGGTTCAATCGTCAGGAGGCAAATCATTTCAAGTGTCATCGCAAGTACAACGAGTTATTGAAGGCCAATGGCTACCCGGAGCTGGAAAAGGTCGAGAAGCATATGACCGAGGCCTATGCCCGTCTCGAGAGCAAAAGCTTGCGCACACAGCTGGCCTATTCGGCGGGTTTTGAATCCATGACCAATGGCTTTACCCACTGGTTTGTTAACAAGCGGGTCTCCCTCTTTGCCGGAACAGACCCCTATGTCAGCTCCTTCTGGATCATGCATATGATCGAAGAGGGCGAACACAAAACTGTGGCGTTCGATACGTATATGGCCTATTCAGGTCAATATCTCGCGCGCTGTGTGGGTGTTTTTCACGGCAGCTGGCACGTGATAGGGCTGGGGTTGTGGGGAATGTGCGTTGCGCTCAAGAAAGACAAAATACTCTTTCGCCCGAAAACCCTGTGGCAGATAGCAAAGGAATTGGGCCACATGACACGGGAGGTTGGTCCTTTTATGCTGCGGGCGCTGCTGCCCGGTTTTAACCCCAGAAAGGAGCCCGACCCACAGTGGATGAAGGACTGGGTCAGGGGCCACGCGACACTGCCAAAGGGCGCGCTCACCCCGCTGGTTGATACCGGCAACCCGGAGATGCCCGTACCATTTTAGGTGTCACGCGATATTGCAGGTAAGAGAGGCCGTTATGGACGAAATTCGAAAGAGCCAGCGCTTGTTGGTTGGCCACGGGGCCCTCGTTTTATTGATGGCCTTTGTTATAGGGTTCGGCTTTTTGTTCTTTTTGATCGGTGAAATCGCGCTTTGGCCGATTCCAGGGGCAATCGATTATCAGTTGCCGGGGACTTACGATGCCTGGAGAATGGCCCATATGGAGGGTATCACTAACGGCTTTGGCCTGTGGTTAATGGCCGCTGTGTTGCCGCTGCTGAATCTGTCGGTCAAGACGTCCCGGCGCATTGCCATTGGCATGATCATAACGGCCTGGACGATAGTTATTGCTTCCTGCTTCGACCCGCTGTTCCCCACTTCCCGCGGGCTTGAGCTAACGGGCGAATCCAGCCTGACCAACGATATTGCGTTCCTGCTCTTTGTCATAGGCATCGCAATTGTTGTGGCAATCATGTTTAAAATCGCCTATCAATGCCTGTTTGTTTCCGAGTGATGATGGTGCCTGGTCCAGCTAGCCGGACCAGGCAGTTTTTGCTTTCTCCTCTTTAAAATCCCTGCAGAACAATCTTGCCTATCGAGCGGCCAGATTCCAATTCCTCATGAGCAGCCCTCAGATTGGCAGCATTAATAGCGCCAAGGTTTTTGTCCGCAGTGGTCTGGATGTAACCCTGGTCGACAAGGTCGGATACGCGGTTTAACAGGCGGCCCTGTTTGTGCATGTCATGCGCCTTGAACATAGAGCGCGCAAACATAAACTCAATATGCAGTGACTGGCTCCTCGGCTTCAGTTTCATCACATCCAGTGATTCCGGGTCATCAATCATGCCTATCTTACCGAATGGTGCCAGCAGCTCCGTGTAGCTCTCGAAGTAGGAGTCGGTACTATTGAGGCTGGCAATATGCGTCACCTGGCCAATGTTCAATGCCTCAATTTGTGGCTTTAGAGGCTTGGTGTGATCAACAACATGATGTGCCCCTAACGTCTCAACCCAGGCTTTTGAGTTCGCGCGCGATGCGGTGGCAATAATTGTGGCCCCTGTAATGGCTTTAGCGAGTTGTACCAGGATGGAGCCGACTCCGCCCGCTGCACCAACCACCAGAATGACCTCGTTGCTGACGTCCTTTGAGTCCGGGCTTTGCTGTTGCAGTGATAGGTGTTCGAACAGCAACTCCCAGGCGGTGATAGCCGTGAGTGGCAGTGCGGCAGCCTCAGCATTTGACAGACTTTTTGGCGGGGTACCCACAAGGCGTTCGTCAACCAATTGGTATTCCGCATTGCTGCCCTGGCGATTGAGGTCCCCGGCGTAGTAAACCAGGTCGCCGGGCTGGAAAAGATTCACCGCTTCTCCTGTGCCAACGACCTCGCCTACAGCATCCCAGCCAAGCACTTTATGCTCGCGATCGGCAGGCGCAACATTCTGGCGAATTTTGTAGTCCACCGGATTAACGGCAACCGCCCTGATTCTGACCAGCAAATCGCACCCTGTGGCGGTCGGTTGAGGCAACTCGATATCGGTTAGCGACGCGGGGTTTGTAACAGGAAGGGACTTGGTGTAGCCGACAGCTTTCATAACATTTCTCCAGTGTTTGTTCAGGTTGGGAGAATGGTATAGTTTGCTGGATGTTTCTTAAACAGTATAATAATTGATTAATTATCAAATATTATTTGAATATATGCTAATAGAAGACCTCCAGGTCGCACTGAAAGTGGCTGAATTTCGCAGTATCACCGGTGCGGCCACGAATCTGGATATGCGCATTGCGACTGCCAGCGCAGCGCTCAAACGGGTAGAACGCGCCTTGGGCGTCGAGCTGTTTGTTCGGACTACGCGTCAGCTCAGGCTCTCCAGCGCGGGCGAAAGATATCTTCCCCAGTGTGAGCAGGCTCTGCTCATGCTGGATCAGGCCAGGCAGAACATGAAAGATGACCTGGATATTGTCGACGGTGAATTGCGCATCGCCATATCATCGGATCTGGGTAGAAACCAGGTCATTTCCTGGCTCGATGAGTTTATGGATACCTATCCTGCTGTGAGTGTGAGGGCGAGTATCAGCGACAGTAATGTCGATTTCTACCGCGATTCGGTTGATCTCGCGCTGCGCTACGGTTCACCCAATGATGCGAATGTTTATGGCTTCAAGATCTGCAATGTCCCGCGCCTACTGTGTGCGACAAAGGCCTACCTCGAGAAAAATGGCACACCTGAACACCCGCACGACCTGCCGCCCCACAACGGCGTTTTTTACCAGCTTCACGACATTATTCACGACGTCTGGGAATTTTCGAGCGGAGAAACCACATACAAGATCAAAATGAGTGGCAACCGTGCTTCCAATGACGGTGACCTGGTCAGGCGCTGGTGCGTTGCCGGCATGGGCCTGGCGGCGAAATCCTGCCTCGATATGTCCGCTGACCTCTTGGCAGGCAATGTGGTTAGCGTCATGCCCCGCTATAAGCCTATACCAACTGAACTATGGCTTATCAGTCCCAGCAGGCAAGCTATTACGCCAGCGGTGCGGCTATTGCGGGATTCCTTCAGGGCGAAGACTGCCGCAATTTTAAATCTTTTGGCCGAGCAGGGGCACATCGATAAAGGTGTGTCTGGTCAGGTCTAGGAAAGTGGTTTTAATAAAACACCAGCAGGCGGGACTCCATACTCTCGCGGGCCGGGGCATCAGCTGGTGCCAGCGTATTGTCAAAGGCGCTGTGTATTGTGCGTGTGGCGCGGCCGTCCTGTGCTGAGTCGTAGGTTTTGATCAGTAGCGCTTCAGTAAACGTCATTTCCGGGTAGTAGTACCAGCGGTGGGCCGGGTTCCAGCTCACCAGTTCGAGTTCCCCGATGCGATCCTCGGCGCGCCTCTCGGAAGCGACCAGATCACCGGGCGCGAGGGTTGTTGCATCGCAACAGGTGAGAGGGCTGGTCCACACAGTACCGCGGATGGAACGCCAGACATTAATTATGGCAAATCGTCGCTGCAGGCGCCGCTCAGCTTCCCTCGCCGGCAGCAGATCTCGCAGGCGCTTTTGAGCAGAGGCGTCCGTATAGTCGTTGTGGATTACTGAAGCGGTTTCCCGGGTGGCGTGTTCGCCGCGCACGGTTACCGAATCTGAGCGCAGTGTGTGGTCGAACACCAACGCGGCGCTACCGCCACTGGCCGCGAGCACCAGGTCGGTGATCTCGGCCTCATACAGAGCCCTTTCTGGCTCCAGCTGATAAAAGTCCTTCACCTGCGTTTTGTGCTGAAGCAGTGTAAAACCCTCCCTGTCCAGGCTGGCGGGGGTATCCAGTTGACGTGCGTCGTGAACAAGAACCTCCTTCTCTTCAAACGTTGCACCGATCTTGAGCGCGGCGTCCGCGCCGCCGCGCGAGGCAATATAGATGGGACGTTCACCCGTGGCGATCAGGTAGTTAAGTGTGGTTTTGGTAGCTGAATTTGGCATAAGGCTATATTAGCCCGAGTTACGATGGCTTTCCAGGGTGTGTTGGCGGGCGAACTGAAGGGCGACTCGAGTATCACCGCACTTGAGGTGGCTGGCCGCCGTATCCGATCAGGTCACGGTTTTGCATCAGCCAAGCTCAAATGTTGTGATGCCATAGATGCGCTCATGTCTGAGAGCCGGTGGTTGCCCGAGGTACATGCGTGCGCAGCCGAATACCTCGGTCATTTGCTGTTCTTTCACCAGCGCCATAGCGGCGGGATTGTTCTCCGGGGCATCGAGGAACAAAGGTCCACCCGCGGCAAACGCTGCCAGCTGTAAATAGAGTGCGTTGGCGGTGGCAGCATCGTCAGCGAACAAGGGCCCGATTTTGCATCCTTCTCTGCAGCGTCGCACAACACCAAAGCCTTGTAGATCGCCATCGCGTTGACAAGCCAGAGCGAGCGCATCCGGTTGTTCCGTCCAGGCTTGCAGGAAGCCTGGACGGGGTGCGGAAAAGCAGCTGCGGTCGTACGCGAGCACCTTATCGAACGGCACATGTTCAAGCAGCGTGATATCGGTGTCTCCGGTGGGCGCAGTGGCTGTGTGCTTCGGGATATCGTTGCGAAAACGCAGATTGCGGTGGGAAAATATAAATCCGCCTCTGGCGTAGTATTCCTGCATAGTGAAGACGCCGTCCATCCCGATGCAGGAATCGGGGTGCAGGCGCGCCAGTAGCCGATCGCGGCGGGCCAGCCAGATAGTATTGCCAAGCCCGCGGCTGCGGTATTCCGGTCGCACAATGAAAAACCCCATAAAGCCGAATACGCCGTCATAAGAGGTAATGGCGCCGCCACCGATCAGCTCGCCGTCGAGGTCCGCTGCAATGAAGGCCTCGGGGTCCGTGGACCAGAACAGATCTGCATCGTGCAGGCCAGGGTTCCAGCCTTCATTTGCAGCCCATTCGACGAGTTGGTCAACTTCAGCGCGGGTCATGTTGCGTATCACTAACTCAGTTGGCATGAGCCTGCTCTCCAGAGAGTTTGATTGTGCTGGCCCACAGGGCGCAGACAGAGGCCAGCAACACATAGGCTACGGATACCAGCGCCATGGTATCCATACTCACACCTGCGTCGATCATCCAGCCCATGAGGACAGGTGCTATCGCGCTGGAAAATACCATGGCCGCCGTGGCCAGGGACTTTATCGACCCCAGATGCAGGCTGCCATACATCTCCGCATAAAAGGGGGAAGACAAGGTGGAGTAGGCGCCGATGGAGATGGCCATCAGCACCATGAACAGCACGGAGACGAGCACGCTATCCCCACTGGCCAGGAACAGCAGTCCCAGGCCGAACGGCAGGCATACAAAGGGTGCAAGGCGAACTGCACCGTAATGATCGACCAGCAGCCCCGTTCCGAGATTAACAAGGCTGGAGACCAGCGCATACAGGATGTACAGGCTGCCCCATACACCGAGCGACCAGCCCTTTACCTCGACCAGGTGTACCTGGTGAAACATAAAACCGGTAAACAGCATGGGCTGGGCGAGTAGCGCGGGCAGGAACAAATAGAACAGAGGGTCGCGGATTACCTGGCCGCGTGTCCAGTGACGTTGTTGCTGGGAGGCTGTCTGATCCTGCTGGGCGGCAACGCTCTCGAGATATTTGCTGTGTCTGAGCTGGTGCCCCTGCAACAACCAGCGGGTGGCCAGCGGGACAGTCACAACAAGCAACACCGCCCAGGCAATCCAGGATTCCCGCCAGGACATGAAAGTCAGTTGGGCTATCACTATTGAAGGCAGGACAGCCTCTGAGAGAGAGTAACCCATACCGTTGAGTGCGTTGGCCTTACCTTTCTGATGATCGATATAACGGACCATGGTGGTGGCCCCCGTCATCCCCATCAGGCCTTGCCCCAGGTGTCGCAGCACCAGTACACCCAGAAACAGGGTGGCCGCGCCCTCGCTGGCGGCGATCATCAGGCAGCCCGTGGCGAGACCGATGATCACCAGGTAGGCATAGTGAGTCAGCTGCAGCCGGTCTATCAGGGAGCCTGTCCACAACAATAGAATGGCACTGGCGAGAGTTGCCGAGGAATAGATGGCACCGAAATCCCCGTGGCTGAGCCCCAGATCGCTGCGAATATCCCCGCCAAACAAGCCGATAAAATAGGTTTGCCCCAAGCTGGAGCCAAAGGTCATGACAAAGCCAAACAACAGCAGGCGCCATTCTGACCTGATAAGGGGGAGGAAAGATTTCATACTCCGATTATGGCAGTGCATTGATGCCGGTTACAGTGGTCATCGAGGTCAAAGTCACGCCCAGCCAACTCCTTGCAGACCCGAATGAAGGCCGCCGCTCCGGTATGAAGCCAGCAGTATGAACCAGATAACCAAAGACTATGCCGGTAGCACCTTCAAGATGAAATAAGCTGCCGTGACCGTCCATCCAGAGATCCCTGCGTATTCCAGACCAAGCCTGCCACTGATTCCAGACGAAGCCTGCCACCCAT
>CAXBNX010000024.1:0-85738 GCA_963977275.1 uncultured Haliea sp. | reverse complement strand
CCCCGAATATTGATGAAAAATTAGGCACGACATCTATCCTGACACGGGGGGAGAGTAGGAACAGGGTGACGCCTTTGTGCTTGAGTTCCTGGTGAACAACTAGCCAGTCGGGAATACCGCGTACCTGGGCCGGCAAGTCCGGTGGCGGTGGGAACAGCCGCCGTTCCAGTCGGGCATCGTCCAGATCGGCTGGCAGGGGCCAACTCACCCCGGCCTTCTCGGCCCGGCGCAGGTATTCACTGACGGTGGGGCGGCCGATGCCGCAGCTGGTGGCAATCTTGCGATTGCTCATACCCTTGCCCCATTTGAGACGCAGGACTTCTTTGATTTTACGCATGGATAACCTCTTTGCAGGCATCGGATCCCCTCCAGTTGGAAAGGGTCAGAATACCGGTTAGTTATCCCTCGTCGGTTGGCTCCGAGGTGGTGATCTTAGGCGCGCTGCCGGGGTGGCAGCTTTGCCGTGGAATCAGTGACAGCATTCGCGTGGAATGGGTGGCAGGCTTCGTCTGGAATCAGTGGCAGGCTTGGTCTGGAATACGCAGCCACGCTGGATGTACGTTATGCCGCTCTGCTTGCTGCTGTTCGGGCTCACCTCCCACTTAGGACTGCGCACTGCCGGTAATCTATCGATGTACAGTAATTTGCGGACTGAAGCGGGCCAGAATAATCACCTTGTGCTTGGCCGTAATCAACTCAAATGGGCGAACTATCAGGAAGATGTGGTTCGCATCCTGGATATCGGTGAGGAAGCGACAATCGGGCGAAACCTGGACCGTTGGGGAAAATTGGAAGGCAATATGCTTCCTGTCGTGGAGTTTCGCAAACTGCTCTTCAGGTGGAGTGAGCGAGGTGATACTGTGCCAATGACCGTCGAATACAAAGGCGTTGTGACGGAATCAGCAAACATAGCGCAGAGCCCCGATTGGCGAGTAAATAGCTGGGACTGGGAGATGCAACTGATGGACTTTCGCATCGTTCAGAGCGATGGGGGCCCCAATACCTGTCGGTGGTAGGGTGAGCGCTACGGGCTGAATTGGGAGAAACAGTTTACACTGAAGTCACAGTTTTTCTAGTTTGATATATGAACAGGGCGCCAATTGAATTGGTTAGTAGCACCCCTGCCATACTGTAGAAACTCACTAATAATGCCGTTTCACTTGGCACACCGAACAAACCATACAAAACTATAAAAGAGGCTTCTCTGACACCTAACCCAGCAACTGAAATGGGCATAAGGAAAATGAAAAAAAATACCGGACTCAGAAAAAGGTTGATAGAAAAATCGATATCGTATCCAACCGCGACAAACAGTAAATGATTTCCAATGGCAGAGGCTATCTGTATCGCCAGCGACAGCAAAACTAGCATTGATAGTCTGTAAGGTCTCGTTACCGGCTCGATCATTGCCCGAAAAGATATGGAAATCGATTCACCAGGGCCCAGAAATCCGAATCTGTTTGCAGCACTCTGGAGTTTACGAGCGACTAGTTTTTCGACATCAATAGCAATCTGCTGCATCCAGTTATTGTGATGAGCCAGGAGTATGAGAGCAATTATTAGGATGACCGTAATGAAAGCTATGTAAGCAAAAGTAATAATTTCTGCAATCATTTTCGCAGATGATAGCGGCACTATGAACGGGTAAAGTATGATAATTAGACCCATACATGTGAAAAGTGCCGCGAACTTCTCTATAAGCACTACTGCCATGTTCAGGACATAATTTCCGAATTTTCTGCCTATAACAATGACCCGATAGATGTCCATTCCAATTGAGCCAGGTGTAAAATAGCCTGTGGCCATGCCAATCCAGTAATGTCTTACCGTGTAAAGAAGAGGTATATCAAATCGATTGTAAGGAGATAGCAGTATATTCCACCGAACCGCTCCGATGATCGTTGTTATCGGATATACAAATAGGCCTAGAGCCAGTATCCAGGGATTGGTAGTAAGCAGATTATGCTTTAGTTGCGTGAGATCAATGTAGTGAAAAATAATCAGAAGGAGAACGATTGGTAATACCCAGTAAGCTATGCGGCGTAGACTTTTCAGCCAGAGGTTCATAAATCATGAGTCCTCGTTTCTTTGATCTCTGTGAGGTTAGCCTCACTTCCAGTTTCTCTTCTCAATAAAAAGGATGGCCTGGACTCAATGCCTCGTATTATACGAATCAGGTACTCACCCGATACACCAAGAGACATCAATATCAGGCCTCCGATAATTAGGGTGATGACCATCAGTGATGTCCAGCCCTGCACATTCGCCGGCCCCTGCAGTATCAAATAGCACCCGAAGGACAAGCTGGCCAGAGACATGGTTATGCCAACTACTGCAACACCACGAAGAAGCACCGCCGTGTTGTTGATCAACAAATTCATAAAGTGTTTTAGACGACGGAAAAATGAAAACTGAGTCTTTCCGTAATGACGGGGCTCATGTGTCGCCTGGACTCCTACGATATCTCTGGTAACTTCAAGATAGAGTGCAGTCAGGAAGGAGTGCGGTGACTTCATATGCAACATATGCTTGGCAATACTGCTTCGGATTAAGATAAAGGGTGAGTTGGTTAAATGATTAGGAAAACCCAAAACAATGTGTTCTAACCATGTTACGACACGGCTGCCTATGCGAGCCACCAAGCCATGAGCCTTGTCCTCAAATTGTGCTAAAACCACGTCATGCTCTCGTTTTGATAGCATCGCCGAAATGTCTTCGGGTCTGTGTTGTAAATCATCGTCCATGACGACAATCCACTCACCACAGGCGCCACAAATTCCCGCCAGGACCGCGCCAGTTCTCCCAAAATTTCGTGTCAACTGCAATGCTCGCACTTCACGGTAATCTCTAGCAAGAGCAGCCAGAGTGGGCCATGTTTCCGGATTACTCGAGCCATCGTCAACAAATATGAGCTCGTAGTCTTCATCTATTTCTTCGATAAATGTTTTGGAGACTCGATCTCTCAATAAGTGCAATGATTCAGCACTATTGTAAACGGGTACTACCAATGAGATGGTTACAATGGGTTTTGGCATATCTATTTACTCTTGTAGTGAAAATGCATACTACATTCCATTAATCAGTAACTTGCGCATTCTGAAGTAGTCTCCGTCTTCATCGATGATGTGATAGCCTAGTTTTCTGTTCAAGCTGATTATACCTGTATTCGATTTGGCGCAACGTGTATAAAGGAAGTGGGCTTTTTGTGAACTTGCTATAGCTTCGGCATCTCGCTTTAATGTTGAAGCGATACCGCGCCCTCGATAACGTTCGCTTACCCAGGTATTACGGATCTGTGCTCCATAAAGGCCAAGCAGTTCTGGCCAAGGCTCTAGTTTGTGATCGCCATCAAAACCAATTGGGTAAGTAAGAAATTCTAACCATAGAAGCCCTGATAATATCTCGTTCTCATCCTCCAACAGCACTAGGTGATTGTTTCTAGTATCGTGCGCGGCGCATTGGATACGCTTCTCGAGCTCGATAAGATATTGCTCCTGCGGTTCAAAATTGGGGAAGCCTGCTTTACTGGAAGAAATGCTAGCTTCAGCTACGGCTTGCCCATGCCGCGAGATATCAAAATCGACCCTCTTCAAATATTGTTCAAAAAAACGTTTCATGGCGAAACAGTGAGCTCTCAAAGTTGACAATGGTTAGATGTACTATGCGGCTTCTTGTAACTGAGCATCATTTGTGCCCACACTTCAAGCGTCACCATACGCCACATCGAATAAATATCCTGGTAGGAGGAGATCTTGCCTTTTTTATAGAAGCGGCGTAGTCCGGCTGAATCAAAAATTCCTCTTGCCTGAATACCCGGCAATATCTCATCTCGCAACCAGCTGTCGAAAATCGGTGTGGAGAAATATTCTGCCAGGGGGATTTCAAAGCCAATTTTCCGGCGGTAGGCGAAGCGTTTGCCAAAGTGTTTAGCTGCGGTGTGTTTGAGGACCACCTTGGTACTTCTTGTGTACCTTGGGTCTTTGCCTACCAGGCTTTTAATTGGTAATTGTCTAGCCAGTTCAACCAGGTTGTGATCCAGAAAGGGCACTCGGTTTTCAACGGAGTGAGCCATGGTCATCGTGTCCTGACGAAGCAATAGGTCAACTAGCCAAGTCCTGGTTTCATATTGTTGGGCCCGGGAAACGAGACTGCCATCACCGGCATCAAATATTTGTCTGCGTTTCTCCATAAACCTGACGCTATCATAGTCGGGTCGCATTTGTTGTAGTTGCTCGCAACCTATATAGGAAGACTGTGAAATAAACCAGTCTCGTATGTCGAACGGCCTATTTTCCTCCGATATGTAGCGTTGTTTCAGTAATCGATTAGCTACAGGTATCATACGTAGTAGATGATAGTTGAGCGGATTTTCAAGAAAGTGTGCACCAAAAAATCTCTCATAGCCACCAAACAGCTCATCAGCGCCTTCGCCACTTAGGAAAACAGTGAAATGTTTTTTTGCCAGTTTTGACATGAGCAGAATAGGGATGGTGCTGGGGCTATTTACGGGTAGATCACGATGCCATGTAGCCTTGCCAATATTATCGAAGAAGTCTTTCTCGGTTAGCAAAATCTTTTCAACTGGAATACCGAGCTTTCCGCTAACCTCGTCAATCCATGGTTCCTCGTTGAACTTGCTATTTGTGTGAACAACCGAAACAGCGGTAGTCTTTTCCACCTGTCGATGGCGGGTTGCAAACAGACTGATCAACGAGGAATCAATCCCGCCGGAGAGCTGGCACCCAACTTTAACATCACTTTTCAAACGATAACGTACACTTTTTGACAAAGCATTCTCTACCGCGTTTTGGGCTTCCTCAGATGTTAAAGATGCTTGTGTATCTGCCGGCGGGATAGACCAGTAAAAACGGCTTCGAAGTTTGCCATTCCTTAAAGTCAGTAGTTCACCTGGTTCAACATTACTAACACCATGAAATAGTGTTTCAGCGCCGGCAACGTGCCCGAATTTGACGAATTCGTCAATTACATCTTCGTTGATGGCGGGAATGAAATCGTTGCTGGGTAGAAAAGCTTTCACTTCCGAAGCAAACATTAGCGCGCGCGAGTTCTGGTAAACATACAGTGGCTTTATTCCCAGCCTGTCCCGTGCAAGATGCATTTCGCGCTTTCGTAGATCTACGATACAAAAGGCGAACATACCATTGAGCCGCGCCAGTGCTTCATCGATGCCGAAGCAGCAGTATAAATTCAGAAGTATCTCGGTGTCAGAGTTACCGCGAAATCGATATCCTCGAGTTTCCAATTCGTGTCGGTATTCGTCAGCGTTGTATATTTCGCCATTAAAAATAATGATGGCTCCGCCATCCAGGCTGTGCATAGGCTGGTGACCATTGCGTGACAAGTCAATGATGCTCAGCCTGTTGAAGCCGAGGGCACCACTAAAAGGCTCGGAATGGCTTTCCACGCAACCGTTGGCTGGGGTATAAGACCGGCCTGACTCGAGAGAGAATAAACAATTGCCAGAGTCATCAGGACCCCGATGTAGTAGCATGCTGCGCATGGAGTCGATTTCCCTAATGGTGATGGGGCCACCGTCCAGGTGTATTTTGCCGACAATTCCACACATATAGTATAAATGGGTTCAGGACACAGGAAAATTATAGGGTAGTGTAGCCTGACCCACCACCAATAAAAGTGAGAAATGGGCTATAGTTCTAACTTGATTGCAGTTTCACAAAATATCTAACTGACGCGGGTGTTTTCCTGTTAGTGAATAGATGCAGCGCCGTTCCTGAACGCTGTCTACCCCAATACAATAAGGCCAGGCTTATCCATAGTTTGAGCCAGTTCTCATATTTTTGTAACAATTTGCCCCTGTAGATCATTCCCCTGTAAATTATCCGAAACGGCTATTAGTGTGATGTGTAGTGCAGAGTTATCTAAAGGCTTTTCAGCATCTTTATTTACAGGCGTTTGTGTTTCGTTTGGAGTGTGGAGGTTAGTAAATGGACACGTCGGCTTCTTTTTCGGGATTCGATTTTAGGCAAGTCGCTGGTTGGGCGGCGATGGGGCAATCTGGTGACCTCAACCGGTTAAGATTCGACTATTCTGATACAGTTTCCCTGCTGGTTACCGGCTTCTACGGTGATGTTGTATGGAGCGGCCAGACAACGCGGCCTGAGTTGTTGCGCCGTACAGGCCGTTCCGGAGCCCGCTTCAGTGAGGGCAGGTTGCCCGAGGGAATACGTTTTTCCAGCGCTGCATGGGTGGGTATTCCGTCTACCACCGACATTTTTCTCTGGGCAAACGGACACCTCAAAAACCATTACTTTTTGCAGTTTCGAATTGGCTCTGTTCAATAGCGACTGCATCATCGGGAGATCTATATGCATCTACGAATAGGTTGGAAAAATGTCGATGCATACCACGCGACCGTAAAGGCGGTTTAGATGCCATGACGAAAAACCATTCAACTCATATGCATCCGGCTCGAGTCAAGTGGCAGAAACATACGGTTAATGCGAGAACGCTATATTACCTCAGAGCGCTTCTGAAAGAGGCGCGGTTGGATGCAACTGCGTTGCGCGCGCTACAACTGGAGCGCTTAAGGCAGATCCTTTGGTATGCTTTCGAGAACTTTTCCTTCTACCGTGAACATTTTGATGCTGCTGGTTTTGACCCCTACCAGTTCACCAACATGGAGCAGATCGAACAGGTGCCGGTATTAAGTAAGGCGGACTACCGGGCCTTCACAAATTCACTATTGGATCAATACCCGGTTTACTACAACTCGCTTTATCACGATGCAACCAGTGGCTCCACCGGTAAGCCACTGCCTATTCGAAGAACCTGGGACGAAAGGGCTCTAATGGTGGCAAAATGGATGCGGGTAATGCATCTGTGTGGACACAAATTCAGCGACAGGACATTTTCCGTGACAAATCCGCACAGGATGCAGAAAGATTCAATTTTGCAAAACCTGGGCATTATGAAACGGTATCTGGTTTCGCAAGTTGCACCGGTCGAGTGTCAGATCGACGAATACCTCAAAGTTAAACCGGATGTCCTCTATGGTAACAAGGCGCTGCTTTTACAGATGGCGATTCATGCTCACGCGCATGCTATTGAGCTTCCAGCACCTCGTTTCTATATTTGCGCTGGAGAGACTCTTGACGGTGCTGGGAGGGACATGCTCGGCAGTGTTTTCGGGGCAAATCTGGCAGAAGTATATGGAGCAGTAGAATTCAACACGCTTGGCTGGCGCCTGCAGGGAGAGAACTACTTCCAAATTTCCCATTCAACCAATTTGGTGGAAATTCAGGGCGGCGAGAATGATCCCCACAATGGCTCCTGCTTAATCACTGATTTTTCTGTCCACTCGATCCCATTGATACGCTACGAGCTGGATGATTTCATGAAAACCCATACCGTTAATCACATCCCCGTTATCGACGAGATCGCCGGTCGAAACAATGACTGGATTTTGCTTCGCGATGGTAGCCGTAGAACGTTTGCTCCTTTTTGGAACGTTATACGGCGCTATCCGCAGATTCTGCAGTTTCGTGTCGTACAGGAATCCTTATCTCTACTTCGCTTATTGCTGGTGCGCAATCCACAGCGACCAGTGGAGGATATCGAACTAAAACTTCTGGGTGAACTTATAAAGGAAACTGCCGCAGAAGGTGTGCATTTCCAGATTGAATGGTGTGATAAACTGCCGCCGGATCCAAATGGTAAGCTGAGAGTATTGATCAGTAAAGTTGAGAGCCGGGAATCTTAGAGAAAATGGCAAGTCTCATGGCTAGAGTATTTCACAATCCAGCGCACTCTGGGCTCAGCGCCGCGGACATATCTGATAACGTACCCCCGTTAGAGGCCGCTCAGCTTCACCTGGGATTCGCAGGAGATGTCTACCTTCAAGAAGATTATCGGTCCGACAAGTTTTCCATAGATTTTGATGCCGTCAGAGAATGCCTTTGGCGGCCGTTTTCTGGCTGCCCTCTAATAGTCACTAACCTCGAGGCCCCGATAACCAGGAATTTGGTTGCGTACGAACGGAAGGCCTATAATCATAAGTCACCGGAGACGGTACTGGATGCCATTGATAAACGCTGCTTTTTGAGCATAGCCAACAATCACATAATGGATTATGGCCAACAAGGACTCACGGACACCGTCGATGCTCTGACGAGAAGGGACATACCATTCGCAGGTGCGGGGCTGAATATTGATGAGGCGAAAAGACCGTGCATTGTATCCGTAGGAAGTATGAAAGTTGGAATTGTTTGCGCAGCCGATCCCCGGTTTCACGCTGCAACTACCAGTACCCCCGGAACCTGTCCGGCACTTGGCGATATCTTAGAAGACTCCGTAGTGAGTTTACGCAATACCGTAGACGTTATAATTGTAGCATTGCACATGGGCTTAGAACATGTCTCGATACCTTCAAGGCAACAGCTGATCCTCGCGGAAGTTTGTCTGGCCAGTGGGGCTCACATCGTGCAGTACCATCATGCGCATCGCATCTGCGGCGTGGTTAGCAATGGGCACGGTGTGGCTCTGCTAGGCACTGGCAATTATGCGTTTATGAAGAAGGCCGGGCTATTGAGGCCATGGGCGCATCGCACTGCCGCGTGGCGAGTAATCCTTGATACAAGGTCAGGTCGGGTTGTAAACACAGTGTGTGTGCCGGCGAGGCTGGACGAGCATGGCATACCCACGCCGCTGTCTATGGTGGAGGCCAAAGCTGAGGCGTGCAGGGTGCGCGCAAGCTCGAGTCAATCAATCGGGGAGGCAACCCGTGTTCTGGCGAGAGCGAGGGACTGTCTTCATCCAGGGTTCCTACTGATCAATTTCTACAACTACTTTTCGCTACTTAAAAAGCGAGGCTTTCGTTATGTTGCTCGGCAATTGATTGGCGGCATTCGCGCGCAGTTTGGCGCTTAGATTTCATATAATCGGTATGACCCCCACATCAACACCAACACGACTCTGGTAATTGGTGGAATGGTTGGTCATACAAGAAAGATGAATCTCAGGGGTTCATGTTCAATCTGCATAATATTTTGGTCATTCCTATTCTATTTCCGCTCACCATTTCAACAAAAGGGTGACAAAGGTTTACACTAACGGCTTTTACAAAAATTCTAGATTCGGAAAACCCGCCGTTGAATCTGGTAACACTGCGCCGTGAAGGGTAAGTAGTAAATCGAAACATTCCATCCAGTAGATTTTTCGTGGGCGGGAAAGAAGTCTTCGCTATCGAAAGCAAGGGTTGTATAAGCGCTGTCCGTTACCATATCCTATAAGCGCAGGGATATATGTCAGTGATGAGTACTATATCGACATCATAAAATTGCTGGATGTTCTTAATATGATGTATTTTGTTTTCAGCTCCAGGTATTACTATTTTCATTAGGCTAAAATTCTGATGTGTTTATCTATAATTTTGCCCAGTTTAGATAGCCTTTAGCGTACAACTCAATTCTGAGTTTCAGTAAAGCTGTAAAGATAATATTTGCCGATATTCACTACCTGTTTTGAAGCGAGTTCAGGTCTCTCTTTTTCGACCAAGTAGTAAGTCATGCCATAACGTTCGGATAGATATAGGAGATGTGCTTCATCCATTTTAGGAAAATTTTCTGCGATCTCATTACATACGGTAAAACTTCGACCAGAAAATTCTTTTCCATTATTCAAATCTGATAACCGTTGGTACCACTCATAAAATCGGGCGTCAGATGGTGACGACTTAAAGTTAACTATCATAGCCCTGTCGGATTTTATCCAAAAATCCGACTTACAGGGATTTACAGCAAAGATTACATCTCTCTTGGTGTTGTCTTTTATCCAGTTTGTAACTTCCCCATAATCTGTTTTCGCTGTCCTGCTCGAGTCCTGCAATGTTTTATACTTAGAATTCAGTGTCCAATAGATTTTGTGAATGACCTCTGTGTAGCTCAAAAGAAGGTAAACAACTATCACTAGTATTGCAGAAATAAGAGTCATTCTACGGTAATCATATTTGAAGATTTTCGCCTTTAACCACTCTAGGAAAAAATGCGTTGATGCTATTGCCAAAGAGAGAGGTAACAATGCATCTGCAACGCGGAATGGGTAGGCGATTAAGAATCTATACTGTTCGAAGTAACGAAGTACTAAGCCTATCAAAAAGAACGTACTCAGAATCAGGAGGTAAGTGCAGGTAAATTTTTGAGTGGAATTCAGATATTGTGTTTTTAGCCCCACGACTAATAGGCTTATTGCAAGCAATAGAAAGGACGTGGATTTGAAGTCCATAAATGAAAAAGGGTCGAGGTGGTGAGGGATGCGAAATAGAACAAGCTGCTCATGGTAGTCAATACCCATACCTTGATAAGAGGTTTCATTACCATGGCCAGTGACTAGCACCAAAACCATCATTGGAAGCACAATCGGCAGCGCACCGGCGGCATATTTCAAAAGTTGATTGGAGTTAGTTTTGCGATACGTAAATATTAGTGCGAGGCCAATAGCTAACCCTGACCAACCACCAACTAGTATGTGAAAACAAAAAGCTATTCCAGAATAAATGCCAGCCAAAACGGCCTGTTTCCCGAGTAACTTGCTCAACGATAGAAATACGAAAGCGTAAGCCACGATTTTCTGCTCGGCACCCCCAAAGAGCCACTCACCTGAAGCAAATCCTTGCTCAAAATACACAAATAGAATCAAGCCGACAAAAACAGAAATAGAGCTGATACTCAATTGTTTACCGACTTGGGCAATAGAGAAAATCAGGAATAGCCAGAGGGCTATACGAATTAGCTGTGCAGCGTGAACATTGTTGTCAATCATGACCCATGCTGGCGATATTAAAAGCGAGTACAGATAGCTGTGCACAGATACAGAAGAACCAAACGTCCAATCAGCAGTTAATAGACCAGGGTCGTTGATCATCTTGGACCTGATCAGATAAACCGTTTCATTTGAAATAAGGGAGGGCTGAAGGTAGTAGAGTATAAGTAGTGCAATTAGGGAGATAAATGATATAACTACAAGAATTCTTCTACTGAGCAATTTGTAGCCGTTATTTTTTTTTAAAGTGCTACTATTCATCATTTTACCGTGCTGAACCTTCAAAAGATTAGTGTGAGCTTACACACCGAAAACATAAGACATTATCCAATAAGGTCGAGGGTTTCCGCAACCCAAATTCTTTTGAGTTCTCTGAGGTTTTGGCACTATCAGTTACCACCAATCAGAGTCGGTTCTAGTGCTGATTTCGTCCTGCGCAGGCAGGTCAATTCCCAAGAAATGACAGATGTCCTGATACCATTCATTCTGATCATTTTTCAAATCATCAAAATACGATACATAGAGGTGGGGTGGACAATTTTTGAACACTCTTATCAAGGGGAGGATGTTCATGTGATGAGAACCAACGCACAGTTCTGACTCGTTGCATTGGCATTTCCAGTTCCAGGCTATGTATCATGGTTAGCGTCCATATTGCGATACTGCTTGTGTGATAACAGGTACCCTTGGCCATGGAGTCCTCTATGATTCGCAAGCCAAGAAGTGATTTTTGAGTGAGGTTTGAGAAGTGATCTCAGTTATCGTAGCCACTTACAACGGCGCAGCTACTTTACCCTTAATGCTCGAGTCGTTGTGTCAGTTGCAACTGCCTCTTTGCGGTTGTGAGTTTATCTTTGTAGATAATGCTTCTTCAGACAATAGCGCCGATTTAATTCTGGACTATGCTGAGAAGCTACCAATCGTATTTTTGGAGGAGAAAAGACAAGGAAAGAACTTTGCTGTTTCCTGCGGTGTTGCAGTGGCAAAGGGCGATCTAATTGTTTTCTCAGATGACGATATCATCCCAAATTCCGACTGGCTGATTCGTTACGAACAGGCTGCGCAAGAGCAGCCACTTGTTTCGGTTTTTGCAGGCCAAGTTCGCCATTATTGGGTGAGTGAACCAAAATGTTGGCTTGAACAACTGGGTCTTGACGGCGCTGCCTTTGCCGGGACACCCGCCAATCGCCCCCCTGGTCCCATTAAGGCGGTTGAAATAAAAGGCCCAAACTTTATGGTCCGCCAGTCGCTTATAGATGAATTTGAGTTCAATACCTCCATTGGCCCTAACGGTTCGAGTGCCTATGTTGCTGGCAGTGAAACAGAGTATTTGCTACGAATCGAACAGGCTGGTTATGGCATGCAGTACATACCGTGTGCAGTGGTCAGGCATATAGTAAAGCCGGACCAGATGACGCTATCGAGCATCCTGAAAAGGTACTATCGAATTGGGCGGGGAATGGAGGCTACGGGGGTAGCGGCTTTTTCCGGGAATTTTCGTACATTCTTCGGTTATCCAAGATTTATCTCCACTAAAACTGCGCGGCAGCTGACCACATCTCTATACTTTGCTTTAACAGGTAATCGATATCGTTCTGTCCGCGTATTAATGCAGATAGCAGTGCAATTGGGCAGGGCAATTCAGTGGAAGTCGAGTAGGCAGAGCGGTGTAGCTTAGGAAGACGCTACCGTCTTTCTCCGTTCGTTCGGCTACCCTTCAATACATGCACTTTCGGTGTTGGCCGGTTACTTCAGGCTGAATTGGGGAAACAGAGTTGAAAAGAAGGCGTCATTTGGATGATCGGTAAGGTTATAACGTTTTTCAATACGCAATTTCAGAAATTGCATTTAGCCGTACTGGAAAATCGACTGAAGCTTAATGATATACAGGCGAGTCTGGAACTGGCCATAATAGAAGTAGGCTTCATTCCAAAATCCAGCTATTCAATGTCGCCCGTGGCGCTACTGCATGTCATCAATGAAATTGTAATAAACAACAGGCGAGTCATTCTGGAAGTAGGAACTGGTGTTTCAACAGTGTATATCGCGAAGGTTGCCAGGGACTTAGGGCTTGAGCTGGAAATCATATCTATCGACGAAAACCCTGATTGGCAGAATACTATACTAGGGTATCTCAAGAAGCTGGGTTGCGAAGATATTGTTCGATTTTGCCATAGCGGTATAGACGAAGCGTCTGAATATGGCTGGTATCAGGAAGATGTGCTGAGCACATTTTTCGCGAAAAACAGTTTTCGATTTGATTGTATAATCATAGACGCACCTTCAACACACAACCATGTGAGCGCCCGTAGTCGGGCCATTCCATTTTTGATGGAGTCCGGGTTTATACAAGAAGAATACGCAATATATCTGGATGACACTTATCGAAGCGCAGAGAAGAAAATCGCCAACGACTGGAAAGCGTTGCTGCAGTGTAAGCTGACCGACTACGTTATTTATACGGAGCTAACGAACGGGAATGGCTTTGTTAGTAGGCCGATATTGCAAGGGCACAAATACAGAATGATGGAATATGACAAAGTAGAAGGATGAATCATTAGTAAAGATCATGTGAGCACAAGGATGTCTGGCCAGCTATATATTCCCTATATCGATAATGTTCATTGCGCTGCTTCCGTAGTTCACAATAGCCAATTTCCCACCTTTGCTGACCGATAGCCCATGCGGAAAATCAAATGATTCGCCAGTTAAGATAATCTCGACAGCGCCGGTTTGTATATTGACCCCAAGCGCGCGGTCACCCGCCTGATCAGGTATCCATACACGTCCCCTGTATACGTCACAGGTATCTGAATGCACATTTTCGAGGCCGCAAAGAATATACCACTCCGCAGCATCTTTTTGCAGAGCCCAGATAGTGGTCATAACATCTTTATATGATGAGCGACGTGGGTTGGTGGAAACAGCTACGGCATAATGACAATTTGTAAGTGGATCGAAGCATAAATCGCGCGCTCCCCAAGGTGCGGGCAGTTTGTAGACAGCTTTACCGATTTCTATGCGAGGATTTTCTCCAGTGTGGAAAGCCAGGCAGAGACGGTCTTCACTATCGTAGCTTACTCCGTGACTGAAATCTTTGGACTTATGAGCGCAGGTTTCTTTCAGAGTGAACGTTACACTGGAGGCATCTCCAGGTTTATCATGCATAATGAATAGTGAATAGGCCGAGGCCCAGCATCCTGCTACAGCAATTTCCCATTCATTTTCGAAAAGCCTCAGCGCGGCAATATTATCAGTCAAATGACCAATTTCTGCCGCCCCAATCTTGGGGTTATCCTGGCTTAAATCAAACAGAGCTAACCGTAGGCCGCTGCGATGGTTAACTACAAGTCTCTGGTCATCCAGCCACCACACACCGGTTAGGGTTGAGAACCGTTCTCCACTGCCGCCAATGTGCAATGGTGGTGTGTCGGCGCGATTGGGTTCTTCCCAGGGGATTGTTTGAACCGCGAGGTCTTTACCGATTACATACCGCCTGGCGTGTTTGGTCTTTACTGTAAACCGACGGAAGGGAGTGAGGGGATTTTTTCGCCTTCTGGCAATCTTTTTGGAAATGAAGACAAGCAAAAGTACAGGCACAACAATCGCAAGACTATACAGCACATATATCATCGAATTTCTCGCATGAAAGTCTGCATGGGAAAAAGCAATACAGACAAGATAAGTCTATTTTATCTGTAATCGCGGGGAATTCGTATCAACATCGTCGGTTAATGGCCCAAAGTGAGAGGTCTATCTCCCACTATCCGAAGACAGATAGATTTCTGTTTAATTATTGTGAAGGCGCAGGATTCTTTCTTTCAACTCCCGTCTCAGCAGCTGAAAAGCCTCTGACTGCGTGACAACCGCCTCCGTATTCTCTACACCACCTATATTGTCAAGCCGGGCAATGTTGCGAGACCGCTCGTGCAGACCCTCCAGGAAGTAGAGATCCTCTTGGGCGTTTTTCTCGAGTGCATAGTACTTCAGGGTCTCAATGTACTTGCGGTCGTCGATGCCCTCTCTGGCGGCCATTGCCCTGGGGCTTGGTATAACCGGCCCACGGGTATTGCGTTTTTCGCGCCCGTCCGGGAGGTCTGACATCACATAATGCAAGGTCCAACCTTTGCCATCGAAGCCTCCCTTGTAGTTGGCCCACACCAGGGCCGCTTCAGCATTCACTGCATAGGGCTGGAAGCCGTAGCTATAGCGCACCTGCGGGCCCATCCGGGTTACCCCCGAATAGTGCCAATATTCACCCCCCAGGTCATTTTGCAGCCGATGAGACTCTTCAAACATTCGGTTTGAACCAATGACATCGAAGTTTTTTCTGGGGCTTTCCAGCGAAACCAGTAGTTTGAGGTACTCCAGCCACCCGGGCATGTCTTGGCCCGCCAGAGTGTTACCCGAGGACTGATATAAACGCGCATAGTGCTCGCGCCACTCTGTCATATAAAGCCGGGTGTCCGGGCTAATTTTTCTGACATAGGGTACCGATTCGATAATTTCCCGGGTGGCATCCTGGTCTTCCAGTGCTTCGTCGTAGGGGTTGATTACCAGCTCTGGCCAGCCGTATGCCTTCTCAGCCAGCTTTATTGCCCGACATACTTCGGCGAAACCCTGTTTTCCTGCCTCTGTATGGATAGGCGGTACCCCCGCTTTCTCCAGCACATCATTAAACTGCTGAACTTTACCCGATGCACCCCAGTTCCAGAAAGCCACATCGCCCATGCCATAGGTTTTGAGCCTTTGCATCGTGTTATTGAACTTATCGAATTTAGGATGTTTTTCGTCAACCTCCAGTGCACCGAATTCATCCCGCCGGAACGGGATTTCACCGTCTTTATTGAAGAACCCGCCCGCCATATTGAAGCCATAACGGGAGTCCATCTCCATCATTTCCGGATAGTAGCCAAAGAACCCACCTTCCCTGATATTGTAGGTAGTGCGGAAGGCACCGGCATGAAAACCGTTTATCTTCAGTTTGAAGGGCAGCACCTCCAGCCTCAGGTCTATCGACTCGATCACCTTGCCGGATGATTCCACCAGCACCTGTCCCGAGTAGATGCCGGCGATCGCATCGTCCGGAATGTGAACATCTACAAAGTAGTTATGGGTGGTATAGGGGGGAAAGCGCCATTGATTCCCCGGCGGCTTGATCATCACCATCGGTCGCATGGCGACGCGATATTGCCTGTTACCCATATACAGATTGGCCGGATAGGCCAGCACCAGTCTGTTGGTGGCAATCTCCGCCGGCAGTGTCATATTGCCATTGGCCAGGTCCGTCACCCGGATAGATACAGATCTGGCACCCGAGTGATTCCTGATGCCAAGCGAAATCGCTTCACTTTCCCCCTTGGCCGCGAACAGGTTTATCTGCTCAACCTGACGTTCTGCGTCTGTTGGAAGGTAGTCGGGCAAAATTACCCTGGTGATCGCTGTGGTGAAAACGGTTAGCCCGGGTTGTTTTTCAATGTCAGCGGTATCCGGTGTACCGCCTGCGTCATAGCGGCCCTTTAACTCGGGCCAATAGGCCCTCAGGAATCGCTGGGTCGCCCGGTCATCAATCAGCTCGGCCGCGCGCCAGTCGGGGGTAAAGGATTCTCTTCCCCAAAATCGTTCCCTGGTGTCCGTGTTTGTCGGTGAGGGCGAGGACAATGCATACCACACCAATGCCACAAGCCCCAGGAGCGCCAGCGTAAGCCCCATGACCACAATGGTACGCAGGCCTACTGTGCGTGGCCGCCGGCTGGGAGTGGGGCGTCTAATGGTGTACTTCCATTGCGATCGCCGGGCCGCTTACCTGCCAGTCTCTTGCCTGCCAGACGACACCGTTTCACAGACCTCCAGGAATCGGTCGGCGACCTTCTCCCAGCGATAATGCTCACAGACGTAATCGCGTGCGGCTTTACCCATCTGTTCCCTCAGCGCTTCATCCCGCAGGAGTGTGACAACACAATCCCTGAAATCCGCTGCGCTGTCTGCCCGCAGAATATGCTCGCCACTTTCCAGTGGTAAGCCCTCGGCGCCTATCGTGGTGGACACCAGTGCCTTGCCCATCGACAGGGCTTCATATATTTTCATTCGCGTGCCTCCGCCGATTCTGATGGGCACAATATACACAGCGCTCTGGGCTATAAATGGCCGGGTATCATCTACCCAGCCGGTCAGGGTGATGTCCTCACGGCCATTCACCAGTTTCTCAATTCTGGCTGTGGGCTTTCTGCCGACTATTGTCAGCGTTGTGCCCGGTTCCTGCTCCTGGATACCGGGAAAAATCTCATCGAGAAACCAGGCTATGGCGTCATCATTGGGCAACCAGTCCATTGAACCGGTAAATACCAGTTGCTTCCTTGTCGCGGTATCTGCCGTCGGCTTAAAAAAGTCGGTATCCACTCCTGTGGGAATAGTGTGAACCCGCTGGGTATTATACCAACGCTCCATCAGCCCCTTGTCCTCTTCAGACACCGCGATGGTCCCTTCGAAATCGCGACACATCTCTCCCTCGTGCCGGAGCATGCGCTTGTGCTGCAAGCCCCAGAACAGTGTAGCAAAAACGTTACTGGCTTTATCCAGGTGCCGCTCAGTAATCTGCGCTTCAACATTGTGCTGAAAGAGAAGACGGGGGATGCCTGTTACATCGCGAAAATTGAGTGTTGATTGCAGGAAATCACAAATCACCAGGTCGTAGTCGGTTGCTGATAGTTCTTTTTGCAGCGCCGCTTCAAGGGCTTTCGAATAATCATTCAATACCGATATGGGGTATTTTGATAATGACTGAAATGTCAGCTTGATATAAAAGCTCAGGGTGTAGCGCTCCATTTCCTTCCATGGCACCGGAATGAATCGGCTGCACAGCGCGTCCATCTGCTGAATATATGCGTCATCTCTGGGTGACTCAACATTACTGATAACAGTCAGTTCAGCTTTCTTGCTCAATTCCCTGAGTATATTCCCGGTCCTGATCTTACCGCCGGTATCCGCGGGGAAGAGGAAACGTTGTGATAGAAAGAGTATCTTCATAGAACTGGGCAACCTGTTAACTTACTGTGTACTCACAATCTGATTGAGAAAATCTGCCAGCTCACCGGCCTGTTTCTGGCGGCTATAGTGACGGACTCGTTCCTGTGAAACGGGCTTGAATTTATTCGCATGTATAACACCTATGAGGCGTCTCAAGCCTTGCAACGCCGAGTCTTCGGAATGCAGCTCCGCTACGATTCCCGCGTTTTCCCGCTCGATCAACTTCGCCGTGTCGCCACCGGGATCGGTCAACGCCAGTAAGGGCCTTGCTGAGCGCATATATTCGTAGAGCTTTGCCGGTATCTGCTGGTTGCAATTGGCGGCCTGAAAGAGGAGCAGCCCATCAGCCGCGCACATTTCGAGCAAGGCCTCTGAGTATGGTAAATCCTGCTCTACAGAGACGATGTCTTCTATCTGGTGATGTTTGATCGCCTTGTTAATGAAATCGTCGTGGCCGGTTGCTCGCAAAATTATGCGCAAATTCCCCTTCGATATTTCCCCCGTTGCTTTCAACTGTGAGAGGGCAGAAAAAAAGCAACTGGGATCTCGTTCCAGTGGGTAAAGAGTGCCGCTATGGAGCAGTGTGATCGGCGGGGTCGGATAACCCGTGGCTGCCACCGGACCGCTGCCGGACGCAGCTTCACGGTCAAAATCGCCTTCATCATACCCATTTTCAATACAGATCCAGCGCGATGAATCGAGTTCTGGATAGCGGTCCTGGTAAAGTTTCAGGGCGCCGGGCGTGGTGAAGCAGGCCCCTGCTGCATGGGTCAGGGTATTCTTCTCAATGTAGCGGAAAACTTTACGCTTGATGCTGCCGGTGGGGTGCACCTCGTCAATCATCGGGTCCCTGAAGTCGGCGACCCAGGGCACACCGCTAAACCTGCAGAGACAAAGCCCGATGAGGTGCGCCGTCGCTATAGGGTACGTGCTCCATATCACCCGTACATCCTGCTTTCTGATGATAGCCAGGCCTTTTATTATTGCTGCAGGAAACCAGCTGATCCACCTGTCCGGCAGTGCGAGAAAGCCGGGGTATTTACCCCTGAAGCCAAGGTGTCTGGTGCTGTCCAGGGCAAACGCGCGAGTCACCACTGCGCCTTCACCCTCGACAACTGGGCGGGCATTCTCTGTCTTGACGGTATCGTAAGCCCGGGGGTCGGCAGTAAGTATGAATGGCTGCCAATCGTGCTCGGGCAGAAATCTTGAAAAACAGTGCGTCCGCCGCAGGCCGCTACTTGATCCATAGGGTGGATAATGGAACGCTATCATGAGTATGTTGGATGTGTCCGCGCTACTCATTTTTATAGTCGTATCCGAAGGGTGAAGGGGAGTATTGGTTCTCCGCTCGTGTGCACGAAGTTCTCATGGGGATCAAAGCGCTTCCCTGAAAAACGTTACTGCAGGATCGACAAAGTACTCATGGCCACCCGCTGCGGAAATAAACAGTGGTCTTGTCTGCTCCCCCGCCAGTTCCCAGCCGTGCTGGTAAATCGAGATCACTTCATCCTTGAACAGACGGTCGCTGTCGCCCCTGACTCCCAGCGTGGAGCGGGGTGCCAGCAGCCAAAGCCATTGCTCCAGAGATACCATTCGATCAACCTTGGGTAGGATATGGCAATAGTGCGGTTGGCTGTTTTTGCTGCCGGTTATTGCCGACTTTATGCCAACAGACCCGCCGTAAGATTGGAACACCACGGCTTTAACATCGGTATCGAGGGCGCCGTAGTTAACAGCCAATTCGCCGCCATAAGATGCGCCGGTAACCCCCGTTCTGCGTTCATCCACCCGGTCAAGTTGTCGCAACAGCCGCATGGCATAAGCGATGTCTTTCAGTGCCAGCCACTTGTAGGAAGTGCCTTCGAGCAGGGCGTTATAGGCGACAATGCTGTGCTCAGTGTTGTAAGGCGCCCCAAGATAGCCAAACCCTCTAAGCTCGGGGGTCAGTGTAACAAAGCCCTGTTCAGCCAGTCTTCTGGCCGCCGCGTGCTGATAGGAATCGTCCAGCCGTGCCGTCTGCTCTATGCCAGACTCGCCCTCCTTTACATGGCCGGGTATCACCAGGATTGCAGGGAGCTTTTGCTGCCCTGGAGGCAGATGGAGGTAAGCCGGGATCTCCGATTGATCAAAGGACTTGAAAGCAATGAGCTGCCGGACTATGCCATTGGCTAATGTTTCTTCGCTCAATACCCTGAATTGCGGAACGACATCCGCCTTTGGCAAAAGGTCTGATCCGGCGGTCTTGATAATCAGCTGACGGGTATTCTCCTGCCACTTCGAAAAGCTGTCTCTGGTAGCTTCGGCAGTTAGAGGCAGCCGCGAGAAGTTCTGCAAATTGGGGTCAGATTCGATTTTCAGGGGTGTAATTACGGTGTCCGGATTAAACAGCTGCTTAACCTGCGGTAGTATTTCAAGCTTGCGATCCAGGCTGGCACCCACCAGCATAAATAGCACCATAGCGGCGGCAATCAGTAATGTCTTATTGGAATTTTGGCTGCTATTGGGCATGGCATCGATGGCAGGCAATGGCTGAGTGCTACCGTAAGTCTCCTTTTAACCAGTCCAGTGTCCAGTGTTCCACCTGCTCTCGCCATACTGACCTGGAAAAGGTGTGATCAGCTTCCGGAATTTCACGCTTACTGATATCTTTTTGCTTAAACAGTGAGCGCCATTCGCCGGATGAGCGGATAGTACTGCTGAACTCCTTCGCTGTGAGGTCTTGTCCACTGAGAATAATGAGTGTGCCGCCAGTAAACTGCGCTATCCCTTTGGCCATTCTTTCCGGAAGGTGGCCAGGTTTCTTTCTGCTTGCGCTGTTTCCCAATATGGCCGTTTTAGCCACCCAAAAAAATGAGCTGATCGAGCTGCGATAACTGAACTGCCCGTTCCTGATTTTGCTCCAAAGATCCCGGCTGAATACCCGTTTCAGGTAGTGATGTCTAATTGAAGCCCTCGCTTCACCGGTATCCGTGCGCACCCAGGGGTTTACCAGTACGATATTTTTAACCCTGATGTCTTTATGTGCATAAAATGAGGCGGCAGTAGCGCCATCGCACAAACCCCACAGTACGACATTGCGAATGTCCGTGAGGTTTTGGAACTCATCAATCGCACACTCTATATCGTCGTGGATTTGATCGAAGGTGCGCCGGCTGCCATCGCTGTCGCCCATGCCCCGGCAATCAAATCTGAATACAGGTATGCCGCGCTCCGCAAGAAATCGCGCCAGCAGTACGAATTGCCGGTGGCTGCCAACGCGGGTTTGTGGCCCGCCCACCACAATCACTACGCCCCGGCGGCCAGGGTTCTCTGGCTTGTGAAGAATCCCCAGCAGACGGCTGTCCTGGCATTTGAATACGATGGGGATTTCTTCAACATTCATTTTGTGACAACAAGGTCGATGGGTCGGTGTCAGAAATTATAAGCGCATGATTGAGTATATTGGATTGCTACGCAAAACACGATATGGGCCGGAGACGGCCTGTTCAGGGCTGCCGCGTTGTAGTCTCCGGGGATGTTCCTCGTATTTTCCCGCTTATTCAGCTGTTGGCTATCCCTATAGCGCGTATTATTGTTGTAACCCCTTTAACTGGACTGCATCTCAACGTATGGACACAAACCCTCGAATTGAATCCATGCCCCGGTTTGATCGCTACGCGTCGCAACTACCCGCGGAGCCGTGGCATCGGTCGGGCAGGGCGCGACTGTTTCTGGTGGTGTTCAGTCTCGTGTGTGTGATTGGCCTGATCTATACCGCCTTGCAACCTGCAGTATATCGAAGCAGTGCCACCGTGCTGATGAGTGCCCCCAGCGCTATAGATGCGCAAATATCTGAAGAGGATATTCAGGGTGTGGCTATCCAGCGCAAAATTTTGCTTGGCGGCGAGATTACCGGCCGGCTGGCGGCCGTGCTCGGTGAGCAAGAGGCAATCAGTATCCCGGTGATGGAACTGCGGAGTTTGTTGCAGGTGGAGTCTGTTCCCGAGACCAATCTGGTGGAAATGTACGCGCAGGGGTCTGACGATCAATTGCTGCCTGTGCTGGTCAATAACTGGATTGATGTTTACCTGGCAATCAGGGCTGAAGATATTGAAGAGGGCAAACAACAGACACTGCAGATGGTCGAGGATGAGCTCAGTGGCCTGGGGGTGAGGCTGGAGCAGGCGAGGGCGGCGCTGTCGCAGTTTCGCCAGGAGCATGAAATTATCTCGATGGAGCGTCAGGAGAACGCAGTGCTCGCCAGGCTGGATGGCCTTAATCAGGCCTTGAATAACGCTATTGAGGAAGAGGCAAAATCCAGGGCCTACCTGGAAACCCTGCGGCAGGCAGTTGCGCAAGGTGCTCAAGTTGTCCCTCAGGACGAACGCAGCGCCGTTGACGGCCTGCACATGGAATTACGTCAGCTACAGGCGGAGTACTTTGAGCTGACCAAACGCTATACCTCTGAATATATTCAAAAGGACCCGCGACTCCGCGCGATACCCGAGCGCATCGGGGAACTGGAGGCGGCACTGGCCCGGGCGCTGAGCCAGGGCATGCAGATGGAGTTAGCGAATGCCAGCCAGGCTCACGCTGCAGCCCAACAGACAGCGGCGGACTTGCAACGCCAACTCGACGACCACAAACAGGAAGTTACCCGGTTCAATACTATCTATGCCACTCACCAGGCGTTGGCGGAGGACCTGGCGAGCCTTGAGCAGATAAACCGCGATGTCCAGGCCAGGCAGGTTCAGGTGGAAGTCAGGCAGGTGGAGAGATATCCCCAGGTCTCGGTTATCGACAGGCCGCGCTCTACAAGCCAGCGCATCGGCCCGGACTACCTGCTGTTGCTGGGTGCCACTCTGGGCGCGGCTATAGGACTGGCTGTGTTCAGTGTCTGGCTGATGGGCTTTCTTACCCCGACAAGTACCCAGCCGGCCTACGTGACGCTCTCCGGCGTCCATATGTATCCGCAGGATGGCGGGCAATTGGCTTATAACCCTCACCCGTCGGATTCGCGCTTAGGCAGCGAAAGTGCGGCCAGGATAGAAGGTCAGGTCGATCAGGATGGAGATCCCAACCGGGGCCCATCAGGTCCCGGCGAGAAACCTGAGTAACTCAGGCGAATTAAACCTCTCGGGCTGAGTAGGGCTTACATTCACGGGATGGTGAGTGGCGGTGAAATCAAGCACTATCCGCTTGCTTCTGGCGTCGTGCAACCAGCAGTCCCGCAAGGCCCGTGACCAGTAGAAACAACACCGGAGGTGCAGGTACAGCCTCAGCTTGTGGCGGGTCTATCACGTTGGTCAGTGAGAACATAAAGTCATCGTAATCCCGATCACCACCGCCCAGCAGATCCTCGAATCCGACCAGTGTAATGTAGGTGGCACCGAAAGCACTGGTAATCGCCTCGGCATGGGGTAGCTTATCCCAATTGCGTGTCGGGTCGCCGCTGAAGAAACTGAGTCCGGTATTGCTCACATACAATTGGAATAATAGCTCGGTGCCGGCCTCGAAATAGCCCAGGTCAACAATGGAATTAATTCTGGAATTTTTATCAAATATCGTTCCGGTCCCCCAGTCTGAGCTTGTTCCCAGATAGAGGGTATTGAAGTAACCTGCGTCGCTGCCGAGAAACTGTGCTTGCACGTGGCCATCCTCGACCACCAGTAGCGCACCGCCCAATATGGGGGTGTCCAGAATCAGTCCTGCGTGCACTGTGCCTGCAAGCAGCCAAGTTGAAATGAGTGCCAATAGTTTTGCTTTCAATGTTATCGCTCCGCTATCTATTAACATTGGTTGGTGTTCTTGATGATAATAAAAGCACATAGCATGCCGGAATTACAAAATACGTTAAAAAACAGATACTTATATAAACACCGAGAGGTCCAGTACGGGTGTTGTATTCCGGGTGTAAAAAAAGCTGATAAAACCGGTGTGGTATTTGTGTGGTGTATCACAGAACACAAATCCAGCGCGTAAATTATTCTGACAGTGCAAGGGGGCGAGAGCGTAACCATCGTGCCTGCGGTGCCTGCGGTGCCTGCGAAGGCTAGTCAGCGGCACCCATAGTGAGTTTTAGCTTGATGTGCCAGCGAGTGGCATTAGATCAATCCTCGCAGTGAACAAAAGCTTATCACTGCCAATAATCCCAAAACAATCGTATACCGGTGTCTGTGCAGCCGGGTCGGCGTGGCGGCTGAGCAGGTGCAGGCTATTATTACTGCGTGCACCCGCAAGGCACCGCCGGTCAACACTCAAACTGTGCGACCGGTATACCATCGGTTTAAGTTCGAAGTCGTGGCCTTGTTCACGGGCTCTTTCTAACAGCGCACACGACAGTAGGGCGCAGGGGAACATGTCAGGAAAGCCTACCTGATCTGCCAGCTCATCAATATAGAGTGATTGCTCCACCAGCGAACCCGATAAAAAGTTTTTGGCGTTGCTGGTTGTGAGGTATTTCCGCTTGAGGAAAATGTCGGTACCCGGGAGAAAGCTCCGGTCTGGTACCTTGTTTAAGTCCCCCAGGGTTTCCAGGTTTTCAATTTTTGCAGGTGACAACGGTGCCCTTGACTCGCGTTTGTATCCAGCCACTGCCAGCTTGCCGTCTGCTTTTAAACTGACACGATTGCTCAAGGTAGTGTTTTCGCGGGCCCTGAGCTGGGAGTCTTTAATCATCACCTCAATCTGTTGCCCCGGTACTACGGCATTAACAAACTTGAATTCATAGTTACTGTAATGCAGCTCATTCTCCACCAGCAGCCTGCTCTCATTTCGCTGAGCACGATATTGCCGCAGCTGATCTTCAATCAGGCACTCTAATTGAAAGCCGAGGACTATAGGGCCCGAAAAAGGATTCTCCGCCACTCGTTGCCATCGGTTCTTGTCGTGGAAGGGATTAAAATCATCAGTAGCGTTGCGGGCTACGTCAATGTGGATAAGCTGGAAGCGAAGTGGGCCGTCCATGCTGGACGATTCCTGTGGTGGTTGCTCGAGAGGCAAGTATAGAAATTTAGTGTGGGTATTCCCAGAAGCGGTATAGGTAAAATGTCAGTATGCGATTTGTACAACCGGCAAAGTGGCACTCCGATTTTTGGGCAGGTGCCAGACCCTAACAGCTGTAGAAGGTGATGAGTTTTGGTGTCACCCTAGGCAGCAATTTGCACCGCATTGGCCCGCGAAAGCTTCGATATGGAAAGGTAGTGCTCCAGGCCGGAAAACACGCCCTGGGCGGCGTCGGGCATCCGGCAATGAATGTCAAACTCCACGCCCAATGCACTGTGGCACTGGCGATAGAAGCGTGCATTTCTCCTGGAACTCAGCACCAGCGCGTAGTCGTAACCGAATTGGCGTGATGCATCGATCAGTTCTGCACAGAAATCGCGTATCATTTGCACTGTTCGCACCACGGGGTCGAAAACAAAACGCTCCCACATACAGCATGCCTCCGAGGCGAGAGCCATCTCGTTGACCTGGTATTGCATCGTGCTGTCGGGCACTATGCGGGCACCACCCACGCAACGATCGCCGATGCGGGCTATGAGTATCTGGCCCTCCCGGTCTCGTTCGTCTTCACTGCCGTCGAAGTCCGGTAATTTGAGCTCTTGCCGAAAACACTTTTGGCGCAACTGGTAGTACTGCTCCAGCAGCTGTGGATCCTGGCATAACTCAAACTCTATCGGCATCGCAAAGTCCTTCGATAACGCTGATTTTCCAACCCGTCGGATGAGGTTGGGGGGGCATAAATACATATACAATAATCGCGCCGGAAAACGTAATTTTTATAAAAAACAGCTAGATACAAATCAATAATGTGAACTAGCTTACAAAATTGTAAAATATTACCGGTGATTTGTCCTGTTTTGTATGCGAATCCCGACACTTTTTATTCATACGCCGGAAAAACCAATAAAAACAAGGAGATAGGTTGTCGCTATTTGGCGACAATAGTGGCTAAGCCCCTTTGAACATCTCGGGGTTGATGCTGTGGCGTTTCAGCAGCTTGTAGAAATCCGTGCGATTGCGTTGTGCCAGCAACGCTGCTTCCGCCACTGATCCATTGGTCAGGCGCAAAACTTTCACCAGGTAATCGTGTTCAAACTGCTGTCTGGCCTGGCTGAGGGAGGGCAGATACTGGTCCTCAACAGTCAGGGCCTCCCGCACCAGTGTCTCGGTAATAACCGGGGTTGTTGAGAGCGCCGCCGTGCGTTCCACCACATTTTGCAGTTGGCGAACATTGCCTGGCCACGGAGCCTGTATCAGTACATCCATGGCGGCGGGAGCGAAGCTGGTCACTTTGGCCATCTGGTGGGCGCCAGTGGCGCGCAGGAAATGACTGGCCAGCAGGGCAATATCCTCGCGCCGTTCAGCCAGTGACGGCAGGTGGAGGTTAACGACATTCAATCGATAGAACAGATCCTCCCGGAAAAGGCCCTCGCGCATTTCCCGCTCCAGATCACGATTGGTGGCGGATATTATGCGCACGTCCACAGATTCGCTGGTGGTGCTCCCCACCGCACGAATGCGGCGCTCCTGCAGTGCTCGCAGCAGCTTCACCTGAACCGGCAGTGGCATATCGCCGATCTCATCCAGAAACAGGGTGCCGCCATGGGCAGCACGGAACAGGCCCAGGTGTTCGTTCACCGCGCCGGTAAACGCACCTTTAACGTGGCCGAATAACTCGGATTCGAGCAATTGTTCAGGCAGTGCGCCGCAGTTGACCGCCACCATCGCACCCTTGCGTTCCCCGTCGGCCGCGTGCAGGGCCCGGGCCAGTAACTCCTTGCCGGTGCCACTTGCCCCGGTGATCAAAACGCTCACGTCTGATCCGGCAACCTGTCTCACCTGGTTGAGTATGCGCTCCATCACCGGGCTGCGGGTGACCACGTGTTCGCGCCAGTCTTCGAATATTTCTGTCTGGGTAGCACCGGACTGCTCCAGCGCCGCTCGAATTGTGCTCAACAGTACGGTTTTATCTACCGGTTTGGTGAGGAATTCGAAAACCCCCATCTGCGTAGCCGATACGGCTTCCGGAATGGTGCCCTGGGCCGACATGATGATGACGGGAAGGCCCGGGTAGAAGTGGCGTACCTGGGCGAATAGATCCAGCCCGCTTTGCCCTTCCATGCGTAAATCCGTGAGAACCAGGTCCACCGGGTGGTTGCGCAGCAGTTGCAGGGCCTCTGCAGCGGAGGCGGCGGACTGAATAGCAAAACCTTCTGCTTCCAGGCGTATGCCCAGCAGCTTTAACAGGTTGGTGTCGTCGTCTACCAGCAATAGGCGATCCTGCATCTGCCTATTCCTCCATCCGGGTGCTGATTGTTGCTTCCAAATCGGTAATGGCTTTGATCTTCTGTGTCAGCAATTGGTTATGCGCCTGTAAATTCGCAACCTTAACTTCAAGTTCTTCGTACTGTAGACGCAATTCGTCGCGGCTTTGATACCAGTTGATCCGGCTCTGATTATAGCGCTCCAGCAACGCAGTCAGTCGTCGTTGCCCACGACTCAGGTCTTCGTTTGCTGTCAGCTGCCGGAAAATATCGCGCGCCCTTACCCAGCTGTCGTAGGCATCCGATTGTTGCCTGAGCAGCCCATAGTAGAACAGCTGGTTGGGGTTGCTGGGCTCAGCAGTACCCTCAAGCGCAGTACTGAGCTGTTCTGCGCTCATGGTGGACACGGCCTCCTGCCAGCGCAGCCAGCGCTGCACCGGAAGAATCAGTGGCGACTTTGCGGCCGGCTCCACTGGCGCGATGATCGCCGGTGCGGGTGTTGTGCAGGCCGTAAGCGCCAGGCATGCAAGAAGGCCGGTTACGCCGATTAATGTGCGGGACATAACAGCCTGAAACAAACGGGATAGGTAGCGTGGGACACCAATGCGAGCGTACCCCCTTGCGATTCAATGCATTCTCGCGCCACACTGAGCCCAATGCCCGACCCTTTGATCGGGCCGGTGCGCTTTGCTGTGCTTTGATAGAAAGGTTCAAACACGCGAGAGTGGTCCTCCTTGGGTATGGCCTCACCGGAATTAGCAATTTCCATCATGAGATTAGCAGCTTCGCGCCACCAGACAACATCGACATCGCCACCCTCGGGAGCATAGTTGACGGCATTCGACACCAGGTTGTCCAGCGTGGTTTTCAGTTTGTGCCGATCTGCAAACCAGTATGCCACATCACCGCGGAAGCTGAGGTTCAAGCCCTTTTGGTCGATGGTAAGACGGTAGTTCGCCAGAACCTCCTCCCAGAGTTTTTCCAGGTTTATGTCTTCGAATACCAGCTCTTGTTGTGGCAGTTCGTTGTAATCCACCAGTTTTTCGATTAACCGCTGCAGCTCGATTGCGTTGCGGCGGACGATTTCCACCACCTGCTGCTGTTGCTGGGACAAGTGCCCGGTGACCTGTTCCGCCAGCAAGTCCGTGCCTTCTCGCAAACTGGCAAGCGGCGTTTTAAGTTCGTGGGAGATATGGCGCTGGAACTGTTGCTTTTGCTGCTCTGTGTCCTGCAGGCGCTGGCGTAGCCAATCGAGTTGACGGCCGAGCTCTGCCAGCTCTTGCGGGCCCGATATGCGGATGGTATGGCCTAAACCCGCGGTGCCTAACTTGAGTATCTCCTTGGAAAGCTCCTGAACGGGCTTGTTAATCCAGTAGGTAAACAACAGCAACAACGCCAGGGTTGCTATCGCGAGAAATGCCAACTGCACAAACAGAGCGTCGATCACCGACTCGGCTCTGGCGGCGCTATCATGCTGTAGGGCGTCCACCCAACTTTGCAGCCACTGCTGCAGGCCCCTGCGATGGTCGCTGATAACGGCGAAAGTCTGATCAAGTGCCTCTGCGACAACAGCTGGGTCTGCTGCTGCTTCCGTTACAGAGGGTGGTTCTGCGGGCGCCAAATCCAGCCCCTGTAGCAATTTCTCCAGTGCCAGCACATCCGCGCCGTGATCAGTCACTTGCTTCTGCAGGTCCCCCAGGCGCCGTAATAATTGTGCCCGTTCTCGCTGGGCCAGCATCGCAAGTTCTGTGTCAAACAGGGTCTGGTATTGGCGGGTGTGCCGTTCCAATTGCAGTAATTCGCCCTCTATGTCGTGGCCAAGGCGGGTGACGTAGATGACGTGCCGGGTGACTTCCCGGGTATTGGCCGCCAGGTCTTCCAGCGTGTGTATGGTGAACAGGATGGCCAGGCACAGGGGGGCCAGTGCGGTAAAAAAACCGACCAGCACGAGTTGCAATACGGATCTGGGGCGCCAGAAAGACATGAATGGCTAGCTTGTGAGCGTGCGGAAAACGGGGGATTGTAACTCGCTCACGGGAAACCACAAATGACTTTCCCGGTGGCCTGCCGGCCTGAGCGGACGAACTATGACCTCCGGCAGGGCACTAAAAGTGTCAGATTCGCAATTTGGCGAGTTGCTCTGCCTGTTTGCACAGGGCCTGACTTTCCAATGCCTGCAGGTGCTCAAGTTTTTTCACAGCGGCATTTCTGGTGTCAGCCATGGTCTGTTGCAAGTCGGCTATTGTGTGTTGTGCTAGCTGGTCGGTGTCGCGCTTCTGTGCCTCGAGCCCCTCTTGCTCTTCCTCTCCGGCCTCTGTTGCCTCGGCTTTCATTTTCTCAATTTCCGCAAGCCGATCCTCGGCGCTGCGGCTTCGCTGCTGCAACTGTTCGTCAATGGTCGCAGCTTCTGTCTGCGCGGTTTGCTCTGCCTCCTTGCGCTGCATCGCCAGCTCTTTGTTGGCCTTTTCGGCCCTGAGGCTAGCGTCATTGATACATTTTTCCAGGGCATCAATGTCATTTTCTGCTTGCCTTTGTATCTCGGCAATCATCTGCTCCAGCCGGTTAATTTCCTCGGCCGCTTTGCGGTGTGTTTCGCGCGCGTTTTTTTCCAGCCCGGTGATTTCTTCCTTCGCGCTGGTATTGAGTGCCTCCTCCTCGGCCTTGATTCTAGTCAATTGCGCCCTGACGTTGTCGCTGCTCTGCTGCCGCAGTTCTTGCAAGCGCGCTATGTCACTATGGCTGTTAAGTCGGGTATCTTTTTCGAGCTGTATCAGGCGGCGTAGTTCCTGTTCTGCCTTGTCGCCGGCTTTCAACGCTCGCTCCTTCAGTTTGGCCATATCGTGCTCTGCGGTAGTTCCCGCCGCTACTATCGCCTGCTCAATATCGCTGAGACGGGCCTCAACGTGTTTTTGTATCTCCAGCCCCTGTGTCTGCAAGCTGGACAGTTCCTGCCGGGTGACTTCGTCAATCTTCCGGACCAAGGTTTTGCGGCGGGCCGCGTACTCTGCAAGACGGCGCTCCTCTTCCACCAGCGCCTTCGCCCTTGCCTCAGTTTCCTGTAGCCTTCTGGCGCGTTCGGCTTCAGTTTTGAGTTTTGCCTTTTCAGTTTCGGCTGCGTGCTGCTGTGCTCGGGAAGTCTCTGCTGCTTCCTGTTTCGCCCTGGCCGCACGCTGCTGCAATTGGCGGGCGTGCTCCAACCCTGCCAGCCGATTTTTCTCGGCGGCTGCGGCGATGGCTTCTTCCGCCTCCCGCGTGGCCGCAAGTTCTCTCGCTACTTCCTGGTCTCGCAATACCGCCGTCTGCTTCTGCGCATCTCTGGGCTTCAACACGGTGACTTTGGCACTATTTTCGTTGCTGTTTTCTGTTTCTGCCAGCGGGGCGGCCGGCTTTTTCCGCGCTGAGCTTACCGGCCAGCTGCGATCAATTACTCCGGGTTGTTTTAGCAGGGTGTCGTCATTTACGTTAATCTGATCCAGTGAGCCAGAGGCAATGCGGCGTGGGAATTCGTGCCCGGCCTCAGCATTCGCCGAGCCGTCTTCATGATCTTTATAGCGGGTATTGGACGTAACGAGTTCTATCACAGCCCCAAGCTGGTTGACTTTCACGTAGTACTCGGCGGCGGCCTTGCGATCCAGGTTGCTGCGCAATACCACGGTCTCCCCGGAAAAAATCTCGTCGAGCATGCCGCTGTCCCGGATTTTGAACAGTTCTACAAAGCCGGCTTTCACCTGCTCCGGGTCATGCAGAGGACGTACTTCTCCCTTGAAGGTGATGTCGAATTTTTTCACCCTGTCCTACCCCAGTCGTCAATGATGGCGCACTTTTCCCGTGGCCTCGTTCGAATCTAGGCGGATTTCACCGGGTTTCCAACAAAAGAGTGGAGAAAACTACAGATATTTCGGCAGCTTATACGGTTTTCAACGAGTGCTGCTCGATCGGCGGTGCCTGAATTCAGCGGGCTGCTAGACTGCAGATAACACGCTGTCCTGGTGGCGTGGATGATTGCCTCGTCCTTAAAGGACAAAACGGGTAGTTGCGGAGGATGCGGGATGGCGCCATTTTTCGAGATTTCTCATCACGGTGCGGTCAATGGCGTTACCGGCTCCTGCCATGAGTTGCGCCTGATCGATGGCCCGGGGATGCTGCTTGACTGCGGATTATTTCAGGGGGCAGAAACCTCCGGCACCGGTGCCGGAGCCGACCAACTCGCCATCGATTTCCCTATTTCCCATATTCAAACGCTGGTGGTGTCGCATGTACACATCGACCACGTAGGGCGAATCCCCTGGTTGCTCGCCGCCGGGTTCAAGGGGCCCATTGTGTGTACCGAGCCCTCGGCCAGTTTGTTGCCTCTGGTTTTGGAGGATGCTGTGAAAATCGGTATCACACGGGACTCGCGTAAGGTTGAGCGTCTGGTCAAAGTGATTGCATCGCGTATCGTGGCAGTGCCTTACCGGCACTGGTATCGCACGGTGACAGACGGGGGTGGCACTATCGATATCAAATTCCAACCGGCAGGCCATATTCTGGGGTCGGCCTACGTGGAATGCGACGTCAAGTCCCGGGCTGCCGACACGCCCGGTGAACAGCATCGCGTGGTGTTCTCCGGCGATCTGGGGGCGCCTCATGCGCCCCTGTTACCCGCCCCGCGCTCACCGTACAGGGCCGATACACTGGTAATTGAAAGTACCTATGGTGACAGATTGCACCAGGGGCGACGCGAACGCAGCTTGCAGCTCAAGAGTGTCATAGAACGGGCGCTGGTGGATAACGGTGCCGTGTTAATTCCCGCTTTCAGTATCGGCCGGACGCAGGAAATATTGTACGAACTCGAGGGGCTTATTCACCGCTACGCTAATGATAAGGCGGGAAACAATAGCTGGCGCGATCTCGAGATAATTGTAGACTCCCCACTGGCCGCCGGTTTTACCAGGGTATATCGCCAGCTTAAGCAACACTGGGATAACGAGGCCCTCAGCCGGGTCAGAGGTGGTCGCCACCCCCTCAGTTTTGAGCAACTGTACACCGTGGGCAGCCATGCACAGCACCAGACCGCCGTGAATTACATCAAAAGCCGTGGCCACCCCTGTATCGTTATTGCCGCAAGCGGTATGTGTGCAGGCGGGCGCATGGTTAATTACCTCAAAGCCCTGATTGAGGACGCCCGCACAGATATTCTTTTTATCGGCTACCAGGCCGCCGGCACACCGGGGCGGGATATCCAGGCCCATGGCCCGAAAGGGGGCTGGGTGAATCTGGACGGCCAACGCTATGACATCAAGGCGGGTGTACACACTATTAGCGGCTACTCGGCGCACGCCGACCAGAACAACCTGCTGGCTTTTGTCCAGCGCATGCGGGTTAAACCGGGGCAGATTCGGATCGTACACGGGGAGGAAGAAGCCAAGCGGGAGCTGGCGCGCCGATACCGGACGCTATTGCCAGCTACAGATGTGGTGATTCCACAGGGTTAACGTGGGTCTATGAATCCAGCAGCAGAGCACTCGTATAATTCAATTTTCAGAGTATTTTGGTGGACGTGAGCGGAACATCGGCCATGCCATATGGGGAGGGTATGCTTGACGACCCCGCACATCGCCACCGCAGGCAACTCGGCCCGTAATTGATGTGATACAGCCAGTTGCCAGGCCGCCGCAAGCAACGAAACCCTGTTCCGTCTCAACACATCGGGTGGCAAGACCACCGCAAGCCGCCGTTCCCTCGGGAGAAATTGCGCATTCATTCGCCAGTCCGCCGCAGGACACCCCGCCTTCATATGTGGTTATACAGGATCTGGATTTTCCGCCGCAGGAGACACCGCCCTTCATTGTGGTTTCGCAGGCACTGGACTCGCCACCGCAGGAGACTCCTCCCGCAATTGTGGTTTGGCAGGATCTGGCCTTGCCGCCGCAGGAAACACCGCCGTTTACCGTGCTTTCGCAGGCAGCGGACTCGCCGCCGCAGGAGACACCGCCTTCATAGGTGGTTTCGCAGGATCTGGCCTTGCCGCCACAGGATACGCCACCCCTGTAGGTCGTTTTGCAGGAACTGGATTCTCCACCGCAGGAGACACCACCCTCGTAAGTGGTTTCGCAGAATTTGAACTCTCCACCGCAGGAGATACCACCGGGCAATGAGGTCTCGCAGGAGCTGGCACCCGCGCTCAGTGCCGGTGCTGGCAGCAGTACTATTAACAACAATATTGGTGCGAGAAATTGCATAACCCATTTCCATCTCTGTGAGATTTGACAGTTTTTGGCCGCCTCGCACAGTTGGGCGGGCGAGAGGATAGTATCTGATTGAAGTGCGTCTAGACACAGGTTTTCAGCTGCGCCCTTTAACGTGGATATGACGGACATTGTCCAGAACATATATACTCGTTCACTATTCATGAGCGTTGTATTTTTTCGAGCTATCCGGATTTTTCTTCGCCATTTCTGTCATCCGTTGAGATCGTACTGTGCAAGGGGCCTGTTCCCGCGAGGTAATCCAGTTGGAACTTTTTTTAGGCTATATCGTTAAAGCATTCATGCTGCCACCCGGTTCGAATTTTTTTGCGATCATCGCTGGATTGGGTTTGCGCATAAAGTGGCCTCGCCTGGGTAACTCAGTTGCAGCGATTAGCTTCGCGACGCTCTGGCTTTTATCGTTACCGATTGTCGCGGGGCTGTTACTCGTGTCGGTCGAACATTACCCGGCTCTCGATACGAATTCACCTGTTTCCGGTGAGGTGATAGTGATTCTGGGTGGCAAGCGTAACTCGAGTTCCCCTGAATACGGTGGGGATACCGTGGGAGCAGATACGCTCGAGCGTATACGTTACGGTGCCAAATTGGGCCGCGAACTAGACTTGCCCATTGCTGTGACGGGCGGACGGGGTAGGGTGTCAACTTCTGAACCCCTTGGTATTCTGATGGCTCGCGTCCTTGAGGACGAGTTTAACCAACCTGCAAGCTGGATCGAAACCACCAGTCTGAACACCGCTGAAAACGCACTGAATTTGCGTTCGATTCTGCCGGTCGACAATATCATTCTGGTAACCCACTCTCTGCATATGAGCCGCGCGCTTCGCATTTTCGAAAAAGCCGGTTTTGCTGTGAAAGCTGCACCGATGGATATTCCAGCGCACACTGCCGGCGGTTCCCGGTTCACCCTGCATGATGGGTTGCCGTCGGCAAGCGCACTGTTGATCTCACGGTCTGTACTGTATGAGGGGCTGGGCTCGGTATATTATGCGCTTCGATATTAGTCATCCGCCATTAAACTTGCAGATATTGGTACCGGAGGCCGGACTCGACGGTCCGACGCCTCGGCCGGCACGCGCTGTGGGAGCCTTGATTAAACTTGCAGATATTGGTACCGGAGGCCGGACTCGAACCGGCACGCTTTTAAGGGCGGGGGATTTTGAATCCCCTGTGTCTACCAATTTCACCACTCCGGCATAGAGGGGGTAGGCGAGGAAGGCCACGCCGTTGGAGAGCGCGCGATTATAGCAACCGGCCCTGAAACATCAATAATTATTCCTTAACCCGCTCTCACTTTGCCTGTACACTGCGCGCCGGCCCATTCAGGGCCCAGAATCCACTATTCGCCCCCTGGCGGGACACGCGATCTGAGTACCCAAGGAGAAAAGAGCATGGCCATGAAACTGGTTAAGAAAACTGAGGAATACAGCATCTATCTGCGCGGAGACAAGCGCTACGCGGTAGAAGATTCGCGCAAGCAGGCGGTCAACGGCGACGAAAAAGTGCGCATTCTCGTGGAAGAGGGGTTGGTTAAGGCCGCGGCACCGGCAAAGCCCGAAGAGCCTGTAGCTGAAGAGGCACCGGCGGAAGAGGTTGCAGAGGAAGAGGCGGCCACTGAAGAACCGGCCGCTGAAGAAGCTGCTGCCGAGGACGAAGACAAGTAAGCCGCATTGCGGTTAGCGCAGCCGGCCCCTGGCCGGCTTTTCTTTACCTGAGCGAATGTGCCGGTATTTCTTTGCGAAATAGCCGCAACGACCCACTATGCAACGTACCGATTTTACTTATGAACTGCCGCCGGGCCTGATCGCCCAACACCCCCTGCCGGAGCGCGGTGCAAGCCGTCTGCTGCATCTCGATGGCGCATCGGGGGAGATCAGTCATCACACATTTGCCGACCTTCTCAATTTTCTGGGCCCCGACGATCTGCTCGTATTCAATAATACCCGGGTCATTCCCGCGCGTCTGTGGGGCCGAAAAGCGAGCGGCGGCAAGGTGGAAATACTTATAGAGCGTATCGTGGGCAGCCATCGGGCAGTAGCCCATATTCGCGCCAGCAAATCCCCCAAAGCCAGAACCACTATCGAGCTGTGTGCCAGCGAGGGCGAGGCGCCGGGTCCCTATCGGCTGTTAGTCACTGGGCGCGACGGGGCGCTCTTTCACCTATCTTCAGAGGGAGGGCCCGCCCTCACTGACATCCTCGAGGACGTGGGCCATATGCCTTTGCCGCCCTATATCGAGCGCGCTGATCAATTGGCTGACCGGGAACGCTACCAGACGGTGTATGCGGAAAAAGCGGGCGCCGTCGCAGCGCCCACTGCGGGCCTGCACTTCAGTGATGACATACTCCGGCAGCTCGATGAAAAAGGCGTACGCCGCGAGACAGTGACGCTCCATGTGGGTGCCGGCACATTCCAGCCTGTGCGTGCCGAGCGTATCGAAGACCACATAATGCACGCCGAATATGTAGAAGTTGATGAAACTGTTTGTACTGCCGTGCGGGAAACCCGGGCCCGGGGAGGGCGGGTTGTAGCGGTGGGAACCACGGCGGTGCGCTCATTGGAGACTGCCAGTGTGGCTGCAGAAGAGGCGTCTGATAGAGCAGGGCAGATCCTGCAACCTTTTCAAGGTGACACCAGCATTTTCATTTATCCCGGATACCGCTTTCGCTGTGTGGACGCGATGTTGACCAATTTTCATTTGCCGGAGTCCACCCTGTTGATGCTGGTGAGTGCCTTTGCCGGTAGAGAGCCTATAATGTCCGCCTATGCCGAGGCTATTGCCGAGGAATACCGTTTTTTCAGCTATGGCGATGCCATGTTCATTACTGCCAAAGAAACCGTAAGGGAAACGCCGTGAGTCAGTCCTGTCGTATGCAATTTGAGCATTTGGACACTGACGCGGGCGCCAGGCGCGGGCGACTGGTGTTCCCCCGGGGCACGGTGGAAACCCCGGCATTTATGCCAGTGGGTACCTACGGCACGGTGAAGGGCATGCTGCCAAGAGATATCCGCGCCATTGGCGCCGAGATTATCCTCGGCAACACCTTCCACTTATGGCTGCGGCCGGGCACTGACATTATTGAGCAGCACGGCGATCTGCACGACTTTATGGGGTGGGATGGCCCCATTCTCACAGATTCCGGTGGCTTTCAGGTGTTCAGTCTGGGTGATATGCGCAAGATTTCGGAGGAGGGGGTGAAGTTCCAATCACCTGTGGATGGCGCAAAAGTGTTTCTGGACCCGGAGACGTCCATGGCCATTCAGCGCAGCCTGGGGGCCGATATCGTGATGATTTTCGATGAGTGCACACCCTACCCGGCAACCGAAGCAGAGGCCCGGGCCTCCATGGAACTGTCCCTGCGCTGGGCGGCCCGCAGCAAGGCGGCCCACGGCGCTAACACCGCAGCCTTGTTCGGTATTGTGCAGGGCGGCATGTACCCACGATTGCGCAACGAGTCCCTGGCGGGGCTTGAGGCGATCGGTTTCGACGGCTATGCCATCGGTGGCCTGTCGGTGGGTGAGCCCAAGGACAAGATGCTGCTGGTACTGGATGCGATGCGGGAGCAATTACCTGCAGACAAGCCGCGCTACCTGATGGGTGTGGGCACACCGGCAGACCTGCTGGAGGGGGTGCGTCGGGGCATTGATATGTTCGACTGTGTGATGCCAACCCGCAATGCTCGCAACGGCAATATTTTTACCTCCCGCGGCGTGTTGAAGCTGCGTAACAACCGCCATAAGACCGATACTGGCCCACTGGATGAAGAGTGCGCCTGTTACACCTGCGAGCACTTCAGTCGTGCCTACTTACATCATCTGGACAAGTGCAACGAAATTCTCGGCTCCCAGCTGAACACTATCCACAATCTGCATTTCTACCAGCACCACATGGCTGGCATTCGCGAGGCGATAAGCGAGCAGCGCCTGGATGACTTCTCCGCGGACTTCTATCGGCAGCAGGCGCGGGGCGTTTAATGTACACCCTGTGTTTTTATGTTCCAGTTTCATCGCTGGAGAAGGTCAAAACCGCCGTGTTCGCAGCGGGCGCGGGCCGTATAGGCAATTACGACCACTGCTGCTGGCAGGTGGAAGGTCAGGGGCAGTTTCGGCCGTTGGCGGGCAGTAACCCCGCGATGGGTAAGCCTGGTGAAATTGAAAAGGTGAGTGAATATCGGGTTGAAATGGTTTGCGAGGCGCGTCTCATTACAGCGGTGGTGAGTGCCTTGAAAACAGCCCACCCCTACGAAGAGCCCGCCTGGCATGTGCTGGAAATGGTCACGGAGTTCCCGCGCTGATGCCATCACATCACACCTTATTCGGGCGGCTTGAGAGTGAACTGCCTCTGGCGGGCCAGGCCTGGGACAGCCCCTCGGGGCGGCGCCGGGAGGCAGCCGTGCTGGTAGCCCTCACAGCCGAAAGCTCGCCCCGGGTCATACTGGGGCGCAGGGCCATGCATCTGCCCTTGCACCCCGGCGAGGTGGCGTTTCCCGGTGGCAAGCGCGAACCTGAGGATGACACGCCCTGGGTAACCGCCCTGCGTGAGGCGATGGAAGAGGTGGGGTTGGAAGAGCGACTGGTGCATCGCCTGGGTGAGCTGACACCACTGCTCACCCGCACCGGTTTCGAGGTCTATCCCTGTGTGGCGAGAGTGCCCGATAGTTTGGATATGGTGGTAGACCCGGGTGAGTTCGATAGTGTGTTTTTATCGCCACTGGAGGTTTTTGCAGACCGGAGCATTTTCCGTCTGGAGCCTATGTCCGATGGCACTCGGACCCGAATGGTGCCGCACTACCAGGTGGGCAGTGACAATATCTGGGGAGTGACCGCCACCGTACTGGCACAGTTGGCCAACGTGGCTTACGATGCTGGGCTTGAATTGCATGGAAACTGGAAGAAAGCACCCTGAAATACAGTCTGGGTGAAACGCACGTTGAATTAGTTGCTAGGCAAAAAACGTGACCGTGGGTTACCACGCCATGTTGCCCCGCTGCACCAGTGGCGATGGCTCCCTGTTGGATTCAGCGCTGTGGTGCTCAATGGCGCAATAATTCTACTCGCTGGATGTAATTCAATAGCTGAATGTTTGACTCGTTGAGCGAAATTGCCAAAACCGCCCATCTGACAAGCGCCTGCTCAGGTCTCGCCCTTTATTTTGAGAGCGGCCTCCGCAGCGCCCCGTAAACTGCCTTCCAGCGACTTGGCAAGGGCATAGGCTTCCCGGGCCTGTGGCTCGTTGCCAAGACCTTCGAGCACCCGACCAAGCAGATAGTAATAGGCTCCATCTCGCTTACTTTCGGGTACCTGCGCCAGCTTTGATAATGCATTCTCGTAACGCTCAAGCCAGAGTAGCGTTCTGCCCTGTAACATTGTCACCTGATGATTGGCGGGGTTCGATTCCTGCTCCCTTTCATAAGCAGCTAACGCCTCATTGTGCCTGCCCAGCATTTCGTAGCAACGACCGAGCCGCAGATGTAATAAACGCGCGTGATAGTCGATTTCGAGCGCGCGCCTATAAAGATCCACCGCATTTTCACAATCGCCTGCCCGTTCCGCCTCCAGCCCTTCCTGATAAATTCTGGAGAATCTGGTGAGCTCCATTTTCCATGCCTGATAATACAGATTCTTTCCCGATACCCTTGCGATAGAGTCAATCATAGGCTGCAGACCCCAGTCAAAGTGCTGGAAGGCCTTGCCCAGGCTCTCCAGTTGCAGGCCCAGAACTATCCGCTTTTGAAACGCTGCAATGTTGCGCCTGGAAACCTTGGTCATTTCAAACGCCAGAACAGGCCGATCAATTGTGTTGAGCGGTGCACCCGCAGGATTTCTCAATGCTTTGATGTCTGTGTGCAGCAGTTGATAGGCAAGTCCCGCTGGGTCGATCCGGTGCTGCTCTCGGAAGTAGGTAGCCAGTTCGTCCTGTTGTGCAACAATATAGGGGTGATGGGCCATAACCGGCGTATCTGAACAGAGCAAAAGCAGATACGACGAGCCCAGTTGCGCCAGTCCGCAATGGTCAAACATCCGACTGACTGTCTCGATCATGATATCGGCGCCCCTATCCCCAACCCGCGAGTCCAGCCAGGTCATGTACAGGCCGCCAGGCGCGAGATGATTCTTGACCTCCTGCAGGAATTCGGTGGAATACAGCTTCGATGATCTGAAAAAAAGTGGCGAGGTCACCGTATTAAGGATAAGCGAGTAGTCTGCTCTGGCAGCCCTAACCGCATGAATTGCATCATCGTGAATCAGCGCTACGTTCGACATATTCGCGAGGTCAAAATTGTATTCCTTGAGCCGTGGCAGGTTGTCCAGAATGATCCCGCTGATTTCTACCGCTTCAGTCTTGTCAAAAATCAGGCCTACCGAACCGGCCGTAGCGCCGCTGCCAACACCCAGCACCATGGCCCTGCGATGATCCGTGGCGAAAATGCCCCCGATAGCGCCGACCACTTTTTCGGCGGCGTCGTCCAGCCTGATACTGATTTTTCCATTGATCATGAAGTATGGAGTGCCGCGGCGCGTGCTGATAGAAAGCACATCCTCCTCACCCTTATAACGCTCACTGGTGGCGTGCTTCCCCACACGCGAGGAAAGTAGGTCCGGCGAGTGAAACGCCATATGGCCCTGATAAAGCAGCTCCTCATTCCACAAAAATCTGGCCAGCGCAGTCGATCCGGCCAGCAGGATCAGCACACTAAAGGGCAGCGCTAAACGTCTTATTCCACCTGCTAAAGAGCCGCGCCGTGGCGCGCCGATCACTACCAGGCTTAATCCTGATAGGAACGCAACACACAACAGTAACTCTCCGTAGTCCAGACGTTGATGCAACACCCAGAACATCAACAGGAAACCAGCGGCGTTGGCGATCGATGCTACATAAAGCAAGTAGCCGGGTGATCGCGCTGCACCGTGATCCGGCACTTCTGAAATGCCCTCTGCGTGTTGCCGGGTAAGCAGCAGTGCGGGAATCGTGGCACCAAATGTTACGGCGGGCCCAAGGGTTACAACGGCGATGGTAGTGAACTTCAACGCCACCATTGTCCAATAGGAATCAAGTGTATAGGGGTAGAGATCGGCGAATTGATGCATCAGCCAGGACAGCGCACCGAGAGCCCAGGCCAATGCTGCCATGTTGGCGAGCATAAGCGGAACAAAACCGATTCGGAATCGCTGAACGAGATATGAGCCTATGGCAATGCCGAGCAGGACAATGCACAAAACGTAGGCAAAAGTCTCACGATAAGGACCGAACAACAGTTCGCTAAGCCGAATAGCAGTCAGCTGAAAAATGGCGGAACCGACGCTACTGATAGCCAGTGCAGCGACTACTCGAGGCGAAAATCCGGCTCTGCTCACCAGCTTCCGCGCAGGCGCTGTATTAGCCGTATCCTTGAAAAAGGCTGAAAGGCCGATCGCAACCAGCACATTGAGTGCCCCGATAACGTATACCGAGTTTTTGATTCCGGCCGCTCGTATCAGCCAAAACTCAATAAGTATTACGGTCAGAGCAGCGGAAAAGTTATAGAGACCGTAACTGCGCGCGAAATAGCCTCCAGTGGGACGTAACCGATGAGCATAACCCGCAAATAACGGCAGGCTGACGCCTATCGCGAACGCCGGAATCAGCAACAGGAGGGCAGCTGCCGCTATAGAGATAAGTGCATTGGTGCCCATTGTCGGCAGATAGTTATACAGTAGTGATTCGATACCGGGTAAACAATAGGCGAAAATTACGGCGTAGAGGCCGATACACCCCTCTATCAACCACAGGCGGGCCCATAGCCTGTGGGCATGTAAGGCACCCAGACCAATCCCCAGCATAAAGGTAAGCAATACCGCTGTGCTGACCACAAACTGGTCGCCAATGATATTTCCCAGCAGACGGCCATAGAGAATTTCGTAGGAAATACCGCATAGCCCGGAAGTAAAAAGGAGAACCGTTAGCAGTACCCGCTGGGTCCTCATTGCGGGTGCCTATCCTGTGTAGGGGGCTCGCAGACACGGATAGTTGAGTCTCTATTCATTGATGAAAAGGGTCTTCAAGCCTGGGTTCCAGGAGAATTCAACGGCGGGAAAATCGTCAGACGCGACAATATCAGTATGCAGGTTCGGCGGCAGTTGATCATAGTTGAGGAATTTCGGTCGGATAATCGGGCGACCACGAGCGCTTATTCTCAACTGGCGAACAGCCGTCGCGGGCAAGTCCATTTGAAGTCCGACGCGATCCTCCAAAGGGTGCATGGCGGCAACAACGTTGTAGCCATTGGAGTAGGACTCGCTGAACAGAATGAAAGGAAAGGACGCCGCCAGGGTGCGAGCTATAATTGCGAGTTCACTACCGAACGCGTGTTGGACCAGGACACCCCCCGGTCGCAGGTGCCGCTTTGCCAAATCATAAAATTCGGTGTGAAACAGTGTAGAACCACCGGGCATGTGCGGGTCTGATACGTTTAGGGAGATGATGTCGTACTGTTGGTTCTGCCGCACCAGAAAATGACGGCCATCATCAACAGTCAGCTGAACTTTGGGATTGTTGTGATAGTTTAAGTTGTGCGGCATAAACATGTCGGCTGCGCTGACCATAGCGGGCAGTATTTCGACAGCGTCTACATGTTCTATCATTTCATAACTGGCCAGCGCGCCCGCGGTAATTCCATAACCGCTACCTATTACCAGCGCGGCTCGAGCGCCGGGGTTGAAGTGAATAGCCAGGTGCCCCTGCATTTGCTGCACGTAGTCCGTGGAGAATGCGCCGAGATGAAAAACCAGCTCTGACCGGTTATTGGTAACGCGAAGGTTCTGGTTTCGCAGTTTAGTGGCCCGAAAGACGCCATGTTCGTCCTCTACTTCCAGCAATATCTCTTCACCGGACCGCAAGCCGGCTGGATAGGTGGCAGGCAGCAACAACACGGCCCCCAGTGCCGCCATGCCGATGACACTGGCGAACACCGGTAATGGCCTTCCGCTGCGGTAGACGCTGTAGCAGGTTAGCAGCAGTAGCGCGGCCACCAGCAGCTTGAACATGCCGAACGAACCCAAATAGCTGACACCAATAAAGCCTGTACCTAGAGAGCCCACCACGATACCGAGCGCGTTGACCACATAATAGCGCGCAGTCGTCCCACCGATATTGTCGGCGCAGTGTCGGGATAGTGCGATAGCCAGCGGAAACAATATTCCCAGGAAGATCAGGGGCAGTGCCAGCAAGGCAAAGGCCTCAACGAATCGGTAGCCCAGTATCCATGTCTGTAAATCAGGCAGATTCGCCTCCAGCTCGACTTGGTTTGCTATCAGCCACCAACCCCCGGCAGCCGATACAACAACAGCGCTTGCCGACAGCGCCAGCAGGTTGCCGAATACGCGATACGGGTCGCGTGAGGGGGTGGCTACAAATCCGTTGTACAGCTTTGCCGAGAGCCAGGCTCCGACTGCCAGCAGAGTGAGTACTGTAAACATCAGTAAAGTAAATGCGTAGGTCCTGTTACCCAGGAAAAACCCGGCCATGCGCGCCCAGATTACTTCCAGCGAAAGAACCAGTGCGCCGCTCATACCGGCAATCAGTAACAGGAAGCTTTCCGGCACAGGGAGTACATCGGCGCGTGGCGTGGCACTGCGCTCTGGCGGGCAATTACTTGCCACCGGTCGCGTAACGGCAAGTAGCAGGGCACACATGAGTGCCACCGATAGATTGAGTGCCATAGCCGTATAATAGGACGATGTAATACCCAGCAGTCGAATACTCACAAAGCCGCATACTAGGGTTCCCACCGCCGCCCCGAAAGTGTTCCAGCCGTAAAACCGGCCAACTATGGAAAGGCGGCTGTCATTACGTTGGGCGATAGTAAGCACTATCGGCAGTGTGCCGCCCATCAATAGCGTCGGCGGCAGAATCATACCCACGGCAAGCAGAAAGACCAGGGTATATTTCGTGGCCCCGTCCCCCAGAAAGGCACCGATAGAGTCGGCGTTGTGATGCAATATCAGGCCCGTGGCAACTGCGGCAACTGCGATGCCCAGTTCCAGTACAACATAAGCCAAAAGCGGACGACGCAGCCGCGCAGAAAAGCGACCAAACAGCCAGGCGCCAATGGCCAGGCCAGTGAGAAATGCGGCAAATATCAGCGCGGCAGCCTGTATTGTTGAGCCGAGCATCAGTGAAAATGCCCGGGTCCACAGGATTTGATAAAACAGGCTTGCCGCACCCGATAAGAAACACGCTAGAAGTAAAATTCTATTGATCATCTTGGTCTTCGAGTACGCAGCGGAAAATGATAGCATAAGCCGTTGGCAAACTGCCGACTCCAGCAAGGCACCAACAGAGACTGTGGCTGAGTCTTGTCAATATAGTGGCTATTCAGTGAAAATTCAGATTCGACCGGGAAATACTTGAACCCCATCACATTTAGCCAACCCGCCTGAGAACACGTCGCAGTGGTTCACAATTTTCGTACTACAACTCGATCTGCAGGCTCTGAAGCGCTAGAATAGTTGCAGCGTCAAGCTAGGCGAAAGTCAAGAGCGCGCAAATGCAACACAGCCCGGTGGCGGCATTGAATCATCTTATGCAGACAAGAATCCGAAAGTTCCTGATTTTATTCACAGCCATCCTCCTCACGGCCGCTCCACTGCCTGGCCATGCCGACAAGGCCGAGGAATACTACGGTTCTGCCGTCACGTATTTTCATTCAGGCGCTTACACATCTGCCCGTATAGAACTCCAGAATGCGTTGCAGCTGCAGCGCAGGCACCTGGGGGCGCGTATGTTACTGGGGCAGGTTGAGTTGCAGCTGGGCCAGCCAGTTGCCGCCGAGGCGCAACTGCAGCTGGCGCGCGACTTTGGTGGCGATGCCGACCTGATCATGCCAGCGCTAGGCGAAGCGTGGCTGATACTGGGGAAAACTGATGACATACTGGAATACGAGGAGTATCGCGATTTCTCGAACAAAAACACTGCAATATGGAGAACCGTTCGCGGCCGCGCCTATTTGCAGCTGCAAGACTATCCCTCAGCCATCGACGAATTCAACAGTGCTCTGAAACTGGATTCCAGTCTGGCCGGAGCTGCCGCAGGTATCGGTTCCGCGCTGTTGGCGCAGGGCAAGGTGGATGAGGCAGGACTCTTTGCCGCGCAGGCGCTGGAGTTAGAGCCTGACAGCGATCACATCCTCAAACTGAGCGGTGATGTCGCGATGCACATGGGGGATGACTCCCGCGCCCTCGAATTCTACCGTCGTGCCATCGACTTAGACCGCGAGAATCTGGGAGCGCGTCAGTCGCGGGCAGCCATTTTGATTGCGCGGGAGGATTATACCGCGGCGGAGCAAGATATCGACTATATCCTGGAACGGAATCCGCAGGACGCCCGTGGGGTAATCAACAAGGCGCAACTACTGGCAAGGCAGAATAAGAACAAAGAAGCACAGCAGCTCATGGCGGAATTCAATTTTCACCTCAGCGGTATCGATGATCCCAAGCTCAAGAGCGAACTGGACTTCAAGTTGCTGCGCGGGCTCACCCTATACTTGCAGGGCTCACCGGAGCAGGCCTTACCGTACCTCAAGGATGTCAATCGCGCCTACCCGGAAAAGCGGTATATTCGGCAAATTTTGACCGATGCCTATGCCCGATCTGGTCGTTATAAAGCCGTCGTGGAAATATACGAAAACGTCAATTCAGTGGGCCAGTCCGATATTCCCTATATCTATACCTATGCTCGGGCCGCCTGGGCCCTTAATCGGTACGCGGAAGCCGAGCGCAAACTGGCGGAGTGGGCCGAACAGAACCCGACGCTGTTTTCCGAACTGTCAAAGTTGCTGGCGGTGAGCCTTTTGGGTCGGGGAAAGCACGATGAGGCCCAGGCAATTATGTTGGACGAGAAGGTACAGGAGGTTGTTACACTCAACTCGTTGCTATTGCTGGGCACCATCCAGCTCGAGCAGACAATGCTCGATGACGCTCTGGTCACTGCCAAAGAGCTGGTCAGTTCCTATGGGCAAGACGCCAAGGCGCTCAATTTCAGCTGCTTGGTCTATAAACGTCTCCAGGAGTATCAGCGGGCCCTCAAATTATGCGGCAGGGCCATCCAGGCAGATCCCCAGCACCCGGGGCCGGTGGTCAACCTGGCGCTGGTGCAGATGGAAATGGGTGATTACGAAAAGGCGATCTATGGCTTCAACGCCGTGCTAACAATGTACCCGCAGAACCAGCAGGCTCTGGGGGGGCTGGCCTATATCGCCCGTATACAGGGAAAGTGGGAAATGGCGATGCGGTTCTCGGAGAGACTCACCGCCCTCAACCCGCGGGATATAGCCTACCGTTTGCAGTTGGCCGGAGATTTGCTGCGAATGGGTCGTCCTGAAGCGGCGCTGGCGGAAGCAGACAAGGCGGAGAACATCTCGCCTTTGGACGCCAGAGCAATGAGGCTGCGCGCAGAGGCTTACAAGCAGTTGGGAGATATTGACAGCGCGGCCGCCCAGCTACGTTACATCTCCGGTGAATACGCGACTACCAACCCGGCGGCCCTGGAAGGTATTGCGCGGGAGCAACTGGCGATGGACCTGATAGAGGACGCGGAGGCAACGATCAGGCGGATTCGGGATACTACCGAGGACGAAACACTTGCCGGTGTGCTCGAGGCAGAGTCCCACTACCGAGCCGGGGATGCAGAGGGATGCATCAAGCTGTTGACACCATTTGCACAAGACACCGCATCCTCGCTGTTGGCGCGTTGTTATGTGGATAACGGGCAGCAGGCAGTCGCCGCTGAGCTCTATGACCGCCTGCTGCGGGAGCAGCCGACTGAGCAATTGGCCATCGAGCGATTCCAGATTCTGCTGCGCTCGGGACAGCGCGAGAGTGCAACCAGCGGTTTAACGGAATTTCTAGCCGAAAATCCCGACAGCCCGCGGGTGGTAAAAACGTTGGCAGACTTCGCCTCCACGTACGACCTGGGGCAGGCAGAAACCAGGTACCGTCAGTTGCTGAATAAGTGGCCGGACCACGCACCGGCGGAAGTGAACAACAACCTGGCAAACCTCATGCTGCTGCGGGGTGGAAAGGACGCGGAGGCCCTGAAACTCGCCGAATACGCCTATGCGCTCAATCCCGACAATGCCGGAATTTCGGATACCCTGGGCTGGGCGCTGGTGCGCAACGACCGCGCCGGCGACGGCTTGAAGTACCTCCGTGAAGCCTATTTTAGAGAGTCTCGCAGCACTGAAATTCGGTTTCACCTCACAGTGGCGTTGGCCGACCAGGGCCGCAGGGAGGAAGCGAACACTTATGCAGCTGGCATCGACCGGGGCCAATTGACGGCGGCACAGCTCGAGCAACTCGACGCCAGCCTGCGCCCTGCGGTCAATTAATGAACTGCGTGAGGTGCCACATTTTGTGTCAGTTTTTTTTACAACGCCAATACCTCAACGATGACGCGAAAATTTAAGTCATTGATTTTTATAGTCTAAAAAATTTGGGCGCAATTCTTGCACGTCGATAGCTGAGCATCACCGAGCCTATTGCTGGTGTAAAATAAAGGTGTACAACGGGAGCACGCTATGATTTCTCAACACAGACGTGGCAGGGTGGTGAGGCCGCGAAAATTGTTGCTTGCCACTGGCTTGTCTCTGGCCAGTGCCGTCTTTGCGGCGCAAACTCAGGCCGCCTTTACCGTCGACGGTATCCTCACAGGCGGGGTCGGTGGTGCCGAGGACCTGATGTATACCGGCAAGTACTCCGTTACTTTCCCTACCTTTGATGGCAATGATGTCGACGCCGTGGTTGATCTGGTTGGCCCCTATGACCCCAGCAGCAACGCCACGCTCTGGGTGGGTGTGGGGTCCGGGCCAGACAAATTCATCCACATGATGTTCGAGGTCTCAACCAACGTCGCCGACCTGACTTTCGGGGATAATGCGACCGAGGGTTGGGGCGACAAAAGTCCTCCCGATCTTGAGAAAGTCGCATGGAGCGAAAAATGGGCATTCGATTTCAACACTGAGGATGGCACAGTCGCGGTGCTGGTGGGCATGGGCAAGGACAAGGACAACGAGGGTGCCCAGATGTCCCAGTCATCACTTCAGTATAACGTAGACGTCTGGGCCAATGGCGATCTTGGCGCGGCACTCAACGCGGCAGGTGGTTCGGGTACTGCCGGCACAACCCCCATCCATAACGAAAAAGATAACCAGGAATTGATGCTCAACTCACCCGCCTGTGGCGACGCTGGCAGCCCCAACCCCACCAATGAAGAACAGGCTTGCTACTCTTTCATTCAAGCAAACTATGCAAATGATTGGGGAGATGGTGATGTGTACTACCAGGTCTCCCAGCGCTATGAGATAAAGTTGGCCAATCCGGACATGTTAATGGACGTCAATGACATCGCGGCCAAGATCAAGGACATGACTATGATCGCGCACCTCTCACCCCCCAAAAAGTGCGTTACCGACCCCGGAGACCTGACCTGTGATGACACCCCCAATACGGGCACTGTGCCCGGCACAGGTACTGGCCCGGGTACCGGTCCAGGTACTGGACCAGGTACTGGCCCCGGGCCGGCCGGTGCCGAGGTCGCGGAACCCGCCTCTATAAGCCTGTTGGCACTGGTTCTCACCGGTATGTACTGGCGGCGTCGCCGGGATGTCGGGAAAGTGGTAAAAGCAGCCTGAGTGGGTAGAACAGTTACTCTTCCATAAGAAAAAAAGCCTGGCACTCCCGCCGGGCTTTTTTTATATTTTGCATACTGGAAACACTGTCGATCACCACGATGTTGGTAAACAGCTTTATGCAGTTGGAGCCGAACTCAGGCGGGGCAGTTCGCGGCGCCCAGGGAGCGCACTTTACGTTGCCACTGCGCCTCGCCAGCGTAAATCCCTATTCGCGTGCGTTCGACCAGCAGGTAACCGAACACCCGCTGTATCGGTTGGTCGGGATGCAGACGGTTCCAGCGGCGGCAGTAATAAGCCGAGAGATAGGGCCAGCGCGGCTCGATCCTGCCTTCACTGAAATACTTGCGCCAACGGAAGCCGTCGAAATAGCCTGAACCGTCCTCCGGCGTGGCAAGATCTGACGGAGTGAACCGGAGTGCGACGGCATCCACCCGCCGTCCCCCCGCCAGTTCCCCGTCCACGAACAGCCAGTGCGATATCCGCCCCGGCTCCGGTGCGAACATGGTCCAGTACTGGTTGAGCAGCAAAGCCGAAGTCAGCCGGGTAAAGGACCAGGGGTAGTCGATTTCCACGTCCCGCAGCTTGGCAATGTTCAGCCACAGTACCAGCACCATCAGGAAGCCCATCGTGAGATTAGGAACCAGCGAAAGCCGGAAGGGTGGCGATCGACAGGGCAGCAGGACAGCCGTGATCCGCCCCAGCGACTCGCGGTGGTTGGCCACCCAGGCGTAACAGCACTCACCGATCGTACGCAGTGGGGGCCAGTGGAACAGCCCTGCCACGGGCCACAGCAGCCAGGAACGGCGCAGCAACACCAGCATCCCGGCCCAGCGCAGGTAGCGCTGACCATCGTGGTCTACCACCACCCAACTGTTCTCGGCTTCCAGCAGTGGGCCGATTTCGTGATGCTCTTGCGCGGGCTTGATGGGTGTGGAGTTGAGCAGCCAAAACGTGCGTAGCAACAGGCAAATTTTGCGGCAGAACTCGCAGTTCGCATCATAATAGCTGGTCACCCCCAGCCGCTCAGGTGTCGCAACTCGGGCCTTTAGCAGATCCCAGAATCGGGTGGGCACCAGTAGTAGCAGGGAGGTGATACTGAGGTAGGGGTAGATGCCTACCTCCACCAGGCTGGCGATGCCCAGGTGCAGCAATATCAAAGCCGGTACGATGACGAAGCGGATGTGCTGGTAGCACCACGGCAGTAATACCAGGATTGGCCCCCAGAGTTCGATATACCAGGTGTACCAGGTCAACCCCCGCAATGCCTCCGCGGGCAGCCACTCGGCCAGCCAGACACCCAGTGGGCTGGCGTAACTGCTGTAGTGCAAGGTCACGTGCACCGCATCGCCAGTGACCCGCCAAGCGTCGCCGGTTTTCAACAGGGCACCAAAAAAATATACCGAAAGCACCTGCAGCACCAGGGCGGCGCTGGCGAAGTTACAGATAGATGCCTGTTGAGGCGGGTGCGGGTCAAGTGCAGCGTCCACTGACCAGCGTGCGCCCAATGGCAGCAGCAATGACCAGAATAACAGGGCGAGCATCAACGTATCGCTGGATTGCAGGATAAAGTAATTGCGGTGGTTGAGGGAGGCGAGCATAAGCCAGCACAGTACGCTGACCAGTTGGGTTCGGTAACCGACGATAAGTAATACCGCCAGCAAGCCGGCGAGCAAGAACAGGCAGACCTGGAAAGCCGCTGAACCGCCAAGCAGATGTATAGAGAAACCGAATTCCTGCATCGCGGCTGCCGCGGCTTCCCGGGGCCACAGCCCATCGTCCGTGTAGTGGGCGGAGAGCGCACTTGCCCTCGTCACCAGGTCGCCGATCAGGATGAAGCCAAAACACACCCGAAACAGGGCCAGTGTGCGCAGGTCGACGCTAAAGGGCGCGACCAGATTTTGCCAGAAGCTTGATCTGTTGTTCAGGTTTGGCATCACGACATTGCAGTACAAGACACCTTAAGTCTGACACGGCAGTAGCGTCGCGAGAAGGGTAGTTGTGCAGGTTTCCATTTTAATTGATGATCTGGGCACGAACGATGGACAAGCTGACAGGCGAGAAAACTACGCTGTGCAGGTGAACCTAAGCAAATATTGAGGAGACAGCTTCTGGTGGTAAGATGTGTCTGGTCGCCTGAGCTCGGGTGCACACAGATACCGTCAGGACTGTGACTATGAAGTCTATGTTTACGAGCAGGCTGTTATGCTTGTTGCTATTGCTGGCCCCGGTAGTGGTGGCCGAAGAAAAAACGTCGCCGGTTAGTTTGTCACAGGACGAAGTTTTTCTGGTTGCCGATTTGGACAGTCAGAGTCCGGTGCGCCGTGTTGACCTCGAGATTGCCGAGGGGGCCTTTCACTGGGTGACCCGCGTCGATGTCCCATGGCTCGAAGTGGTCCCCGCCAGTGGACGTGGCTCGAAGACGCTCACACTGCGGGTGCAACCCGGGATGCTGGAACCTGGTCAATACCAGGCCAGGCTCTCTGTTCGCGTCGCGCGGTTTCCCGCGAAGGTACAGAGCCTGGCCATCAATTACACACTTCACCCGAGCAGAGGCGTCACCGTGCACAGCGGTGATGCCCAGTTGGGCGTGATCAACAATGTCCTCGAGAAACCCTTCGTGGCACAGGTGCTTGATACAGCGGGTAGGCCCCTATCAGGCGTGGAGGTCACGTTCAGGACAGAGGTGGGGCTGGCAGAACCGGCCAGTACTGTTGTTGTTTCGGACGAGCAGGGACTGGCTCAATTTCAGCCCGAGCTACTTCGATACGGTGCACTGCAGGTTAGTGCCAGCGCAGCTATTGACGCGGATTTGCCCGCGTATTTCAGCGCTGTTGTTACCGGCTGGGTATCCACTCTGGCGGGCGATGGCATTCAGGCTTATGGCGGCGACGATGGTCCCGCCAATCACGCGCATTTTAATGCGCCCTTTGGTATGGCCTTCCTCGACGGGGACTTGATCGTGGTGGACTATTTCAATCACGCCCTTCGCGGTATTGATCTCGACACAAGAACCGTTTACCCCATAGCCGGGAACGGAAAGCAGGGCTTCAATGGCGATGGTCTGCCCGCTGCGAAAGCTGTATTGAACGGCCCCTTTGGTATAGCGCTCAATCCACAGGGCGATATCATCTTCTCTGACTACTACAACAACAGAATCCGTGTGATCCAGGGAGCCACCGGCGCGGCTGTTACCATCGGCGGGAACGGTATTGCCGGCTACCGGGGTGATGGAGGTCCGGCACGCAAGGCCATGATTGATGTACCCCTGGACATAGCCGCTGACACGAAGGGTAACGTTTATCTTTCGGACTGGCATCACCACGTGGTGCGCAAGTTGGAGGCTTCATCGGGAAAAATCCACACGATTGCAGGAACGGGCGTGGCTGGCTATACCGGCGAGGGGCCAGCGGCACAGGCTGGTTTGTATACACCGTTGGGTTTAAGTTTTGATGATCAGGACAATCTTTACATCGCCGACTACGGCAATAACCGGGTGCGCAGAATTGATGCCGTTACCGGTGTTATTTCTACCGTAGCGGGAACCGGGCAACGGGGTTTCTCCGGCGATGGCGAGCTGGCGATATTTGCCCGCCTTAATAGACCTTACAACGTTTACGCTGACCACAAAGGCGGGTTGTTTGTATCCGACGCGGGCAATCATCGGGTGCGACATGTGGATCTCGTGTCAGGGGTTATTACCACAGTGGCGGGTAACGGTAACTTCGGGTTCTCCGCGGAACCCGCCCTGGCAGCCCGCACGGATTTTCAGGGGCCTTTTTCGGTCATCAGCGACGATGAACAAAACCTCTATGTCGCCGAGTATTTTGGACACCGCGTTCGCCAGATAGGCGCAGCCTACCCTGAAGTGGCACCAGCGGAAGACAGGGGAACACGTTTGTTGCGCCAGGCCCGGCAGGTGTTTGGTGCTTTGCCTCAGGAGGCTTTATCCGACAGTAATGAGTTGACACCCCAGAAAATCGACCTGGGCCGCAGACTTTTCCACGAACCGCGACTGTCGCGTGATGGCAGTATCAGTTGCAGCAGTTGTCACCCGCTTGATCGTTACGGTATGGATGGACTGCCGCTGGCGGTGGGGATTGATGATCTTATCGGTACACGCAACACACCAACGGTATTGAATGCCGCTTTACAGGATTCCCAATTCTGGGATGGTCGAGCTGCTACTGTGGAAAGTCAGGTAGGTGAGCCGCTGTTGCATCCCAGGGAAATGGCCATGCCCGATAATGAGTCGGTGGTGGCCGTGTTGCGTGGCTTGCCGTCTTACAGGCAAGCCTTTGCGGAAGCTTTTCCCACCGAGGTGGAGCCTGTGAACTTTGAGAATGTTTCCTCCGCGCTAGGTGCTTTCCAGCGCCGTCTGCTAACGCCAGGGGCCGCTCTCGATCGATATCTCGCAGGAGAGCGGGATGCGCTGTCCGCGGAGCAGTTAACGGGTCTGGAGGTATTTCTTCGCGAAGGCTGTGGCTCATGCCATGCCGGGCCACTGTTGGGAGGACAGGATATTCACCTGATTGAAGGCTACCCGAATGTCCGTGGTGGTGATCAGTTTGAATTTCGCAAACGCCTGGGTAATACCCATAAGTTCAAAGTGGCACCACTGCGAAATATCGCCCGTACAGCCCCCTATTTACACGATGGCCGTTACGCACAATTGGAAGATGCACTGGGGGAGCGCCTGCTGGCCTACATGGTGCGTGAGGCCGGGATTCGAGACACGGTAGAACTCGCCGAGGGTGAGCGGGGCGCCCTGATCGCTTTCTTGGACGCGCTGACAGGTCGTGTAGATGAAGGCTACACTCGTCTGCGGGATAACCCCTAGCCCGCCTCGCTCACCTAGATATATGGGGTTTACAGCTGCCGCACTGGCGCAGTCGGCCAACGTGGCTTACGATGCGGGCCTCAAATTGCACAGAGACTGGAAGAAAGCACCATGAAATACAGCCTGGATGGAAAGCACGTCAAATTGGAGGGTGAGGGGCACTTCATCGCTCCGAACGCCGCAGTCATCGGTAACGTGACACTGCACGAAAATAGCAGTGTATGGTTTTCCTGCGTTTTGCGCGGGGATGCTGAGCGCATCGAAGTCGGAGCCGGTAGCAATATCCAGGACGGCACCGTTCTGCATGCCGACCCGGGGTTCCCCATGGTAGTGGGCAAAAACGTTACTGTGGGTCACAACGCTATGTTGCACGGCTGTACCATTGGCGACGGTTCCCTGGTGGGCATTAACGCTGTGGTGCTCAATGGCGCAAAAGTTGGCAAAGGTTGCCTGATTGGTGCCAATGCACTGGTGACCGAGGGTATGGAGATTCCCGACGGTTCTCTGGTGCTGGGTTCGCCGGCGAAAATAAAAACACAATTGTCAGAGCAGCAGCAGATCGCGCTCACGCACAACGCTGATCATTACATGGGTAATGCAAAGCGTTTCAACGAGGGCTTGCTGGAACAGGAATGAGTGAGCCGGAGCCAAAATCGCCCTGTATATCGGTCTGCTATCTCGACGAGCATGAGATCTGCCAGGGCTGTTTTCGCAGCGCCAGTGAGATAGCCGACTGGGTGATGGTTGACGCACAGAAAAAGCGGGACATTCTCCGGCGTGCAGATGAGCGCCGCGAGGCAACCGACAACAAGCGGCCGAATTGATACCGGGTTGTTACTAACTCAGGCCGGGTATTACGACCGGTGAATCACCGACAATGCGCACCCGTACCGAACGCACCACATTCCCCTCCAGTTCCAATATTTCCAGACGGTAGCGGCCTATAGCAAGGCCCGCGTTGGCGTCCGGGAACGATTCGAGATTTTCCAGAATCAGGCCGCTGAGCGTTTTCGGCCCGTCTTTTGGCAGGTCCCAGTGCAGCGCCTTGTTGATCTCGCGGATGTTGGCGGTGCCGGAGATGATGTGGGTACCGTCACGCTGGGGGAAGATGCTGCCGGTGGCCTCGCTGAGGTTTGAAGTGAACTCGCCCACGATCTCTTCCAGAATGTCTTCCAGCGCCACCAGCCCCATCACCTCGCCGTATTCGTCAACCACGACTGCCAGACGATGTTTGTGTTTCTGGAAATTCACCAGTTGCGTATTCAGTGGTGTGCTTTCCGGAATGAAGTAGGGCGGCTCGACTTCGCGCTCCAGGGCGGCGCGGTCAAGGCCCTGTCTGTCGATCACTTTGCTGATATTGCGAAGATGCAGCACACCGGCGATTTTGTTGATGTCATCGCGCCACACCGGCACGCGGGTATGTGAACTGGTTTGGATGCAGCGCAATATTTCGTCGTCGCTGTCATCAAGGTCTATGCCATAGACCTCGCTTCTCGGCACCATGATGTCGTTCACCGACACCTCTTCCAGGGCGAGCAGGTTGAGCATCATGTTGCGTCGTTTGGCGGGAATCATCGCGCCGCTCTCCGACACGATCGTGCGCAGTTCCTCTTTCGACAAGTGGTCGCTGGCGGTTCCCTCAGGGTCTACGCCGAGTAGTCTCAGCAGCCCGTTGGTAACCCGGCCTACCAGCCATACCAGGGGATACATCACTTTCAACAGCGGCAGCAGAACCAGGCTGGCGGGGAAGGCGACACCCTCCGGGTGCAGTGCGGCTATAGTCTTGGGTGTGATTTCGGCGAAGATCAGCACCACCAGGGTCAGCGCCACTGTTGCAATAAGAATGCCGGCATCACCCCACAGGCGGATGGCGATCACTGTCGCGATCGCGGAGGCAAGTATATTGACCAGGTTGTTGCCGATCAGGATCAGGCCGATAAGCCGATCCGGACGCGCCAGCAATTTGCCAGCGCGAATGGCACCGTGGTGATTATTTTTCTGCAGGTGCTTCAATCGATAGCGATTGAGCGACATCATGCCGGTTTCCGAGCTGGAGAAGAAGGCGGAAAGAAAAATGAGCGCAGCAAGAACTGAGAAAAGTAGGCCGAGCGGGGCGTCGTTCAATGCAGGTGTGAACCTTTGGTATTCGTTGGCCGCCTATCTTGAAGAAAAACCCGCAGTAGGGCAAGGACTCTCCGCCGCCAATTCTGCGCTATTGCAGTATCAGTTCCAGCACCATTTTGGTACCGAAAAACGCCAGCACGAGCAGGCCGAAGCCGGACAAGGTGAGCCGTACTGCCGTCGTGCTGCGCCAGCCCAGCCGATAATGCCCCCACAGCAGCACAGCCAGCAGTAGCCAGGAACCCAGGGTGAGAACAGTTTTGTGTACCAGATGTTGCGCGAAGATGTCATCGAGGAAAACAAAACCGGAGAGTATTGCAACCGTCAGCAGTATCTCTCCCACCCACAGCAGTTCGAACAGCATAGTCTCCATCAGCTGCAGTGGCGGTAATATCTGAACCAGGCCGCGGGTATGGCGGTGCTTCAATTGGTGATCCTGCACGGCGAGCAGTGCTGCCTGGGCTGCGGCCAGTGTCAGCACGGCGTAGGCGAGAATGGAGCTGCCGATATGCAGCAAAATACCGGCGGGCATATCGGTGCGGATAGGGGCTGTTTCCGGGGCGTAACTGGACACCAATACCGCCAGTGCCGACAGAGGGAACAGGGCGACCAACAGGTTTTGTAGCGGGCGCCGGGACAGTGCGGCGATACAGACCAGGTTGATGACCAGGAAAATCAGCGCGGATACTTTATAGAAGCCAAGTTCCACACCGCTACTGGTAAAAATGCCCGCCCAGACCACACCGGCATGGCACAGCATTGCCGCTACTGACAGGGCGATAAAGGCGCGGTTGACCTGCTGGCGGTGCTGCAGAATATGCAATAGCTGCAGCGCCGTGGCTGCCAGATAGAACAGCGCGGCGAGTGGGGCGAGAATGGTGGCTTGCATCGGCTTGGGAGTTGGCCCTGGGTAACGTATACTTCGACCCTTTGTACCCATTTGTCCCCATCTAAGCAATAGCGACGATTTTATCCGAGAGATTTTCCATGTTTGAGAGCTTGAGTGATCGACTTTCCCAGAGTTTGCGTGGCATTTCCGGCAAGGCCCGGTTAAGTGACGAAAACATCCAGGAGACGCTGCGTGAAGTGCGTATGGCCCTGTTGGAGGCTGACGTCGCACTGCCCGTAGTAAAAGATTTCGTCGAGGCCATCAAGCAGCGCGCGCTGGGCCAGGAAGTCATGAAAAGCCTCAGCCCGGGCCAGGCTTTCCTCAAAATCGTGCAGAACGAACTTGAGGAGGTGATGGGGGCGGCCAATGAGGGCCTGAATCTGGCGACCAAGCCACCTGCGGTTATTCTCATGGCGGGCCTGCAGGGCGCGGGTAAAACAACCTCTGTGGCCAAGCTGGCCAAGCTGCTGAAGGAGCGGGACAAGAAGAAAGTGACGGTGGTGAGCGCCGACATCTACCGCCCGGCGGCTATCAAGCAGCTGGAAACGCTGGCGGCGGAAGTCGGAGCAGATTTCTTTGCCAGTGACATAAGCCAGAAGCCCACCGATATCGTGCGTGCGGCTATTGACCACGCAAAGATTCAGTTCAGTGATGTGTTGATTGTTGATACCGCCGGTCGCCTGGCCATCGACGAAGACATGATGGCGGAAATTGCCGAGTTGCACCGGGTTGCCGAACCCGTTGAAACCCTGTTCGTGGTCGACGCGATGACAGGGCAGGATGCGGCCAAAACCGCGAAGGCGTTCGACCAGGCACTGCCTCTCACCGGTGTCATCCTGACCAAGGTCGACGCCGACACTCGCGGCGGCGCGGCGCTGTCGGTGCGGGCCATCACCGGCAAGCCGATCAAGTTCCTCGGGGTGGGCGAGAAAACCGCTGCCCTGGATCCCTTCCATCCGGACCGGATGGCGTCACGTATCCTCGGTATGGGCGATGTCATGTCGCTTATCGAGGAGGTGGAGCAGAAGGTAGACAAGAAAAAAGCTGAGAGGCTGGCGCGCAAGGTCAAGAAAGGGCAGAAATTTGACCTGGAGGATTTTCGCGACCAACTGCAACAGATGAACAATATGGGTGGCATCACCAGCATGCTGGATAAGCTCCCCGGCATGGGCAATATCTCGCAGATGGCGCAGCAGAAGCTCGATGTGAAGCAATTTGCCCGCATGGAGGCGCTGATCAACTCCATGACCCCGAAAGAGCGTCGCAACCCCGAGCTCATCCAGGGCTCCCGCAAACGCCGCATCACCCAGGGCTCAGGCCTTCAGGTACAAGATCTCAACCGCTTGCTGAAGCAGCACAAGCAGATGCAGAAGATGATGAAAAAGATGAAAGGCGGTGGCATGGAGAAGATGATGCGCGGTCTTGGTGGCATGGGCGGCCCGGGTGGTCCCGGCGGCATGGGCGGGCCTCCCGGTGGTATGCCTTTCCGTTGATCCCCATAAGGGTCGGAATGCACTAAAAATTCCGTCTCCCAGGGGTTTCAAACCAGCCCCATTTTCCGTATGATACGCCACCTTTCCGGCCTAGGTGCCGGGTTTTGTCGTGGGTGATGGTGCGGTTTAGCAGCAAATCCCCTCTAAATGTCAGGAAATTACGCAAAATGGTAACAATTCGTCTTGCCCGTGGTGGTTCCAAGAAGCGCCCGTTTTATCACCTTACCGTCTCCGACAACCGCAATGCGCGCAATGGCCGGTTCATTGAGCGAGTGGGTTTCTTCAATCCGGTTGCCCGTGGCCAGGAAGAGCGCTTGCGTATTGACGCCGAGCGTGTGGCCTACTGGCAGAGCCAGGGTGCCCAGCTGTCTGAGCGTGTGGCCAAGCTGGTCAAGGATTCTGCGGCTGCCGCCTGAATCAGGTGTCTGGGGGTTTGATGACTGAGCCCTCGCAAGCTGATTTGTTGATAGTGGGTAAGATTACCGGCTGTTATGGCGTTAAGGGGTGGGTGAAAATCCATTCCTATACTGAGCCCAAAGAGAACTTTCTCGGGTTCGGGAAATGGGTGTTGCAGCGCAGAGGCGGTCTGGAACCCATCGAATTTGATGACGGGCGGGCGCAGGGCAAAGGCCTGGTAGCGCATATCGCCGGTGTAGACGATCGCAACCTGGCGGAGTCCTACCGCGGACTTGAAGTCGCGGTGCAGGCGGGTAGCCTGCCGGATCTGGAAGAGGGTAATTACTATTGGAGCCAGTTACAGGGGCTGCAGGTCTGGTGTAACGACCAGAGCGATGAGGCCACTGACGAACGCGTGTTACTGGGCTCGGTAGAGTACCTGATCGAAACCGGGGCCAATGATGTCCTGGTGGTGAAGCCCTCAGAGGGCAGTATTGATGACAGGGAGCGATTGATTCCCTATTTGCCCGGAGATGTGGTCACAAGAGTGGACCTGGCCGAGGCGGTAATAGAGGTGAACTGGTTTCTCGAAGATTGAGGAAGCAGTGGCAGAATACACGGAGTAGCGGGGCACGATGCACATAGCACTGGTGAGCCTGTTCCCCGAAATGTTTGCCGCGGTGAGTGACCACGGAGTCACAGGCCGGGCGGTCAAACAGGGCCTGGTGGCATTGAGCCACTTCAATCCGCGCGACTACACGGCGGACAGGCATCGCACGGTGGACGACCGGCCCTACGGCGGCGGCCCCGGCATGTTGATGATGATAGACCCACTGCAGCAGGCTATAGCCGCTGCGCGGGAGGCGGCAGGAGAGAACGCGAAAGTGATCTACCTGTCACCCCAGGGTAAGCAGTTTGGTCACAGCAAGGCTTTGGAACTGGCCCTGCAGCCTGGCGTAGTATTGATTGCCGGCCGTTATGAAGGCGTTGATGAACGTCTGTTGGAAGCCGAGGTAGATGAAGAACTGTCTATCGGTGATTACGTACTGAGCGGCGGCGAACTGGCCGCTATGGTCGTGATAGATGCAGTAACACGGCAGCTGCCCGGGGTACTCGGGCACGCACTGTCGGCGCAGGAGGACTCCTTCGTCGACGGCTTGCTGGATTGCCCGCACTACACCCGGCCGGAGGTGTACCAGGGCAGTGTGGTACCGGATGTATTGCTCAGCGGGAATCACGAAGAGATTCGCCGCTGGCGCCTGAAGCAGGCACTGGGTAGAACGCAGGAGCGGCGCCCGGACTTGCTGCAAGGCAGGGCGATGTCGTCCGAGGAAGAAAAGTTGTTGGCGGACTATATCCGCGAACGCACATTATCAACAGACAGATAGCTGTGAAGCTACGAACAAAATCCAACAGGAGCGCACCATGAGCACCAACAAGGTTATTTCTCAGATCGAAACTGAGCAGATGGAAAAAGAACTGGCTGAGTTCAGCCCCGGTGATACCGTGGTCGTTCAGGTGAAGGTAAAGGAAGGTGATCGTGAGCGTCTGCAGGCTTTCGAAGGTGTTTGCATCCGCAAGCGCAATCGCGCCCTGAACTCCGCTTTCACTGTCCGCAAGATTTCCCACGGTGTGGGTGTTGAGCGTACTTTCCAAACCTACAGCCCGCTGGTTGAGAGCATAGCTGTCAAACGTCGCGGCGACGTCCGCCAGGCCAAGCTCTACTACTTGCGCGAGCTGAGCGGCCGTGCTGCACGCATCAAGGAAAAGCTGTAACACCCGTTTACAGTAGTAGATTCTAAAAGCGGCCCTAGTGGCCGCTTTTTTATTGGTAGCATGGTGTCGGGTGATGTGCTGTTCCATTTCCGCGTACTGCCGGGGAAGATGCAAGGGTGTTCCTGTTACATTGTCGGCACGGGTCCGGGTATGTCCTGGCTCCATGGCCGCGCCCCTCCGGGGTGCCCTCAGTCGGTTGGGAGCCTTAAAGCGCTTCGCTGTCTCCCGCCACTCCTTCGGCGCTGTCCTTTAATATTCCGCCAGGACATACCCGAACCCCCGCTCTCGACCGGAATGGAACGTCACAGTCCCTGAGACTATGCGATCAACTTTTCTTACCCGAGGCGCGTTCGTGATAGTGTACCGGCATGCCAAGTGACCTCCCCGAACATCCCGAAATCGAACGCTACATCGACGCCATGTGGATGGAGAAGGGGCTAAGCGATAACAGCCTTTCGTCGTACCGGTGCGACCTCAAGCAATTTAATCAATGGCTGATGAAAAACAGGGATAGCACCATTGTCGGGGCTGACCGCTCATCGCTGCAGGCGTATCTGGGGGCGCGCCTGGAGCAGGGGCAATCGCCGCGCACCACCGCCCGTTTTATGTCCTGTGCCCGGGGTTTTTATCATTACCTGCTGCGCGAGGGCAGGCTGACGGTTGATCCCACCCTCGATGTGGACAGCCCCAAGCTAGGCCGGCCCCTGCCCAAGTCCCTGTCGGAGAAGGACGTCGACAAGCTGCTGCAGGCGCCCGATCTGGATATTGCGCTGGAATTTCGCGATCGCACTATGCTGGAACTGCTCTATGCCTGTGGCCTGCGAGTGACGGAGCTAACCAGTCTGCAATTGACCCAGGTCAGCCTGAATCAGGGGGTGGTGCGGGTTTTCGGCAAGGGCAGCAAGGAGAGACTGGTGCCTATGGGGGAAGAGGCGCAGCTGTGGCTGCAGCGGTATATGGCGGGACCGCGGGCCGAATTACTCAAGGGTCTTCCCTGTGATGAGATGTTTCCCAGCCGTCGCGGGCGTCAAATGACTCGCCAGACCTTCTGGTATCGTATTAAAATCTACGCCCGGCGGGCAGATATCCGCAGCGAGCTGTCGCCACACACTCTGCGCCATGCCTTTGCAACCCATTTGCTCAATCACGGTGCGGATTTACGCGTGGTCCAATTGCTGCTCGGTCACAGTGACCTTAGCACCACCCAGATCTACACGCATGTCGCCAAGCAGCGCATGCAGGAATTGCACGCCCAGCACCACCCGCGGGGGTGAGGAACTAAAGCGATGGTCGCCGTTCCAAGGTACACCAGACCGGGTGTTGTCCGGTTTGGTTAACAGGGTGTTATACGCCCGTAAAACTAGAGGAAACAGAATGATTTACCCGATTTTTCGCACAGCCACAGTTTTAGTGATGACCGCGTTTACTTCATTGGCGGTTGCAGGCCAGGCCGTCGACAAGGCGATAGTCGATCAGCTGCGAACTGTGCTGGCCAACCCCCAGATGGGTTTGGAAGTGGGCACGGTGGAGGAGAGCCCGATTCCCGGGCTGTATGCCGTGGAGTACACCACGGGCCCGGTGGTGTATGCCAATGCCAGCGGCGAGTACATGATTCTTGGTGACCTGTATTCGGTAAATGAGACAGGCTATACCAATCTCACCGCCAAGCGGCGTGACGGTGAGCGGCTGGAGGCGCTGGCAAAGGTTGATGAGACGGACATGATCATTTTTTCTCCCGAGGGAGAGCCCAAGGGGCATATCACGGTCTTTACCGATACCACCTGTTTTTACTGCCAGAAGTTGCACAAAGAGGTGCCTGAACTTAACAAGCGTGGGATTGAAGTGCGCTATCTCGCCTATCCCCGTTCTGGCATCGGTTCTCCCGGCTACAACCAGATGGTCACCGCCTGGTGCGCCAGCGACCGGCAGACCATCATGACCAAGCTGCAGAGCAAGCAGTCGGTCCCGGAACAGGTGTGTGAAGGCAATCCGGTAGCATCACAGTACGCGCTGGGGCAGCAACTCGGTGTACAGGGCACGCCCGCCTTGATTACCGACGACGGCACGCTAATTCCTGGCTATCAATCAGCGGATGATCTCATGGTGACCCTGGGGCTGAACTAAGCCCCGGCAGAGCCTTCACAGTATTATTCCCCAGGCCCCATGGTGCGTTGACAGCATGGGGCTGACTCAGTACTGTTTCACCCCTTTTTCATCATCACCGCCCTTGAGGGCCTAAGCAGAGTTTTAAGTCGTGGACGAAAAGTTTCAGCGCATCGAGCGCCTGCCACCCTATGTTTTCAATATTATCGGCGAACTGAAGCAGCAGGCACGAGCGGCCGGCGAGGATATTATTGACTTTGGCATGGGCAATCCGGACCAGCCGACGCCCGACCACATCGTCGACAAGATGGTGGAGACGGCGCGCCGTGGCGATACCCACCGCTATTCCCAGTCCAAGGGTATTCCGCGACTGCGGCGCGCCATCTGCGGTTGGTACAAGCAACGTTTTGACGTAGACCTTGATCCTGCCACGGAAGCTATTGTTACCCTGGGCTCCAAGGAGGGTCTTGCTCACCTGGCGCTGGCGACTACCGGCCCGGGCGATGCAATACTGGTACCCAACCCATCCTATCCCATTCATCCCTATGGTTTTGTGATATCCGGTGCGGATATTCGCCATGTCCCCATAGGTGCGGATGAAAACGAATTTTTTGTGGAGCTTGAGAAGGCGATCCACACCAGTTGGCCGCGGCCCAAAATGCTGGTATTGAACTTCCCCTCAAACCCCACTGCCGACTGCGTGGAACTCGAATTCTATGAGCGGGTTATCGCTATTGCCCGGGAGCATTCCATATGGGTAGTGCAGGACCTGGCATACGCGGATCTTTGTTACGACGGTTACGTCGCACCGTCAATACTGCAGGTGGAGGGTGCGAAGGATGTAGCAGTTGAGTTCTACAGCATGTCAAAAAGCTACAATATGCCCGGCTGGCGTGTCGGCTTCTGTTGTGGCAACAAGACACTGGTAGGCGCGCTCGCGCGGATCAAGTCCTACCTCGATTACGGTATGTTTACACCGATACAGGTTGCCGCGATTGCGGCGCTGGAAGGTGATCAGAGTTGCGTCAAGGAAATCTGCGCCATGTATCAGTCCCGCCGCGACGTGCTTTGCAGTGGGCTGAATGCCGCAGGCTGGCCAGTGCGGATCCCGAGGGCAACCATGTTTGTGTGGGCGAAGATCCCCGAATACTATCGCGAGATGGGCTCCATTGAGTTCAGCAAGAAATTGCTCACGGAGGCCAAGGTGGCCGTGTCTCCCGGTATCGGCTTTGGCGAGTTCGGTGAAGGTTTTGTACGCTTTGGCCTTATCGAGAACGAGCACCGCACACGGCAGGCGATTCGCAGTATCAAACGGATGATCAAGAACGACGGCTTTGCCTGAAGGGCGCAGTTGTAACGAACGTGACAAGTAGACGGAACCTATGAGTACTAAACCAATCACTATCGGCATTTGCGGCCTGGGCACTGTGGGCTGTGGAACCTTCCGCGTGTTGCAGGACAACGCGGGGATCATTGCCGCCCGCGCTCAGGCGCCGCTGCAAGTTGTGCACGTGGGTGTTCGCCATGATAATCACGGTTGCGAGTTGGGCGATGCCCGCGTCAGCCGCGATATATTTGACGTTGCCCGGGACCCGGCTGTGGATATTCTGGTGGAGCTTATCGGCGGCACCACGGTGGCCAGGGAGCTGGTAGAAACCGCCATTCGCAGTGGCAAGCACGTGGTGACTGCCAACAAGGCGCTGATTGCCGAATTTGGTAATGAAATTTTTGCCCTGGCCGATGAGCATGGTGTAGAGGTGCGTTTCGAGGCCGCAGTGGCCGGTGGAATCCCCATCATCAAGGCGTTGCGCGAGGGCCTGGCGGGCAACCGTATCGAGTGGCTGGCTGGTATTATCAATGGCACCGGCAATTTCATCCTGACCGAGATGCGCGACCGCGGCCGGGAGTTTGCCGATGTGTTGGCTGACGCGCAGGCGCTGGGTTATGCCGAGGCAGATCCCACTTTTGATATCGAGGGTATAGACGCGGCCCACAAGCTGGTTATTCTAGCCTCCATTGCCTTTGGTATTCCTCTGCAGTTCGAGTCCGTATACACCGAGGGTATTACTCAGCTCACCACCCGGGATGTGGAACTGGCCCAGGAACTGGGTTACGTCATCAAGCACCTGGGTATCGCCAAGCAAAATGGCGACGGTGTGGAGTTGCGTGTTCACCCCACCCTGATACCGAATGATTTACTGCTGGCGGATGTTGATGGCGTCAAAAATGCGATTCTCGTAGAGGGAGATGCGGTCGGTTCCACGCTTTACTATGGCGCAGGCGCAGGCGCGGCACCAACAGCCTCTGCGGTGGTGTCTGATCTGGTGGACCTCGCCCGGGACCTCGGAGTGGGCCAGACCTGCCGGGTGCCGCCACTGGGTTTTGCCCGCAGCACCCTGCGCGACCTGCCCGTTGTGCCGATGGACCGTGTGGTCACGCCCTGGTATCTGCGGATGGAAGTGGTGGACAAGCCCGGCGTCCTGTCGCAGGTGGCGAGTATCTTCAGCGAGCAGGGCATTAGCATAGAGGCGCTGATCCAGAAGGCACCCGCAGAGGGTGAAACCCGAGTGCAACTTATCGTGGTAACCAACAAGGCGATTCAGGGCAATGTGGACAAAGCTGTAGCAGATATCGAAGCGCTGGATTCCATTGCAGGTAAAGTCACCCGTATCCGGGTGGAAGAATTGGACGGATAACGATGAAATACATCAGCACCCGAGGACAGGCACCGGCATTGAATTTCGAGCAGGTACTGCTTACCGGCCTGGCCGCCGATGGTGGCCTGTATGTGCCGGAGACGCTACCCAGGTTCAGTCCCGAAGACATTGCGGCCATGGCGTCGCTGGATTACCCGCAGCTGGCGCTGAAAATAATCAGTCCCTTTGTGGATGACTGTATTCCCGACGCGGACCTCAAGGCGATCATCGATGAGACCTATACCGAGTTTCGCCACACCGCGGTAGCGCCCATGGTGCAGCTCGCAGCCAATCAGTGGGTGCTGGAACTGTTCCACGGCCCAACGCTGGCGTTCAAGGATTTTGCGCTGCAATTGCTGGGGCGTCTGCTGGATTATATGCTGGAGCGCAAACACCAGAAAGTGGTGATTATGGGCGCTACCTCCGGCGACACAGGCTCCGCCGCTATCGAGGGCTGCAAGCGCTGCAAGAATATTGATATCTATATTCTGCATCCCCACAACCGGGTGTCGGATGTTCAACGTAAACAGATGACTACCGTACAGGGCGACACGATCCACAACCTGGCGGTGGAAGGTAACTTTGACGACTGCCAGGCCATGGTCAAGGCCAGTTTTGGCGATCGCAGTTTCCTGCCTGCCGACCGCAGCCTGGTGGCGGTAAACTCCATCAACTGGGCGCGCATCATGGCCCAGATTGTGTATTACTTTTATGCGGCGGTAGCACTGGGTGCACCGCAGCGCCCCATTGCGTTCTCAGTACCCACCGGAAATTTTGGCGATATTTTTGCCGGCTATCTCGCCCGCCAGATGGGCTTGCCGATAGAGCGCCTGATTATTGCCACCAATACCAATGACGTGCTGCATCGGGTGATGACCTCCAGTACCTACGGACGCCAGCCCTTGATCCACACGATGTCTCCGAGTATGGATATCAGCGTGTCCAGCAATTTTGAACGCCTGTTGTTCGACCTCTACGATCGCGACGGGACTGCCCTCGCCGACCTGATGCAGCGCTTTGACAAGGGTGATATCAGCTTCAGCGAAACCGCTATGAGCAGAGCCCGGGAGTTGTTCAGCAGTCATTGCGTTTCGGAGGCGGCCACCTGCGAGCAGATTGCCAGCACCTGGCGCGAGTGTGAATACCTGCTCGATCCACACAGCGCTATTGGTGTCGCGGCAGCGCTGGCGGCGGCTGTGCCGGCGTCGGTACCCGTGGTGACGCTGGCAACAGCACACCCCGCCAAATTTCCCGATGCCATAAAAGCGGCCGGGCTGGAGCAAACGGTAGAATTACCACTGCACCTCAAGGATTTATTCGAGCGCCCGGAGCGCTTCGAAGTTCTTCCGAACGACCTCAAGACGGTACAGGCCTATATGGCAAACAGCATCAGCGCCTGACCCCTGTGCAGAAACTGATTCGCCGGCGTCAGATCAACTCCGATAAGCCGCTGCGCGATGATAAAATTCACCCTCTGCTGGCGCGGGTTTACGCGTCGCGTGGTGCCGGCGCGGAGGAACTCGATCTGGGGCTGGCGCGGCTATTACCCCCAGCCCAACTGCACAATGCAGACCGCGCGGCCACGCTACTGGCCGATGCCATAGCGGCGGATCTCAAACTGCTGATTGTGGGCGATTTTGACGCCGATGGCGCCACCAGCACGGCGCTGGCATTGACGGTGCTGAGACAATTTGGTGCCCAACACGTTGATTACCTGGTGCCCAATCGCTTTGATTATGGCTACGGGCTCACCCCGGAAATTGTTGAACTGGCGGCCACCCGGCAACCCGACCTGATCATCACCGTGGACAACGGCATCTCCAGTATTGACGGTGTCGCAGCGGCCAGGGAGCGCGGCATTACCACACTCATTACCGACCACCACCTGGCCGGCCGCGAGTTGCCAGAGGCCGATGTGATCGTCAACCCCAATCAGCCTGGCTGCGGCTTCCCCAGTAAAAACCTTGCGGGTGTGGGCGTCATTTTCTACGTGATGCTGGCCCTCAGGGCGGAGCTGCGCAAGCGCGGCTGGTTTGAGCAGCGACCGGAACCGAATCTGGCGCATTACACCGACCTTGTGGCACTGGGCACCGTCGCCGATGTTGTCCCGCTGGACCACAACAACCGCATTCTGGTGGCCGCCGGCTTGCAGCGCATCCAGGCCGGTCTGGCCCGCCCGGGCATTCGCGCCTTGCTGGAAGTGGCATCCAGGGACTCTCGCTCGGTGGTGGCGTCGGATCTTGGTTTTGCCGTTGGCCCCCGAATCAACGCCGCCGGCCGGCTGGACGATATGTCCATCGGCATCGAATGCCTGCTCAGCGAAGACTCCGGCAGGGCAGCCACTCTGGCGATGCAATTGCACCAGCTCAATCAGGATCGCCGGATTATCGAGGGCGATATGCAGGCGGAAGCCCTGCGGGAACTGGCCGGACTGGAACTGGCGGAGGAGGGTGACCCTCCGGTCGCCATGACCCTGTACCAACCCGGCTGGCACCAGGGTGTTATCGGCATTCTGGCGTCTCGCATAAAAGATAGACTGCATCGCCCCACCATCGCTTTCGCCGACGGCGATGCCGGCCAGATAAAGGGCTCCGCCCGTTCCATCCCCGGCATTCATATTCGCGATATCCTCGACGCGGTAGCCGTGCGACACCCGGGCCTGATAAGCAAATTCGGTGGCCACGCCATGGCCGCCGGCCTCAGCCTGGCACAACAAGACTACCCGCGCTTTGCCACTGCCTTCGTAGCAGAGGTGCAGCGACACGCCGCCGATGTCGAGCTGCAGGCGGTGATCGATTCCGATGGCGAGTTGGCTGAAGACGAATTCCAGCTGGACCTGGCAACCGCCCTGCGCTTCGCCGGCCCCTGGGGCCAGCATTTCCCCGAGCCCATTTTCGACGGCATCTTCCAGCTTGTCAGCCAGCGGCTGGTGGGCGAAAAACACCTGAAAATGACACTCTTTCCCGCCAACGGTTCGGTACTCCTCGATGCCATCGCGTTCAATGTCGATCTCGATATCTGGCCGGACCCCGCCATAGAGCATGTTGAGATTGCATATCGTCTCGACGTTAACGAATTTCGCGGACAGCGGTCGGTGCAACTGGTTGTGGAACACATTATTCCGGTTTGACCAACACCAGGAGATTTCTTGTGCGTACATTGGTCAGTGGACACGGCGTGTCCAGACAGGACCGCCCGGCTGACCGGTGCGCTTGTTCACGAACGGCACTGTGAGGGAGTAAAGCCTTCTAGCAGATATAGAGAAAACCTGCTTGACCTTCCAGTCACTGTAAGGTTTACATTAGCGCCATACGGTAACAGGAGGTGCTTATGAACATCTCGGAAGCAGCAAAAGGAAGCGGGTTGAGCGCCAAGACCATCCGCTATTACGAAGAAATCGCACTGATCGCACCGGCGAGCCGGGGCGGCAACGGATATCGGCAGTATGACCAGAAAGCCGTGAAGGAACTGCGTTTTCTGGCGCATGCCCGAGAAGTCGGTTTTGACCTGGACGAAAGCAAACAACTGTTGGATTTGTCGCGCAACCCGGAACGCCAGAGTGGGCATGCGCGGGATCTGGTGATGGAAAAGAGCCGGAAATTGCAGGCGCGTATAGCGCAGCTGGTGGCCATGCAGAAACAACTGTTGGAAATGGCGAGCCGCTGCCGGGGCGATGAAGGACCGGAATGCGCCATCCTCGAAGACCTCGCGGCGGTGGAGCGATGAGCCCCCGGGAGGCCTCGGCTATGACGGGAGCTGAGCTGTGAAAAAGCAGATGGTGTCTGAAGGCGCCGCTTCCCACGATTGTTGCGCGGCGCCTGCGGCAAGCGCACCGAGTTGCCATGATGAGGCCAGCGCAGCGCAAGACAGCTGCTGTGAAACGCCGGTACAGCGCGACTACTTTCTCTGGATTTGTGTTCTTGTCGTCGCGGCGGCCTACCCGGTGGGCGCCTTCTTCATGCCGCACGACCATGAATCCTTTATCGGTATTTTCACCGGGGGTATCGTCGAACTGTTCAACCAGATGTGGTGGGGCATCGTTATCGGCGTGATCTTCGTCGGCATCATCGGCCGCGTACCGCGGGACCTGGTAATGGGCATGCTGGGCCGCGACGGTGGCCTGCGGGGTATGTTTCGCGCCACGCTGGCGGGTGTATTCCTCGACTTGTGCAGCCACGGCATCCTGGCTGTGGGAATGAAACTGTACGAACGTGGCGCCAGTGTCGGCCAGGTGATGGCCTTCCTGTTGGCCAGCCCCTGGAACTCCTTCTCCCTGACCCTGATCCTGTTTGGCCTTATAGGCGTCAGCTGGACCCTGTTATTTATCCTGATATCCCTGATTATCGGCATTATTACAGGCCTGATCTTCGATGCCCTGGTGCGCCGTGGTGACTTGCCGGCCAATCCGTTTCAGGCTGAACTCGGGGAAGCCCGACCGCTGGGCGTATTGTGGCGAGAATTTCGTCAAACCATCACTTTCTCCGCAGCGGGCAGTATGGAAATTCTGCGCGAGGGATTCGCCGGTGCCAGAATTGTCATCCGCTGGTCCATGTTCGGCCTGATACTGGCGGGCCTGATACGGGCTTTCATGCCGGAGGATGCCTTCGCCACCTGGTTTGGCGCCACCATGGGTGGCCTCTGGCTCACCCTGCTGGCCACGACCGTCATAGAGGTTTGTTCCGAGGGCTCCACGCCCATCGCCGCCGACCTGATGAACAGGGCGGCCGCCCCGGGCAACAGCTTTACCTTCCTGATGGCCGGCGTGGCAACTGACTACACGGAGATCATGTCCATCCGCGATACCACCAAATCCTGGAAGATTGCGCTGTTTTTGCCTCTGATAACCGTCCCGCAGATCATGCTTATTGGTGCCGTTTTGAACCAGTTTTGATGGTGTAAGTGAATTGTTAATTATCCCGCCGCCGTGCGCGACTGTCTTTGCCCCCTTTGGTTGGAACCCCACGCCCTCTGGCGGCAAAGACAGTTGCGCATGGGTACTCCTGAGTACGCTGCGAATACGGGTTGCGGGTCATGTGCCCGCAACCAGGATAAGTAACGTCATTGATCTATCCGGAATCACAATTCAAATCCAGCCGCAATATTGTTAAGATGCGCGCCTTCAAACGTAACTGGTTCACCCCATGCTCGAGATCAACCCGCTGGTACAAACACTGAAAGACATCGAGGCCCGTACCGACGTGCTTAGGGGGTATCTTTGACTACGACCACAGCAAGGAGCGCCTCGCTGAAGTAGAGCTCGAGCTGGCAGAGCCCAGCGTGTGGGAGGACCCCGATCGCGCCCAGGAACTGGGGCGTGAACGTGCAGCCCTGGAGGGCGTGGTTCACACCATAGACAAGCTGGATACCGGCTCCGTCGATGCCAGTGACCTGCTGGAACTGGCCGCCGCAGAGGATGACGAGGAGACCGTCGCCGAAGTCGAAAAGGAAATCGCCGGTCTGGTGGCGTTACTGGAGCAAATGGAGTTTCGCCGCATGTTCAGCGGCGAGATGGACATTAACAGCGCCTACCTGGACATCCAGTCCGGCTCCGGTGGCACCGAAGCCCAGGATTGGGCCGAGATACTGCTGCGCATGTACCTGCGCTGGGGTGAGGCCCACGATTTCAAAACCTCGCTGATTGAAGTTTCCGCCGGGGATGTGGCGGGTATCAAGAGCGCTACCATCCACTTTGAAGGCGAATATGCCTTTGGTTGGCTGCGTACCGAAACCGGCGTACATCGCCTGGTACGCAAATCGCCTTTTGATTCCGGCAACCGTCGCCATACCTCATTTGCCTCGGTGTTTGTTTCACCCGAGATCGATGACAATATCGAGATCGATATCAACCCCGCGGATTTGCGAACAGATACCTACCGGGCCAGTGGCGCCGGTGGCCAGCACGTTAACAAGACCGATTCCGCGGTGCGTATCACCCACAACCCCAGCGGTGTGGTAGTGCAGTGCCAGACTGAGCGTTCCCAGCACCAGAACCGGGACAACGCCATGAAACTGTTGCGGGCGAAGCTGTACGAGCTGGAAATCCAGAAGCGCAATGTAGAAAAGCAGGCGATGGAAGACGGCAAGGCGGATATCGGCTGGGGCAGCCAGATCCGATCCTATGTGCTGGATCAGTCCCGCATCAAGGACCTGCGCACCAATGTGGAAACGAGCAACACCCAGGCCGTGTTGGACGGCAGCATAGACCAGTTTATCGAGGCCTCGCTGAAGAGCGGGCTGTAAGCGAGAGATTACATGAGCGAGCAGCATCAAGATCCCCAGGAAGAGAACAAACTCATCGCTGAACGGCGTGGCAAGCTGGCGCAGTTGCGGGAGCAGGGCAATGCCTTTCCCAACGACTTTCGCCGCACTGCCATGGCGGATGAACTGCAGCGGGAATACGGCGATTCTTCCAAGGAAGATCTGGAGCAGGCTGACAAGGTTTACTCCGTGGCCGGACGGCTGATTCGCAATCGCGGCGCCTTTCTACTGATTCAGGACAGCGCGGCCCAGATTCAGCTCTACATTGATCGCAAGGGGCTGGATGAGGACACCCTGGCGGCAATAAAGAGCTGGGACCTGGGCGATATCGTGGCCGCCACCGGCCCCATTAACAAGTCCGGGAAGGGTGACCTGTACATCAATATGCGGGAGGCGCGCCTGTTGACCAAGGCATTGCGACCGTTGCCCGACAAATACCACGGTCTGTCGGACCAGGAGCTGCGTTACCGGCAGCGCTATGTGGATCTGATCGTCAATTCCGAGTCGCGGGATGTTTTTCGCACCCGTTCGGAAATTATCAGCTTTATTCGTGACTACATGAGCGCGGCGGGTTTCATGGAAGTGGAGACACCCATGATGCAGGTGACCCCCGGGGGCGCTGCTGCCAAGCCTTTTGTCACGCACCACAACGCCCTGGACCAGGACATGTACCTGCGCATAGCGCCGGAGCTGTACCTCAAGAGGCTGGTGGTAGGCGGTTTTGAGCGGGTATTTGAGATCAACCGCAGTTTCCGCAACGAGGGGCTTTCCACGCGGCACAATCCCGAGTTCACCATGTTGGAGTACTACTGGGCCTATGCCGATTATCGCGAGGCTATGGATCTCACGGAGGATATGCTGCGCAAGTTGACCCTGAAAGTGCTGGGCAGTACGACGGTTGAGTACCAGGGTTCCAGTTACGATTTTTCCAAACCCTTCAGGCGCATCACCGTGTTCGATTCCATCCTGGCGTACAATGAGGATATCAGCGCGGCGCAACTGGCGGATGAAGCGTCCGCCCGCGGCATTGCCACAAGCCTGGGTATTCCACTCAAGGACAGTTGGGGGCTGGGCAAGGTGCAAATCGAGATTTTCGAAAAAACGGTCGAGCATTTGCTGGATCAGCCCACGTTCATCACCGCCTATCCGACCGAGGTCTCCCCCCTGGCCCGGCGCAGTGATGATGACGCATTTGTGACGGACCGTTTCGAGTTTTTTGTTGGCGGGCGGGAACTGGCTAACGGTTTTTCCGAGCTCAACGATGCCGAGGATCAGGCCCAGCGGTTTCTCGATCAAGTTGCCGAAAAAGACGCCGGCGACGAAGAGGCGATGCACTACGACCACGATTATATTCGTGCCCTGGAGTACGGGATGCCTCCCACCGCTGGGGAGGGTATAGGCATCGATCGTCTGGTGATGCTGCTCACAGACTCACCTTCGATTCGCGATGTGCTCTTGTTCCCACATATGAGACCAGAGTAGCCGTGGGAGCTTCTCGCCCCGCGATAACTGGGCTAAACTGGCGGTACTACCGCGATGATATGAGATCCGCCCCCTGATGCTTCCGCACAGACTGGTAGCCGTACCTTTTGCCCTGACATTACTGTTACAGGCATGCAGCACCGCGCCTGTACAGACCAGCGTATCTGCTGAGCCTGCGACCGCGACACCCGCAGAAACCCAATCTGCGAAAGTGCCCGAGCTGAAGCTTAATTTACCACAGCAGGCCAGTTGCGATTGCACCCCGGTGGAAGCCGCTGATTATACTTTCCTGGAAAAGGGCTACCGGGCGCTACTGAACGGTGATTACGGGGTCGCGATGGAGTATTTCCTGCGTTACCAGCGGCTGGAATCATCGCCGCGGGCGCAATTGGAGTCAGGCATTGCTATCACTTACGTGCAAATGCTGCCACGCAGTTCCTTTTATAACCCACAGGTGGCTCGCAGTGCTTTCAGCGTGTTGCGCAATCAAAACGCCAAGGAACTGAAGGTGCATGACTACACGCGTTTGATGCGTCAGTCGCTGATTAATTTTGTGGAGCTGCAGGACGAGATAAACAAGCTCAAAACCAGCAATGCCAGCTTGCAGGAAAACCTTAAAAAGCGCGAGGACGCCCTCAAGCGGCTGCGTGACCTGACGCTGAGCCAATAGGTAGCAGCACCGTAAACGTAGAACCCTTACCCGCATTGCTTTTAAGCCGTATCGTCCCACCCATCAATTCACAGTAGTCCCGACAAATCGCCAGGCCCAGGCCGGTGCCGCCATAACTTGCGCTGGTAGACGCCTCGGCCTGTACAAAGGCATCGAAGATCCGGCCCTGCTGGGCGGGGGTCATACCGATACCGGTATCCTGAACGGTGATCTCCAGATGGTCGTGCTGGGATTGCTGCCCTGTCGCCTCTAATACCCTGGCGCTGACAGTAATGGCTCCGCCATGAGTGAATTTGCTGGCATTACTGAGTAGATTAGTAAAGATTTGCCTGAATTTGGCAGCGTCGCTGTGCATGCAGGGCAGCTCACCGAAGTCGGTTACCACCAGTTCATTAGCGTTATCGCGCAACAGTGGCGCCAACGAATCGCAGGCCTGGTGCATAATCTCGCCGGGATTGAAGTCCTCCTTGTGCAGGCCCATCTTGCCGGTTTCTATTTTCGACAGGTCGAGGATATCGTTTATCAAGGCCAGCAGCTGCCGGCCCGACAGAGTGATTTTTTCCAGGTCGCGCTGGAACTGGCCGCGATCAACCTGTTGATCATCTGCCAGTTCGTCGTGCAACATTTCGCTGTAGCCGATGATGCCGTTCAAGGGCGTGCGCAGTTCATGGCTGACGTTGGCCAGGAACATGCTTTTGGCGGCGTTTGCCTCATCGGCGGAATCCCGGGCACTGCTCACCAGTTCCATGGCGTTGCGCAGTTTGTCAGACATGTCGTTGAAGGCCTCGGCCAGATCTCCCAGTTCGCCTGAATCGTCGATATTCTCTATGCGGTAATCGAGGTCACCACTGCCAATTTGCTGCGTGCCGGTTTTCAGGCGTTTCAGGGACCTGTTGGTGTAGCGCACCAGGAAAAACCCCAGGGTCGCCGTGAGTAGAATGGAGGCGAAAAACCCGATAACAGTAATACGATCAGTAAGCGCGATGGTGCGGTCAATGATGTTGGCGCGCTGAACTGCGATGAAAGCCTGGCGCTGTTCGAGTTCTTTCAGGCGCTGACTGGCTTCCAGGTAGGGCAGCGGGTCATCCATGTCTGCCTTGTAATCCGGGTCGTTGTAGCGACGATAAAAGTCCAGCCAGCCGGCCAGCAGGATGGCGCTGCTCTGCTGTAGCTTCTGGTAATGCGCCTGGGTCACCTCGTGGCTCAATTTGCCGAGCATGGCGATCTTGTTGCCGATGTCCTCAAGCTGCCCTTCGGCCTGTATGAGTTCCTCGCCATCGAGTTGATCCTCTGTGGTCTCGCGCAGCGTGGAAAGTACCAGGATCTGTTGGCGCTGGTCGTTCAGCAGTTGTTCAACCTCAGTGGATAACTGGGCCGCGGTGACTGAGTTTCGATAGGCGATCATACTTTCGTTACGTGCGTAGCTGCCCCAGAAGTGGGTGCCCACATTGACCGCGTACAGAATCAGTATGGTAACGAGCGAGAGGGTGAGTCGGCGGCGTAAACTCATTTAGCGCTGAGCACCTTGTGCCGCGAGCGTCTTGATCTTGTCCAGCAGTTCCGGGAAATCGACCGGTTTGGTGGCGTAGTCATCGCAGCCTGCATCCATTGCCTTGAGGCGGTCTTTCTCCAACGCATGTGCGGTGAGGGCGATGATGGGAATATGCTTGATACGGTCATCCTGGCGCGCCATGCGACACGCAGTCCAGCCGTCCAGCACCGGCAGGCTCATGTCCATCAGCACCACGGCGGGTAACTCGCTGGTCATGAGATCCAGGGCCTGTTGCCCGTCACAGGCAGTAAGCACCTCAAACCCGGCGCGTTTCAGACGCCGTGCAAGCATATCGCGGTTCAGCTCGTTATCTTCCACCAACAGTACGGGGCGCGCGACAGTCATAGCCCTGATCCTCGTCGCCGCGCCGGGGTGCCCATCACGTCAAGGGTCATGTGGATACTCCGAGAATCTGGTGGACCAGAATGGATTGATCGATCCCCTTAACATTAATCTCCTGGCTGGCACCTATACTGAAGTCACCGTTGAGGCTGCAGACAGTGCTGTCCGAGGCGAGGATTTCGCCACCGGCTGTCCTGTCCTCTATACGTGAAGTGACATTCATCGGGTGGCCCACGAAACCGTACTTGCTGCGTCGCTCGGAGCCAATATTACCGGCGATGACATCACCGGTGTTCAGGGCGATACCGGTGAGAATTTCCGGCAGGCCTTCGGCCCGGTTCTGGGCATTGATAGCCTCCATGGCAGACTGCATGGCAAGCGCACAATTGACGGCCCGGTCGGCGTCGTCGTCGCGGTGCTGTGGCGCGCCAAACACCGCCAGGATGGCATCGCCGATAAATTCATCAATTGTGCCCTGGTGTTCCATGATGATATCGGTCATGGCGCCCAGATAGCGGTTGAGCAGGGTGACAACCTGTGCCGGAGCCAGGTGCTCGCTGATAGTGGTGAAAGCGCGAATGTCAGACATCAGGATGGTCACTCGCCGCAGGTCACCGCCCAATTCCAGGCCCTCGGGGCGCTCCAGGATGTCGGTGACAATCTCGTCGGATAAATAGCGGCCAAAGGTCGCGCGTATAAATTTCTCGTTGCGTTCCAGCTGTTGCCGGTATTGTTCTTCGCGATCATGCCAGCGTTTGCGCTCTATTCCCGCCTTGATGCGTGCCTGTAGCAGCACTGGATTGAATGGCTTGAACAGGTAATCGTCCGCCCCTGCTTCGATGCACTCGATGATGCCGTCCATATCCTGGCTGCCGGATATCACGATAACCGGAGTGGCCCGCCATTCCGGGTGCTCTTTGATACGTCGCAGTACCTCGCGGCCATCCATATCGGGCATAACCAGGTCCAGCAATACCACGTCTACGTCGGCTTCTGCCAGTGTGGCCAGCGCTTCCTGTCCGCTGGCCGCAGTGACCACAATATGGCCACTACGGGACAGGTAGCGCGCCACCAACTCCCTGTTTTCCTGCAAGTCGTCTACCGCCAGGATATAACCGGGGTCGGAGGTAATCGCACGCTGGGTACCCGCCTCGGAAGTTGTGCTGTCGTCGCTATTGGCGGCGTGAACTGCATGTAACAGACGGGTAAGCGCCTCTCTGATATCGGCGAACTCGCTCCCCAGGTCTTCGGCCAGCAGCTCGGCATAGCCACGGATCGCGGCCAACACATTCATCAGGTCGTGGCGGCTGGTCGTTGATTCTGTCTCGGCCAGCATTGTTGTCAGCCGCCTGCCGCCCTCGAACAGGTGGTCAAAGTCGGTGACGGATTCCGCGCCAAGTCCTTCCCGGTAGCCCGAAAACAGCTCACGCAACTCAGCTATTGAACGCAGCAGTAGGTCGCTCCAGACGGCTGGTGTGGGGCTTGCGGGGCCATTTGCCACAGCTTGTCTCTACCTCTTTGGTGAAATTCCGGGATATTGCTGCCAGCCCGGAGTATAACGAGGAGGGCGGTGCTGTGGAAACGCTGTCGCGGCCTAAGTTTGGGTATCGCTGTGACAGACCACGCCAAATTTGATCTCATGGGTGCGTTTTAACAAAACTTTGGGTTACTATTAATGTCAGTATGTCGGTGCGCACTGCTTTTAACGGGACGGATTCTATAATGTTGCAAAAGGTCGAAATATTTCAGGGTCTTTCACCCGAAGAGCTCGCGGCACTGGAAAGCAGTAGTACCAGCCGCTCTTTCCCTAAAAATACCGTGGTGATTCACGAGAATGATCCCGCTGATTCACTGTTTGTCATCGAAAGTGGCAAGGTGAAAGTGTATTGCAGCGATAAGAATGGCAAAGAATTCATCATGAACACCCAGGGCACCGGCGATTACTTCGGTGAATTGGCGCTGTTGGATGATTCGGCTCGCTCCGCTTCAGTGCGCACCGTCGAAAAATCCACGTTTTGCATTATTTACAAGGAAGATTTCAACCGCGTTCTCGATGAACATCCCGGCATCGGCCGCAAGCTGATTCGCAATTTGTCCCAACGGGTGCGCAAGCTGACAGCCGACGTTAAAAGTCTGGCACTTCAGGATGTCTACGGCCGGGTCGCCAATGTGCTGATGGATTTGTCCGAAGAGCGCGGAGACGGCACCCTGTACATCCCCGAGAAACTGACTCAGCAGGATATCGCCGACCGTGTTGGCGCGTCCCGCGAGATGGTAGCGCGCATCCTCAAGGATCTCACCATCGGTGAGTACATCCGCTTCGAGGGCCGCCACATCATCATCAATACCCGGTTGCCGGCCAAGTACTAGCTTTCTGTAGCGCTCTTTACTCGGGGATCATTCTGGTCCCCGTGTCGTTTACCAGCTTTCATCCGGGCTTTGTTCTGGTCCCCTGTCGCGCCTACCGCAGCGGGAAACCCCCTTTCGGTTGGAACCCCACGCCCTCTCGGGGGTTTCCCGCTGCGGCAGTCGCTGCATGACGGCATAACAATGCAGGGGTGAAACTGAGCTATCTCCGAGAGAAAGGGCCGTTAGCGTTGATATTCTGCGAAATGAACGATGGAAGCAGCCGTCGGTCTGGAGATCCCCTGCGAAGGCGTGGGGTTCCAACTAAGCGGGGGATCTCCAGACCGGCGGTTGCGGCGGGGTCAATGACTCACCAAATTTGCGGGAATCCGATCATTCACGCAGATTTCGATAGGTCGATTACTCACTACGAGATTTGACGGTCAAACCCAAAGATCCCGACCCCAGCCGGGCAGAAACCTCTTCGCCAATCTCCACGGCCTGGGAACTCGTGATCACCTTGCCGTCACTGTCTGTGACAATCGCATAACCACGGTGCAGGGTACTGAGCGGGCTGAGCGAGTCCAGCATCTGCGCCAGGTGGCCGAGATACTCCCTCGTATGCTGCAGTTTCTGCTGCATAGCGGCGTTAAGTCGTTGCCTGCTGCGTTCCAGATCCAGCTGCCGTTGCCGTAAGTAGGGCAGGGGGGAATGGGCTCGCAGGCGACTTTCCAGTAGGCTTAGCTCACTGCGGCGGCGCTGCAGCAGGTTGTTCTGGGCCCGTGTCAGCCTTTGTTCCAGCTCATCCAATCGCTGCGACTGTTCCCGCAGTTGCGCCCCCGGGTGTTTCAGGCGTTGTTGCAGGTGGCCCAGCCGGACTTTTGCATCATTGAGTTTGCGGGCTATCAAGCGCACCAGGGTGGATTCTATGGCCTGCAGTCGCTGCTGCCATTCGCGTTGGTCCGGGCTGAGCAATTCGGCGGCGGCGGAGGGGGTGGCGGCGCGGTGATCGGCCACCATGTCGGCAATGCTGAAATCCACCTCATGGCCCACTGCCGCGACCACAGGGAGATCGCTGGCGGCTATGGCCCGGGCGACAATCTCCTCATTGAAGGCCCACAAGTCTTCCAGGGAACCGCCGCCCCGGCCCACGATCAGAGCATCGAACTGTACCTTGCCCTCGCGGTGCCAGCGGTTGGCGCGCTCTATTGCACTGGCAATTTCCCGCGCCGCACCCTCGCCCTGCACCGCCACCGGGAGCAGGGAAACGGCAATTCCGGGGCTGCGCCGGCGCAACACAGTGAGAATGTCGTGAATGGCGGCCCCGGTGGGGGAGGTGATCACGCCGAGGTGGGAAATACTCTCCGGTAGCGGCTTTTTGTGCTTTGGGTCGAACAGCCCTTCGGCCAGCAGCCTGGCTTTCAGCTTCTCAAACGCGGCCTGCAGTGCCCCGGCACCAGCCTGTTCCAGATGCTCCACGATAAGTTGGAACTCCCCGCGCCCCTCATACAGCGAAACCCGGCAGCGCAGACGGATGTGATCGCCGCTGGCGGGGGTGACTCTGATGCGTTGGTTGCGGTTGCGAAACATGGCACAGCGCACCTGGGCGCTGCCGTCTTTGAGGGAAAAATACCAGTGGCCGGAGGAGGGTACGGTGAAATTACTCACCTCTCCCTCCACCCAGACATAGTCAAAGTGGCTTTCCAGCAGGCTTCGCGCCTGCCGGTTGAGCTGGCTGACGGTGAGACTGGCAGGGGGAGTGGCGTTATCGAAGGGATTGTGCAAGATATATTCCGTTGGAACTTTTGTTTACCTGGACTAAGCCGGGGATTTATAATTGCATGTTTACCTCAACGCCGCCACCCGGAGAGCCACCTTATGCTGCGTATCGCCGAAGAAGCCCTTACTTTTGACGATGTCCTCCTGCTGCCCGGTTATTCCGAGGTGGTGGCGACACAGGTCTCGCTCAAAACCCGGCTGACTCGCGGTATTGAATTGAACATGCCGCTGGTATCGGCCGCGATGGATACCGTGACCGAGTTCCGGCTGGCAATTGCCATGGCCCAGGAGGGCGGCATTGGTATTATCCACAAGAGCATGACCATCGCCGAACAGGCTGAGGAAGTGCGCAAGGTCAAGAAATTTGAGAGTGGTGTGGTCAAGGATCCCATCACCATCCAGCAGTCGGCCACTATTGCCGAGCTGATCGAGCTGACCAGCGCCCACGGTATCTCCGGGGTGCCTGTGCTGAATGGCAAGGACCTGGTCGGAATTGTGACCAAGCGGGATGTGCGCTTCGAATCCAACCTGGAGAAGCTGGTGTCCACTATCATGACCACCCGGGACAAGCTGGTGACAGTCAAGGAGGGTGCCAGTTCCAAGGAAGTGCAACGGCTCTTGCACCAGCATCGTATAGAGAAAATCCTGGTCGTTAACGACGCCTTTGATCTGTGCGGGATGATCACTGTAAAGGACTTTGATAAGGCAGAGAGCTTTCCCCTGGCTTGCAAGGACTCCTCTGGCCAGTTGCGGGTGGGCGCATCGGTGGGCACCAGCCCCGATACCGATGACCGCATTGCCGCGCTGGTGCGTGCCGGAGTGGACGTGCTGGTGGTCGACACCGCTCACGGCCATTCGCGCAACGTGATAGAGCGGGTGAAGATGATCAAGGCAGCCTACCCATCAATGCAGGTTATTGGTGGCAATATTGCCACCGGTGACGCGGCCATTGCATTGGCTGAGGCTGGGGTGGACTGTGTCAAGGTGGGGATAGGCCCGGGGTCAATCTGTACCACCCGTATTGTTACCGGCACTGGCGTTCCGCAGATCACGGCCATAGCCAATGTCACTGCAGCCCTGAAGGGGACTGATATTCCGCTGATTGCCGACGGCGGTATCCGCTTCTCCGGCGATATCGCCAAGGCACTGGTAGCGGGCGCCCACGCGGTTATGTTGGGCAGTATGTTTGCCGGCACCGAGGAAGCGCCGGGTGAGGTGGAGCTATACCAGGGGCGTACCTACAAGGCGTATCGGGGTATGGGTTCACTGGGCGCTATGTCCCGCACCCAGGGCTCTTCCGATCGTTACTTCCAGGATGCCAGCAAGGGTGCCGAGAAGTTGGTGCCAGAGGGTATCGAGGGCCGGGTACCCTACAAGGGCCCTGTGTCGGCCATTATTCATCAACTGATGGGTGGCGTGCGTTCCGCTATGGGCTACACCGGTAGCCCCGATATGGAATCCATGCGCACGCTGCCGGAATTTGTACGGGTGACTTCGGCGGGTATGTCCGAGAGCCATGTACATGACGTGTCTATTACCAAGGAGGCACCTAATTACCCGGTTCGTTAGACATGGGCTGAAAAGCCCTGTTAAATCTCAATCAGTAACGGTGCCTGCGGGCGCCGTTTTCGTTTTGTCGCCGATATATACTCAGGAACGACTATGAGCGCAGATATTCACGCCCAGAAAATCCTTATCCTCGATTTTGGCTCCCAGTACACGCAGTTGATTGCCCGTCGCATACGCGAAGTGGGTGTGTACAGCGAAATCCGGCCGTTCGATTTATCGGAGGAGGCGATCCGGGAATTCGACCCTCGCGGCATCATTCTGTCCGGTGGACCCGAATCCGTCTCCGAAGAGGGGTCGCCCAGGGCTCCGGCCTGCGTGTTTGAACTCGGTGTGCCCGTGCTGGGTATTTGTTACGGCATGCAAGCCATGGCGGAGCAGTTTGGTGGCGAAGTCGCCTGCTCCAATGTCAGCGAATTTGGTTACGCCCAGATCAAGCTGGTGTCGACCAGTGGCCTACTGCACGATATTCGCGATCACTTTGACGATCAGGGTAACTCACTGTTGGACGTATGGATGAGCCACGGTGACAAGGTGGTTGAGCTGCCCGACGATTTTGAGCTTATCGCCAGCACTGAAACCTGCCCCATTGCCGGTATGGCCCATCGCAGCAAACCCTTTTACGGAATCCAGTTTCATCCGGAAGTGACCCACACGCTCCAGGGCATGCGGATCTTTGAGCACTTTGCGCTGGAATTGTGCGGCTGTGAGGTGTTGTGGACGGCGGCCAATATTGTTGAAGATGCTATCAGTCGAGTGCAGGCTCAGGTGGGTGATGACAAAGTGCTGCTGGGACTGTCCGGCGGCGTCGATTCGTCCGTGGTGGCGGCCTTGTTGCACCGCGCCATAGGCGATCAGCTCACCTGTGTATTTGTCGACAACGGTCTGCTGCGCCTCGACGAGGGTGACCATGTGATGGAAATGTTCGCGCGCAATATGGGGGTGAAGGTGATTCGCAGCGATTGCGAAGAGCTGTTTCTCGGCAAGCTGGTCGGTGTCGCAGACCCGGAAGAGAAGCGCAAGGTAATCGGTAACACCTTCATAGAGGTTTTCGATGAAGAAGCGACCCGCCTCAAGGATGTCAACTGGCTGGCACAGGGCACCATTTACCCCGATGTGATCGAGTCGGCGGGTGCCAAAACCGGCAAGGCGCATGTCATCAAGTCGCATCACAATGTGGGTGGCCTGCCAGACGATATGGCACTGGAGCTGGTAGAACCTCTGCGCGAATTGTTCAAGGACGAGGTGCGAAAAATCGGCCTGGAACTGGGCCTGCCCTACGACATGGTCTATCGCCATCCCTTTCCCGGGCCGGGGCTGGGAGTGCGCATACTGGGCGAGGTCAAAAAAGAGTACGCAGATTTGCTGCGCCTGGCGGACGCGATTTTTATCGAGGAATTACACCGCGACGACTGGTACCAGAAAACCAGCCAGGCTTTTGCCGTATTCCTGCCAGTGAAGTCAGTGGGTGTGGTGGGCGATGCGCGGCGCTATGAATACGTGATTGCCCTGCGGGCTGTTGAGACCGTTGATTTTATGACCGCGCGCTGGGCGCACCTGCCCTACGACCTGTTGGAGAGAGCTTCCAACCGCATCATCAATGAAATATCCGGCGTATCGAGGGTGACCTACGATGTGAGCAGCAAGCCACCGGCTACAATCGAGTGGGAGTGATCGGAATTAGTAACCCATTGAAATATAAAAATAAAATCAGCTCAATTGATAATCTAATCCGCATCATCAATGGTATTTTTCATGGTATTACTCGGGGGTTGTAAAGCAAAAACCAACGATACCATGAGTGGCAAAATGGCGCTGTCATGGTATCGAGGGTGCCCAACTGAGCTGATAGTTCGATGACCGACCTAAGAGCCATAGAGCGCAACACCGCGGTTCCTAACCTGAGTCAGGGTATCCTGTGTTTTTTAGAAACTTCTCGGCAGGAAGGGAGTTGAATCCGACCGCACGACGCAGTGGGTGAAGGCATGACGAAATCCTCGAAACAGAAATGGATCTTCCCCGCACGCTTCCGTGCTGGAGCCTATAGCTGGAAATCCTCCAGGTTAGCTTGCCAACGACTTCGCGAAGCTGTTTCCGAAATCAAAAAGGTTGCGAAGAAGGACCCTGTTCTAGCCGCAGAGGGCGCGGTTCGCCTGATAGAAAAGCTTTGGCCTGCCTTGGAGCATGTGGACAGTTCCAGCGGTGCCTTGGGTTCCGCGGTGAACAAAACACTTTATGACCTGATTCCCCTAATCATCAATGCGCCGGCTGAGGCCAAAACGCGCGACAAATGGCTCGAACGGATATGGCAGGCCATGGAAGATGATGGCGTCGATTACCTTGGCCCGGTAGGTGACCGCTGGGGCGAGCTATGTGGATCGTTGGAAACAGCCAATCAGTGGGCAGAGGAATTGATGCCAACGGTGAAGTCGTGCTGGACCGACCCGAATCCGGGTAACTATTTTCATGGCGCAACGGCCTGTCTGTCCTGTCTGTTGGTGGCCGGACGCTACCAGGATTTGTTTGACCTGCTGGCTCTGGACCGCAAACCCTTCTGGCATTATCGCCGCTTCGGTGTTGAAGCAATGTTGGCGATGGGCAAGAAGTCGGAAGCCCTGAAATACGCCGAGGCATCGAGAGGGCTCAACCAACCTGGTTCGGCGATTGACCAAGTCTGCGAAGAAATCCTGATTTCCTCCGGCCTGCAGGACGCGGCTTATCGGCGCTATGGGTTAAGCGCGGCCCAGGGCAATTCGTATCTCGCGCGGTATCGTGCTGTGGCGAATCGGTATCCGATGATGGAGCCGGCAGAAATGCTTGCTGATCTAATCAAGACCACGCCGGGGGAAGAGGGGAAGTGGTTTGCGACTGCAAAGGAGCTCAAACAATTTGACCTAGCACTGGAACTGGCTAATCAGAGTCCCTGTGATCCGAAAACGCTGACCAGGGCGGCCAGGGACTATCTTGACTCGGCACCGGCATTTGCTCTCGGTACCGCCATCGCGGCGCTGCGTTGGTTGCGTGAAGGATGGGGTTACGAGGTGACCAACATCGATGTGGTGGAGGCGTATGACCGGGCGATGGACGCTGCCACCCGATTGAATAAGGCTGACGAAGTCAGCGAGCAGATTCGGCTACTCGTCGAGGTGAACGACAATGCCGGCAAACAGAACGCGGCCAGACAGTTTGTTCGCCAGGCTTTGCAGGGGCGAATGCGAGACCATGGGGACGACATTTCCCCCGTGGGCAAAAATGGATGACTATTTTGGCGTTTATAACGGTAACATATATGATACCATGTGGGTCACATGATCGAGGTTAGAGAATACCTTGATGCCGAGGGAAGCAGTCCATATGCCAAATGGTTCGATCGCCTGAACGTCGCCGCGGCGGTCAAGGTGGCGACAGCAATCCATCGGATGGAGCAGGGTAACCTCTCTAATGTTAAAGGAGTCGGTGCTGGCGTCTATGAATACCGGATTGATTTTGGTCCAGGGTATCGGATTTACTTCGGCAAGGAGGGCGATCGGTTGGTGTTATTGCTCGCGGGCGGCACCAAGAAGCGCCAGGACGCGGATATTTCGGCTGCAAAAGGGCATTGGCGAGACTACAAACGCCGAAAACGGCAAGAGGTGTAACGATGGCTCTGACAAAAGATTTTAAGGACACCATTCAGGCACGCGCCCAACGGGATCCTGCTTTCCGTAAGGCTCTGCTGCAGGAAGGAGCCGAATGCCTGCTCGCCGGTGACGTCGATACCGGCAAGGCAGTGCTGCGCGACTATATCAACGCGACGATGGGGTTCGAGGAGCTCTCCCAAGTCTTCGACAAATCGAGCAAGAGCCTCATGCGCATGTTCGGGCCGAAAGGGAATCCCCAGGCGAGTAACCTGTTTGCTGTGATCCACTACCTGCAGGAGCAGGAGGGTATACACCTCGAAGTCAAAGCACGGAAGGTGGCCTAGGGAGCTGTGAGGCAGCGGCCAATTGGCCAATATTCAAAGTATCTTTAAGCATTTTCTGAGCATGGTATTTTTCATGGTATTACGAATTAGAGGGAAAATAAGCCATTGAATATAAAGGATAAAAAGGGCTTATTTACAATCGAGTGGGAGTGACCGGAATTGATCGGCAATGTCTGGCACTGCCAGGCATCTACAGGCACCAAAAGATACTAAACCCAGCTTAGCGAGGTCTTTTGCGCGGCTATGTGGGGTGCGCCACGGAATCATGGAGAATTGCTCAAACTTGGCATAGAGGTATCTCAGGCCACAGTACCCAAGTACATAGTTCGACACAGGAAGCCGCCGTCGCAAGGCTGGAAAACGTTCATGGAAAACCACGCAAGCGAGTTGGTCTCGTTGGATTTTCTTACGGGTCCCACCGCGACATTTCGCGTGCTTTATGTCCTGGTCATTCTCGGCCATGATCGATGACAAATTCTCCACGTGAATGTTACACATAATCCGACGGCTGTCTGGACAGCTCGCCAGCTTACTGAAGTCTGTGGCTGGAATAATGAACCTCGATACTTGCTGCGTGACCGGGATGGTGTATACGGCCTCGAGTTTTCACGCCACGCCAGAGTATTCGGTTTGGAGGAAGTCATCACCGCTCCTCGGTCAACCTGGCAGAACGCTTACATGGAACGCGTTATTGGATCGATCAGGCGGGACTGCCTTGACCATGTGGTCGTGATCAGTGACCGGCAGCTAAGACGAATATTGAAAGAATACTTATCCTATTACAACCAAGTAAGAACTCATCTTTCACTCCACAAAGATGCGCCGGTACCCAGGCCAGCGAAGCCTCCTGACCTAGGCCGTGTAACCAAGATTCGGAGAGTAGGGGGACTGTATCACGAATATACACGACTGGCGGCTTAGGTCGGCTACAAAATAGCGTAAGACGAATTAATAGAAGGGACAAGGATAGTTGCGTTCGATGATTGCTTTATGTGCTATCGTGAGAAAGCTCGCAAAAACATTTAGTCGTCCGGGTAGCAATGACATCAGGGCAATCGCCAATTGAATTGGTGGCTTGAGCAACGTAAACGGTTAGCTGTCCCCGCCATGTCCCGAAAACCATGACTACTGAAAGCAATATTGGAAAGGGGATAAAAATGCTGGTGAGTATTTATCGCTATATTCCTGGGTTAGATGACGCTCCCCGCATGCAAGACTACACGCTTGAACTAGAACAAGGCGAGGACATGATGGTTCTCGACCTTCTAGAACGATTGAAAGAGCAAGACACGACCTTAACCTTTCGACGGAGTTGTCGAGAAGGCGTGTGTGGTTCCGACGGTATGAATGTCAACGGCTCGAATTGTTTGGCGTGCATTACGAGTGTTTCTACGCTGATAAATGGAGGTTATTTGCCCTCCGGCCAGACTGTTTGACGTGGTCTAATGGATCTGCACAACCCAGTTAAGGGATAATACCCATAACTG
>CAXBNX010000023.1:0-86766 GCA_963977275.1 uncultured Haliea sp. | reverse complement strand
CGCCTGGCGGACTACATTTAACCCTGGCAGATACACAGAATTATTTACAGGGTCGCAAGGCTTGATACAGGCTATGGAGTATCGGTTCATGCTCTTCTAGGATTTCAGAGAAATCTACTCCAAAACCACTTCCAGTAATCACCGCGCGCAGCTTTCTATATATCTTGATCCCGCTGGCTTCTGATATGCCAACCTCTTTGGCTGCTAGCGAGGCTTTAATGCCCCGCAGAAACATATGAACCATATAGATAGTGTCAGCGGCAGAAATTCTCGCATTCCTAAAATACGGGTTCTTAAGTGAATATTGTCTTGGCATAAATCGTTTTTATCCAATGAAAGACCTAAAACGGGGTAACGAAGTTAAGTAAGCCGGAAAAGCTAATTCAGTAAGCTATACAGAGCCCCGCGCGCGCCATTGACATAGCGTAGCATCAAAACATCCCACCCTATAAATCCTCTCTTGTTTTTTTAAAAGGCAAGAACCGCCCAAATTTTGGGCACAACAAAAGAGGATGTATTTATGAGCATTATCAATTTCCCCATAGAGACTCTGGAAGAGCGCGCTGATGCGTTTTTTGATGACGGCGTGCCTGCGCGCATGCCGCCCCTTGATTGCTGGATAAAATGCGAAGACCCGCGTTGTTTCCAGCATGGCTGTATGAAAGCTACGCCTAAACCCCACAAGGGAGGGCATCGCCATGTTTGATAAATCCTCTCCTTTTGATGGTATGCGTCCACCAAGCTTTGGTTCATTGGCCGCGATGGGCTTTTGTCTGCTGCTTGAGAGCGCAATGTTCGTCATGTTCTATGCGGTCTATACCGAAACCATCGGCCTCATGAGCGATACCTATCTCTCAGAACTGCCCGTTGTAGGCGCGCTGTTCGCATATATCGATCCCGATGCGAATGCCAGCCATATCATTTCATTGTTGCTGGCAACGTTTTCTGTTTCAACGCCGCTATTCCTCTGGTCAGAAATCTTTCGCCAGAAAATCCTCGATGATCCGCAAGAATGGTTCTCGCATCCTTCAAATCAAATCATAGCGAGTTTCGCTGGATTGATCTTGTTTCTAGTGCTCGGGCTAGAGGTCGTGAATCTCTACACCCTCGTCGCCCGTGAAACGATGCCCTCCGGCTTCGGCGTGTCAACAGACGATAGCGGTTTGATGGCATATCTCGCTCAAAACAAAGGCATGGCCATTGGCATAAGCGCAGTTGTGGCGGTGATCAATATCGTTCTCGCGCTTTTTACCACGCGCGCCATGCGCGGCCTTAAATCAACCGAGGAGTAAATCCATGAAAATCTCAGCACTTATCATAGTTGTCTTTGCGCTTGTTGGCTGCGGTGAACAAACACCGCCCATGCCAGCGCACAAAACCGAAGCCATTTTTGTTTTGATCGAAAACGGCGGCACTATAGCCGAAGACGATCAGGGGGAAGCGCTTAATACTGCCCTGAATCTATTTCAGCAACTCACAACGCTTGGCCGCCGCCGCGCCACAAAAAATGTAGCAATCCACATTGTCTTAAGTGCATCTCCCAACCGCATTGCATGGTCAGGCACACCCGATCAGCTTTTGGCGCAAGCGGAAGATGTGAAGAATTTGATCGTCTTCAAGCGTTCATTTTCTGATCTGGTGATGGTGTTCGAGCAAATCGAAACCACCGTTAATCTCACCCAGCCCGATGCCATCCGCCTGTATTGGATAGGGACAACCATTCATGTTCCGTTTCAGGCGGCCAGCGAGACAATCGTGGTTGAAGTTCCGCAAGACGTGCCGAGCAATCTTGCGCTCTCCCGATTATCCAGCCGCTTGAGCGTGCTCAAGATCATGCGCGTTCATCCTGATCAAGATCAAATCCTGCAAGCCTATCTCGCATCGTTGGGGATTTTGGAACGCGCCCGAAAAGGCGAACTGGACTTTTCTCTTCTTGGCGAGGCGCAAACCAAATCCCGTCTCAAGACACTTTTATAAGGAGGCTGATATGAGATTTTTGAAGATAATCGTCGATACCTCACTTTTGGCAGCATTGTGCCTGCCATTGTCGGTACAAGCGCAGGAGGCAACAATCAGCATCAACGCGCGCAGCGATCAAACACAGCCCGTGATCATCGTACGATCCAAATACAATTTTGAGCGACGCATTTCCCTCAAGATGAAAACCGATCCCGCGCTCAGCGCTTCGGATGTTTTGATCAGGGCGATTTCCAAGGTCGGAATGGTCGATGCCCACGGTATCAAGATCACATCAGGCTTTGATGTTGATGCCGTAAATAATCTTGTTGTGGCCTTTAGCGGCGGCACGTCCGAGATCATAAGAACGCTTCAATTGCCAAATGGCTTTCAGGTCGTGGGCAGTTTTAAAGATCGGGGCGGTAATTTTGTTTCTCCGCCTGTTGGAAGCTTGGCGGTCTATAACACCAGCGGCGAAAAACTTTGCTTTGATTATGAAACCGCCGCGCAAGCCAAGCCAAAAATGGTTTTTATGCTTCTCGTGGATCGCTCCGGCTCCATGTTTGACGTTATGGATGATGTCAAAACCAGCGCAAAAGCCTTCCTCAAATCCCTACCCCCTACGGCCATGTGCGCGGTGTCGAGCTTTAGTGATAGCTTCACCTATCACAACGAACGCTACGAGAACTGCAACGGCGGCGTATATAAAATAGATGATCTGGTCGCAGATGGTGGCACTCAGCTTTATACGCCCCTGCTACGCGCCTATCAAAGCCTGACGCAGGACTATTTCAAGGACTATCAAAAAGCCGTCATCATCATTACCGATGGTCAAGTCCCGCCAAATCCAATCCTCCGTAATCAAGCTCTTGCCGCCAAACAAGATGTATTGAGCTTCGTCTATTTTTTAGGCGAGAAGGAAGAAGCGCAACTGAGTTCTCTTGCCGATGTGTTCCTGCAAAGCACGTCGGATATCAAAAATAATCTCAATCAGTATTTTGATGCCTTAAGCACTGCCTACAAAACCCAGACCGTCTTAAATGTGCGCCAATGCCAAGGGGGCGTGTATGCAAACCCCTAACCATCCAGCGCGCATTTATACCCGTGATCCTCATGTCCATGGCTCATCGCAATGGGCAAGCCGTGCGCACTTAAAGTCTCGGCATTACGGCGAGACGGGGCGCATATTTCTGGGCTATGGCCTGCCTGAACAGAGTAAGGCCAAAGCCTACCAGATTAGAAGTTCGAGCAAGATGCATCATCTGGTCGTTGGCTCTACGCGTAGCGGCAAAGGTATCAGCTCCGCCGTTCCCACATGCCTTGAGCATGATGGGGCGCTGGTCGTCCTCGATGTTAAGGACGGCGAGAACGCCAGCGTATGCGCGCGTTATCGCCGCGATGTGTTGGGGCGTAGCGTCGCACTGATTGATCCTGAACATATCGTCGCCCCTACGCTTGGTATGCAGAATTTTGCATTTAACCCTGTCGGTGATCTTGATCCTGAAAGTGATGATTTTTTTGATCAGGCATTTTTGATTGCCGATGCGCTGGTGATGGACAACGCCAAAGACCCCTTCTGGTCGGATGAAGCCAAAGCCCTGATTACGGGCTTTTGTATGTACGCACGAACAGCCGCGAAGCCCCTCCTACCTGTTCCTGACAAGGGGCGCACATTGGGACAAGTGCGCGCCATGCTCAATCTTCCGCCCAAAGCCTTCACCGATCTCATTGCTGGAGAATTTGAGACCGATGAGGACGGCAATACCACCCTCATTACTTTAGGCATGGCGCAAAGCCGTAATGAGCATGTGCGCGCTGCTGCTGCGCGGATCATGAACAAGGCGAGTAAGGAACGCGCAAGCGTGATCTCAACAGCGCAATCCAATACGCATTTTCTGGAAAGCCCGAAAATTCAGAACATATTGTCAAAATCAGAGTTCAGCCCTTCGGCTTTAGAAGATGGCAACACGGACGTGTTCATCATTATGAGCACCGCAAAAATAGCCATGAATAATCGGCTCTTGCGTTTGTTTGTGAACTGGACAATCAGCGCCATATCGCGCTTTAAAAAGAAAGCTGAGCCGCCTATTTTATTCTTGCTCGAAGAAATGGGAACGGCGCTAGGCCGCTTGTCCATGGTCGAGACGGCCTTTGGCCTCATGGCAGGTTACGGCATGATCCTCAAAGGGTTCTTACAGGACTTTAACCAGCTCAAGTCTTTGTATCGAGACAATTGGGAAACCATCATCGCCAATTGCGGCGTAATCCAATGCTGCGGCGTGAATGATGTCTTTACCTGCGAATATCTATCAAAGCTCTGCGGTACAACCACGATTGAGTTTATCAGTGAAACCAGCGCGCAATATCGCGCTAGCCTCATAAGCGATCCAAATTACTACTCGCGCGATGATCAGCTTATTTCTCGCCCCTTGATCACACCATCAGAAATCCGCGTCATGCACCCGAGCGACCAATTACTGATCTTGGCCAATGCACATCCGGTTACAGCCTTCAAAACCGCTTATTTCTTAGATCGTCGCTACCGCGATAAACGCGGTGATCCTTTGTTCGATTTTCATCCTGATTATGCCGATAAGCCACTGCCACGCGCGATAGATTTTACGGCGGCCAATCTGGATATCAGCGCAATCCTCGATCCTGTTTTTAACGGCGCATAAGGAGGGACATATGATTTTAAAATATTGGCTCTTTATGATCTTGATTGGCTGCTCCGCTTACGGCGCTTTGCGCGATCTATCCGGTGCGCACCTGCTTTATGACAGTAATCACTGGCAATATTACTTCTATTGGAGCGCGCCGTTCATCCTCGCTTTCCTCAGCGCAAAGGGCTGGCGCACCAGCCGCATGTGGCGGCGCATGATGGATCACAGATATCCGCCCCTCACACTTAGTCGCGGCCAGCCTCAACGACAAAAATCAGCGCCGCGCCCAAGCATTTTAGAACGCACATGCGCAGCATTAAGCGTTCTGGCGCTTGCAGCAATATTAAATATATTTGCAGTGAATAATATTGCATGGTGGATCGGCGCGCTGATTGGCTCATGGGCATGTTTACGTATGGTGCTCATGGCGGTGCGCCGCCCATGAGTAGAGCGGATTGTAAATTTACTTACCTTGTAAAAAACGCAGAACTCTGCGGGTTTTCGGGCAGGTATTTACGATTTGTTAAGGCTTTTTGTTCTACTATAAAAGGTAAGGGAGCCCGCGTGAATAGTGTCACGAACGGTGCTCCTTTTTTATTGCGCGATGTTTGCTGCGCCCGCGTTTCCACCCATAAACGCGAAGGGCTGCAAGGCAACGGCTCCCTCGTTACCGCGCATGACGACTATGGCAGCGATGGGCATATATGCGCCTTCGCTGCTCTTTTTATGGGGGGCATGTGATGAACACATTTCCCTCCAATAAGGACAAGAAGAATTACGCATTAGATTTGAAGACTCCCATAGATCGGAGTCATAATCGGGATAGCAACGATGAGCGCATAAAAGCTCTCGTTAGATTTCTGGCCAGACGCGCGGCGGCGGAAGATTACCGCATGATCCAAGACGCATCTGCCTCTCCCGAGACAAAAGATGGTGGTCATTGATATGAAACAACGCACCTGTATTTATGCACGTTATTCCAGCGACCTTCAAAGCGATGCGTCGATTGAAGATCAAATCCGCCTATGCAGCGAAAAAGCCAACGGCGAGGGCTGGAAGATCATCAACTGCTATACCGATGCTGGTATCTCTGGTGCCTCTCTTATGAGGCCGGGTATCCAGTCGCTCCTAAGCGCAGCCATGAACGGCGCGTTTGATATTCTGATTGCGGAAGCCTTGGATAGGCTTTCAAGGGATCAGGAAGATATCGCAGGCATCTTCAAGCGCATGGAGTTCGCTGGCATTAAAATCATCACCCTGTCCGAAGGTGAAATCTCTTCCCTGCATATCGGCCTCAAAGGCACGATGAATGCCATGTTCTTAAAAGACCTTGCCGATAAGACCCGTCGCGGCCTTCGCGGGCGCGTCGAAAAAGGCAAATCCGGCGGCGGCATTGCGTACGGCTACAAAGTCGTGAAGCAATTCGATGCGCATGGCGAGGCCGTGCGCGGTGATCGTGAAATTCACGAGGATCAGGCTGTGATCGTGCGCCGCATATTCCGTGAATATGGACGCGAGAATAAATCCCCCAAAGCCATCGCCGCGCAGCTCAATAAGGACGGCATCCCCTGTCCATCTGGCAGTGCATGGGGACAATCCACCATCAATGGCAACCGCAAGCGCGGCACCGGTATTCTCAATAACCAGCTCTATATCGGGGAGTTGATCTGGAACCGCTTGCGTATGATCAAAGACCCGAGCACGGGCAAGCGCCTCTCACGGCAAAACCCAGAATCCGAATGGATACGAAAAGCCTTACCAGAATTGCGCATTTTGCCCGATGACCTCTGGGAGGCTGTCAAAGACAGACAAAAAGCATTGGATAAGGCCAAACCTGCCCTCTGGCAGACCAACCGCCCCCAATATTTGCTCTCTGGCCTCACCAAATGCGGTGTATGCGGCGGTGGTTACTCAAAGATCAATAGCTCCCACTACGGCTGCTCGGCCTCCAAGAACAAGGGAGAGACCGTCTGCGCTAACCGCAAGACCATCAAACGGGAAATACTCGAAGAGTATGTCTTAAGCGCTCTCAAGACGCGGCTCATGCGGGGCGAGCTGGTCGAGATATTCTGCGCGGAATATACCAAGCATCTGAATATGCTCAGCAGCCAGAAGAATGCTGCGCAGCGGCGTCTTCGCGCCGAGCTGGACATAGTGGAAAAAGAGCGCGAAAACCTGATTCAGGCGATTAAGGACGGGATTGCCGCCTCAATGGTCAAGGATGATCTGGAACGCGTCAGCGCGCGCTGTGAAGAGGTTAAGGCGCGGCTGGACGCGCACCCCGCAGCGAAGCCCCTACTTCACCCTGCAATGGCTGCGCGCTTTCAGCGCAGCGTTATGGACTTGGCAGGCGTTCTCAATCAGGAGGATGGGCGCGCAGAAGCCTCAGAGCATTTGAGGGGGCTGGTCGATAAAGTTGTGCTGACGCCGAAGGATGGCGAGGATGGCTTGACGATTGATCTGTACGGCGATCTCGCCGGAATATTGAATATGGCCACAGGAGCCAAAGATATGAAAAATAAGACCATCATTGAAAGACTTGAGCTATCAGCGGTAAACGATAATAGTCCTCAAGCCTTACAAGATAGAATTGGTAGCGGGGGCCGGATTTGAACCGACGACCTTCGGGTTATGAGCCCGACGAGCTACCAGGCTGCTCCACCCCGCATCAAAACTTCCTCGCTGTAAAGGCCCCTTGGCGCTTTACATTGTGCCGATCTCGTCGTTCCGGCCCAAATTCGAGGCTGTGCATTATAGGTACCGCCCCCGGCCGGGTCAACCGTCTCCCGGGGGAAATTCCACACTAATTTCTAACGGGGTTGCGGCCAGCACACCGGCTTGCAGAGCCTTGATTTTCGAGCTTTTTTTCCGAAATTTGATTTGACTACCCGAGAGCACCGAGCCGCGCACCAGACAGAAGCGTCAGGGCCTGGCCAAGCGGACCGTGCAGGCTAGCCTGCACCGCCGGGATCAATCACCCCGCGCGCAAGTTGGTCCCGCTCGATGCTCTCGAACAGGGCTTTGAAATTGCCCTCACCGAAGCCATCGTCCTCCTTGCGCTGGATAAACTCGAAAAACATCGGCCCCAGGGCATTTTCAGAGAATATCTGCAGCAACAAGCGCGGCTCACCGCCCTCGGTGCTGCCATCAAGTAGTATTCCGCGGCGCTGAAACTCTTCCACCGGCTCACCGTGACCGGGCAGGCGCTCCTCCAGCATCTCGTAATAGGTTGCAGGTGGAGGAGACATAAACTTCTGGCCGCTGACTTTCAAACGGTCCCAGCACGCTAGCAGGTCGTCACACGCAAAGGCAATATGCTGGATGCCCTCGCCGTTGTATGCCATCAGGAATTCCTCGATCTGGCCACCACCGGTGCTCTCCTCATTCAAGGGAATCCGAATTTTTCCGTCGGGGGCAGTCATCGCCTTGGACAGCAGGCCGGTATACTCGCCCTTGATATCGAAGTAGCGAATCTCCCTGAAATTAAACAGCTTCTCGTAGTAATTCGCCCAGTACTGCATGCGGCCGCGATACACGTTGTGAGTCAGGTGATCCAGGGTGTGAAAACCGCAGCCCTCGGGCTTACGGTCTACCCCCTCAAGCCAGGTGAAATCAATGTCATAGATGCTGACACCCTCTTCATAGCGGTCGATAAGATACACCGTGGCACCGCCGATACCCTTGATGGCAGGCAGGCGCAGCTCCATGGGCCCAGTTTCCACCTCAACCGGCTCGGCTCCGCACTCCAGCGCACGGGCATAAGCTGCCCTGGCATCCCTGACCCTGAATGCCATGCCGCAGGCTGAGGCTCCGTGTTCACGAGCGTAATAATAGGCGTGGCTGCCGGGTTCATAATTGGTAATAAAGTTGATATTTCCCTGACGCCAGAGCGATACATTCTTGGAGCGGTGCACCGCAACCCGGGTAAAGCCCATAACCTCAAATACCGGCTCAAGCACTCCCTCTTTGGGCGCGGTGAACTCAACAAATTCAAAGCCGTCCAGCCCCATGGGGTTTTCAAATAAATCTGCCATAACATTTCCTCTATCCAGCAGCACCAGTAAGGCACCCTGTATCAGCATCAACATACAGTGATTATAGACGTCGCGATATTAGTTACAATAGAAACTATATCCACAACGGCTATTCGCCAACCGGACGGGCCCCGAACCCGTCGAGATTACTCCCTGGCGTCCAGTCCGGCCTCAAGCCGATCCAACACACCAGACAGCAGCCGCTGTTCTTCTTCGGACAGTGGCTCCACCAATGCCTGCTCCCAACGCAGGGCCTGGGGTACCAGCCGCAGATAGAGACTGCGCCCGGCGGCGCTCAGGTGTAGCAGTGCGGCCCGGCTATCCCCCGGGCACGGCCTGCGCTGGATTAACTCCTTCGTGGTCAGGGAAGCTACTGCGCGTGAAACACGCACCTTATCCATGTTGCTGTGCCGAGCGACCTGTTTCGCCTGCAATTCCCCAAACTCACCCAGTGTGGCAAGAATCCGCCACTCTGCGATATTGATGCCAAAGCGGTCGACATACACCCGCGACAGGGAAACACTGATTTTTTCTGCCAGGTTGGCAAATCGATAAGGCAGGAATTGCTGCAGTGTAAGAGTGTCTGCCATGTGTTTTTCCATTGACCCGGTATGAGATTCGCAGTGACCTAGTGTAAGAAAAAGACCCGGCAAAAGAGAGCAATTTTGTCACAGGGCCCCACCCTCCATTGAACTCGCACCAAATTCGCCGTGCAATTGTTATGTCCATTAATGTTGACACATAACAATACTTCCACTAGTCTCGACGTATGGACATACAACAAGCCCTTATTATGTTTGACGCCCTCTCCCAGGAAACCCGCCTGGGCGCCTTTCGTTTGCTGGTGCAGGCCGGCACCGAGGGGCTGGCCGCCGGTGTGTTGAGTGAAAAGCTGGGCACACCACACAACACTCTCTCTTTCCACCTAACTCACCTGTCGAATGCCGGCATCGTCTCCTCACGCAAACGGGGGCGGTCTGTGATTTATACAGCCAATTTTGATCTTACCCACGATCTTATCGGCTTTATGGTCCGGGACTGTTGCAGCGAGGAATTCGCCAGCATGCGGCAGGACAGCAGCAGCGGTTGCTCGATTATTGAACTCGCGAACTGCTGCACCCCCATTGCAAAAACTGAACTCTAGCGTACGGAGAACCCCATGAAACGCATGCACGTACATGTCGGTGTCGACCATCTCGGGTTGCAAGTAGATGATGACGCGGAACTGGAAGAGTTGCGCGAGCGGCTCAAGCGCGCGGACATGACCCTGCTCGATGAAGGTGAGACTGTGTGTTGTTATGCCCGCTCCGACAAGACCTGGGTAAAGGACCCCTCCGGTGTCGCCTGGGAAACCTATCGCACCATGGCGGAAGCCACGGCCTATACCAGTGACGAAGCGACAGCGATGGCAAGAGCCGACAACTTGCCTGAACCCGAGGGCAGAGATAACGCTCACGCTGTTGCAGCAAGGCCTGCGGGAAGCTGTTGCTGACCCGGGTCCGCTGCTCATGAAAAAAGTTCTCGTGCTCTGCACCGGTAATTCCTGCCGCTCCATCATGGCAGAAGCCCTGATAAACCAGTTGGCTGGAGGGACTTACACGGCACAGAGCGCCGGAAGCAGACCTGCTGGCTATGTCCACCCTCTCGCCATAGCAACACTGAAGCATCACGGTATTGAGGCCGTTGCTGCGCGCAGTAAATCATGGGATGAGCTTGCCACCCAGCCCTTCGATACCGTGATCACCGTTTGCGATCAGGCGGCGAACGAGAGCTGCCCCATTTTCCCGGGCAAGCCCCTCAAGCTGAACTGGAGCATCCCCGACCCGGCCAAGGCCAGCGGCAGTGACGAGGAAATCACCCAGGCGTTTTACAACGCCTACCAACTATTGAAATCCCGCATCGAAAAGGAATTGCTGTGAGCACCAACACCGTGTCGCCATTGGGTCTGTTTGAGCGCTACTTATCGGTATGGGTGGCGCTCTGCATTGTAGCGGGTGTGACGCTGGGCATCGTCTTACCCGGTTTATTCCAAAGCGTTGCCCGCATCGAGTACGCCAGCGTAAACCTGGTGGTGGCCGTTTTCATCTGGGTAATGATTTACCCTATGATGATTAACGTGGATTTCGCCTCCCTCAAGGATGTAGGCAAAAAACCCAAGGGCCTGTGTATCACCCTGGTGGTCAACTGGCTGATCAAGCCCTTCACCATGGCGACCCTGGGCATCGTTTTTTTTGAATATATTTTTGCCGGCCTGGTCGATCCACAAACCGCTCGGGAATACATCGCCGGCATGATACTGCTGGGCGTGGCCCCCTGTACCGCCATGGTGTTTGTCTGGAGCCAACTGGTGCGCGGTGACGCGAACTACACGCTGGTTCAGGTGTCTATCAATGACATCATCATGGTGTTCGCTTTTGCACCGCTAGCGGCCTTCCTGTTGGGTGTCACCAATATTGTCGTACCCTGGGAAACACTACTGTTATCTGTCGTGCTGTACGTGGTGATCCCCCTGTTGGCGGGCTATGCCACGCGAAAAATACTGGACCGCGCAGGTCAGCCGGAACGCATCGCCCGGTTCACAGAAAGTGTAAAACCCTTCTCAATCATGGGACTGCTCGCTACCGTAATACTGCTGTTCGGGTTCCAGGCACAAACCATTCTCGACAAACCCCTGGTCATCGTCCTGATCGCTATTCCCCTGCTGATCCAGAGCTACGGCATCTTTGCCATCGCCTACGGCTGGGCCTACCTGTGGCGCGTGCCGTTCGACACAGCGGCGCCCGCCGCGCTGATCGGCACATCGAACTTCTTTGAGCTGGCCGTGGCCGTGGCAATCAGCCTGTTCGGCTTGAATTCAGGCGCCGCGCTGGCGACGGTGGTGGGTGTGCTGGTTGAAGTACCCGTGATGTTGTCTCTGGTGTTCCTGGCAAATAAAACCCGGCAGTACTTCGTGCAGGCCAACTGAGTCCCAATTGCGTTTGCCATAGCGCGGGCCTACTGGGTGCATAGAGCGCAAACCTTCACCGATTCAAAACCTGCCTGAGCCTCTCCAACGAGGCCTTGCGTTTTTCGTCAGTCATCCCTCTGATGTTCTGTAGATTCCACTGAACTGCTGGAAGGTCCAGAATCCCTTCAAGGCCCAGCAGTGACCAATTCGGCAACAACTCGTACATGCTACACAAAAACGCCTTATCCTCATGACTTAATGCCCCGGCGATCTGATTAATCAGCCGGACACGTGTTTCCTCCAGCGTCTTTACCGATACATCGATCTGCGTCATACCCACGAATTCGGAGCCATAAGCAGTATTGAGGGACTTAAAGTTGGGTGCCAATAACTCCTCCATCGGCCGCGAGTGGCTGATAAGGTAAACAAGAAACGTCTTAATCAGCGGCTCGGTCAGCCCTTCATTTCCCAGTAATAGATAAACATCGAACCAGTCCCTGGGGTGCTGGCGGTCCAATGCCGCACAGATCTTGCCAGCAAATAAATCTTCAAACGACACTACCGCCATCTCGGCGAAGCCGAATTCATCTTCCACTGCCGGAACCACGGATCGAATTTGAGGGGCAAATACAGTGCCACGCAGGACCGGCGATAGCTCAATTTTAATACTGGCGCCTTTATTGCCTACTGTGAGGCGCAGCGCATCTTGCTTGTCCCGGTAACTTCTCACCACGGTAACGCCGGTGAACGTTTTTTCAATTTTCGCGGCCAGACGCTCCAAAGCGGCCCTGATCGCCTCAAGCGCCTCCTCTGTGCCACCAGATGGTAAATACACCAGATCAATATCCACCGACAAACGCGGGAAGTCGCGAACAAACAGGTTGATCGCTGTTCCACCCTTCAGGGCGAAACACGGTTCGCCAGCTACCAACGGCAGGAGCTGAATTAAAAACTGTACCTGCCGGTAGTAAGAGCTATTCCGGTCCATGGAATGCCTCCGGCACGGTGATCAGATAGTCACCATCGAGCTTCCCACCTCTGGCCACCACACGCTTACCGCTGCCCAGATCGTAGGCCTTCCGATCGAGATGTTTGAGCCAACCGTAGTCATAGCGAGTGGCAAAAAAGAAAAACAGGCGTTTAACCTTGATATGGCGGCAACCCTTCAGCAAGACATCCAGCCGGCGCGGCGATAGCGAAGTCAGACCTTGCATCAGCTGATCGGCATGCTCGAAACTCACTGTGTCGGGCACATCGGCCAATACTTCCAGGTAGGCCCGCTCTGGCGCCGCCATGAGATATGGAAGAGGGCCACTCCACGGCTGCTCTTTCAGGCTGTTGGCTTGTTGCAGAGCATTTTCTAGCCACAGGCGGCGAGTACCGCGCCACTTAACCGTCACCCCCAGATCGAGTCTTTCCAGCCAGGCAGGGCATGGCTCCGCAGAGTAAAGATGTATGGACGATACCGACCGCAGGTAGTGCCCCAATCCTGCTTGCTCCAGCGCCGTCATGCCGCCGACATATACAGGGCTAGCCAACATACGATTCAGCGATGCCGCCAGTCCTTCCCAAGTGACGGGCACACCGGGGCGTGCCACCACGCCCTGAGCCAGAGCGATAAACTTTTTTGACTTCAAAGCATTATCGAGCATATGCCGAGTCATACCCTGCTTCAGCAGCCAGCGGCGGGTGGCTAATTGGCCGTAGGGGAGAAGCTCCATACTCTCGTTTGTAGAAAGCATCGCGGTTTATATATATCCATACATACGGCGTTTAACACCGCGTTTAATTGAATTAATAAACTATCAGGACACTCAGTGGTTTGCAATATATTATTTTTGCGGCGCTTACAGACTACTCAAGCCGCAAACCACATTCCAGGGAAAGGGGTCCGATCCCATTTCACTTAGCTATCGGAGGTCTTCGGCATGATTAGTAACAGAGAAATACGGCAGCGGCCTGAAGAAGATTGCGATAACGGCGAGACTTAACGCTCCCGGCCAGGTCCGTGCGGGCACCGCGAGTGCGGCGAGTATAATGTTGGTGCCGAAGGCGGGACTTGAACCCGCACGAGCATAGCTCACCACCCCCTCAAGATGGCGTGTCTACCAATTCCACCACTTCGGCTTGTTTGTTACTTGTCCAGTTCTGGCAGGTCTCCCCCAGGTGCAACCACTGCCGGCAAATCTTCTTCGATGACCGGTAGTTCCTGCTCGGGCACCGGTGCGGCAACTTCGGCGGCAATGGGTATGTCCAGATCCAGTTCGTTTCCAACCTCTGATTTCTGGGTGGCGAGCAATGCCAGGCCAAAGCTACTGGCAAAAAACAATACCACCAGCCAGCCTGTCGCCTGGGTCAGCACATTGCCGCTGCCGCTCGAGCCGAACAGGGTCTGCGACCCGCCTGCGCCAAAAGACGCTCCCATATCTGCACCTTTGCCCTGCTGTAACATGATCAGGCCGATAATCGCCAGGGCGACCAGCAGGTGCACTACCAAGATAATCTGTTCCATATTCTCTCTGGTCCCCTGGGGGCGCCTCAGTTCTTTCGTGTATGGGCCTCTCAGGCCCTTCCTGCACCGACAATTGCGAGGAAATCTCCCGCATCCAGTGCCGCGCCCCCTACAAGAGCGCCGTCAATATCCTTTTGGGCAAACAGTTCTGCCGCATTCGCAGCCTTTACACTGCCGCCGTATAACAGACGTGTATCATCTGCTTCAACACCGGCTATATCCGCGAGACAAGTGCGGATAAATGCATGCATGGCCTGTGCCTGGTCCGGGCTCGCGGAGAGTCCGGTTCCTATTGCCCATACCGGCTCGTAGGCTATTACCAGCCCTGTCAGGCTACCCTGATTGTCCAGGGCACCGCGCAGCTGCTTTGCCACTACGGCGTCTGCTTCTCCCGCCTCGCGCTGTTCGCGAGTTTCGCCGACGCATACTATGGGGCGTAACCCCGCCGCGACCGCCGCGCCCAGTTTTGCCGCAACCAGCTTGTCAGGTTCGGCGTGGTACTGGCGGCGTTCAGAGTGTCCGAGGATCACCCACTGGCAGCCAATATCAGCCAGCATCCCGGCCGCCACCTCACCGGTATAAGCCCCGGAATCCCTATGGCTGCAATCCTGAGCCCCTACGGCAATAACAGAACCGGCACAAAGCTCCAACGCTTGCGACAGGTGCACATAGGTAGGACAAACCGCGACCTCAGCTCTTTCGGCGGGCATTGAGTACAGTATGCCCTGCAGTAAAGAGTCCACACTGGCCCGGGTGCCGTGCATTTTCCAGTTACCTACAACCAGCGTCTGGCGCATGCGGCCTCCCGGCATAAAAAGCGGCGCAATCTTACCCAAGATACGCGTGTGTTACAAGCGGGACCGGCGGGCGGCTGTGAGCGTAGAACTTCCACCCCGGCACCTCAACCCAATTCGCGCTCCACCTCAACAGCCAACCCGGCACACAGCGTTTCCACCTCAGCGGCATCATCGCCTTCTACCATGACCCGCACCTTGGGCTCAGTGCCTGAGGGCCTGAGCAAAACGCGACCGCGCTCCCCCAACTGCCCCTCAACTTTTGCTACAGCGGCGGCAACTCCGGGGAATTCCGCAAGATTGACCTTGCCCGCAACAGCAACATTGATCATACACTGTGGGTATTTTGTCATTCCGGAGCGAAATTCAGCAACACTCTTGCCGGAGGACTTGAGCGCAACCAGCACCTGTAAGGCTGCAACGATGCCATCTCCCGTGGTAGTGACATCTGAACAGATAATATGCCCGGACGACTCACCCCCCAGAAACCACCCTTCTGCTTCCATTCGCTCTTTAACGTAGCGGTCGCCAACCTGCGCCCGGGCAAATTCCAACCCCTCGGCTTTCAGCGCCAATTCGAGGCCAAGGTTAGACATCAGGGTGCCGACTACACCGGCACCACCGTAGCCCTTGGACAAACGATACATGGCGATCATGTAAATGAGTTCATCCCCATCCACCAGTTCGCCGTCACCGTCCACAAACAAAACGCGGTCGCCGTCACCGTCAAACGCAATGCCCAGGTCCACGCCCCGCTCCCGCACCAGCGCAGAAAGCGCAGCAGTATCAGTCGAACCCACGCCCTCGTTGATATTGAAACCGTCGGGCGCAATACCAATACTGGTCACTTCGGCGCCAAGCTCACTGAATACACTGGGTGCGATGTGATAGGTAGCGCCGTGAGCGCAATCGACGGCGATGCGCAGACCGCGCAGATTAAAACCCTCGGGAACGGTGGATTTACAAAACTCGATATATCGCCCCGCCGCATCCACCACCCGCAGCACCTTGCCAATTTCCCTGGACTGAACGGTGGTCACTTGCTGCTCCAGTTCGGCCTCAATGGCATGTTCCATCTCGTCCGGTAATTTGGAACCCGCAGCGGAAAAGAATTTGATGCCATTGTCGTAAAAAGGGTTGTGTGACGCGCTGATTACAATGCCGGCAACAGCCGCCTGGGTGCGGGTCATCAGTGCCACCGCCGGTGTTGGCATGGGACCCAGCAGTTTGACGTTGACTCCGGCCGCGACCAGCCCCGCCTCCAATGCCGATTCGAACATATAGCCCGATACCCGGGTATCCTTGCCGATAATCACCGTACAGCGCCCCTCGCCACCGGCCTCGCGGGCGAAAACCCGGCCGCTGGCCCAACCCAGCTTGAGCATGAAGTCCGGGGTGATCGGCGCCTCGCCCACCAGCCCTCGAATGCCGTCCGTACCAAAATAGCGTTTGCTCATCTATCTCCAGCTCCTTTCAAGGCTGTCCACATGGCCACTGCATCGTGGGTGGCGGCCACATCGTGTGTTCTTATAATCGCAGCGCCGCGTTCTGCTGCGAGTACCGCCAGCCCGAGGCTGGCCGGTAACCGCTGCCCCACTTCGCGGCCAATCAGCTCCCCTATCATCGACTTGCGCGAGAACCCCACTAGCAAGGGCAAGCCCAACTGCGTGAACCGGGGCAGTGCAGCAAGCAGTTGCAGATTGTGTTGCACCGATTTACCAAAACCAAAGCCGGGATCCAGCACCAGCCGCTGTCGATCGATGCCAGCCGCCTCACAGGCTGCGACCCTCGCTACCAGGAAGCGCTCTACCTGCGTCGCTACATCGTTATAAGCCGGCTGCTCCTGCATGCTCCCGGGATCGCCCTGCATATGCATCAGGCAGACCGGCAACCCAGTGGCCGCAGCAGCCTCCAGTGCCCCCTCGCGTGACAGGGAACGCACGTCGTTCAGCATACCCGCCCCGCTGGAGGCGGCTGCAATCATCAGCGCCGGGGAACTGGTATCGACAGAGATAATGACATCCAATTCGCCAGCTATCCGCTCCACAAGTGGCAGAACACGGTCCATTTCCTCAGCAAAGCTTACCGCAACCGCGCCCGGCCGGGTGGATTCTCCACCAATATCGAGAACCAGCGCACCCTCTGCCACCATCTCGCGCGCGCGCGACATGGCAAGATCGAGATCGAGGCAGGCTGACTGGTAAAGGGTACCACCGTCGGAGAAGGAATCCGGTGTGGTATTGATCACTCCCATGATCACAGGGCGGGACAAAGCCAGCGAACGCCCGGCGCATTGCAGCACCGGGGTATTGTGTTCAGAAATTGCGGTCAAAGTCCCGACGGGTGGGCCCGGGCGCTAGTGCTCGCCTGCAGGCCCGCCTATTGGACTGCCACCCTGTTCGGCATCTGGTGACGTTGCACCAGTGCCAGGAGGGCTGTCGCTACCGGTATCATCGCCCCAGTCGGCAGGCTCGCGAGGTTCACGGCCCGCCATGATGTCATCAATCTGACTGGCATCGATAGTTTCATAGAGCATCAGCGCGTTGGACATGGCGTGCAGCTTGTCGACGTTGTCTGCCAGCAGTTTCTCCGCTGTTTCGTAGCAGTCGTCGATGATCTTGCGCACTTCCTCATCGATCATCTTGGCGGTTTCGCCCGACACTGATTTGTGGGATTGGCCAGCGCTGCGGCCCAGGAAGACTTCCTCGTCAGCCTCGTCGTACATCAGCGGCCCCATCTTCTCCGAGAGACCCCACTTGGTGACCATTTTTCGTGCAATATCGGTCGCCCGCTGGATATCGTTGGACGCACCGGTGGTCACACCATCCTTGCCCAGGGTCATTTCCTCGGCGATACGGCCGCCGAACAGGCTGCATATCTGGCTGATAATAAAGCGCCGGCTGTGGCTGTAGCGATCCTCTTCCGGCAGAAACATGGTCACACCCAGGGCACGGCCCCTGGGGATAATACTGACTTTGTACACCGGGTCGTGCTCCGGCATCAGGCGCCCGACTATGGCGTGCCCGGCCTCGTGGTAGGCGGTGTTGCGTTTCTCGTTCTCGGACATGACCATGGATTTGCGCTCGGCGCCCATCATGATCTTGTCCTTGGCCAATTCGAATTGGGTCATACCGACAGTGCGCACACCGGCACGGGCGGCGAACAGGGCCGCCTCGTTAACCAGGTTGGCCAGATCGGCACCAGAGAACCCCGGCGTACCGCGGGCAATTTTGCTGGCCTCGACATCCTCATTCAGCGGCACCTTGCGCATATGTACCTTCAGAATCTGCTCGCGGCCGCGAATGTCCGGCAGGCCTACCACCACCTGGCGGTCAAAGCGCCCGGGGCGCAACAGTGCCGGGTCCAGTACATCCGGGCGGTTGGTGGCAGCGATCACGATCACACCGTCGTTGACCTCAAAACCGTCCATTTCCACCAGTAACTGGTTCAGGGTTTGCTCACGCTCATCGTGCCCGCCGCCTAGACCGGCACCGCGGTGGCGGCCTACGGCGTCAATTTCGTCGATAAATATAATGCAGGGGGCCTGTTTTTTGGCCTGTTCAAACATATCCCGCACGCGTGAGGCACCCACACCGACAAACATTTCCACAAAATCGGAACCGGAGATGGAGAAAAAGGGGACTTTGGCCTCGCCCGCAATGGCCTTGGCCAGCAGTGTTTTACCGGTGCCGGGTTGACCTACCATCAATACGCCCCGCGGAATACGGCCGCCCAGCTTCTGGAAACGGCTGGGATCTCGCAGGAAGTCCACCAATTCCTTGACGTCCTCCTTGGCCTCATCCACCCCAGCCACGTCGGCAAAAGTGGTGGTTATCTGGTCCTCGCCCAACAGGCGCGCTTTGCTCTTGCCGAAGCTCATCGGGCCGCCACGACCGCCGGCGCCTCCCTGCATCTGGCGCATAAAGAACATAAACACCGCGATGATTATCAGGATCGGAAAACTGGCCACCAGCAACTGGCTCCAGACGCTCTGTTGCTCCGGTTTGCGACCCTCCACCACAACATTGTGTTGCAGCAGGTCATCGATCAGCTTGGGATCTTCCACCATGGGGCGGATGGTCTCAAAATTGCTGCCGTCATAGCGCTCGCCGGAAATGGTAAGACCGTCCACCACCACCCGCTTCACCCGGTCAGTCTGGATCTCCTGGATAAACTCGGAATATCCCACCTGTTCGGCCTGACTATTCGGGTTGAAGTTGTTGAATACCGACAACAACACCGCGGCAATGACCAGCCAAAGCAGTAAGTTTTTAACCATATCGTTCAATACTGTTACCTCACCAAGGATTCCGGACAGGTTTCCCAATCAACCCCGCCCCTGTTGAGGGCTGGGGCAGGAAAGATGTGACAGCCTCTCGCTCCATTAATTATAGCCAAGTCCCGCACTTCAGGCGGGAGACGGGTGAGCCCGCTAGGGCCCTGATACTAGATACGCACAAAAATCGTTTTCGGGTCTAATTTACTACAGTTGGGGCGATCACTCCATGTTTCAACCCTTCTGAAAGATGCCACCGGGAGGAGACCATTCGAGATAAACCCCCGGAAAAGCCTCAGCGGCCCTGAAAATCCTTCGCCACCAGATAGACTTCCCGGGAGCGCGGCCGTGAGGCCTTGGGTTTACGGGTCACCAGCTTGCCAAAAGATCCTTGCGCGTCCCGAAACAGCCCGTCAAAGCCCTCGCCCTGGAAGATTTTGCTGACAAATGCACCACCGGGCGCCAACACCTGCCGTGCCATACCAAGCGCCAGCTCCACTAAATACATAGACCGCGGCTGATCCACTGCGTTCATTCCGCTCATGTTCGGGGCCATATCGGAAATGACCAACTCCACTGTGGAATCGCCGATGGCAGCCAGAATCTGCTCGAACACCTCATCCGTGGTGAAATCTCCTTCGATAAATTCCACCCCGGCAATACTGTCCATGGGCAGAATATCCGAGGCAATCACCCGGCCGGAGTGGCCTACCAGCCCCGCTGCCACCTGCGACCAGCCCCCCGGTGCGCTACCCAGATCCAGTATTGTGATGCCCGGCCTGATCAACCGGTCTCGCTCCTCGATCTCCAGCAGCTTGTAACAGGCGCGTGATCTGTAGCCCTCGCGCTGGGCCAGCTGCACATAATGGTCTTCGTGATGCTCTTTCAGCCAGGCCTTGCTGGAAGATTTCTTTTTTGCCATGGGTATCCGGTTTCTCAGGAAGAGCTGAATGTGTAGAATGCACGCCCGCCAGCACGAGTGTGGGCGTATTGTACCTTGGATCAAGGCACCTCTGTCCAATTTGGTGATGCCTCAGGCTTTGCGTTGCACCACTCGACAAGGACAACCAGCCTTGGCCTTCGCGGCGCACCTTGCCAATGTGCGCCCGAGCCTCCGCTGAGGCATTACCAAATTGAACAGAGGTGCCTTAATTATGAGCAAAAAAGCAAAACACGATATTAAGCAACTGCGTGCGATGGGCCATAAACTCAAGCCGGTTGTCACGGTTGCCGGTAACGGTCTTACTGATACCGTTTATGCCGAGCTGGAGCGCGCCCTGAGCGACCACGAGCTGATCAAGATAAAGCTCGCAGTGGGCTCACGGGAGGCCCGGGCTGCAATGACCCAGGAGATCTGTGACCGCTCTGGCGCCGAACTGGTGCAAAGCATTGGCAACGTGGCTGTTATCCTGCGCCGGGTCGCACAACCGGACCCCCGCCTGTCCAACCTGATCCGTCCCCTGTAACACCCCGGCCCATGGCGGATATTCTCGAATTCCCATCAAAACAGGCCCAGGGCCTTGCCTACCTAGACCGCGAACTGCGGGCACTGCTGACAGAGCGCGGTGCTGATGATCGATTGATCGACTTTGCGGTCAGCCAGCTTACCCGCACGTACGCCCAGTTAAGTGAGTCAGAGCAATACTCTTTCAGCGTGGAGCTGCCAGCCGCCATGCCATCACAAGAAAGAGACTCCCTCTACCGGCAAATCAATACCGGCCTCGAGGGTATACGCGCGGAAAATCATTCACTGATGGTCCAGCTGATCGCCAGGCTGGTACTGGCGGAAGTCCGGCTGTTCCAGCACGAGCGCAGCGAGTAGAGCCGCTCAGGAAAATAACGCCGCCACATGGTATATGGCAAGAGCCGCGGCATAGGCGAACAACAGGTAACCGACGAACATCTTCATCGCCAGCACCCCCGAGCCAGTTTCCTTTGAAAGTATCGCTACAGTGGAGACACATTGCAGCGCGATAGCAAAGAACACCAGCAACGCCAGCCCGGAGCCCAGGGGTAGGTCACTGGACTGGATATGCTGCACCAGTGGCGTGATATTCTCGTCAGCAGACTCAATACCGAAGATTGTGCCCAGGGTTCCCACGAACACTTCCCGCGCCAGAAACGAGGTGAGGATAGCCACCGCATAGCGCCAGTCCAGACCCAGCGGTGCAAACAGGGGTTCCACGATGCGGCCGAGGTAGCCCAGCCAGGAGGTGCCCAGATCCGTGCCCTCGTTCGGAAAATAGCCCAGTACCCAGATCACCACAGTGACTGCGAAAATAATCTTTCCCGCCTTGGTGACAAAGTGCTTGGAGCGGTTCCACGCGTTTCGTAACAAGGGGCCCAGTCCGGGTATCCGATAAGGCGGTAATTCGAGTACAAATGGCAGGTCGTTATAGTGGTCCTTGTTGGTGCGCGAGATCAGCCCAGTCACCAGTAGACCGCAGAACATGCCAAAAAAATAAATGCAGAACATGGCCAGGCCCTGCCACCCCAGCAGCCCGCCCAAGGCTGTGCCGGAGGGAATAAACGCAGCGATAATCAGCGTATACACAGGCAACCGCGCGGAACAGGGCATTAGCGGGATAGCCATGTAAGTGAGCAAGCGCTTGCGTGGTGAATCGATGGCCCGGGCGGCATAGATTCCGGGAATGGCACAGGCCACACCGGACAGCATGGGGATAAAGCTCTTGCCCGTGAGGCCGAACAGGCGCAACGGCTTGTGGCAGATGAGGGCAGCGCGCGCCATGTAGCCCGAGTCTTCCAGCAGACCTATGATAAACGTCAGCACAAAAATCTGCGGCACAAATACCAGAAACGCACCAATGCCGCCAAACAGGGCATCTGACGTAAAATCCCTGGCTATATGGTTACTGAACAGCGGCACGATGATTTCGGCCATGGCAGCCAGAGTGGACTGAACTGCCTCCATGGCGGGCGCCGACCAGGTAAAGATGGACTGAAACAGCAGATACATAATGGCAAAGAACGCAAAGCCGCCCGTCACTGAATGAAGAAAGAAACTATCCAGCCGGGTCTGCGTACGCACCAGAACGTCACCCTTGGGACCAAAGCGCTGAGACAGTTGGTGCGCAGTACCGCGAAGCAGGACATCGGGTACGCCAATCAAATGTGCGCGTGGCGGCTGGGCCGCCAGATTTCGATTGGCTTTGATGTGCTCAATCACGGCCTCAATGCCTTTGCCGGTGCGCGCCGAGATGGGCAGTACCTGCGTGTGCAGGGCCGCACTGAGTTCCGCTATATCCAGCGACAAATCATGGTTGTCCAATACGTCGATTAAGTTCGCCAGCACCGTCACCGGCTTGCTATGACGTTCGCAATCGCGGATTACCTGCAGTGTGAAATAAAGGCTTTTTTCCAGGCGAGTCGCATCAATCAGGCACAAAACCTGTTCAACTTCCGGGTCTTGCAGGGCGCGATGAAAATGTTCTACCGCCACCTTTTCATCGGCCGAGATGGCCTGCAGCGAGTAGGTCCCGGGGAAATCCACCAGGTCCATCTCGGGCAGCGCCCGCATTTTGCCCATCCCGACATCCACCGTAATACCGGGAAAATTGGCCACCTTATGGTGCAGGCCGGTGAGCCGGTTGAACAGCAGGCTCTTGCCGGAATTGGGACTGCCAATAAGAATTGTTTTAGACATTGCGATCAATCAGCCTGACATGGATATGGTCGGCGACTTCCTCATCCAGCGAAAAAATCGTATTGCTGACCCGGTAAACCTTGGGAGCGCCATATGCCACGGTCTGGACACAGACGACGATTTCTCCAGGATGAAAACCGAACTCCATCATACGGGTACGGTAATTCTCTGGAAGCACCTGGTCATAGCCCAGTATTTCACAGCGATCGCCGGTTTTCAGGGACCAGAGGGAAAGGTTCATCGTGAGTAGGAGTACCGTCTATGCTGCTGTCAAGGGGGGCTTTGCGGCCCGGAAAGCCGCAATAGTATCTTAAATGAGAATTATTTGCATAGAGGCTCGGTACCAAATGGCACCGGCAGTGCTAAATATGCTGGACCTGGTCTATTTCGTACTCGATATCCCCGCCGGGAGCCCGCACTACCACCACATCGCCCTCTTCCTTACCGATCAGGGCTCGCGCTATCGGAGAACCTACAGAAATCAGGTTCCGTTTCACGTCTGCCTCATCCTCGCCAACAATGCGATAGGTCACCGTATCATCGGTTTCAATATTGACCAGATCTATGGTGGTGCCAAAAATAACCTTGCCTGTCTTGGGAATAGCGGTTACATCGATGACCTGGGCATTACCCAACTTGCCCTCAATCTCCATAACCCGGCCTTCCATGAAACTTTGCTGTTCCCGGGCGGCGTGATACTCGGCGTTTTCCTTTAAATCACCGTGCGCCCTGGCCTCGGCAATGGCCTGGGTGATCTTCGGTCGCTCCACTCTTTTGAGACGATCCAGCTCTTCTCTCAGGGTTCTTTCCCCGGAAACGGTCATGGGAAACTTGTTCATGCCACTATGCTCCTGTGCAAATCTTGCAGGCGTCGTACGGTCTGGTCTCCCTCCTGCCTCAAGGCCATACAAACCGCCTCACCCGCCGCGAGAGTTGTAGTATAAAACACGTTGTGGGCCTCCGCCGTGGCGCGTATTGCCGCCGAGTCGGCGATCGCACGCCGCCCCTCGGTGGTGTTGATAATCAATTGTGCCTCATCGTTTTTGATCATGTCCACGATATGAGGCCGCCCTTCCTGAACCTTGTTCACCCTGCGCACCTCCATGCCAGCCTGCTCCAATGCATCTGCAGTACCAGCTGTTGCAGCCAGTGAAAACCCCAGCGCCACCAACTCGCGCGCAGCCAGCACCAGGCCGGGTTTGTCCACATCGCGCACACTTAGCAGAGCCGTACCACCGGTGGGCGGGGCATGGCCGGCGGCCAATTGGGCCTTGGCAAACGCGCTGGCAAAGGTGTCGCCAGTGCCCATGACCTCGCCGGTTGAGCGCATTTCCGGGCCCAGAATGGGGTCCACACCGGGAAATTTCTGAAAGGGCAGCACCGCCTCTTTAACACAGAAATAGGGTGGAATCACCTCGCCTGTAATGCCCTGGGATTCGAGACTCTGGCCCACCATGCAGCGCGCCGCGATCTTGGCCAGTGACACGCCAATGCATTTCGATACAAAAGGCACCGTGCGTGAGGCTCTGGGGTTCACCTCGATGACATAGGTTTCACCATCCTGCCAGGCCAACTGAACATTCATGAGGCCGATAACCCCCAGCTCCAGTGCCATCTGGCGAACCTGGTCACGCATCTCGTCCTGCACCCGGGCATCGAGGCTGTAGGGCGGCAGGGAACAGGCAGAATCGCCGGAGTGTACGCCGGCCTGCTCGATATGTTGCATGATGGCACCGATCACCACCTGCTTGCCGTCGCTGACTGCGTCAATATCCACTTCGATAGCGGCGCTCAAAAAACGATCCAACAGCACCGGTGAGTCATCGGACACCCGCACCGCATCGCGCATATACCGCAGTAGATCTTCTTCCCTGTAGACAATCTCCATGGCCCGCCCGCCCAGCACGTAGGAGGGACGAACCACCAGCGGATAACCAATTTTGCTGGCGGCCTCTATAGCGCCGTCAACACTGCGCACGGTGGTATTGTCCGGCTGCAGCAGGCCCACCTTCTGGATCATCTGCTGGAAGCGCTCGCGATCCTCGGCCCGGTCAATGGCGTCCGGTGTGGTGCCGATAATGGGCACGCCCTGGGCCTCCAGGGCCCGGGCAAGTTTCAGCGGGGTCTGGCCGCCGAACTGGACAATCACGCCCTTGGGTTTTTCCAGGTCCACAATCTCCAGAACATCCTCCAGCGTGACCGGCTCAAAGTAGAGGCGATCAGAGGTGTCGTAGTCTGTAGAAACCGTTTCCGGGTTGCAGTTGATCATGATGGTTTCATAGCCATCCTCGCGCATCGCCAGAACCGCGTGTACGCAACAGTAATCGAACTCGATGCCCTGCCCTATGCGGTTGGGGCCACCTCCGATGACAAGAATCTTGTCCCTGTCGCTGGGCGCTGCCTCGCACTCCTCCTCATAGGTGGAGTACATGTAAGCAGTATCGGAGGCAAACTCCGCGGCGCAGGTATCCACACGTTTATAGACCGGGCGAATACCCATACTGTGGCGGTGGGCACGTATTTTTGCTTCCGAGGCAGCCAGCAGCACCGCCAGACGCTCGTCCGAAAAACCCTTGCGCTTGAGTGAGAACATCTGGCGATAATCTATATCTGCCAGATTGACGGTTTTCAGACTGTCTTCCGTCTCTATCAGATCTCTTATCTGCACCAGAAACCAGGGGTCAACCCCCGAGTAGCGGTAAATCTCTTCCAGCGGCATACCGGAACGGAAAGCGTCGCCGATATACCAGAGGCGTTCCGGCTTGGGGTTGGACAGCTCGGACACCAGTTGCTCACGTGCATCCGGGCTGTCCGTATCGATCATGTGCTCGAAACCGGCGGAGTCTACCTCCAGACCGCGCATGGCCTTTTGCAGCGATTCCTGGAAAGTACGGCCAATAGCCATTACCTCACCCACCGACTTCATCTGGGTGGTCAGACGCGAATCTGCCGTGGCAAACTTTTCGAAGGCAAAGCGTGGAATCTTGGTCACGACATAGTCGATTGACGGTTCAAACGATGCCGGGGTTCTGCCACCGGTAATGTCGTTCAGCAATTCATCCAGCGTAAAGCCCACGGCGAGCTTGGCCGCCACCTTGGCGATGGGAAAGCCTGTGGCCTTGGAAGCCAGGGCGGAAGACCTGGACACCCGGGGGTTCATTTCGATAATCACCATGCGTCCGGTTTTCGGGTCCTGCCCGAACTGCACATTGGAACCGCCGGTTTCCACCCCGATCTCACGCAGCACCGCCAGCGAGGCGTTACGCATGATCTGGTATTCCTTGTCAGTCAGGGTCTGGGCGGGTGCCACAGTAATGGAATCGCCGGTATGCACACCCATGGCATCGAAGTTTTCAATGGCGCAGACAATGATGCAGTTGTCGTTTTTGTCACGCACCACTTCCATCTCGAACTCTTTCCAGCCGATGAGGGACTCATCGATCAACAGCTCCTTGGTGGGCGATAAATCCAGGCCGCGCACACAGATTTTCTCAAACTCATCTCGATTGTAGGCAATACCTCCCCCTGACCCCCCCATGGTGAAGGAGGGCCGGATTATGCAGGGAAAACCGATCTGGTCCAGAACCTGGAAAGATTCCTCAAGACTGTGTGCAAAGGCTGCGCGAGGCGTCTCCAATCCTATTCGCTTCATGGCCTGATCGAACAGCTGGCGATCCTCGGCCATGTCGATGGACTCCTTGGTCGCACCGATCATCTCAACACCGTACTTTTCGAGTACGCCTTCGCGGGCCAGGTCCAGCGCGCAGTTCAGCGCGGTCTGCCCACCCATGGTGGGCAGCAGCGCATCGGGCTTTTCCGCCTCGATGATGCGCGACACAGTGCGCCACTCGATGGGCTCGATATAGGTGGCATCAGCCATCGCCGGGTCAGTCATAATGGTGGCGGGATTGGAGTTCACCAGAACAACCCGGTACCCCTCTTCCCGCAGAGCCTTACAGGCCTGGGCGCCAGAGTAATCGAACTCGCAGGCCTGGCCGATAACGATCGGGCCGGCGCCGAGAATCAGGATGCTTTTTATGTCAGTTCTCTTTGGCATACGGGATCAGTTTGTTCCTGTGGTGCGATCGCCCGAACGGGCCGTAATCAGTTCAATAAAATGGTCAAAAAGCGGCGCGGCGTCATGTGGCCCCGGGCTGGCTTCAGGGTGGCCCTGGAAACTGAACGCGGGCTTATCTGTGCGATGAATCCCCTGCAATGTGCCATCGAACAGTGACTTGTGGGTAATCCTCAGATTATCGGGAAGACTGCTTTCGTCCACCGCAAAACCGTGGTTCTGGCTGGAAATCAGCACCGTTCCGTCATCGAGGTTCTGTACCGGGTGGTTGGCGCCGTGGTGGCCGAACTTCATTTTCATGGTGCGGGCGCCGCTGGCGAGGCCCAGAAGCTGGTGGCCAAGGCAAATGCCAAATAAGGGAATGTCTGTCTCCAAAATAGCCTGGATCGCGGCGATGGCGTAGTCGCAGGGCTCGGGGTCTCCCGGCCCGTTGGACAGGAACACGCCATCGGGCTTCAATGCGAGCACATCGGCGGCGGGGGTCTGTGCAGGCACCACCGTCAGGCGGCAACCGCGGTCAACCAGCATGCGCAGGATATTGCGTTTGACGCCATAGTCGTAGGCGACCACATGCCACGGCAACTCATCCTTTGGTCGTGAGCTGTGACCAACGCCAAACACCCAACTGCCCTCATCCCAACTGTATGCCTCTGAGACTGACACCTCCTTGGCAAGATCCATCCCCTTGAGACCGGCAAAGCCCCGCGCAGCGGCCAGGGCGCGCTGTTCGTCAATATCCGGGCCTGCCATCAGGCAACCATTTTGCGCGCCCTTGTCCCGGAGAATGCGGGTGAGGCGGCGAGTATCGATTTCGGCTATGGCGACGATACCGCGCTGCTCCAGGTACTGCTGCAGGCCCTGCTCGTTGCGGTAATTACTGGCCATCAGCGGCAAATCCCTGATTACCAGGCCCGTCGCCCAGATAGCGGTGGACTCTTCATCCTCGGAATTGGTACCGGTATTGCCGATGTGTGGGTAGGTCAGCGTGACAATCTGCCGCGCGTAGGACGGATCGGTGAGAATTTCCTGGTAGCCGCTCATGGCGGTGTTGAAAACAACCTCACCCACTGATATCCCCGTGGCGCCGATTGCCAGGCCTTTGAAAATACTTCCGTCTTCAAGCGCCAGAATGGCCGGACTGGTCAAGCAAACCTCCAACTTACAGCGGGAATAACGTTAGCCGGACGCCCCTCAGCCGGGCGCTCACAAAAAGGCGAGATGGGAAACCGCATCTCGCCTTTTCGCATGAATTCAGCTCTGGTCACTCACAGGGATAAAAAGGTGCCCGAGGCGCTGGCCGGGCCTGTGAAATCTGGCGATGGATTGTATGTGATCAGCCTCTGACTGTCCAGACCGGGGAATGACGATAGTTACCCTTACTACAGGAGCCGGCAATTGCTTTGCCCTTGGATATCCCTATGATATGCAGTGTATAAAACATCTATCCAGCGATTCGCCCCAGCGAGTCCAACAGCGCCACAGCTTCCCTTAACGCCTCTCACAGGCACTGCGTAACCGCGATGGAGATATACCCGATTTGCCCGAGAAACTGAGTCGCCACCAGACCACGGTGCTGATTGTCGCCCTGATGACCACGGCCATGGGGCAGTCACTGGTGTTTGCCGTTCTCGCGCCACTCGGGCGGGAGGTGCAGCTGGGGGAATTGCAGATTACCTCCATTATCGCCATCTCCGCCCTGGTATTCGCGGTTGCAGCTCCCGCCTGGGGTCGCCTTAGCGACCGCGTTGGTCGCAAACCCATCATTATCACCGGGCTGGTGGGGTACGCCATAGGCACGCTGGGATTCACCAGTGTCTTCTACGCCGGTCTAGCCGGTTTGCTCACGGGCACTGCGTTCTACCTCATTCTGCTTCTGGCACGCTGTAGCCAGGCACTGATTATGTCCGCGAGCAACCCCGCCGCTACCGCCTACGCAGCTGACCACTCCTCCCGTGACAAGCGCACCTCGACCATGGCCAGACTCGGCACAGCCAATAGTATGGGGACTATTCTCGGCCCGGCGGTCAGTGGCGCACTGGCCACCTTTGGCCTGCTCGCCCCCCTGTACTTTGCCGCCGGCATGGCGGCCGTAGCGGCGCTGATGGTATGGCGCCAACTGCCGGTCACACCGGGCCCGGATCTCACCACCCGCAGGACCAGCGCGCGACTGAAATTGACTGATTCGCGGATAATGATGTTCCTGGCAACGGCTGTCGGCCTGTTCGTGGGCTTTTCCGGCATTCAGCAAACCCTGGGGTTTCAGTTGCAGGACAAACTGGACCTAACGGGTATCGAAACAGCACAGATGACCGGCGCCGCACTAATGGTGTCGGCCGCTTTCACCTTTCTCATCCAGGTCTCGGTCATGCAGCGCATGAAACTCAGGGCAAGCCTCTTCATCCGTCTCGGTTTGTTGTCTCTTTGCGTTGGCGCGTTGGTCATAGCCAGTTTTAACAATTTTGCTGTTTTGGCGGTGGGTATGGCATTTTTAGGCACTGGACTGGGCCTGAGTATGCCCGCCATCGCCGCCGGTGCATCGCTGGCAGTCAGTCCGGAGGAACAGGGTGCTGCGGCCGGACTGATCAGTTCCTGCCCCGCCATAGGCTTCGTAGTCGGACCGATTTGCGCCGGCGCCCTGTACCAGATTCACGGCGCACTCGCGCCGCTGTTTAGTGCGGCTATCTTTTTCGCCGTTCTAATCGCCGTTGTACTGCACGAACAGCGCGTGAAGGCCTGCAACTAGGCGGATATTTATAGTAACCTGCACACCTATTTGACCAGTTGATCCCATGCGCATCCAGTTAGCCTTACTCGCCCTACTTCTGCCCGGCATAAGCCCGGCCGCCACTTTCGACATGCCCTTACCGGAGTTCGATATTATTGGCGCCATCCATCAAACCGAGGCGGCTCACGAAGACACGCTACTGGATATCGCGCGCCGTTACGATATCGGCCAGGAGCAGATCGTGCGCGCCAATCCCGATGTGGATCGCTGGTTACCAGGCGACGGCACCGAGGTTATTATCCCGACACGCTACATTCTGCCAGCGGCTCCCCGGGAGGGCCTGGTACTCAACATCCCTGAAATGCGCATTTACTACTATCCCGAAGCTGAGCCGGGGGAGACGCCGGTGGTTCAGACCTACCCGGTGGGCATAGGCCGCCAGGACTGGGGTACACCACTGGGTGTAACAAAGATCGTGGGCAAGAAAGAGAACCCTACCTGGACCCCACCCGAGTCGATTCGCAGGGAGCACGCGGAAGCGGGTGACCCCTTGCCAAGAGTCGTGGCAGCGGGCCCAAATAATCCGCTGGGGCTGTTCGCCCTGCGGCTTGGAATAACCAGCGGAAGTTACCTGATACACGGTACCAACAAGGCTTTTGGTGTGGGCATGCGTGCCTCCCACGGCTGCATTCGCATGATGCCGGAAGATATCGAATACCTGTTCCCGCAGATCGCCGTGGGAACCCGCATCAATATTGTCAGCGAGACGGCCAAGGTGGGCTGGTTTGGCGGCAAACTCTATCTGGAAATTCACGAACCCTTGGAAGAAGATGGGCTGGGCCGTGCCGCGCTGCTCAAAAACGCTATGAAGCTGATTGATGCTGCCCAGGCGCAGCGCCTGGTCGAGCTGGACGAAGAGGCCATCCACCGGGCGCTGACGGAACGCACCGGTATGCCGGTGGCCATTTCCAAGGAAGTCTAGAAAACAAGCACTCCTCGCATCTCCTGGCGTTGCTCAGTTCCATTCGCGGCGGACGACGGGGGGTTACCTCGCTCCACCGCAGCGTGTTCCAGCAAACCGGATTCACCGTTCTTGCTACTAAAATATTCCTGGCCTGCTCGGTATCAGGCAGGGATTCGGGTGTGTCCTGGCGGAATGTTAAAGGCCAGCGCCGAAGGAGTGGAAGGAGACAGCGAAGCGCTTTAAGGCTCCTGACCGACTGAGGGTACCCCGGAGGGGCGCGGCCATGGAGCCAGGATACACCCGAATTCCTGCCGGATTGGAAAAGCACAATCCAATTAAATTAAAACCCGCCATAAAAAAAGGGCCATGATCAATGATCATAGCCCTTTCCGTAGGGTGTTAACCCCGGTCGATATTACTTCTGCATAGACTTCTTGAACATACGGTCCAGCTTCTCGTTGGTCGCATTAGCGGCGTCACGAGCCTGCTCAGCAGCAGTTTTTGCAGCTGCAGCATCGCGCTTGGCAGCAGAGGCGTCAGCGGCTGCCTGGCTGGCAGTGCTGTTAGCCTTGTCTACTTCGGCTTTCAGTGCATCCAGATCGCCAGTGGTAGCACAACCGGTTGCACCGGCCAGTGCTACAACCATTGCACCAGTAGCCATGGTCTTGTAAAAATTACGCATTTACTCTCTCCTTTATACCCAAAAAGGGCCTTCGCCCGTAAAAGTACCCAGGGCGGTCTCGGTCTTTCTTAACCGAAAGCGCGAATAGCCCGGTCACTAAATCTGGAAGCGGTCGCCTGTAACAGAGCCCGATCCCCTACCCGCGCATATTCTCTTGGATACAAATCACGTGCGCAAGGGATTATTGTGCCTTCGTACAAGTAATTAATGGCACTTTTTGGCCTAACGGACCGTTACGCGTGTACCCACACCCACCCAGTGTGAAAGTTCCTCTATCTGTTCATTGGTCACCGCTATACAGCCATCGGTCCAGTTTACGATACCGTGAATCTCCTCACTACCGCCCCCCAGCCCGTGTATACCGAGATGCCCACCGAGACGTGTATTTTGTGGTGGCGGCACCTTGGCCAGCCAGGCATTGTTCACGGCTATATACTCCTCGGGGCTCAGCCGGCCATCGTCCAGGGCCCGCTGGGCATGCTCCATGGTGGGATAGTCCAGCGCCAGGAAAAGGCGATATCGGCTGCGCTCATTGACGCCGCTGATGCGAAAATTCCCCAGCGGGGTTGTTTCGTCACTGACCAGTTTAGCCAGGGTGGGACCGTTGCTACCGATGGCGATATTGTCGTATTTCTGCAGTACCGACTCACCTTCCATTACCACCAGGGTAAGCTCCTGGGTGTCAACGAGAATCCAGATCTCTCCCGGTTCGGCCATGGCCGTACACAGCGGGATAAACATCGACTGGAAGACAAACAGAAGCGAGAGGCAAAAAGCGCGGGCACGGCCCGTGCGGCGGTGGCAAGAGTGTCCAGTGGTTTGCACGTATCGTAGTTCCTGAGGTTTCAGGCGAGTTTACATAACTACCTGTAACGTTGTCACGAAGACATGGCAAGGCAGCTTATGGCTACCGCAGTTTTTCCAGGGCAGTGCGCAGACTTTCGGGTATTGGCACCGATTTGTTTTCCGAGCGATTTACAAAAACATGCACAAAGTGGCCGTGTGCGACGGCTTCATTGCCACCCTGCCGAAAAATCGCCAGGCCATACTGCACCGAGCTGTTGCCCATCCGGTCAACCCGCAAACCCGCCTCGACCGGCTCGGGATAGGTAATGGGTGCGTGGTATTCGCAGCCGGAACTGACCACATAGCCGACGATACTGCCGTCGCCAATATCGAGCCCACCCTCTTCAATCAAATACCGATTCGCCGCAGTATCGAAGTAGGAGTAATAGGTCACATTGTTCACATGGCCGTATATATCGTTATCTGCCCAGCGAGTGGAGATGGGATAGAACACCTTGTAATCGGCGCGCGACGGCGGCCCGGCTTTACTCATGCCGCGCTTCGATAGGCTGCGCGATAAATCGCCAGGGCATCCGAGTACGCCACATCCCGTGGGTTATTCACCAGCAGGCGCTGCTGCAACATGGCATCCTCCGCCAGTAATTCCAAGGTGTTCTCGTCCACGCCGGCCGCCTGTAGTGTGGCCGGTAAATTGAGCTCGTCTATCAAATCCCGCAAGGCCTGTATCATTGCAGCGGTCTTTGCCTCAGCGCTGCCCTGCAGCGGCGAGCCAACGACTATCTCCGCCAACTCTGCATAGAGCTCACAGGCGCTGGCAGTGTTGAATTCCAGCACAGCGGGCAATACTAACGAATTACTGAGACCGTGGGGAATGTGGTAGTGCCCCCCAAGCGGATAGGCCAGCGCGTGCACCGCCGCAACCGGCGCGTTGGCAAAGGCCTGACCGGCCAGGCAGGCACCCAGCAGCATATTCTCCCGGGCCTGTCGATTCTTGCCGTCGTGTACCGCCGTGCGGATGTTTCGCGCCAACAATTGCAGGGCCTGGCGGGCGAGGTTGTCGGAAATCGGGTTTTTCTGGTGACGGGTAGTGTATGCCTCAATGGCATGTACCATGGCATCGACCCCGGTCATGGCGGTTACGGCTGGCGGCAGGCCCAGGGTCAGATCGGCATCAAGCACTGCCACATCGGGCAGCAATACCGCAGAAGACACTCCCGCCTTAGTGGTTTCACCTGTGGTGATAACCGCCACCGGTGTGACCTCGGAGCCGGTACCCGCAGTGGTGGGCACCAGTATCAGGGGTAGCCGCGGGCCCTGTGCATTACCCACACCATACAACTCGCCCAGCGCCTGTTTGCCGCCCAATAGCACCGCTACCACTTTCGCCACATCCATCGAGCTGCCGCCACCCACGGCGATAACGCCGTCCACGCCCTGGCTTCTACCCATGTCCGCCGCCATCAGCACGGTAGCTTCCGGCGGATCTTCCCGTACCTGGTCAAACAGCACGGCCTCAAAGCCCTCGCCAGCGAGCGCTTCCAGCACCGGTGGCACCAGGCCAATCGACATTAACCCCGGGTCGGTGACCATCAAAGGCCGGGTGATACCCAGGCTGCGGCACTGGTTGGCCAGTTGCAAGGCACTACCCGGGCCGTTGATAATTCGGCGAACCGTATTGAACTCGAAACCCTGCATGCTGATAACTCCCGAAGTGGACTAAACGGTGAGGATAACCTTGCCGCGTGCACGCCTCTCGATCATGCAGTTGTAGGCTTCTTCATATTTCTCCAGCGGGAACACGTCGGTTACCACCGGGTTGAGCTTACCGAGGGCAAACAGCTCCCACAGCTCTTTAATATTCTGCTGGTTGACCTCGGGCTCTTCTGTCGTAAAGCGGCCCCAGAATACACCCACGATCGCGCATCCCTTGAGTAAAGTCAGGTTCAGGGGAATCTTGGGAATGGGGCCACTGGCAAAACCGACCACCAGATAACGACCGTTCCAGCCCATACTGCGAATCGCGGGTTCGGCATAATCCCCACCCACAGGATCATAGACCACGTCCACACCCTTGCCGCCGGTCAGCTCTTTAACGGCATCCTTGAGCGAGGTAGTGCTGTAGTTGATGACTTCATCTGCGCCCAATTGCTTACACAGCTCCAGCTTTTCATCCGAGCTGGCAGCGGCAATCACTTTTGCCCCCATCAGCTTACCCAACTCAATCGCCGTAGTGCCGACACCGCCAGCTGCACCCAGCACCAGCAGAGTCTCACCGGGCTGGATATTAGCGCGTTGCTTGAGTGCGTGGTAGGAGGTGAAATAGGTGATGCTGATACCTGCGGCCTGTTCAAAGCTGAGGACCTCTGGCATTGGAAATACTGCCAGCTCATGGATCGCAATTTTCTCGCAGAACGCGCCGGTACCCGGTGCTGCGATCACCTTATCGCCCACTTTGTAACGTGTCACCGCCGACCCAACAGCCTCGACTTCACCCGCACACTCGCCACCCGGCACAAAGGGCAGATCGGGCTGGAACTGGTACTTGTTCTGTATCACCAGCACATCGGGAAAATTGAGCCCGACGGCCTTCACCTTGATCAGGACATCGTTCTCACCCAGGTCGGGCTCTGCCCAGTCACTCACAAGCTCCAGCTTGTCAGCCAGGCCGTGCTCTTTACATACCACTGCTTTCATTCTTCACCCCACACTGAATATAAAAAAAGACGGCGCCCTCAGGCGCCGCATTCTACTGCATAGCCCTAGGCCACTTCAAACAGGCCGGCTGCGCCCATACCACCGCCGACGCACATGGTAATCACCACGTATTTGACGCCACGGCGCTTACCCTCGATCAGCGCGTGGCCGATCATGCGGGAGCCGCTCATACCGTAGGGGTGGCCTATGGAAATAGCACCGCCGTTGACATTGAGTTTGTCGTTGTCGATACCCAGCTGGTCACGGCAATAAATTACCTGCACAGCAAATGCCTCGTTCAGCTCCCACAAGCCGATATCGTTGATCGTCAGACCATGCTGCTTGAGCAATTTAGGCACGGCATACACAGGGCCGATGCCCATCTCATCCGGGGCCAGACCCGCCACAGCCATACCGCGGTAAATACCCAGCGGCTCCAGGCCTGCCTGCGCGGCAACTTTCGAGTCCATGACCAATTGGGCTGATGAGCCGTCAGACAACTGCGACGCGTTACCGGCAGTGATCGTGCCTCCCTCAATAACTGTTTTCAGGCCCGCAAGACTTTCCAGCGTGGTGGCGCGGAGGCCCTCATCGGCAGACACAGTGCTTTCGACTTCTGATGAATCGCCTGTTTCCTTGTTCCACACGGTGCGCTTGCAGGTCACAGGCACCAGCTCGTCCGCGAATTTGCCCGCCTCGTAGGCGGCGGCGGTGCGCTGCTGTGACTGCAGACCGTACTCGTCCATAGCCTCGCGTGACACGTTGTAGCGCTTGGCCACAACCTCGGCCGTTTGCAACATGGGCATGAAGTAGTTCGGCTCGATGGCCATCAGGCCCTCGTCTACCAGCCGGTGTACGTTCATATGTTCGTTCTGCACCAGGGAGATAGAGTCCAGACCACCTCCGACCACACAGTCCATGCCGTCGTACATGACTTGCTTGGCCGCCGTCGCCACAGCCATCAGGCCGGAAGAACACTGACGGTCTATGGTCATACCGGACGTGGTTAGGGGCAGTCCAGCGCGCACCGCAATCTGGCGTGCAATATTGCTTCCGGTCGCACCCTGCTGCAGGGCACAGCCCATAATAACGTCTTCTACCCGCGCCGGATCAATACCGGCGCGCTTGACCACTTCCGCTACGGAGGCCGCGCCCAGGGTGGCACCACCCAGATTATTAAAACCACCGCGATAAGCTTTGCCAATGGGGGTACGGGCTGTTGCTACAATTACTGCTTCTTTCATGTTGTTGTTCTCCTATGTGGCGCTGCCGTTACAACGACAGTCGCGGAATCGTCATTAGTCCAGCTTGATACCCAGGCCCTCGGCGGCCTTGGCGGTAAACTTGATAGTCTGCTCAAAACCAGCCTGGGGCACTTTCTCCCCCGCAGTGGCGGTGATGGCATCCCAGTGCGCGGCAATCCCTTCCGGGCTCTGCTCGTCTGGTGCCAACCAGACACCGTCAGTCTCGACAATTTTTGCCACGGCATAAGCGCCGGCGCCGGCAGCCAGAATGGTGCGGTTGGGGGCGTCTTCGCTCACCAGATACAGTACCGCCGGGGTAACAGTTTCCGGGGTGAGCAGATCAAAGGCTTTCTCGGGGATCAGCCCCTCGGTCATGCGGGTGCCAGCAGTGGGGGCCAGCGCATTCACACGAATATCGTACTTGGCGCCTTCCTGCACCAGGGTATTCATCAGGCCGATCACACCCATTTTGGCCGAGCCGTAATTGCTCTGGCCGAAGTTGCCATACAGGCCGCTGGAGGACGTGGTCACCACCACCCGCCCGTAGGCCTGATCGCGCATGATATCCCAGCAGGCCTTGGTGCAATTCACCGTGCCCATAAGGTGTACGTCTACCACCAGTTTGAAGTCGTCCAGGCTGCCCTTGGTGAAACTCTTGTCGCGCAAAATACCGGCATTATTGACCAGGATATCAATCCGACCCCACTGATCCATGGTCTGTTTGACCATGGCCTCAACCTCATCGTATTTGGCCACGTTGGCGCCGTTGGCGATAGCCTCGCCTCCCAGCGCCTCTATTTCCGCCACCACCGCTTTGGCTGCATCACTGGAGCCACCGGTGCCGTCTTTTGCTCCACCCAGGTCATTGATCACTACTTTAGCCCCACGCTTGGCGAGCTCTATGGCGTGGCTGCGCCCCAGGCCCTGGCCAGCACCGGTGACAATGGCAACTTTGCCGTCATAACGAATGGTCATTAGTTTGATTCCTCGTAAATTACGTATTGTATCGTGTGCAACAGGCTTTCAGGCCCTGAGCGCCTAGCCGGCGACCATCATCGCCAGCCAGTCGGCCACCAGCGCGGGCGTTTCCTCTCCCTCGATTTCCACTGATATGGACTGTTTGATCAGGAAACGGTTGTCATCCTTACGATCCACAGCGGCGATAGTGACGTGGGCACGCACCCGCTTACCGGCGCGAACCGGCATCAGGAAACGTACCTTTTCGAAGCCGTAGTTGATACCCATCACAATGTTCTCAGGGACTACGCCATTACCCTCGACCATTTTGGACAACAGGGAAAGCGTCAGAAAACCGTGGGCTATGGTGCCGCCAAACGGCGTCTGGGCCGCCTTTTCCTCGTCTATGTGAATGAATTGGTGATCTTCTGTGCAATCGGCAAAGGCGTTGATACGCTCCTGGCTCACTTCGATCCACTCGCTGGGCTCGAACTGAGTGCCTACTGCATTGACCATCTCATCCTTGGGTACGACTTTTACTGCCATGGTGCCATTCTCCTGGGTGCGGGTATCAAAGAATCCAGTGTAGTTCAGGGAACGCTGTTCGCTCAGCCATCCCTGAATGTCGCGTTGACGTCTTTCTGTTCGGCGTACTTGCGCAGTTCATTGCGGCCCACCACCATACGGTGCACTTCATCGGGGCCGTCTGCCAGACGCAGGGTACGCTGCCCCATGTACATCACGGCCAGCGGTGTATCCTGAGACACACCCAGGGCGCCAAACATCTGTATGGCCTGATCTACAACACGAATAGACATGTTGGGCACCACAGTCTTGATCATGGAGATCCAGATACGCGCCTCCTTGGGGTCAACATTATCCATCATCCATGCAGTGCGCAGTGTCAGCAGTCGCGCCTGCTCAATATCCATGCGCGCCTGGGCGATGATATCCACGTTACCGCCGAGCCTGGCCAGCGGTTTGCCAAACGCCACCCGCGAAACTGCCCGCTCACACATGAGCTGTAATGCCTTTTCAGCAGCGCCAATCGCCCGCATGCAGTGGTGAATTCGGCCTGGCCCGAGGCGCCCCTGGGATATTTCGAAACCGCGGCCGGCCCCGAGAATGATATTGTCCTTCGGCACCCGTACGTTGGTGAATTTCTGATGCATGTGCCCGTGCGGCGCATCATCCAGTGCGAACACATTCATGGCGCGGATATTTTCGAACCCGGGTGTATCTGTGGGTACCAGGATCTGGGATTGCTGCACGTGCTTCGCTGCATCCGGGTCGGTCTTGACCATTACGATCATGATTTTGCAACGCGGATCGCCGGCGCCGGAAATGTAATGCTTCTCGCCATTTATTACCCACTCGTCACCGTCCAGTACCGCCGTGGTGCCTATATTGGTGGCATCCGATGACGCCACACCGGGCTCGGTCATGGCATAGGCGGAGCGGATCTCGCCATTCAGCAGGGGCTCCAGCCACTGTTTTTTCTGCGCCTCGCTGCCGTATTTGTGCAACACTTCCATATTGCCTGTATCCGGGGCGGCACAGTTGAACACCTCTGCGGCGATATGGGATTTACCCATCTCCTCGGCCAGATAGGCGTATTCTACCGTGGTGAGGCCAGAGCCGGATTCGCCGTCGGTCAGGAAGAAATTCCACAGGCCCCGGGATTTCGCCTTGGCTTTCAGGCCCTCCATAATTTCCGTCTGACGGTCGGTAAACTGCCAGCGATCGCCCACACCTATTTCGCTAAGGTATTCATGCTCAAGCGGCGCGATTTCCCGCTCCATAAACTCCCTGACTTCGGCCAGCACCGGTGCAATTTTTTTGCTTACTCCAAGATCCATTCTTTTCTCCCTGTCACTCTTTAGTCATTGTTTGTTTACACTCTGTTCAGGCCGTCTTTTGGCCCGCCAGCAATGCGGCGTAATCCGCCTTAAGCTGGCGCTTGAAAATCTTGCCGGAGGCAATTCGTGGTAACGGCTCGTCGCAGAACCAGATATGAGCGGGAATTTTAAAGCTCGCCAAATGCTCCGCCACATGTGCGCGCAAGGCGTCTGCATCCAGTGCCGCACCCTTTTTAAGGACCACCGCAGCACCGACAATTTCCCCCAGACGCTCGTCTGGCAAACCAAACACCGCAGCCTCATACACATCGGGCTGGCTGTAAATGGCCGCCTCTACTTCAATGCAGCTGATATTCTCACCGCCGCGAATGATGATTTCCTTTATGCGATCGACAATATAGAGGAACCCATCTTCATCGAGATAGCCGACGTCACCGGTGTGAAACCAGCCATCCACAAACGCCTCTGCCGTGGCCTCGGGCTTGTTCCAGTAAGCCACCACATTAGCCGGCGACTTGATGCAAACCTCGCCACGCTCGCCAACGGGTTTGGGTAAACCGTCTACACCCATGATACTGAAATCCGTTACCGCGGGGACTACCCGGCCGGTACTGTTTGGATTGGCCACATAAAAGGCCCCGGAATTTACTGCCCCCAGGGCATTGGTTTCAGTGAGGCCGTAACCGATGCCGCTGCTGGCGCGTTTGAACGTGCTACTAAGCTTGGCCACCTGGCCGGGCGGCCTGGCAGCACCACCGGCCATAATCTCCGCGAGCGAGGAAATATCCCTGTCTGACGTGGCCGCAGCTGCCTGCAGTTCGGAGGACATGGTGGGCACACCATTAAACCAGGTGATGCGTTCCTGCTCGATAAGGCGCAGGGCCTCCTGGGCATCCCATTTGTGCATGATGACCAGCTTGCGCCCGATAATCACCGACAACAGGAAGGCCGAGTGACTGGCCGTACAGTGAAAAAGTGGGATGGTGAGCAAGCCCGAGGGGGGGAATTTCTCTGCGGGCGCGCTATCGCCCGCCAACATTTTGATGGCCACCCCCATGAGCATCCAGCTGTACAACGCTGACATTATTCCCCTGTGGGTAGAGAGGGCGCCCTTGGGATGACCGGTGGAGCCGGAGGTATACATGATGGTTGCATGGTCTTCTGCGGCCACCTCAACAGCCGGCATAGCCGACCCGGAAAATTCGGCAGTCAACTCAGAGAAGGGTATGTGCTCTGTTGCCAGGCCAGTGCAGTCGTCCACGGAGATGAGTTGCAAACCGTGCTTTTTCGCAATGGGCATCAGGCGTTCAATTCTGGCACGATCCGCAACGACTACCTTCGCTCCGCTGTCTTCAAACCCGTAATCCAGCTCTTCGGTGGTCCACCAGGCGTTCATTGGTACGGCCACCGCGCCAATGGATGTTGCACCGATGAAGGCCATCATCCACTGGGGATTATTGCGGCTGAGTATGGCGACGCGGTCACCCTTTTTGACACCAAAACGCGCGATAAGCGCGGCGGCGAATTCTGCGCTGTGTGCGTAGGCTTCGCCAAAGGTATAACGCTCATTCTGGTATACCGCGAAATCCTTGTCTCCATGGCGCTGCATGTGGACAAAGTACTCACCGAGTGCGACGGGCATTGCACTGTAATTACGGTACTGCACCCCGCCGACAGAGATGTTTTCCAGGGCAAAGCGCTGATCCGCAGCGGTGAGGCTCGCCACCACGTCGTCAAACTCCTGCAGTTCCGGGTTCATAGTTTTTCCTGTATCTGCTGTGAACATGGTCGCAGCAGCTTAAAAGCCGTTCAGCCGTGCAAACCGATCCAGGTGGTAGTTGTAGTCACCAAAGGTGTGCTGGGCAACCCGCGCACGCTTGAGGAAGAAGCCTATCTCGTGTTCATCCGTCATGCCGATACCGCCGTGCATCTGGACCGCCTCGTTACTCGCTCGCTGCGCCACCTCACAGAGCTTGGCCTTGGCCGCACTCGCGATCTGGGCCAGGTCCGCCTCGCCATCATCAATGGTGTGAAGCGCCTGCAACACAATAGACCGCGCCAGCTCCAATTCTGCAAAAAGCTCTGCCGCACGGTGCTGCAAGCCCTGGAAGGAGCCGATAACGCGCCCGAACTGCTTGCGCTCTTTGAGATAGGCAACGGTACGCTCAAAGGCTTCTATGGACAAGCCCAGCAACTCTGCCGCGAGCCCGATATTGGCAATATCCAGAGTGCGACTGAGACCGGGCCAGGCAGCCCCCTCGGCGCCGAGCAGACTGGCCGTTGGTACGTGCACATTATCGAGCGTAATTGCCCCCGCATCTCGCGAATCAACCATGCTTCGTTTTTCCACCGAGAGGCCCTGACTGCCGGCATCCACCAGCAGAGCGCTCAGCCCCTGCTCGTCTCCGGGCGCACCGCTGGTGCGGGCGATAACAATAAAGGTGTCGGCGGAGCTCGTGTCCAGCACCATCACCTTGCTGCCATTGATGACATAGTCAGTACCCTCAAGCTGCGCGCTGGTTGCGCACTGCAAGGGTGCATGATGGCTACCTTCCTGCAACGCCAGGCTAACCAGTTTTTCACCGGCTGCGATGGCGGGCAATAATTGCTCTTTCTGTTCCTTGCTACCCAGTTCGGAAATCAGCGTGGCAGACACCAGCACCGTGGACTGCAGGGGGCTGGCACTGAGGTTGCGCCCCGCCTGCTCCAACACCAGGCCCAGCCCTGTGTAGCCGTAACCCAGACCGCCGAACTCCTCGGGAATAGCAATACCCGCCCAACCCATCTCGGCGATTTCAGCCCACACCTCGCTGGAAAAGCCCTGCTCGCTCTGCGCGTCACGCAGCCCGCGCAAATGCGCCACTGTGGCTTTTTCCGCCAGAAAACCGGCGGCTGCATCTCTGAGCATTACCTGTTCTTCATTCAGTACCAATGCCATGATCAGTTCTTCCTCTTCAATTCTTCGCTTATTCGTCCGGCAGGCCAAGCACGCGCTTGGCTATAATGTTCAACTGCACCTCGGAGGTGCCACCCTCGATAGAATTTCCCTTGGAGCGCAGCCAGTCGCGGCTGACGGTGCCACCGTCATAGGCCTCACCTTCCCAGCCCAGGGCCTGCTCGCCCAACGCAGCAAGATTCAGCTCGTTGCGACGCTTGTTCAGCTCGGTGCCGTAATACTTGAAGATAGAAGAGGCAGCACCCAGGCCCTGCCCGGCTTTTGCCTCGTCACCCACCCGCGCCATAGTGGCTGCGAAGGCAACCGTATCCAGTTGGTATTGAGCGATGTTCTGGCGTAACACGCCATTGGCCAAACGGCCGCTGGGATCGCTACCAATGGACTCTATCGCCATCTTCCCCATCGACTTTTTGGCGGCAGCGCCAAAGCTTGAGATCATCTCACGCTCGTGTGTTAACAGGTATTTGGCGATGGTCCAGCCTTTACCCTCTTCGCCGATAAGGTTTTTCTTCTGGGCCTTTACGTTGTCAAAGAAGGTTTCACAGAAGGGTGAAGAGCCGCTGATGAGTTTGATCGGGCGGGTGGTTACCCCGGGGTCTGCCATGTCGAACAGAACAAAACTGATGCCCTCGTGCTTGCTTCCGCTGTTATCGGTGCGGACCAGGCAGAAAATCCAGTCCGATTTGTCGGCATATGAGGTCCAGATCTTCTGGCCGTTGATCAGGTAGTGGTCGCCCTTGTCCTCGGCCTTCGTGGCCAGGCTGGCCAAATCGGACCCGGCATTGGGCTCAGAGTAACCCTGACACCAGCGAATCTCGCCTCGCACTATTTTGGGAAGATGCTCTTGTTTCTGCTCTTCCGTGCCAAAGTGCAGCAGGGCCGGCCCGAGCATGGAGATACCGAAGCTCTCCAACGGAGAACGCGCTGAAATTCTGCCCATCTCCTGCCGCAGGACCTTTACTTCCTCATTACTGAGGCCACCACCGGCGTATTCACTGGGCCAGTGAGGCACGGTCCAGCCGCGCTCTGCCATCCGGTCACACCAGACTTTCTGGTCTGGATGGTCAATTTCAGGATTGCGCCCACCGTTGTAGTAGTCATCAAAACCTTTAGCGGGGGTGCGCATACTGGCGGGGCAGTTTTCTTCCAGCCAGGCTCGTGTTTCCAGGCGGAACTGTTCAAGATCACTCACGGGTTGCCTCATTGATTACTGCAGGACCCTGGCCGCCGGGTCAGCACCCGCCGGATTCGCTCCTGGATTATAGACACTGGGATGCACCGCTGGGGCGGCCCCAAAAACCGGGTTTGAACATACAGTATGTTTTACTTTCACTCAAGTATCTTGTAAGCCTGACAGCAATGTGCAGCCGCTTGTGACGCATGGCCCGGGGGTGCGACAACATGCCACAGGCCGCCCTGCCAATGGATATTCAGTATATCCGGGGCGACCTGTACAACCTGGGCTACCGGTTCAAGGACAATGCGGACACGGACATCGCGCTATCACTTTACGGCAGCGATCTGTGCCACGGCATGACCAACTACGATCTGCGCCAGCCACCGGCCCCGGGGAACTGGCGGCGCAATAAGGCCAAAAGCGACAACGCCGGCTTTAAACTGCAGGCTACCCTGCGAGACATGGATGGCGAATGGCGCGTGGGTGTGGACGGCTTTGATTCAAAGCACGAGTCAAATATCGACAACCCCAACAACCCCATGTTTTTTGTAGTTAACTTCCATTCCGCCGAGCGAGAAGTATTGGGTGCCTTTGTCGAGCACCATGATGTTGCGAGACAATGTCAACAGCGCCCAGCGCAGCCAGCATGATGACAACATCGATCTGGTTGCAAAAGCCTGGTACGCAGCCAGCGAAAACAGCAGCTGGTACCTTGGCCTCGCCCGCAAGAACCGCTCACCCAGTTACCAGGAGCGTTACCTCTGGTTGCCACTGGAAGCCACCGCCGGCCCTGCAATTCAACAACGTGGATGCGAAACTCTACGGCTTCGATATGGACTGGGCGCTGCAACTGAATGACCGGTGGGCCGTTTCAGGCATTGTCAATTATGTGCGCGGCGAGAGGGATGACACCGATGACAACCTCTATCGCATTGCCCCGCCAAACGCGACGTTTCGTCTGAACTATGCCCAGGCAGACTGGAGCGCAGCCGTGGAAGGTGTGATCTACGACAAGCAGAACCAGGTCAGCGAAACCAACGCGGAGCAAAAGGCATCCGGATACGGCATCGTCAAACTCAGTGGCACCTGGCCGGCCACCAGCGCGCTGCAGCTAGCAGCCGGCGTAGACAACGTGTTCGACCGCGAGTACCAGGATCACCTGAACGGCTATAACCGCGCCGCCAACCCGGACATCAGCACCGGCACCCGCCTTCCCGGCTATGGCGTCAACGCGTTCGCTCGCCTACTGTACGATTTCTAGCAACAAATCTCCCCGGGGCCTGACAATCGGGTTCGAACCAAACTCTTCTCTCGCACGGGCCTCCAGGCCCGAGCGTTCTTGTCATCACTTTTCATGTGGCTCGCCAGCGGCTAATATTCATCGCGCTTCATGTTTCCTTACTATAATAAGTTGATACAAAATCGGGAGAGCGGCAAATGATAAGAATGGGCGGTGCAGACGCCGTCATGCTGTCACACGAAACCCCCAGCGCCTATATGCACACCTTCAAGGTCGCTATCCTCGATCCGTCAAGTGACCCGGAGGGTTGGTCTTTTGAAAAGTACTTCCACGATTTTGCCGGCCGCATTCACCTGGCCCCCATGTTCCGCTGGAAATACGCCTATTCCCCCTTTGGAATAAACCACCCCATGTGGGTTGATGATCCAGACTTCAACCTCGCTTATCACGTACGCCGTGTCGGCTGCCCTGCTCCCGGGAACCACAAGGCACTGTGCGAATTCATGTCCTCGGTGTACGCCTACCAGCTTGATCGCAGCCGCCCCCTGTGGATGTCCTGGGTAGTAGAGGGACTGGAAGACGGCAAGGTGGCCCTTGTCACCCTCGTGCACCACGCCTATGTGGATGGCGTGGGCGCGTCATTCAACCTGCGACAGCTCTACGGTACCGAGTACGGCTGGCAACCAGAACCCGTACCACCCTGGCAGCCAAGGCCGTGGCCGTCCTGGATAAAACGGCTGTGGTGGGGCAGCCGTGACCTGCCCAGTGTACTGGGTAAAAACCTGCCAAAGCTCATCACCGGGCTGCGCAAAAAGAAAGCGCTGGATGAGCGAATTGCGGCCGAAGGCAGGCCGCCGCATCCCTCCCCGGGCATGATGCGCCATACCCCCTTGAACGTGGCACTGTCATACGGCCGAACGTTCGTCTGCGACACTATGCCGCTGGAAAAATTTAAGCGGGTAAGCAAAGGTTTTGGCGTCACCCTAAACGATGTTTTTTTGAGCTGTGCTGCCGGCATGCTGCGGCGAATGCTACAGGACAAGCGGTACGACCCCGGCCAACATCCACTCATCGCCGGCACGCCTTTTGCGGGAGAAAGACCAGAGGGTTGGCAGGGGATGGGGAATTTCGCCACCGTGGATTACTGCTGGGTGCACTCCGATATTGAGGATCCGGTTGAACGACTGAGGGCCAGCCATAAGGCTGCTGCAGAGATGAAAGACCACATGAAGGAGACCCGAGCCGCGGGTGTTGACCTCTCGTCCCTTTTGCAGATTTGTCCACCCTGGATCATGGGCATGCTGCGCTGGTATATAAACACGAAACGCGGGGGTATTGGTCTGTTCGGCAACCTGGTGCTGTCGAATGTGCCCGGACCCAGAGAGCCGCTGTATTTTAACACGTACAAGATGGACAGCTGGTTCTCTACCGGCCAGGTGTTTGACGGATCCTCCATTAACATCACCCTGTGGAGCTACTGCGAGGATGCCAACCTCTGCATACTGGCGGATGCAAAAGTCATCCCGGATGGCTGGGTGCCGTACGGGTATTTTGTCGAGGAGCTGGACAAGCTGGTTGCCCTGATCCCCGAATCTGCCCCTGCGGAGACCCTGAGCGCATAAGAAAACTATCGCCCAGTGACCGGCGTTTTGCGGCGCGCTCAAACCGATGCGGCAAATCCAGCCAGACGTTTTACGCAAATAGAATCAATGGAAGCTGAGGACGCAACATGAAAGTAAATCTCGGTCATCAATTAAGCCAACGCGCAGGTCTTTCACCGGATCTGGAATACTATGTTGAGCCCTCCACCAACACTCGCCTAACGTATGCCCAGATGAATGCCCTCAGCAATCGCTGCGCGGCTGTCATTGCAAACTGCGGCTTACAGGCGGGAGACCGGGTCGCCCTGCTTATGCAGAACTGCCTGGAGTTTGTCGGCTTGTTCTACGGGGCGGCGAAGCTCGGCATTGTGGTGGTGCCACTCAATACGCGTCTCACCGCCAGCGAACTCTCCTTCATTCTTTCAGACAGCGGCAGCAAAGCGCTGTTTTACGGCGCGGAATGCGCTGAGCTGTCAGCCGGTGTGAAGGCCAATGACGAGCACCCGATGGCGATCGAGTCCTGGGTACAGGTGCGCCAGGGCGAGGGCGACGACCCGATCCTGGATAACCTGCTGAGCACCGCCTCCAGCGATAAACCTGCGGTGAGCGCGGGCGACGACGACAACCTGTTCATTATGTATACCTCTGGTACAACCGGCCTTCCCAAAGGCGTTGTACACACTCACAGCACTATCAGCTGGGCAGCCTTAAGCTGGGTCACAACCATGGGTGTGCGCTACCAGGATCGCACGCTGATGCCCTTGCCCATGTTCCATGTGGCAGCCCTCACAGGTGTCATCGCCTCCACTCTCGCCGGCGCCACAATGATTTCCATGCCCAACTTCGACCCCATGACGATCTGGGCGCTGATAAAGGAAGAGCGCGTTACCACCGGGGGTTCCGTTCCCGCCATTCTCAATTTCATGCGCCAGGTACCGGATTTCGCCACCTTCGAGTCAGAGCATTTCCGCTGCTTTATCACGGGGGCGGCCCCCATGCCCAAGGCCTTGATCGAGATCTACAAGGAAAAGAATATGCAGGTTGTACAGGGCTACGCCCTGACCGAAACCGGTGGTGGCGGCACCTTCCTGCTGCATGAATATGCCCTCAAAAAAATAGGCTCCGCCGGGGCGGCATCCATGTTTGCCGAGGTAGCTGTGCGTGATAGCGATGGCAACATCAGTAAAAGCGGCACCGGTGAAGTCGTTTTCAAAGCACCCTTTGTGATGAAAGAGTACTGGAACCGACCGGACGCCACAGACGAAGCCTTCGACAAAGGGTGGTTCCGCACCGGAGATATCGCGGAGATAGACGACGAGGGCTTCGTCTTCATCAAGGACAGAATCAAGGACATGATCATCTCCGGTGGCGAGAATATCTACCCCGCCGAGGTGGAGAACATCATCATCGGCCACGCAGCGGTAAATGAAGTGGCGGTGATTGGCCTGCCCGACGAAAAATGGGGTGAGATCGCCTGCGCCATTGTAGTGGGAGACGAGTCGCTGACCAGTGAGGCAGATATCCTCAGTTTTTGCCGTGAAAAGCTGTCGCGTTACAAGCTGCCCAAGAAGGTGATCTTCATCGAGGTAATACCACGCAACCCGGCAGGTAAGGTACTGAAACGGGTGCTACGGGAGCAGTTTATTTAATATACCCTGTGCCGACCCCGTTTCGTCTTCCGGGGGGTATTCAGGGGTCGGCTCGTCTGGCACAACTGACACCGGGTCAATGTGGATAATAATCTCCGCTGCGGGATACACCTCCAGCAGGCTCGCCTCTACTTCGTCAGAGATTTTGTGTGCTTGCAGCAGGCTGAGTTCGTCATCCAGTTCCAGATGCAGCTGAATGAACGTGTCCATGCCGGAGCGCCTGGAACGCAAATCGTGCGAGCCCCGAACTTTTGGGTGTGACCGGGCAATAGTTTTGATTTGCTCCCGCTCATCGTCTGGCAGCTCGCGATCCATGAGGTGATCGAAAGCCCGCCGGACGATTTCCCAGGCGCTGTACAAGATGTACAACGCGATACCAATGGCAAACAGGGAATCGAAACCCGGCCAGCCGGCTGCCGCCAGCAACAGGGCGACTATTACGCTGACATTGACCATCAGGTCAGTGCGGTAGTGCAACGCGTCGGCATTGATCGCCATAGAATCGGTACGGCGGATGACATAACGCTGAAATGCCAACAGGCCCAGGGTGGCAGCAATGGAAAACACCATGACGGCTATGCCCAACCCGAAGGCATCCACCGGCTGGGGATTAATAAAGCGGCGGACCCCCTCCACCAATATAAAGCCGGCTGAACCGGCTATAAACGCCGCCTGCCCCAAACCGGCCAGCGCCTCTGCCTTGCCATGGCCAAACCGGTGCTGCCTGTCAGCCGGTGACAGGGCGTGCCGCACAGCAAACAAATTGATCAGCGAGGCCAGCCCGTCCAGGGAGGAGTCGATGAGCGTGGCCAGCAGGCTGAGTGAGCCGGAATATCCCCAGGCCACTAGCTTGGCAAGGATAAGCGTCAGCGCCACGGATACCGAGGCATACGTCGCCAAACGCATCAGCCGGGCCGCTTCCTTCGGCAACAGGGGAACTTCAGTGGCAGGTTTGTCAGTCATGGCAGGAAACAGCGAGGCTCAGGAAGCCAGTATTCTATCAAACTTCGTGCATACAAGCTGGAATCATCAATGGCCTTCAACATAAACTTGTGGGGCACCCGGAAACAGGGGAACCGGCAGTCGCAGCTCCAGACGCGTCAAGCCAAGATATAGCCAGCGAGAATCTCACGATATAATCACAAGTCATTTCATCTATACTACAGGTGACATTAGTCTGTAGTAATGGCCCTTGGGATGCCTGCCCGGCAACAACTCGAGGCTGAGGCCAGCACGGTAAAAGGTCGCCACCTGAACACCCAATTTCACCGGCGCTATGGCCCTGAATAGCAAATCGGGTCAATTTTCTTACCGCAGATTTGCCGCATCAGGAGAATTTTCATGCAGAGGCGTATTTCACCACATACTCTATGCGCGATGAAATGGAGCTTCGGCGCGCTGATCGTCAGTAGCCTGGCTATATCCGCCGTAGCCCTTACCGCGAATGCACCTGAAATAAAAAATGCGGTGTGGCGGGCCGGGGCCGAAAAGCTCGTTATCAAGGGAAAGGCAGCGCCTCGAAACTCGATTGTCGCCGTAAGCGATGCCGAATCCGGCGACGTGTTGGGTACGGCAGTGGTCAATCGACGTAACCAATGGCGCCTGGTGCTAAGAGATCCGGCAATCGTGCCCTGCGCCGTAACCGCCAAAACCAATCAAACAACAGCTGTTAAGCGCGTCAAAAAAGCGCCTTCAGACTGCGGTTCCAGCGCCGTGCCTTCAGTGCCTAGGGTGGCAGAGATAGGCGCGAGTGCAGCACTTCCTGAGCTTTCCATTACAGGCAGGGAATGGATTGTAAGAAAGGGCGACACTGGCGACGGATCTGAGGCCTTCCCGCTTGGCTCAATTCAGGCGGCGCTTGATGCGGCACAAGCCGGAGACGGCATAAGCATACTGCCGGGCAACTACAACGAGGCACTAAACACCCGGCGCAATGGCACCGCGGCAAACCCGATCGTAATTCAAGCCAAAGAGGGGCGCGGCACAGTAACCATCACCAATAACGGCCGGGTACTGACGGTAAACCACGCTCACCACCAATTCTCACAACTGGTGCTTGCCGGGCAATATGGGCAAAGCGACTTGATTAAGGTTAAAACTGCCGCCAATGGTTGGATGTTATATAACTCGGAGGTAAAGGAGACTTCCCGGGATTGTATCGACATGGACTCGCCGAGCAACGTTGTTATTAGCGAGTCCACTATCCACCACTGCCTGAATGCCGCCGATGGCCGCACAGACGCCCACGGCATTGCCGGTGCATCCGTGCGTGGCTTGTTGATACAGAACACCAAAGTGCACAGCTTTTCAGGCGACGCTTTTCAAATAGATTCAGGCCGAACCAGCCCTGGATGGAACAACGTTGTTATTGAAGGGAGTGAGTTCTGGTTAGCACCGCTACCGAAAGCGGCTAACGGCTTTTCTGCCGGCGTCGTTCCTGGAGAGAACGCCATAGACACAAAAGTACGGGCAGGCTACCGCCCGAAAATGACCATACGCAACTCCTCTTTTTGGGGCTACCAGAACGGCTTGATTGCAAACATGGCGGCGCTCAACTTGAAGGAATCTGTAGATGTCATCGTTGATGCTGTGACCATTTACGATACCGATATTGCCTTCCGCTTGCGTTATCCCGCACGGGTACAGATTACCAACGCCATTGTGCACTCAACAAACCGCGCCGTTCGTTACGAAGACAATATTGCCCAGGTCAGCATATGGCACAGTACCTTCGGCAAGGGCATACATACGTTTTTTCAGGAGGCCAGTTCGGAGGCGACAACATTCGATGTGCAAAACAGTATTTTCCTGTCTACCAGCTTTCCCGCTGAAGTGAATACAGCCAGGAATCTGGTGGTCGGCGATGGCAGCTTTAATGGTGTTGATGTGCGCGATTACCACCTGGATACGTTTTCGCCCGCCGTCGATAGTGCGACACCGCTGGGTATAGGCACCGACAGATTTGGCACAAAGCGCCCCTTAGGTAATGGTTACGATATGGGCGCGGTGGAATCTCGCTGAGTGGTGATGAGGCTCTGGGTGATGTAACTAGCAGCTAACTCGCCAACTGCCACACAGACGTCAACACTGGCTCCACTTCCGCCAGTGTTTCATCGGGAATGATGACACCGACACCTTCGGGTATATCGAATGCGGCCATTGCATTAACGAGTTGGTCCACCTGGTCTCGCATAAGCAGATAATCTCCCGCGTAAAGCCCTTCCAGTTGGTCGCCGCCGTCGCCATACCAGTTCTTAATAATCACTCTATCAGTCGTGCCAGCCACATTCACTACCAGATGGTTGCGCTTTCGCGACAGCCATACCTGGTCGTGGTCAATATCCTCCATCCGCAAGCTATCATAGCTACCTGGGTTTCTATCAGCATTGCGTATAACGTCGCGGCCATCGCCAAGGCTGAAAAGATAGGTGTCGTCACCTGCGCCGCCACTGATAACATCGTTACCCCTACCCCCGATTATCACATCAGCACCGTCCGAGCCGGTAATCGTATCCCTACCCCTTCGCCCATTAATCTTGCTGATATTCACCAGTGTGGTAGTGGAAAAATCCAGAGTATTTTTCCCCCCGCTACCGACAATAACATTGACGCCTGAGCCACCATCAATACGCTCTATTCCATCATTTTCCGAGAGTTCGACTAACTTGATCCTGTCGTTACCGTCTCCACCGAGGATAATATCGAAACCCTCTCCCCCAATAATACGATCCTTGCCCTCGTAGCGACCCTCGATCAAAAATATGTCATCTCCACCGGCGCCATCCATGAAGTCTTTTCCGCGGCCACCCGAAATAGTATCATTACCAGCTGTGCCAATCAGAATATCAACGCCTTCAGTGCCTGTAATAATTTCGCCATCAACGCCAGCCATAGAGTAAAGATCGCTAGCAGCTATTACAGTGCCATCCGAAAAACGAAGCGAGGCAGAGGACGAATCTGGCACTACCTCAAAATCATCGAGCGCTTCAATAAAGCGAATAGAATGCAATGTCAGCGAATCACCGGTTGATTTCAGCGTCACAACCGGAACCTCTCCCCATTCCCCATCCATCAAAGACACCTTTATGTCAGCCGCAATCAAACCTTCGGCCATTTCGATAAAAGTGATATTGTTGTCCACATAGTGTATTACCAGATTACTGCCACTTCCCGGCCCAAAGTGTACGATTTGATTTCCCACGATCAAATTGATCCAGTCGTCCCCCGGACCAGGGTCAATAGAATTATTTCCGGCAACTACAATCCTGTCGTTACCAGCGCCGGCAAGGATGATATTGCTACCATCAAAGTCTTCTATATAGTCATCCCCCCCGAGCGCATGAATGACATCATCCTCTAAAGTTCCACTCAGGGAGTCGTTTCCTTCAGTACCCACTAAAGTAGCATTCGATACTTCCAGAAAGGCACCCAGAACCGATGCCATGTCATAGGTTGACCCATCGGCAAAAACAAGTTGCGCAATAGGGTTCTCAGGCAGTGCCGCCAGCAGGGCGGGATGCAAAAGAGAGTCGGCCCGCAAGTTTGGAACCTCGCCGAAAAGATCACCAATATCGCCTGCCCAAGGCTCAGGGTCTATCTGATAGGCATGAAAATAGTCCTCCAGAATGATGCCGCCGGCATCACCTGAGAGGGAAATATTCAGTTGATTGCCAACTCTCAAAAAACGCAGATCGCCAAGCGTGATTCCGGCACCAAACTCCAGCGTGTCGCTACCCCCGCTTTGGAAAACCACTGTATTGTGCTCAAAATCAGGACCTATGGTATAGGGATGCTCACTGGAGTAGGACCAGTCATACTTAATCGTGTCAAGCCCATCCCCGCGATTGTAGTGGAAGGTCATGCCCTGGTGCAGTGGGGTCAGCACAAGCTCGTTTCCACCCCCGCCCCAAATTTCCTTTTGCCCTATATTTTCCTGCGTACCTATATAGACATCGTTAAGAAATATCCAATCGCTACCTGCGCCTCCTTGAATGGTGTCGTCACCATAACCCGGAATTATGATCCCGTTATTGCTATTGATTAGATGGTCGGTACCGTAGGTCCCTACGAGGATTCCACCTAAACTCTCGGCACGTATTTCTGGGATCCAGCCGGGGTCTGCCTCGGAAACCAGGGTAAAATGGGAAAGCGCGTTGTTCCACCCTGAAAAAACCGATTCCGGATCCAGAAGGATCTGATCGCTCCCACCGTAGGAGATTGTCGCGCGGCCATTGTTGAAGGCAAAAGACAAAGCAGAAAGATCGATATCTGCACCAAATTGAATTTCACCCATAACCTCCGGATAGAAATTGTTGTCAATACTAACGGTGTCCTGCCCATCACCAACATCAAGTTGAATGACATCGTCTCCCCAGCCGTTTATGAATATTGTGTCATTCCCGGAACCTGTATCGAAAACGTCGTTCCAGCGGGTATCGAGAAATGTGCCATCCGTCAGATCTGATCGATGGACCAACGGAATGCCTACTCCATCGACACTAACCCCTTTGAGCCAGTAAGAGCGGGTGGTACCGGAAGAAGTCACAGTGCTCCCGCCACCGTACTCTATGCGATAGGTCGAATCCGATGTTCCTGTATAATTCAGGACGACATCGTCAGGATCAACCGCAGCACCGAAAGCGAGAAAGCCCAGCTCCGGTCCCGTGAGACGATCCTGCCCATCATTTGCATCGAAGTACAGTGTGTCACCACTATCACTCACGAGATCATCATTGCCCTTGCCACCATCAAGATAGTCCCCGTTGTTTCCGCCTATCAGAGTATCGTCTCCACTCTCACCACGAAGTATGTCACTCCCTGTCCCGCCAACCAGTTCGTCGTTACCCCCGCGCCCTTCAATCAAATCACTGCCACCTGCTCCGCGCAGAGTATCGGCACCGCTGCTACCGATAATCCTGTCATTGCCAGGGGTCCCAACAATGTCACCAGAGAAACCGATCAGACTCATTATTGGCCCGTCTGCAAGCTCCAGAAAATCCAGCCCGGTAGCCAGTTGCAGGTCTGTGAGTTCCAGGAGGAGTTCGAAGACAGAACCGTTTATCACCCGCATCTTGGCTCCGCCATCCGCAAGCGCCTCAATCTCTACCTCGTCGACACCAGAGGCCACGACTATCTTCGGTTTATCCGGGTCGCTGGAATCGACAATGAAAAGTTCGTCACGATCGGATTCCACCAGATCCTCGCTGCCGTAGACCGTGAGCAATAGACTGCCCGCTGTATCAAAGTAGAGATAATCGAGGCGCGATCGCTCAATGACAGCGTCGGGCGTGTTGAGTGCAATCTGTGTGTTGTCCCACTCGCTTTTGGAGAAGAAGAAGCCCTCTGAACCAGAACCCGTACCAACCCGAACCTGGTCACCCTGAAAAATTACCTGCACTTCACTCAGTGAAATACCTGAAAATAGCAGAGTGTGCGTGCCTTCAGTGTCTTCGATGTAGTCCAAACCGTCACCGGCCCGGCGAGAATATGTATCATTTCCGGCACCGCCCAGGAGCTGGTCGGCACCGGTGCCGCCAGAGAGTAGATCATCTCCGCCCAGACCTAGCAGTAAATCACCACCCTCTCCCCCGTAGAGTCTGTCATTACCATGCAGTTCGGCGTCTAGCTCAGCCGACGTATCGGCATAAGCCTGCAAATCGATTCCGGCATAAGACGTATCGCTGTCACGATCACCGATGAGAATATCAGCACCTGCCTCTCCATGGATCTCATCATCGCCCAACTCACCCCAAACTCTATCGTCGCCCTCACCGGCATGTATAACGTCGTTATACTGCCCCACGCTATCTGCGCCGTCAGCAAAAGCGATATCGAAGACTTCTCGAAGTTGGCCATCCGTGTCTGCAACCAAGTGCCGACCTAACGCTGAATCGCCGAAGATATCGTCACCCTCTGTACCACCGCTAATAAAGTCCGACCCGGTACCACCCAAAAGATGGTCGCTGCCCGCGCCACCAGCGATCTTATCAACATATTCACCGCCACCTACAAAGTCGGCGCCACCATTGCCCGATAGCGTGTTGACATCATCAGGGCCATCGGCAATCTGCGGGAGATAGTACTGAAACCGAAGGGGGTCGGGGGAATTCACACTGGCGTCGGCGTAGTATTCTACCAAGCCAACGACAGCGCTACCAAAGATGACGTCAACACCATCACCACCGGAGATCTCGTCAGAGCCCGACCAGCCCTCAAGCAAGTCCCAGCCATCATATCCCGCTAAATGATCATTACCGCCCAGTCCGTTGAGCGCGTTATGTCCATCGTTGCCTGTCAAATAATCCGCAACCGGGCCACCTTCAAAGTGTCCGCCAGCCAAGCCATGGACTGAACCACTGGTATAGTTACTCACATCAGCTGCATCGAAACTAATCGATATTGCCGACCAGTTCAGACCGCGCTGTAGGAACTTCTGCCGATCATAAGCATAGATTCTAGTTTCATTTTCCGAGACAGTATCGCTGCTCCCGAGGTTCGCTACCGTTACATCAGTGACTGATTCTACCGGAACCCAGTAATCATTCAGAACTATACCGAAATCAGCCCCTGTAGCAGGCGTATATTGTTCGATGGTAACGCTGCCAGAATCAGGGCCACTTCCGATATAGATTTTCAGTGCGCCATCATAGTGAAGCTGTATGTCTGGACGAGATTCAGTTCCATAATACGGCGAGTCGGCTGATTCACGAGTAAACTGGAGTGTTGCAAGATCAGTACCGTTGACAATAATCCTGTCACCGGCGTCATCGTAGTCACCGATAATGTCATTGCCATCACCGGCATCCCATATGAATCGATCTGTTCCGGTACCGCCGATAAGATAATCGGTACCCAAGCCTCCTATTAGAGTATCGTTTCCTGCATAACCGAGAATATAGTCATCTGCGTCTTTTCCAGCCCAGTAAGTGTCATCTCCAGACAGGAGATCATCGCCACCAAACCCCTGTAGATACATCCTATTTGATGATTGCTGTGAGAAATATTGATCTACCCACTGTACCGTATTGGTAATGTAGTCTACGGTGTCCCGAAACTCCTCGGCGACAAACTCGTTTACCAATGCATAACCAAGAGCCGAATTTGCCAATGATATTGCGGGTTTTGCGACGTAATCGATAAAGCGATCTATATTGACGCCCAGTATATCCGCGAGCTCAGGGTTTTCCTCCCACTTTTGTGCGGACCACTGCATTACATTCGCCAGTACCAGGGCATAAGCGCCAACCAGATTTCCCGCGATGGTCAATTGTCGCGTATATTGTAGCGCCTCTATAGCTTGCTCACCGATAAACACCCAGGTGTTGAACTGATCTTGTCCTATTTCTTCTGGATCGCCAAAAAATGCGCCTACCAGCTGACTTAAGTCTCCACTATCCGCATTGGCTAATCCAAATGAAAAGGCCGAAATAGTCCTAAGAAGCGCCTCTTCACTTGTGAATTCTTCGTCGTCGTAAAAGCTTGCGAAAATTCCGCTAACACTCAGGAGCTGGGTGATATTGAGGTAGGCGTTTTCCGCGACGGCATTGTCATATTGTGAAGTCGTAACCCGGAGGCTTCCATCCGAGCCGGTAAAGTTACCAATGCCATGGGCGGCCAAATTAGAATCAGTCGGCTTGTTCACTACGAGAAGTTGACCACCTATGTGGTCATCCCCTAATCGTGATACGACGTCGCCAGCGATCTTATAATGGTCAGCTGGGATGCTCGCTGCCAGGGCTGAATTATACCCATCTGGGTATAATATGGGTTCGCTAAGCGCAAGTTCGCCGCCTAACGCATTAAACGTAACGAGATCAAATGAAGCAGTAGCCCAGCTCGCCTCCTCCGAAACGGCCAAAGCGTACTCATAGGCTGCAAACTGCGCGATTGCGCCTCCCAGAGAGTGCCCCGTAAAGTGAATCGTTGCATCTAGTTTACCTTCCGTGAACTGACGAATCGTATTCTGGACGCGCTGTCTATTGTTCACACTCCATTGCTGAATACCCGCGTTCAGATCGGTGTAGATATCCTGGGATGACGGTTCAGTCCCACGGAATGCAATTATATATTCATTGGTTTCGACATTCTCGTATACGGTATAAGCGAGACCCGTACCCGGATCACTTTCCCTACCCACAATGATATATTCAAACAGATCACCACCCGTATCTTGATACGCGTTTTGTGACGCTTGCGCCAAGAGAGAAGCTATCTCCGGATCAATATTCGACATCACTAATCACCCCATTTTCTAATGTAGAGTTACAGGCATTGAACTTTTTTAGGCTGGATTTCGACCTGTCTTCTTCGCTGAGCGTGCTAAAAAAGGCGATCTGACAGCCATCCGGCGACATCTTGATTGCAGTCGCTGCTCCTTCAATCACCTTATGTATCTGGCCGTTTGAATCTCTGATAAACGCGCCTTTCTCGCCACCACCTGAGTTATTCTCTCGGTAATCTACTCCACTCCAAAATATGCCCTTTCTGGTTGGAACCGGAATTGCGTAGTATTGCGCCCAGCTGTCAGGCCATAAATACGATGAGAAATCGCCTTCACGGTCAACAAACCCCATTGTCCTGGTCTTGGCGAGATCACCGTATACATTGTTAGCCAGCCAATAGAGGTCCAGGTACTCTATATAGATAATTTGTAGCCCTGGATATTCCCGTGCTGGAAGATCGATCATATTTCCAACTTTCGTGCCCGGCTGTTCCGAATAAAGTTCACCGTCCAAATCAATAAAGCCCATTTCTGGAGCACTCTGGCCCCAATAATCCGGGCCCGTTCTCGGCATTCTCAGAATCCAACCCCACTCCGGTAAATGTAGGATTCTATGATCCGGCGCGCCCTGTTCCTTGCGAAATTCCCGCCTGACTCGAAAAGATGGCAAACTCTCCCCCATCCAAGATACTCCATACTTATCGGACGGAGGTTCTAGCGCATCAGTAATGTTTGCCTCGCCATCCAGAATCCATCTATCTTCGAGTTCACGAAGTTCAGACGCGAACCGATTAGCACCAAGCGCCCCCTGTGAATTTACTTTGAGTTCAGACCTTTTAAGAAAATAGAGCTGGTTTCCGCGATATCCGTTAATGGAGCAATCACAAAAGAGTGGCTTGATAATGTTCCTAGTCAAGTCCCACACATAAACCTTGCCACTCTTTTCAGCAAAGTATGCGTTATAGTTTGTCTGAAATATCAGGTGGTCACTCTCCATCCAGAAAAACCGTTCAGATCTATATCCCGAGTCCAATATTTGTAAACCAGGCTCTCCACCAAACCCATTCCCCGCTGACCCTTTTTGTTGCAAAAACGCCGTGGTCTCCTTCATCGTTTGCTCAGCACCGGGGTTAACAAACTTTACGTAGAGAAATATTCCGTATACCAATATCAACGGTAGTAGCAGGAGTACGATCACCGTCTTGAACAGCACTCGGAGAGCTCGTTTCATTTCCATCATCTCTCCCTCACACTCTCCTGCTTATACCTCAGTAACGGCGACAAAAAGAACTCTATCAACCGCCGCTCACCCGTCTTGATTTCCGTCGTCACCGACATGCCTGGACTGAGCCGAACCAGCTTGTCTTCCACGGTGATGCTATCTTTAACTAACTTGAGGCGCATTTTGAAAACCCAGCCTAATTGTTGATCCTCCACTACATCATTGCTGACATTTTCGATCTTTGCATCAATCAGACCGTATTTGGTGAAATTGAAGGTATCGACTTTGACTTCCGCAAATTGGCCAGCATTAACGAAGCCGATATCCTTATTCTGGAGTAAGGCTTCCACCTCAATGCTCGCGTTTTCCGGCACGATTTTCATAAGCTCCTGAGCGGGAGAGACTACGCCGCCCACAGTATGGGTCACCAACTCCTGAACAGTGCCGGTAACGGGCGCGATCAACAGCAGTTGACTGCGGAGTCGTGCGACTTTTCGCGATTCCTGCACCAACGCACTGTGTTCACTGTTGAGCCGCACAAGTTCCATCAGGTTGTGCTTGCGTACTTCGCTCAGCGAGGCGCTACGGCGTGCGGTGATGGCGGCGGCGTTCTCTATAAGTTGCTGTTCGCGGGATACCAGCACGGGAATAGAGCGTTCCAGCTCTGTTTGCTGTTGTAGCAGCTCCAGATACTGCACCCTTGCACCGTATTGTTTGTCTACGAGTGTCTTGTAAGCTGTCACCCGTTCTACCAAGACGGCGAGTGTGGCTCGGGTCCGCGCGCGCTCTGCCCTCGCGGTTACCTGCTCGGCCCCATTCGCTGCCAGCTCCTTTTCCAGGCTCAACATTCTGGCGGAAATTTCCTGTCGGTGCTGATGGTAGAGCTTTTCCGCCTCGGCCAGAGCGGTAGGGTCCATGGCCGGGGGTATTGTCATCGCCACGCCGCCCTCCCTACCGCCAAGCAACCAATCTTCCAATGCCTTGCGCCACAGGATTTGTAGACCAGCGTCCTCCAGTTGCTCTCGAACGCGTTGACCGTCTGCATCCGCATAGGTGGGGTCCAGCCTGACAAGCGCCTGCCCCTCCTCCACTCTGTCTCCCTCGCTCACCAGGATTGCGGAGATGGTTCCGGCCTGCGGCGCCTGTACCTGTTTGACCTGACCACTGGGGATAATACGCCCTGGGGCCGTGACGACAATATCGACCTGTCCAAAGCTTGCCCACAACACACCGATAACGAACAAGCAGAGTAGCAGGCCCAGCAACCAGTGGCTGGCGGGGGACGGTGGCGATTCTTGCACTTCCAGGGCGGCGGGCAGAAAGTGCCGCTGGGTGACAAAAAGTCTGTTATTGCCAAGCAAAGCGCGGTTTCTCCAACTGGACTTCAACACCTGCCATGTTCCCAGCGGCTCAGCTCCGACATGTCCCCGTTCCTCCACAGTGTCACTCATCAACTTTCCACCCGTAGACTCTCCGCAGTTGCCGGCGAGGTGGAGTGGGACAGCGAACGAATTACCGGGCTGTGGTTCTGGTACCCATAGAGTCTTGCGTAATAGCCGTTGACATCCAATAACTCGTCGTGGGTACCCGATTCCACGATTCGGCCATTTTCAAGCACCACTATCTGGTCGCAATGGCGCACGGTGCTGAGCCTGTGGGCAATGATAAAAACTGTCCGGCCCTTGGCAATAGCCCCCATATTCTGCTGTACAATGCGCTCCGATTCGTAGTCCAGCGCGCTGGTTGCCTCGTCGAAGATCAAAATACCCGGGTTGGAAATCAGCGCCCTGGCAATGGCTATACGCTGGCGCTGGCCACCGGAAAGATTGCTTCCCTGCTCACCTATCAGTGTGTCGTAGCCTTCCGCAAGGTCCAGGATAAACTCATGCGCCCCCGCAACCTTGGCGCATTGCACCACACGCTCAAAGGAAAGGCCGGGATTCGCCAATGCAATATTCTCCCGAACCGATCGGTTAAAAAGAAAGCTCTCCTGCTGTACCACGCCAATATTGCGCCGCAGCCATGCGGTATCCACCATGGCCAGATCGGTGCCATCTACAAGTACTCGCCCACCCTCGGGAATGTACAATCGCTGGATCAGCTTGGCCAGGGTGCTCTTACCAGAACCGGACCGGCCCACGAGGCCAATAATCTCGCCGGGGTTGACCTTCAGTTCCAGCTCATCCAGCACCAGCGGGCCATCCGGGCGATATCGAAAACGCAAATGCTCAAAGGCGACTGCACCCTGCAATTGCCGGGGTGTGCTCCGATTGGGGCTGGAGCCGCGCTCCGTAGGCGTATTCAGGATGTCGCCCAATCGCTTGAGAGAAATGCCCGCTTGCTGAAAATCCTGCCATAACTGCACCAGCTTCAGGATAGGCGCGGTTACACGTCCGGCAATCATATTGAAGGCCACCAGTTGACCAACGGAGAGCGCCCCGGCAATCACCAGATGGGCACCCCACCAAATGATCAGCAACGTTGTAATCTTGCTGATAAAACCCGCCACCTGATTGGCTACATTATTGAGGTTCTGTGCCCGAAAGGAAGAGGTGACGTAACTCGCCAGTTGGTCCTCCCATTTGCGCTGCATCTGTGGCTCCAGCGCCTGGGCTTTGACAGTTTGCATACCAGTGACAGTTTCGGTCAGAAAGGCCTGATTGACAGCCCCATATCGGAACTTCTCATGCAAACGATGTTTTAATATCGGGGTGATAAAGATCGAGAGAGCGGCATAGAAGGGCAGTGAGCCCAGCACAATCCACGTCAGGGTCGGGCTGTAATACCAAAGAACAGCGAAAAAGACGAAAGTGAAAACGAGATCGATCAACAGAGTGAGGGCGGTACCAGTAATGAAATTGCGGATTGTATCGAGTTCGCGCACCCGGGCCACAGTCTGACCTACCTGGCGGGACTCAAAGTAGGCCAGTGGCAGGCTAGCCAAATGATGAAACAGCCGGGCTCCCAACTCTACATCTACCCGGTTAGTGGTGTGGCTGAAAAGGTAATTGCGCAACCCACCAACCACAGCGTCGAAGGCCACAACGACTACAAATCCAAAGGCCAGCACATTCAGGGTTGTAAAACCCTTATGCACCAGAACCTTGTCCATAACCACCTGGAAGAAGAGCGGCGTTACCAGGGCAAACAACTGTAGGAAAAACGAGGCAATAATGACCTCGGTAAACAACTTGCGATATTTCAGCAGGGCCGGGATAAACCAATGCAGATTGAACTGCTGGGCTGCTTTTAGGCGGCCGCGTTCGCGAGGTGCGAGCAAAATAAGTTCACCGGACCAGAGGCGTTCAAATTCTGTGCCGGCTATGTATTCCGGAGACCCCTGCCCCGGTCGCTGGATCAGGCATTTGCCAATCGCGGAGGTAGGCATCGCAATTCCAGCCAATACGAAGAACGAACCGTCTTCCGCCACAGCAATGGCTGGGAGTAAACGCTGTAAATCTCCAATCTCGCAATCCCGCACATGCCTGGCTTTGAATTCGAGCGATTTGGCTGCACGCAGCAGTTCCTGAATAGAACAATCCTGACTGCTGTTACTAAAGCGATGCTGCAGGCCCGCGACGTCAACCGCTACCTGGTGAAATTGCGCAACCAGCGCAACACAATGTAACCCGCTATCAATTAACATCCTTGTCAACCAATTCAGCATCTGTGGGCGAGGACCCCGGCAGCGACTTTACCTACATACCAAGCGCTTCCCGTGAGCCGAAAACAGAATATAGGGTTGAGTCTGTCGTGAAGGTTGCAGACGGTCAATGAGTAGCGACGGAACTGATCTCATACAGCCGGTATTGATCGATTTGCCGGCGTGGCGGCCGATTACTCCGGGCACCTCAACAACAAGCCGACGCAGCCTGCACACCCACCCGCTCATCAAACGGCAGGCCACCCTCGTCACTTTCTCCACCCTTGAAAATCCCCCGGTGAACCCCGCTGCCAGCGATAAAGTCAAAGTGCGACACAAACCGCGACTCAGCCAACATCCGCCAGGTATTGCCGCTCACCGGAACACGCTCCCCGGTTGCCATGCGGTGATACTTGTCGAGTGCCAGTGCATCCGGATGCTGCTCAACACTGCCCCGATACACCACCGCCTGGCCGTAGTCTTCGCTACCCGCCTCAAGGTCGGCAATCTTGAACAAACGCCAGGTGGCAGAGTAAAAGCCGATGCCCTCCACCTTTGCCTGCACCTCTGCGCTTTCAATGCCCAGGGGCCGGTCATTCACCAGCCGGGGGTCAGTGAAACCGGCCGCTTTTGCCAGGGTCAGGAAGTCATTCCAGTACAGGGCACCGCTCAGGCATTCGCCGTGTAGCACCGGGTCTGCCAGCAAGGCCTCCGGAATGCGGCGGTCGGCGTAGACGTCGGAGAAATACATTTCACCACCCGGTTTCAACAGGCGGTACGCCTCGCGCAGTACCGCGCCCTTGTCCGGGCAGAGGTTCAGCACACAGTTGGATACGATAAGGTCGAAGCTGCTCTCAGCCAGCGCCAGTTCATCCAGCCGTTCGATATAACCCTGGTGAAATTCGGTATTGGCTGCCGCGTAGCCAAATACTTCAGCGTGATATTGCTGGTATTCGCGGGCCACAGCCAACTGCTCGGGTGTCATATCCACCCCCACGACAGAGCCCGTCTCGCCCACCAGGGCTGCCAGGGCATACACGTCACGCCCGGCGCCGCTGCCCAGGTCGAGAATACGCAGCCCCCCTATGGCCTCCGGCAACACCAGGCCGCAGCCGTAGTAGCGGCTGGCCACTTCCGGGTGAATCTTTGCCAGCACCGGTTTCAGAAATCTCGGGGTATCGTCCAGGGTGCAACAGGCGTCTGTTTTCAGGTCTGCGCTGCCGCCCAGGGTTTTGCCGTAATACTCTTTTACTGACTCGTGCACGGTCATGGCGATGCTCCGGGATTCTGGCTGTTGTGGATGTCGGGCTATTGTACTTGGCGGAGCAGCCCAGCGGTAGATTGCGGCATTTCGCGCCAGGGCCACCAGAATCGTTCAAAAAATATTTGGGTAAATGTGATTTCTTCATTGCCTGAGCCCCGGTGTTCACTGTACTTTTATAGGCAACACTAGGTTCAGCAGGAGATTCACAAGTGATCTCAAGAAGAAAGTGTGCCGCGGCGCTTGCCCTCACCCTAACGGTAGCTTCGGGCTTTTGCGCCAGCTCAGGGGATGTGTACTACCGCTGGACCGACGCCTCCGGCACACCTGTGAACAGCGACAGGCCGCCACCGGCTGGCGTGAAATACGATGTGATTACCACTAATACTAACCGGATGGTTGACGGAGGCAGGCCCGAGGCTGGAATGCCAGAAGAGGCAAACGAGGATCCGGAAAACGCCGCAGCCGAGAAAAATACTCCCGCACAAACCACTGCCTCAACAAAGGATCCGGAAGCCTGCGCCACCGCCCGGAAAAACCTGGAAACGCTCAATACACATGCCAGGATTCGTGTGCCTGACGGCAACGGTAACTTTCGCTTTATCGACGCGGAAGAAAAGGCGCAACAACGTGAAAACTCTGAGGCTGCAGTAGCCTATTATTGCGAATAGCGTTTTACCAGTGATTCCGTCGGGTGTGGAGTTTTTCAGCCCGACAGTGACCGCCCCCAACAGCCCGCAGGCATAAACAGATGAAGCCGCTTGCCCTATCCGCAGGGCACAGATGGTGCTACTGATCCATGTCCTCTACCCAGGCCTGAAAACTACTATCAGAGAACGAGTTACCGCTTCCTTTTTCAACGCACTGCACAACGCGATCAGCAGGTTCATGGCTTCCCAGAAGGGTTATCGCAGAGAGCCCTAAAGCCCCGGTTTCGGCTTCTTTCAATGAAAAGCTCTGGATACCCACCAGGCCTTGCGCGCCGGAAGTCGTTATAACCTGACAGTCAAACACCAGGTTTGGCCATGGCCGTTCCGCGAGCGCGCCGGTAGAAACACCAACGCAGAACGCGAACAAAAGTACCGATTTGAAATTTAACATTCAATTTACCTCTCAGTATTCGATTACCAACAGTTGTCCTGGTCGGTTCCATCTGCGGTTTTAGAGCCATTCGATTCGAGTACAAACTCGGTACAGCGAAGATCATCAATCTGGGGCGAACTCGCCCTCGGGTCTGCCGTCAGTGTATAGCATCGAGTGATATCACTTGTCGAACAAGCTGCAGCGCTGACAGTATAGTGCCCATCGGGCGAATAGAACGGGCCGACACCAAAACCAAGTTCCGCCAAATTGGTGGTATAGGTCCCCTGGTCAAGCATGAACTGCTCCTGCTGATTAGCTATATCCATAAGGGCAGCTTTGGCATCGGCGCGCCGCCCCTTTTGTATACTATTTTCGTAGCTGGGCAGCGCTACGGCCAGCAACACGCTGACAATGACGATAACAATCATCACTTCTATCAGCGTAAAGCCTCCGTTTGCCGTCAAATGTGCTGGCCTGTAGTCATTTACAGACTTCACTCGTAGCCCTCCTGGAACCAGTAGTTGCCATACGGTTGCCGCAGCGTCTCGTTCAGGTCACACACTGCACCTACACAGTCTACGTCTCCTGGTTGGTCCGAGCTTGAAGCCGGGGCACCCGGGGGAAGCAGGAAGCGAATTACGCCATCCTCCGAAAAGTGCAGTGAGGGTGTATCGGGAATAATAGAGCCAAGATTGATCACGCCTCGGCCCCCGCTGTAGATGTCGAAAATGTACATCAGCCCAGTCCCCGACTGCGGTTCACAGCTGTTGATATCACTCAGCAGGTTCGACGGAGTGAACGTAGGCACAAAGGCACGGCCATTGATTGTAACGCTCTTGGCAAGACTCTTCTCACCGGCATTACTCAGGTCAAAGCGCCAGCCACTGGCCACTCTGAGGCTTTCCACTGCCGCAATTTTTTCCTCGTCACTGCCCTCATTAATGTCGTTGTCGGTTATGTCGTAAAGGTTGCTGTCTGACAACGGCAAACTACACCTGAAATCCTGCACGTCCTCATCTGCACATTCAGCGGTGGTGGGCGTCTCTGTTTTATAGGGTGAAACGGCCATATCACGAATCATGTAGAACCGATTATCAACATCAGTAGCATTCGGGTTAGTCCTGTCACCACTGCCTATAAGAACGGCATCCACAGGTACGCCGTCAAGCCGTATACGTACGATCTCCGGGGCGTTGAAGAAGCGCCTGTCTGTCGCCGTGCTGGCACCGTTAAACACTCCCAGCTTGTTAATCTGCCAGGTATCCTGGCTGGAATCGGGTAGCTCGTTACCCGGCAGGTCAACACGCCATATATTCCCTCCCGTATCACCAAAGTAGATTCGGTCGGTAATATCGTCTGCGTTGCTATCGAGCACCGTTACAGCTCCCGGCACGGAATGCAGAAGGCCCGGCTCAGACAAATTGGTGGCAGAACTAATTGCGGGTGTGACACTCCATATCAACGCACCCGTATCGGCATCGACTATATAAAGGCCTCTACCCTCCTGGTCGGCTGCCCCTACTCCAGACGCATCCTTTCCTGTGTCATACCCGGCACCAAACACAAGCACGGGTTTTAATTTACCGTTGCCGTCTCTGTAGCCGGGTATCTTGATAACCACCGGTCTTGACCAGGTTTGCCCCAACTCACCAAAGCCCGCAGTATTCTCATCGATTCGCCATTTGAATGATGGGCTGTCCGGATTGGATAAATCGAGGGCATAGTAGGCATGCCCACCCCGACGCATACCGAGGAAAACCCACACTTTGTCGCCGTCGGTCGAATCAAGCGTGCCATCATAGTTAGCGTCGTAAGTGTAGGAAGCCGGCGTCAGGTCCATACCATAAACGTGCTCATTGGTCTGTGCATTTCGTCTGCGCAGCGGGAGTATAGATGCCAGTTCCTTGGGGAAGAACGCCCAGTCCTCCTCGCCATCACTGTTTCCGAAGAGGTGCACAAAGCCGGAATTCGACCCTACCAAAAGTCTCATATCTGGTGTGGCGGCCGTGAAACTGCCTCTTGCACCGTAGTTAAGTACCAGCGGTTGGCTGTGCAGAATGTCACCGAGTATCCAGCTTCTGGGCTCGTCAGTAATTTCGTCACCGTCCTTGTCGTAGGCATCAAATCCGCGAGCCCAGTCAATCTGGCGAGTTGCTGCAGTCTGTGTTGCTGCACCCAGCAGACTGTACAAATCGGCGGAGCTGCCTAGCCCAAGCGCACCGGCGTCAAAGTTGGTCGCATTGAATATCTCGAGCGTACTACCGTTACCCGTATTGCTATAGATAGTACGCCCAGCGGGATCACGCGCGGCCAGGAGTGCGCCGACACCGCCCTTGTCAACATCAGGACCATCCTGACCTACACTCCAGAAAGTCGTTGCCGTTGGTTTGATGTCTCCGGTAACCGCGTCAAGGGCTGCTGTGTTCGTGGAATCGACCAGAACCGCGTCCGAATTCAGTTTCAGCTTTTTGATATTGCCAATCCAGTCTACCGTGGCACCCGGCTTGAACATGGCGTAAAACACCTCATCGCGGCTCTGGGTACGGGTGAAAGTATCGACAGCAACAGCCGGAGAAGTAAACGTTGTGGCCTTGGAAAGAATGCCGACAATCGCACCCTGAAAGGCTTCGGTAAGCTGTTGAGCATTATTGGCAGTGTAGTACTCGCCTTTGCCGTTTTCGGCGGCGTCGCTTAACAGTTCCTGGTCGGTAGCAAAACCAATGGTGTAGGTGATACCAAACTGCTCGCCATTGTCACTGTTGCCATCAAGGTCTGTGTTGGCCATGTACTCGGTGAGTTGTGGCAGACAGTTCTCGGTATTACTGCCATTGGCATCCACATAGTTATCGCAGCTCTTCCCGGTGATATTCTTAATCCTCTGGTTGGCACCGGTGTCGCTTTGCGGGAAACCATCCGTTATCAGAATGATATAGGTGTAGGCGCAGTCAGTATTGGGTGAGATATAAGTCCCGCCGCTTTCGGCCAAAGGATCTTTTGGCAAAACGTCGTACACACCACGGCTATCGCTTCCTCCGAGGGCTGAGTTGCCATACTCCACGGGCCTGCCCGCAATATAGTTATAAGCCTCATACATCGATTCGCACATAGGCGTACTGCCCGCGTGATCCATCTGATTAACCAGGCTAATCAGGTTGGTGCGCTGTGCACCAGACATGTTTTCGATGATACGGTGCGCTATCCGCCCCCCCTCATTGTAGTTAAATTCGAGTAGGCCGAAATCGATGCTGGTATTGGTGTCGATAATCGTTGTTATAACTTCCTGCGCGATATCCAGCCTTGAACGACTCTCTGTCAGGCTGTCATCGTGATACCAGTTCATATAGTGTGAGGTATAGAACGTGTAGGGTGAACCACCCCACTCTACTGACGAATCCACATTCGGCCCGTACTCATTGCCATTGACAACATTGGTTTGGGGATAACCGGCACCCTGGCCCGAACCATTATCATCGATGCTGTCGCTGACATCGTCACGGCACTCAACATGAGTGGGCGAGTGTGCGTTATTGCTGAGACTCTGCCAGGAACCGGGTACAACCGTATCCCCTTCACAGACTTGTTCCCGCGGCCCGCTATATACCCAATCTGTAGTCTCGGTAAATTCAGGTTCTGTGACCAGCTCAAAACAGGCGTCATAGGCGTTGTTTCCGCCTGGCGGGTCTACATACAAGTAGGTTGTGCCACTTTTACAGCTGTTATTTCTACCATCATTGAAGCGGTATATCCAACCTGTTACAGGGCTGCTTGACGTTACTTCTGTATAACAAGCGTCGTTATTACTGCCTGCCGGGTCGACATAAATGGTGCCGTTGTAACACCTGTTTTTGTTGTAATCATTGCCGTAATACACCAGCTTTGTAACAGGCTCGTTAACGGTGGTCTGCTCGTAACAGCCCGCATTATTTGGGCCTGGGGGGTTCCGATAGGTTGTCCCGGCCGGACATTGATTGGTGCACTGGCCTTGCTGAATACTGGAGTCCACCCACCGCCTGGCGCGCTCAGTGGTGAAACGACCATTGGCATCCAGAGGGTTGTATGAGGAAGAACAGCGGTTGCGGGAGGCCGAAAACCAATTGCTACTGTTCGTCCCCGGAACACTGCCACTAGTCGACCAGTAAATCCGATCGGACGAGACACTAATCGCATAGGACTCACTGGAGTCATAGGGCGGCCGCTGTTGCTCAACCTGCGTACTCATACTTCCCGAATCATCGAACGCAATCAATACCTTGGCACGCGTACCGCCATTCAGCGCTGAGTCATATTCAGCCTGGTAAATTTCAGTATCATCAGCTGTTGCGGGGAAACTGGCGCTCATCAAAGCCAGTGCAATGGCACTGGGAATCGCCAGTAGTGTTTTAGCTACATTATTAAGCATGGAACTGTCCTCCACAAAAACTCATATATCTGATTCGTTGGCGCTGCCTCAACTTCGGTCTCAGCCACTACCAATTACAGTTTTGACCACACCCAGTTCAACCTGGGTTCGAGCCTGCCCTGGCTGATCATGTTCAGATTGGATACGGTAATAGTCGCAATCAAAAATATCGGCGCCGGATCCGCCCCGGTTCGAAGGCGGTCGCGGACATGTGTGCTGGGTAGAGATAAGAATCACATCCACGTCGATAGGTACATCGTTGGGATCTGCCGCCTGATTCCGCAGCGGGTGATCAGTCACCCCCTGGAATGGGTCGGCTACGATAGACTGGCGCATGAACGGATCCTGGGGCCCACCAGCCAGACCAAGAGCTGCGTAAGCTCCGGCTTCAGCCGACTGAAAAGAGCCATAGGCATCCTGCATACTGGCTGACATCTTCAGGCCCAGCGCACTGTTGTTTGCAGCTGTCACAGCCAACACTGTCACTACCAGGAGAAAAAGCAAAGCCGTAACAAGCGCAACGCCGTTTTGCCTCGGTATCATCATAGGTGAGTTTTTCATTAGACACCCCCTCTGAGCACCAGTCTTGGGTTACGCATGACTATTTGGGAGTGCAGCAGTATTCGCCTCAGGTTGTCCCCTATAGGACCAACATCAATATCGCCCATCTGGTAGGTTTTGTCGTTAATATAACTCGGATCAACCACATCACTGCGGAGCAGGATAAAAGCTTCAAGGGAACTCACCTGATTCCAGGCATTAGCGGCAGTCATATCGTCCAAACTCACCAGGGTATCCACCTCACCGGCATTGGCTGAATCGTAGCCAAACAGAAACCGTAAGTTCTCAACCCCCTGAACCAGATCCTGGGTAATCACATCCATCGCTCCAGACCCGCTGTCCCATGCCAAAATCTTCCGGCTCAGCGTCGGGATGCCGCCATTACGCGCAACACCATCACTGATGTAATAGATTTGTAAGCGATAGGGCCAAGCAACACCCAGGGGAATATCAGCACCCTCAAGCACATTGGGAGCTGTGTCTGCGCCGTCCAGCAGAATACCCCCTTCGGCGTTGGAGATGACGTAAACTTCCTCACTATCGAGATCATCAATAATGCCGTCACGCGGCGAATTAGGGTCGGTCGGGTCACCATCATAAAGAGGCCGTGGGTCGATCCCTTTGATAACTAAAACGTCGGTGTTTGGGACGGCATCCGTTATACAACCCAGAACATTTGCGGAAGCGGCGCGAACAGCAAAGAACGCGTTTCGGGTATTATAGGCGGCAGCATCTCCGGTGCAGTCGGTCGCAAGCCCCCCTAATGAGGCGTCTTCTTTAATATCTGCCGGATTGGCACCGCCGAAAAATCCTATATGCCGGGCCGATGAACTGATGAGTTGCAGCGCAAAACGGCCATTTTCAGAGAGAGCTGCAACCTGCTCACCTTCCGTCATTGATCGCTTGGATGCCAGATAGACTGAAATGGCGCCACCAATAATGATGAGGCCCAGCAGCATGGCAATCATAAGCTCTACCAGAGAGAATCCCCGAGATGGCTTATGTACCGAAGTGCGCTGCCTGGAATAATTCATAGCTCTTTCTCATCAATGACATAACTACTCACAATCAACTGACGCCGTATACTGCCGGCATCAGAATCGTCACCGCAAACAACACCGCCTGCTGCCACGGCATCTTTCGACTTATTCAACCCCTGCCACTGGAGAACAATATCCACCATCCCGGTGTTCGCTTTCAAGGAATCGGCGGTAAAGTCAATGCAGGCGCGCACGTTACGCATGCGGGAGGTGGAGCTTACCTCCCCCTCATCATCAGTGACCGTAGTTGATGCGCCATCCAGTAAACGTTCCCACGCCCAAAGGTCGAGAGTCGCCAGCTCCTGTGTTGTGCACGCGCTGGCATTGCAATCCGGGTCCGGTGCATTAACACCCAGGCTCTCTCCTCCCAGCGGCGATGCCAGGCCGGTATCGTACACGGCCATGCCATTGGGGTTTCTACGAATACGTTCGAGGATATCATCGGCTAATGAGACCGCGCGCACACGCTGTATACTTTCGTGCTGTGATACCTTTGACATTGAGAGCAAACTGACAACACCCAGCACTCCGATAGCCAGGATAACACCGGCGATCAGAGCTTCGATCAGGGTAAACCCTGACTCTGATCGGGCACCTACCGCATAGTTTTTTCTAGTTGCAGGTAACATTGTCGCCTGCCCCGTCATCGACAATGTAGTCCTCCGGAGTGTCGGTATCCCTTGCGGATCTTACCGTACCTACCGGGTTCACGATCAGTGCACGGGCATCTTCGGCACCGCGGTCATCACAGAAAGTAAAGGCACCGTCAAAACCCAACGCTACACCTTGAGCATTGAAGCGCACGAGACGCACAGCGTTATTGAACGCTATGTCGACGGCACGTTCCTCGGCTTCTACCTGAATAATTTCTTCGTCCGGATCATCCGGATCAGCTACATTGTCTCTGTCGGTATCTACAAACGCTATATAGCCTGTCGACCAATCGTCTGAATCTGCACAAGCAGCTCCATCGACAGACGGGCAAACCACTACTTGCGCCCGGCGAGCCATCGCTTCCGACCGCGCATTATTGAGCGTCGCCCGCAAGGTATAAACTTCGGAGATAATCCGGTTATTGCCGATCAGGTTCTGGAACCCTGGCGCGGCAACTGTAACTAGAATCGCAACAACCACCAACACGATCATTACTTCGATCATGGTAAAACCACGCTCACGACTGAAACCGGTAGTTTCGTTAACCGTGTCGGGTTTTCTGTTCTCAAAGTTAGTCACGTCAATATCCCTCTTTCGCTGTACTGATCACGCAGTCAATATACTGAGAGACCCGAGGGGAAATCACGCGCGGAGTGGCTAAAAGTAGAGATAATCCGCAGTTCTCAGGGATATCATGGTCCGCACCCGGATGGTCGGTCAAATACTTCGATAGGTGGTATTCGAGACCTGTAAATTTTCGGATTTTGAGCAATTTTTTCGCTCCAGCTCACCCAATATTGCTGCTTTTAGCCCCCTCAAGAAATGAAAAACAAATCCAGGTCACACTTTTCACGTTTGTAGGGCACACCAATACAGAGAGATAGAGATTTAGGGAGAAAAAAGGGCCAACGCGCTGTTGCGCGAACCCGGCTGACAGCCGGGCCAAAACGGCCCGGCCCTGGTTATAACCCGGGTCTAACGCGGGGATAGTAATTCCTTCTGTTGCGCCATAATGCGTCTGGTGGCGGCAAATACCGATTGGGAAACATTGGCTTTGCCCTCTGTGCCGATGGTTTCCAGCTGGGCGTAGTACCAGTACATCACCGCGAATATTGCCAGCGGGCGAATAAACTTCAACCTGGACAAAAAAGACAACCAATCCGGAAAAAGGGCTAGCTCATTTTCGTAACGAGGCAATTCCTCAAGGCCGGCCAGCAACTGCGCCGGGGCGTCGGTCATCACGCACATGGGCCGCCCGAGGCCAACAAGATCGGCACCGCCGCTGGTAACAGCCTGCTCCATCACATCGCGACGTCTGAAGCCGCCAGTGACCATCAGGGGTATCGACACTTTTTCCTGCATCGCCAGGGCGAAGTCGACAAAATAGGCCTCACGCATCTGGGTGGATTTTGCCACCTGCTGTTCATCTACCTCTTCCATACCTTCAACACCCAGTAATTTTGGCTGCTCATAGGTGCCACCAGAAATCTCGATGAGATCCACGCTGGCCTCCTGCAACCACTGTGCCACTCGCAGGCTGTCTTCAAAATCAAAGCCGCCCTTCTGGAAATCTGCACTATTGAGTTTCACTGCGACCGGAAAGTCCGAGCCCACTGCCGCACGCACCGAGGCTACGATCTCAAGCAATGCCCGGGCACGATTTTCCAATGTACCGCCATACTGGTCGCCACGCCGGTTGCTGCGGGGACTGAGAAACTGGGAGAGCAGGTAGCCATGGGCCGCGTGTACCTGCACCCCGGTGAACCCAGCCGTTTTAACGGCGGCGGCGCAGACACCAAAGCGGCGCACTAACTCCTCAATTTCAGGGACGGTCAACGCAACAGGTTGGCCAAACTGGCCCCCGGGCAGGCCCAGCTTAACAGCGGAGGGGGCCTTGGGTGTCGGGTTTACCATCTTCTGGGTCTGGCGGCCGGCGTGGCTGATCTGCGCCCAGAAGTGGTTGCCGTTGCGGGTGGCAGCCTGCGCCCAGCTCGCCAGGGCCGCCGCCATTTCAGTATCGGGTTCGCGGTCAATCACCACGTTTCCCGGTCGCTCCAGGTGGTCTGCGTCTACCTGTATATTACCTGACAGCAGCACGCCTGCACCGCCATCGCTCCACAGGCCATAAAGCCTTTCCAATTCCGGCGTCGGCACACCCCGGGGCGTAGCAAGCCCTTCGGTCATGGCCGCCTTGGCCAAACGGTTGGGTATTACGGCCCCACAGGGCAGCGTGAGTGCTTGCGCGAGTACATCAGACATTGCTATTTCCTTGATCATGCGATAATTGACGGCGATTATACGGGCTCTCACAAAAAAATGGATGCCGGTTCTTGCCAGCCACACTTCCAGATTTGTCGTACTCCTGATAACTGAAGAAAAAGGCGCAGAAATAATGACACCCGATGAGTTTCGCAAGGCAGGGCATGAGTTAATCGACTGGATCGCCGACTATCGCGCGAAAATACCCGCGCTGCCAGTCCGGGCTCAGGTGCAGCCCGGCGAAGTACGCGCGGGCCTGCCTGCGTCAGCACCTGAAGGCGCACACGCATTCAGCGAGCTGATGGCAGACATGGAGCAGATCATTGTGCCGGGGATCACACAGGTGCAACACCCCATGCACTACGGCTGGTTTCCCTCCAATGCCTCGTTGGCCTCCGTATTGGGCGATATCGCCAGCTCCGGCCTGGGAACGCTGGGTATTTCCTGGGAGAGTTGTCCGTCACTTACCGAACTGGAAGAAGTGGTTTGCGACTGGCTGCGCCAGCTGACCGGCCTCAGCGAGCAATGGCGCGGCACAATCCACGACACGGCCTCCACGGCCTGCGTCACGGCGATGATTCTGGCCAGGGAACGCGCGAGTGATCTCAGCAAAAACGGTACCGGCCTGCAGGGTATGGCGGCACCACTGGTCGTGTACAGCACGGCACAGGCCCATTCTTCCATTGCCAAGGCCGTACAACTGGCAGGTTTTGGCAACGACAATTTACGGTATATAGAAGAAGACCCCTACAGCCGGGCGATGCTGCCCGAGGCTCTGGCCACCGCCATCGAACAAGACCTGGCCGCAGGCAGCATCCCGGCGGGCATTGTGTGCTCTGTCGGTGCGACCGGCACCACGGCCATGGACCCTGTTGCAGCCATTGCCACCATCGCCAACAAACACAACGTATGGCTGCATGTGGATGCGGCGATGGCCGGCTCAGCGATGCTGCTCCCCGAGTACCGTCACCTGTGGCAGGGTGTTGAACAGGCAGACTCTCTCGCCTGGAACCCCCATAAATGGATGGGCACAATCCTGGATACAGCCCTGTTCTACGTGCGGGATGTAGAGCACCTCGAGCGGGTGATGTCCACCAACCCGGCCTACCTGCGCTCTGCGGCAGATGGTGAAGTGACGCAATATCGCGACTGGGGAATTCCACTGGGCCGACGCTTTCGCGCGCTGAAACTCTGGTTCCACCTGCGCCTGGACGGCATTGACGCGATCAGGGCCAGGCTGCGTCGCGATCTGGACAACGCGCAATGGTTCAAAACGCAGGTGGAAGCCGCCGAAGATTGGCAGGTGTTGGCACCCGTCCAGTTGCAAACCGTTTGTATTCGCCATGTACCCAAGGACACACAAGACAAGCCACTCAGCGAAGACGCCCTGGACCAGCACACACTGGCCTGGGTTGAACGGATCAATGCGTCCGGTGCTGCTTTTCTCTCCCCGTCTGTGCTGGATGGGCGCTGGATGGCGAGAGTGTCCATTGGCGTCGAGGATACCCGGCGCGAACATATCGCGCGCCTCTGGCAGCTGCTGCAAGATTCCGTTTGAGTCAAGCCGTTGACTTATGTCGCGGTTAACACCGGATACAAAGAAACGATTAGCAGTGCTGCCATAACACCATTGAAAACCCGCAGTCGCAGCTTATTAGTGAGTAGGTTGCGCAGTTGCTGACCGATTAAGGTCCAGAGGCTGATCGAGGGCAGCGTCACTGCACCGAAGGTGACCATCAGGATCAAAAGGGCTGCGACGCTGCGCGTGGGGGCATACACCGTTATCGCGGTCAGGCCGATAGTCCAGGCCTTGGGGTTTACCCACTGAAACAGCACAGCCTGCATGAATGTAAAGGGTTTACCGCCCCCCTCTGACGCCTCTCCGGGGGCCGCCGCAGTGGCAATCCTCCACGCGAGATACACAAGATAAACCACGCTCAACACTTTCAATACGGTATAGCTGAACGGCACCGAATCGAAAACTCTGATCAAGCCAAGCCCCACCAGAAACAGCATGGTCGTAAAACCGACTACGACACCTGCCATGTGCGGAATGCTGCGCAGATAACCAAAGTTCGCACCGGACGCCATCAACATCAGGTTGTTTGGCCCTGGCGTTATAGATGCCACAAAGGCAAAGACGCCCAGTGCGGTCAGTAGTTCGTATGTCATGTTCTCTCCCGTGGCGCCAAGATAGTCGATATCGTGTTTGACTGGAATGCCCGGCCAACCCAAAGGGCTGACACAATAACTTCGCAATTCTGCAACCACGCTGTCATCTCCCTGCTCTAACTGACATCGTGGCGAAACAGCCAGAGACACTGGCAAGACACATCTTGTACGATTGTGCGGTGCCTACCACGGCTGGTGGGATGGCGTTCAACCCGCTGCAGGCCCTGCACCCCAACGCACTGTATATCCGTGCTTTCTCCCGCAATTCTTCTCATTTGCCACACAATTCGACGCCATAGTGAATGCTGGAAACACATTGCATTCGGGCCCAGGCTTATGAACAGTCCAGTTAAAAGACTTCTACCAATCGCTTCATACACCCTATTCACTGTATTAGTGAGCTGTGGTGGCAGCGGCGGCAGTGATACTAGCTCGGTGAATGACGCCGTCGATACGAACGGAGATGTATCAGGCGTTACAGATGAAATCGACGACAGCACCTCTGAGGATATCATCTCCATTCATTCGCCCTGGATCATCAATACCAGCGAGCGCTCAAGACAGATTTTTGAATCGGAGAGCAGCAACACCGGCGTTCTGGAAGATGTACAGCTGGTTGAGGAACTGACGGTAGATTCAGTGTCCTACGTGTACGTTGAAGCAACAGGTATACCGAATTACGACATAGAAATGACGGAGACCATGGCCGATAAGCTGAATGACCGCCCCAAAGCATCCAGCGACTTTGGCGCAGGTGTTACCAGCGCCAGTGCGGGAGATACGGTCGAATTCGGACAAGACATTGGCTACAACAGTAGCACTGAAAATTGTGGCAGCACCGGCGGGTCAGGCTACTGGCCCCCCGGACCCGGATGGCACACTTATCGCTGGGTCCGGCATCGACTTTCCCGGTGGCCTGACTATTCGCGTGCCCGTGGTGGTGGATGGGGTGACGGTTGCTGAGTTACGCAGCGCACCCCGAAGACGTATCAGTTCACCGCTGGAGACGGCCTTTTCCAGGCAGCAGCTCAGGACAAGCTGGATCATTGGCCTGTCCTGCGCGGCACTGGCTTTTGTTGTATCGCTGGTGCTGGCCCAGGGCCTGTTAGCCCCGATCAGGCGAATGATCAAGCATGTGGCCGAGCTGTCGAAGGGTAATTACAGCCAACGGCTCAACGAGAGCAGGGTCGACGAACTGGGCCAACTGACCCGGGATCTCGACCACCTTGGCACAACACTGGAGGCAAACCAGAATTCCCGCCGACGCCTGCTGGCCGATATTTCACATGAGCTGCGCACCCCACTGACCGTGCTAACCGGGGAGATCGAGGCACTACAGGGTGGGCTTCGCGAATTTGATACCGATCAGCTTGAGTCACTGGATCAGGAAGTAAAGCGGTTGCGCAACCTGGTTGATGACCTCTACGAGTTGTCACTCTCCGAACTTGGAGGCCTGAGATACCAGTTCACCACAGTAGATGTCACAGCCTGCCTGCAAGAGGCGGCCCGGTCGCTACGCAATCGTGCAGCACAAAAAGACATCGAATTAGTAATGCCTGACACCGGGGCCATGCCGGCCCGGGGAGACCCGGCGCGCCTGTATCAACTTTTCTGCAATCTGCTGGAAAATTCCCTGGCCTACACCGATACGCCGGGACGAATAGAACTGACGCTGACAAACCCGGGCAGTGACGTTGTTATCAAGATCGATGATACGCCTCCGGGCGTTACTGCGGCAGATTGCGAAAAACTGTTTGACCCCCTGTACCGTCAGGAGCTGTCACGCAGTCGCCGCAGCGGTGGCGCTGGTCTCGGCCTCGCTATCTGCCGGAATATTGTCGAGGCTCACGATGGCAGCATTACCGCCTCGCCCTCCCGCCTCGGAGGGTTGTGCATTGGTGTAATACTTCCGGCAATGCATGAGGATACCCAATGAATAAACCGCAGGTTCTGATCGTTGAGGACGAACACAAGATCGCGCAAATACTAGTAGATTACCTGCAACGTGAAGGTTTCGCAGTGACGGTGCTGGACGAAGGGACACACGCCGTAGAAAAGGTCAGGTCACTGCAACCTATTTTCCTGATTCTGGATCTCATGCTGCCCGGCAAGGATGGCCTTTCCATCTGTCGCGAAGTGCGTCAGTTCTCCGATCTACCCATCATGATACTTACCGCGAAAGTCGATGAGATAGACCGGCTGGTGGGCCTGGAACTGGGCGCGGATGACTATGTATGCAAGCCCTTCAGTCCACGTGAGGTGGTGGCCCGCATCCGCACAATATTACGACGTGTTTCCACGCCTGCTGAAAGGCCCCGGGAAAATCAACTGCAATACGGCGATATAACCCTGTCGCTGGATCGCTTTGAATGCACTGCCCGCGATCAGCGGATCGACCTAACCCCTGTTGAAATAAAGATATTGCAAGGTTTCATGTCCTGGCCCGGCCACGTGTTTTCGCGCGACCGATTGATGGATATGGCCTATGCCGATGAACGCGTGGTCAGTGATCGCACCATCGATACCCATGTAAAGAACCTGCGTCGCAAGCTGGCAAAAGCGCTGGATAACGAAGAAGTGATACATTCAATCTACGGTGTGGGCTACAAAATTGACTAGCTAACTTCGCGGCTTATCTATCTTCCGGAAGTCTTCACATTTCCTCCCTTCTCTCTCCTTGCTCCTGTGTAAAACTACTGTTGTTCTAAACACAGTCAAGGAGACAACCCATGTTCTACAACACGCTACAGCGCAGCACAATCCTGGCACTGGCGCTAACCGCCTGCGTCACCACCAATTTCGCCCAAGCACAGTCCGATGGGCAGGGTGGCAAACGCCGTGGTCCGCCGCTGGAGGCACTTGAGGCTTGCGCCGACAGATCCGAGGGAGACAGTTGCAGTTTTGCGGGGCGCGGTGGGAAAACGATAGGGGGGAGCTGCATTGTGCCACGCAGCGAAGATAGCCTGGCCTGTGCACCCGAGGGTGGGCCGCCGGCGGACCGTGGCCGCAAAGGGGAAGTCGAGAGCAGCGACTAAGAGAGCAGGTTCGCCGCCCTCAGCCAGGGAAAATGCGGCAATACCCGGCCGCAACAGCAATTTTGAGCCGAACCACGCGCCTCAGGGTTGTGCTCCCTTGTCCTTGGGCCAACCCATTTCCTCCAGGTGATATTCCAAGCGGTTGTGGCCTACATTTTCATGGCAGAATACACATCCGTGCTTGTCCGGATCTTCAAAATAACGGGTGTGGGCGCGAGATGCCCTGCGGTTGTCTGCCGTCTGCTCCAGCAAATAAACGTGGCAACTGAGGCAGCCGGAATCGTAGACGAATTCCTCTCTGCGCTCGCGGTTACCATGCCAGTCGATATCGTAAATGTTCTGGGTTAACTCCATATAGGGGTCAACCACACCGTGTAGCCCCTTCACCCAAAGATAGTGCAGGGAGTTGTCCTGAGGGATATGACACTGGGAGCAGGTGGCGCGAAAGCCGACTGCATTGTTGCCACCGTGGATATCCTCTCGATAAGACGCACCGATGGGGGCATGGGAATGGCAACTGGTGCAAAACTTGTAGTCACCCGTCGCATGTATCACGGTATCCATGACCGCCCACGAGGCAGCAACGCCAATACCGAGAATAGCAAGGCCCGCAAGAACGAGGAACCAGCGTTTACGAAAAAATGTCATCATGTTTAAGCGTCCTGGATGGCAAGCCGGGTCGCCTGATGGAGGCAAACCGGCTAATTATCGAGTAGACAGATAGTAGCAAACGACGCTTAAGCTACAAGGCGAAATGAGGTGCATTGCAACCATTGTGAGCTGGTGCAATGCGATTCCTTGATTTGCCTCAAGATAGCAGAGGATGATACCGGGCAAACTTTGCCACCGGTCGTCATGCCTCAGGTGTGCCTCATGCGGCCAGACCAACCTCGGTGCGCTGCATCGGTACAAAACCGGGCAGGGCCGCGATACGACTTAACCAGGCAAGCACATTCGGATAGGCCTCCAGGGAGACGTCTCCCTCCGGCGCGTGCGCGATATACGCATAATTGGCAACATCGGCAATTGTCGGCCTCTCACCCGCTAACCAGTCGCGGTTTTCCAGGTGCTTGTTGAGCACATCGAGCACAGCATGGGCAATCTCTTTGGCGCGCTCATGGTCGAGACCGGCGCCGAAGACGTTAACGAGCCGGGCAGAAGCCGGACCCGAGGCAACCTGGCCAGCCGCGACAGACAGAAAACGCTGAACCTCCGCCGCTGCAACCGGATCGGACGGATACCAGCTGCGCGCATTATCGTATTTCATCGCGAGATAGACCAGAATGGCGCTGGAATCGGCGATGATGTCGCCGTCATCTTCCAACACGGGTACCTGGCCAAAACGGTTCTTCGCCAGAAATGCTTCCTGCTTGTGTGCACCGGTCATCAGGTCGACATCAATCAGTTGCGCGTCAATTCCCAGCAGTGATAGAAACAGCTCGGCGCGATGCGCGTGGCCGGACAGAGGGTGGCGATAAAGTGTGATTTTGCTCATGCTTGTAACTCCTTTTGCTACGGGTTTTTGCCCGGTTGAATCGTTTAACTCAACCAAACGGATAAATGGCTGTCAGCTAAACAGCTCCAGCCGAACGCGGTCGGGATCGATACCCTGTCCTTTGGCCGCTTTGAGCACAGCACTAACGAGGCGCTCAGGGCCACAAACATAAATTACTGCATCAGCCGCAGCGCCCCGCAGGACAGCATCAATATCCAGACGCTCACCGTCGGCAGCGCTGTAGATACTGAGCTGATTACCAAACTCACGCTCCAACCGATCGCGATAGGCCATCTCGGCGCGACTGCGCCCGGCGTAGTGCAGATGAAAGTCGTTACCGCGCTGGGCGAGAGACTGGGAGATAGCTTTGATCGGTGTAATGCCGATACCCCCGGCGATCAGCAGCGCGGGGCGTTGGTCGTCATGCAAAGAAAAATGGTTACCGGGAAGGTCGATGTGCAGTGCTGTGTTGATATGGTAAGTGTCGTGTACGGCGGCAGACCCGCCCAGACCTTCATCCTCGCGCAGAACGGCAATTTCGAAGGCATCTCGCCGAGCGGGGTTTGATGCAATGGAATAGTGGCGATCCACTAACTCCCCGTTGGGCAGGCGCACCGGGACCCGAAGGTGGGAACCGGGTTCAACAGACGGTAATTCACCGCCATCTGGGTCACGCAATTCGAAGGCGCGCACCCTGGGGGCCAGCTGGCGAATACCGCTTACTACCAGCTTCAGCGGGCCCTCGCCCAGGGCGCTCGACTCTGCGCCTGGTGCCGAGGCGGCTTTCGGCCTCGCAGCTTCGCTGCTGCGGACCTGACCGGTTTTGAGTTGACGATTTTCCTCCTGTAAGCCCGCAACCACGGACTTAATCTCCGCCTCAGTGAAACGCGGCGTGATATGTTGCGGGCAGTTCCAGTCAAAAGCCTCTACATCAATGACAAACCCCCGCTCCACCAACACCGTGTAATCGTCATCGATCAGGCCAGCTGGAAACTCAGGATCCTGCGGGTCGATCACTCTCACCCGCCCCAACATCTTCAGCCGGCGCCGGTTGGGGTAATCCATAAAAAACAGCGATACGCGATCATCGCTGCTGACGTTGCCGGTACTCACGTACTGGCGATTGCCCGAATAATCCGCAAACCCGATAACCCGTTCGCCCAACACCTTCATAAAACCGGCAGGGCCACCGCGGTGTTGCACATAGGGCCAGCCGGACTCGCTGACGCTGGCCATGTAGAAACTGTCGCGGGCGGCGATAAAGCTGGCCTCGCGCTCGCCAAGAATGTGGTTGTATGGGGCCCCTTCATCCATCGCGGCGTAAGCGTTGCGCGAACCTCTGGCGATCTGGATATCGCGGATTACCGGGGTGAAGGCGATTTCGGCGAATTTGTGTCCCATGGCTCCGTATTCACTGTCTGTGTCAGTGTCCTCACTATCTCAAATTCCTTTTGGAAGAAGAATGATCTAATATTGGAATTGTTTATTTCACTTAACGGAATAATAAATGGATCGCTTTCACCAGATTCAGGTTTATGTGGCCGTGGCGGAGGAACAGGGCTTTGCTGCGGCCGCACGCCGGCTGCAACTTTCGCCTCCAGCTGTCACCCGTGCCGTGGCGGCGCTTGAAGAGACATTAGGTGTCAAGCTGCTCAATCGCACCACCCGCTACGTACGTGCCACCGAGGCGGGCCAACGCTACCTCGAAGACGCGCGACAAATCCTGGCCCGACTGGAATCCGCCGATGAGGCTGCCGCCGGTATTAGCGCTGACCCCCGGGGCCACCTGGCAGTGACAGCCCCGGTGCTGTTCGGGCGTAAATTTGTAATGCCGGGTATTGTCGATTATCTGCAACGCTACCCCAAGATGGAAGTCGATGCCGTGTTCCTGGACCGGGTAGTGAACTTGCTGGAGGAAGGGATGGATGTCAGCGTACGCATCGGCGATCTCCCCGATTCGAGCATGCGGGCATTGCGCGTGGGTACCGTGCGTTCGGTCGTGGTAGCGGCACCTGAGTATCTCGCGCGTTATGGGGTACCGCAGGCCCCCCACGATTTACTCAAGCACAGCACTATCGTTTCCAGCGCTGGCAGCTTTTCACTGGGCTGGCGATTCGCATCGAGCGCAGGTGAACACCCCCTGAGAGTAAAACCGCGTTTGCGAGTTACCACCAACGACGCAGCTGTCACCGCAGCATGCGAGGCCTTGGGGATTACGCGGCTGCTATCTTACCAGGTTGCCGAGGAAGTGGCGGCGGGCAGACTTGAAATTCTGCTGGGGGATTTTGAACCCCCTGCCAACCCCATACACATTGTTCACCGCGACGGACGCTACTCATCTACCAAAGTAAGAGCATTTATCGACCTGCTGGCCGCGCGGTTGCGGGGGGACAAAACACTGAATGACGATACTCAACAAAAGTCACTTTGATAACGGCTCAGCTTTGGGGACGGGTAGCAGCGGGCCCCGCAATCTCCATAGCTTTCTGATACGCGGGCCGCACACTTATGCGCTCCACATAAGCCTTTGTGTTGGGCAGGCTATCGTCAATCTCCCGTGCGTCAAGCATACCCAGCGAAGTGAGATTGAACATCGACATGATATCCGCACAGCTAAAGCGTGACCCACCCAGGTAGTCGGATTCACCCAGGCGCTGCTCAAGAGTGCGGTAGATCCCTTCTTCCCGACGATCTGTCGTCGTAAGCATGATGTTGTCTGCTGAAGGCTCCACGCCGGCCATTTTGATAGCCAGCTTGATAAAGAGCGCCGTTTGCAGGTTGTTGTTAAATTGCATCCAGTAAAGGTAATGGGGATAGTCCGGGTCACTCACGGGTACAGAGAGTTTACCTTCACCATACCGCTGGGAAATATACTCCACAATCGCTGTAGACTCTCCCAGCACCAGGTCACCATCGGTGATCACTGGCGCAGTTCCCGCCGGATGCAAGGCACGGTACTCGGGGGTAGATAGAAAATCTTCACCGCGGTCATACCACTTCAATTCGTAAGGCAGGCCCAGCTCTTCCATAAGCCAGACAACCCGATCCGATTGGGACACGCCGAGGTGGTGAATAGTAATCATGGGATATTCCTTACAATATGCTCAGCTGAACGAAGTGTCAGGGCATGAATCGTGAACGTGGGGTTGACGGCCCCGCTACTGGGAAACAGGCCGGGGCCAGCAATATACAAGTTGTCCAAGTCGTGGCAGCGACCGTAGGAGTCGGTTACCGACGTCTCTGGACTGGAACCCATAATAGTGCCACCAATTATGTGCATACCAAAGCGTTGGCCGGCCCAGGGTTCGGCTGCACCGGCGGCCTTAAATATCGCCAGGCCCTCAACCACTGCGGCCTGACACAATGCCTCCGTGGGCGCGGTTATATTGTGGGTCGCTTTCGCCAGCGGGACCCCGTACTGATCGCGCTTACTGCTAAGCGTTACACGGTTCTCTGCCAGCGGCAAGTCCTCGCCAACAAAAATCATAGCGCCCATGTGGGCCGCCGCCTTGCGCATAAATTCCTGCAGGGCAGGCCCGTAAATATCCGGCCGGGTGTTGGCGATACCCAGCAGGTCATTTGGCTTGAGCGCATTCGCTATCAGCCATTGGTAGGAGCCATAAGCCCCGGCTTTGAGTTTCTGCTCATAGTGGTCCTGATTAATCAGTTGCCCACCGGTCGGCCCCTGATAAGGCAGGGTTTCATCGGCAAACAGACCGTACACAGCATGTGACGGGTGCGTCATCAGGAAACGGCCAACGAGGTCGTTGCTATTGGCCAGGCCCCGGGGATACTTGTCGCTGGCAGACGCCAGTAATATTCGTGCGTTCTGCACGCAAAAAGTTGCAAGCACAACAGCTTGCCCATGCACCCTGTGCTGCTTTCCTTCTGCGTCGAAGTATTCCACGCCCGTAACTTTGCGCCCGGCAGCATCGTGAATTACCCGCGTAACCTGCGCATGGTTGCGTAATTCAGCACCGGCCTCCCTGGCCCAGGCTAGATAGGTCACGAGGGGATTCGCCAGGGCGCCAATCGGGCAACCCGCATCGCACCAACCGTCGTAAAGACAGGCATTGCGACCCTTGTATGGCACACTGTTGATGGCCAGGGGAATGGGTGCGACGCTCATACCCATTGCCTGAAAGCCTTTCTCAATAACCCGACCCTGGCTGAACACGGGGGTCGGTGGCATGGGGTATTTCTCCCCGGGGGGCCGCCATTTCTCCGCCGCTGCGTCACCACTTATACCGACCTCGGCCTGTATTTTGTCGTAGTAGGGCTGCAAGTCCTGATATTCAAGCGGCCAGTCGATGCCTTTGCCATACCGGGTTTTAGTTTTGAAATCATTTTCATGCAGCCGCGGCCAGACGGCATATTGATGCTTCGCGGCACCGCCGGTGCCCCAGCCACTATTAAAACCGTGCCCGATGCTCAGGTTGCCTTCTTCCTCAACGTATGCACCAGACCACTTCAGGCGCCGGGCCCAGATCTGGGAGCTGACCAGGTCTGACAACTCTCGGGCCGGGCCCGCTTCCAGTATCAGCACCCGTTTGCCGGCGCGCGCTGCCTGCGCTGCCATCACGCTGCCTGCGGCGCCAGAACCGACCACCAGCAAATCGAATGCATCTTCAACAGGTATCGATTTCACAGCTGTCACCAGGGTTGCGGTGGCGCGATGTGCGCCATGTAAGGCACGCCAATCTCGGCAAAGCCTTCCTCGGTGCCATACACAACATCACTGGCATCCGAACGGATAACAAAGAAGAAGAACGCAGCTGGCGGCCCTTGCCACCCCTCGGGTTGTGTACCCGAAATGTCGGTGAGCAACATACCGACTTCACTTGATGTAAGCTCAGGCCAGTCTTTTTCAAAACGCGCATGCGCCAGTTTATCCGCGCTGCGCAAGCCGCCCTGGTAAAAAGAGAGATAGTCTGACTGGGCAACTCCAAGGTATTTCAGCATCAGCAGCGAATCCTCGTGGCTGGCCGCGAGTTGCTTGTCGACATATTGCGAAATACCTGCTTTGCGTGCACCGGGCACCACCGCTTCCGTAATAGCCTCCAGGGTAGAGGCCTCCTGCGCGGACAGTACCTGAAGTGGCAGACCCGCTGCCCGCGCTTGCGCCGGCGATAATAATAAAACCTCTCCTGCAACGGCAACCGTCAGGACGATACCGGTATTTCTCAAAAATTGGCGTCTATCCTGATCCATCAGCCTGTGACTCCTGTCCTATTTCAGAAACTGTAGCGCAGCCCCACGCTGTAAAAACGCCTGTCGCGGTAAGATACCTCATTACAACCGCAGAGGGTCGCCAGGTCGAAACCCTGTACGCCTGCGCTCTCATCGGTCAAGTTACGCACTGCAAGAGAGGCCAACCAGCTCTGATCGCTGCTTTCCCAGCTGACCATAGCGTTCACCAGCGTGTAATCATCGAACTCATCGGCATCGAAGTTACGCAGGTTGTAGTAAAAGCTGTCTGAATAACTTACGTCTGATTGAACCGCCATAGTGCCGCCCATGGCATCCCACGCATAACGCACCATACCAGAAGCCTGAAAGGGGGGGGCATAGGTGGGGTCTACGTTTTCGGGCGGCAACGGTGAATCGAATCGCAGGGGAACGTCTTTTACTGTCGCGTCAAAATAGGCAACGTTGAACATGAAGTCCAGGCCGTCCATAGGCGAAGTTTGCAATTCCAGTTCAGCACCGTAAGTTTCTGCATCGGCGTTAAACACTACACCGCCAACACCCACAAACAGGAATGCCTGGTAATCCTGGTAGTCGTAGTAGTAAAAGGTGCCGTTAAGGCGCGTATTGCCGCCGCCCAGGGTAGCTTTGAAGCCAGTTTCATAGGAAATCAGCACTTCCTCGTCATAGGGTAGCGCGGCGTCGCCGCCAGAGCCGAAGTATGAACCCAGCAGAGGTGCGTTGAAGCTACCGGCCTTCACACCGCGATTGATGCCCGCCCATAACAGCAGGTCGTCGCTGGGGCGCCAGTCTATTTGTACCTTGCCCGCCCACAATGTGTCTGAGGTGTCGTCTGAGTATCTTATGATGGGCGTGTCCGGGCCCTCCAGAAACGGCCCTCTGTTGAAGCTGTCGTTACCAAACGACTGGTAGATACCGATGCCCAGATCAAAATCCTTTTCTTCCTGGATCACCCTGGCGCCGACAGTGAAGGTGAAGTCCTCGGCGAAATCGTAGTCCATTTGCCCATAGATGTTATAGGAAGTCGTTTCCAACTTGGCGTTTACACCAATATCAATCGGGAAGTCGCCTCCCACGATGCTGTTCTGGGGCGCCTTGAGGCCATTGTCAGATTCGTTGTCGATATAAAGAAAGTAAAGGCCTGTCACCCACCGGGTTTTATCGGTCTCGCCAGTGAGGCGAAACTCCTGAGTGAAGGTATCCGCATTGACCCCGGCGTAGTTTGCCAGCTGATTGACGGGTGATGCATCGACATCAATAAACAAACTCTTGTCATAAGATTTGTAGTCCGTTATAGAGGTGAAATCACTGCCATTCTGCAATTCCCAATCTACTCGTGCGTAAAGTCCGCTGGTCTCGGTGTCGCCGTTATCGTCGAACGCGAAATCTCCGGAAAAACTGAAATCGTCTCCGTTCGGATCGAGGTAGCCAAAGAAATCTGCCCCCGGCGCCAGTCGTCCGGTCAATCCGATCCCGCCCCCCGGTAACAGGTCGCTGCCATCAAAGACGTTACCGCCGCCATCTCGATCACCCTGGATGCTCAAACGCGTTTCGTCGCGGGGCGTATCAATAACATTAATAATCTCTCCCATCTCGTCCACAACGGCGATGGTGGACTTGGACTGGTAGGGCCCCGTTGCCACTTCAGATTTGGCGTAGTTACCCATCAGTGTAATTTCCAGGTTATCAGTCGGCCTGAACGCCAATGTGGCTCTACCGGCGAACGTGTCGTCATCGCCCAGGTCCTTGCCTGCGTTTGCTGCCGGCGGCGGATTAAAAGCTTCTGTAGGGGAATAATTGTTTTGCAGATAGGCATCCTGGTTGTTGTAGCGGATAGCCAAACGCCCTGCCGCTTTGTCGCCAATGGGCCCGGTGATCGCGGCCTCAACCGTATAACGATTGGCGTCGTTGGGAACATCGAATTGACCCGTAGTCGCGTCTATATAACCACTCAAATTTTCAAAATCAGGCTGCAAAGAGACATAACCCAATCATTGCATAAATTTTGTCAATTTATAATCAAGCCACTTTTTTCAAC
>CAXBNX010000022.1:0-90722 GCA_963977275.1 uncultured Haliea sp. | reverse complement strand
TGAGAGTAGGTCATCGCCAGGCTTCTAAAAAAGAAAACCCCCGTAGCTTCGCGCTACGGGGGTTTTGTTTGTTGGGGTGTAGTAATTCTCCATCCCGTCCTGACGAAGCCTACCCCCCATCAGACCGCACAAAAATCTCCCCATCCAGATGCACGTCCCTTTGCGGGAAGGCAATAACGATTCCGGCCTCGGCGAATAGTCGGTCGATACTGTAACGAAGATCGCTACGTATGCCCCTGAGGCCACTTTCTGTGGCGGTATAGATCCATATGTTTAGATCGAATACCAGGGCGTTGTCTCCAAAATCTTCAAAGATCACGTTTTTGCCAGGCTTCTCCAACACTTTTGGATGATCATCGGCTGCCTGTTTCAGTAACTCTGTTACCAGGTTGACGTCAGAGCCATAGGCGACACCTATGCGTACAGTGGTTCGCAGCAATTGATCCACCAGCGTCCAGTTAGTCACCGTATTTTCAAGCAGGTAGCTATTAGGAACGAGCAGATGAATACCGTCGACACGACGGATTCGAGTGGAGCGGGTATCAATGGATTCGACTGTGCCTTTTACATCACCCATTTCCAGAAAATCGCCAATCTTGATGGGACGTTCCCACATCAGTATCCAACCACTGATAAAGTTGTTGATGATATTCTGTGCACCAAAACCAAAACCAATCGCTACCGCGCCAGAGATAAATGCAAAGGCGGCCAACGGAACCCGTAGAAAGTCGAGAATAATGAAAGCGAGAATGACAAAGCCCAGGATAAGATAAGCTCGGCACAATAGTTGGATGATGTCCGGGTTGGTGCCACGCGACTGGAGCCGATTGCGCAGGAACTTAGTGGTCACTACAACAAATAGTCCGCCCAGGATGGTAAAGAGCAGTACATATAATAGTTGAGCCAGGTCCAGGCTGGTTTCACCGAACACGATAATCGGGGTATGCAGTATTTCTATAAAGCTTTCCATCCAGTGCTCACCTTCGAAATAATCGGAACTATAAGAGTTATCCAGCAGGAGAACGGTAGAGTGCAAGTACACCACGACTCCGTGCGGGTAGCTAATAAGGACTATAGTTAAAATCACAGCTTACCGTAAGCTTAAGTGGTTGCGATTGGCGCTTGGCTGAGCATTAAAGGTGAAATAATGGCACCGGAGCCAAGCAGCGCAAGACTCCAATTTCAACAAAACCGAGAGGTGATTTCTGTGTTTCAGGCACGCGTGGTATCAGGAATCTCAGCGGTAGTCGCGAGATTGAAGCGGGGCATGCAAGACTGGTTGGCGTTAGGCCGGCTGAGCGCGATATCGATAGACACTTTGCCGTCAACGGGGGTCGAACTCACCATGGATCATCTACGGAAGATTTTTTGCCAGCGATGATTTTGAGCAAAGCATTATTCGCAGGTAGTTTAGCGCTGGTCACCTCGTTGGGTGCAATAACTGTCTCATCTCAGGAAACTCTCGCAAAGGAAGAGGAGCTTGTGTCCCGCTTCCAGCGTACTGTCCAATATCTGCAGGGTTCTTCACTCGAAGAACGAGCTGATTTTGCAGCAGTGGCCCTCGTTGAGCTGACGGAAGTTTATCTGGCGGAGTCGGATCTTGCCCGCGCAGAGGCTGCTCACCAGAAAACTGTGGCGCGCAGTAAGTTGCTTAATTGGTCCCGGGCCGTCGATCTTTACGCGAATCAGCTGGAGCTGGTGCTCTATGATGTGGAGCAGGGTTTTCCCGTAGTCCTACGACCCAATCCTCAGGGGCCGGTGACTACCATCGTGGCCGATCGTGCCGTTATTCTCGGGCATCCCCGATCAGATCAACAGGCCGCCTATGAGCTTCGCGTGTTGACTGACTTCTGTAGTACCCATGATTGCCAGCGTATGACTGTCACGGCAGATGAATCTGAACCAATTCCCGCGTCCGCCATGCGCGTGAATGCACTCTGGACTTTTACTGAGAGCGGCCCAGTTTGCTCGAATGATGGTATTGAGTTGCATTTTCACAGCAGCCAAAACCTGCCGATACTGCGAGGGATCTGCGAAGAACTGATGCAGGAAGCCGTGACACTGGTGATGGAGTTGCACTGGCAGAGACGCCATGGCGTAGCCATAGATTGGACAGCCCTGGCTGTGAATGCGACGCCGGGTCGTCCGGAGCATCTGGTGCGTTTAAATGCCGCTGGTGATTCGGTATTGGTCACTTTGCCGCTGCTGTATTCTGATGCGCAGTTACTCGCGGACCTCAAACCCTGGATATTGTCTCGCGTCGTCGGTAATTCGCCAGAGGTGCTTTACCTGGATGCAGGTGACTACGGCTGGGAGTCGCGCACTCCGTGATGCGGTCTCTAGTTCCGGGGTTAAGGCTGGCGGGAAGTGTTTCGTCCTTTTATCGGTGGTACTGCTAGGCAATAAGACGCTATGCTTGCGGTGATCACTACCGGAAGCGACTGGAGCCGCCAGAATGTTGGAAATACTTCAAGTCAATACCTCAGAACTCCAGCTGGGCATGTATGTGTCTGGCCTGGATCGTCCGTGGCTGGAAGTGCCCTTTCCGGTACAGGGCTTCCTGCTTGAGACACCCAGCGATATAGCCCGGATACAGAAATACTGTAAGCATGTATTCATAGATAGCGCAAAGTGTGTAGTGGAAGAGGGGGCCGTCAAACGCACCGCCTCAAATCGTGCCCGCAAGACAAACCAACAGATATTTCAGGGCCGCAAACTAAAAGTTTACGCGGACAGTGCTACCTGGACCGAGGAATTTCCCAAAGCCAAAGCCGCAGTACATGCTCTCACGGAGACGGTTGATCACATCTTTGACCAAGCGTCCCGCGGTGGCGCCCTGGATGTGGTCAAGGTCAAGAAGTCTGTCGACCCCATGATAGACAGCATTGCGCGTAATCCTGATGCGTGCATTTGGCTGGCCCGGATGAAGCAGCAGGATACGTATACTTATCAGCATTCGGTTGGTGCCTCCATATGGGCGGTAGCATTGGGGAGACAGCTGGGGCTACCCAAATCCGATCTACGATCTCTGGCCATCGGTGGGCTGTTATTTGATATAGGTAAACTTCAAGTTAACCCCGAATTGCTTGGTGCCGAACGTTCTCTCACAGATGAAGAGTTTGCGGAGGTTCGCAGCCACGTGTCATTGGGCGTCAAGATGATTACTCAGACTGGCCTGATGAATAGAGATGTATTGGACATGGTCGCGCATCACCATGAGCGTCATGATGGGTCCGGTTATCCTGGTGGTTTGAGTGGGGATACCATTCCGGTGTATGCGCGCATTGCGGCCATCGTGGATTGCTACGACGCCATAACCAGTCATCGTAGCTATGCGCGTGCCATACCGCCGGCGCTGGCGATCAAGCAACTGTATGAGTGGCGAGACATCGACTTTCAAGCTGAATTGGTAGAAGAATTTATCCAAGCTGTAGGTATATACCCGGCAGGTACGCTGGTTGAACTGTCCTCCGGTGAGGTGGCCGTCGTAGTAGCTGAATACCGCACTAGGCGCCTGCGCCCGCAAGTCATGGTCCTGTTGGACGCCAACAAACAACCTACCACCGAAGTGAAAATGGTGGATCTGCGGAGTGAGACAGTAACCAGCGACGGTAAACCGCTTGAAATAGCCAGCAGTCTTGAGCCAGAGGCCTACGGTATCGATATGGCTGGCATCAAGCTCTGAGGGTAAACTCAGTTGGATCAATTACCGGTTATTCAGCGCGAACATTTTATTCAGCGGCTTTGTCAGGCGGTTGAGGAGGCCAGGGCGGAGGAAACTCACCTCGGCTTGATGCTAATAGACCTGACGAACCTGGCAAGGATTAACCACTTTCACGGTTACGAGGCGGGTGACCAGTTATTAAAAGCCGCTTACGGTGAGTTGCTGGAACTCAGTAAGCTACCGGACTCCGTATTCCGCTTGGGCAGTCATCGTTTCGCGTTTATCCTCCCGGATCTTGGCAATCCTGCCTACATTGCCCTTGCTATGAATCGGGTGCACCGGTCTCTGCAGACGGAATTGCGCGAAGATTCCGAGGTGCTCGGAGTTGACGTGAAGATCGGTCTTGGGATTAATCGCCAGGGCAATCTTGATGCTATGACTATGCTGGCACAGGCAGAAGCTTCCCTGTCCCATGTTAAATTGGGCGGCGTTCTGCGAATAGAAGATGTGCTTGCCGAAGACGGCAGCGAGCCCTTGCAAAAACCGCTGGAACAAAGCCTTACAGAGGCCTTGCAGGATAATGCCTTTGAGCTCCATTACCAGCCAAAGGTCGAATTGGCAACGGGTACCCTGCGCAGCGCCGAAGCGCTGTTGCGTTGGCAGTCGCCGGAGGGCGAGTTTGTTTCCCCCGAGTTGATAGTGCAGTGGGCTGAGTCAGCTGGTCGGTCCTACGAATTGACGAAATGGTTGGTTCACAAGACACTGCGGCAGTTAAGGGAGTGGCAGGACACCCTGGATATTGGTCTTGCATTGAATATCCCGGCGACGCTAGCAGGTGACCCCGACCTTCCGGCACTTATACAGGATGCGATAGCGATCTGGGGAGTGATTCCGGACAGGTTAACTGTGGAACTCACTGAGAGCGCTTTCATCGAGGACAAGCAATCCGGATATGACAATCTGTTAAAGTTGAATAAGCTGGGCATCAATATTTCTATTGATGATTTTGGAACTGGATATTCCTCCCTCTCTTATTTCAAGCAGATCCCCGCCACAGAACTCAAAATTGACAAGTCATTTGTCGACTCCATGCTGGTGGATACCCAGGACATGGAGCTGGTAAAAATTATTATTAATATCGCCCACCAGTTCGGACTGAAGGTGGTGGGCGAGGGTGTGGAGGATAAAGAGAGCTTGCACAGCCTACGCGCGTTGGGCTGTGATATTGTTCAGGGATACTATGTTTCGAAGCCGCTACCCAGGAATGAGTTCGAGGCGTGGGCAACAAACTGGAAAGGGTTCCCCCAGTAATTACTGTCCTTGCTGTGAACGGCCCCTGATACATGCTTTTGCGAGACTAGTTCTTTTTGCTGGCAGCGGCGAAGGCCGCTGCAAACGCGCCCGCAGGAGCAGCCTTCCCTGCCCGCTCCTTTGACCGCTGCTGTGGTTTTGTGTTGGGCTGACGCTTTTGCGCTCTGTCGCCATGATTATTGATGTCTTCAGCTTTATCTGAAAGTCGCATGGTCAGACTTATCCGTTTGCGAGGTATGTCTATTTCCATAACTTTCACCCGCACGATGTCGCCGGACTTGACGACATCCCGCGGGTCCTTTACGAAGCGATCTGCGAGGGCTGAAATATGCACCAGTCCATCCTGGTGCACTCCGATATCAACAAAGGCACCAAAGGCCGTTACATTGGTCACTGTACCTTCCAGAACCATGTCCGGGGCCAGATCGGAAATTTTCTCCACGCCATCCTGGAACTGCGCCATCTTGAAATCCGGCCGTGGGTCGCGGCCGGGCTTGGCAAGTTCTTCAATAATGTCTTTTACCGTGGGTAGCCCCACTTTTTCATCCGTATAGTCGGCGGGGTTTAACGTACGCAGGAACGTGGTGTCTCCAATAATACTGCCGAGATCGCGCTGCTGGCGATCGGCGATGGCAGTCACAACCCGGTAAGATTCCGGATGCACCGCAGAGGCATCCAATGGATTGTCGCCACCCATGACCCGTAGAAATCCGGCTGCCTGCTCGTACGTTTTTTCACCAAAGCGGGAAACCTCCAGCATGGCGCGACGGTTGCCGAAGCTGCCGCGCTGGTCCCGCAGTGCAACAATGTTGCCGGCGATGGTTTGGTTTAACCCAGAGACCCGCGCCAGCAGTGGTACCGAGGCGGTGTTGACGTCAACCCCTACCGCGTTAACACAATCTTCTATTACGCTGTCCAATTGCCGCGCCAGCTGCAGTTGGCTGACATCGTGTTGGTACTGGCCCACGCCGATAGATTTGGGTTCGATTTTCACCAGCTCTGCCAGCGGGTCCTGCAGGCGCCGTGCGATGGAGACTGCACCGCGGATGGTGACATCCAGGTCGGGAAATTCCCGTGCAGCAAATTCCGAAGCGGAGTAAATTGATGCGCCGGATTCATTCACCATGGCCTTGCGGACATTCAGTTCCGGATGACTGCGTAGCAGGTCGCCCACAAACTTGTCGGTTTCCCGTCCTGCGGTGCCATTGCCTATGGCGATCAACTCGACCTTGTGCTGCTGAATCATGTGCAGCAAGGTGGCCTCTGCCTCCTGCAGACGTTTGCGTGGCTCGTGAGGATAGATAGCGCCGTGGTCCAGTACCTTGCCGTTTCTATCGACTACTGCGACCTTTACTCCGGTGCGCAAACCAGGGTCGAGGCCGATGGTGGCTCTCGGTCCCGCCGGGGGGGCAAGTAGCAGGTCCTTCAGGTTGTCGGCAAAGACCTGAATGGCTTCCTTTTCTGCCCGCTCGCGCAATTGGCGCAGCAAATCGCTTTGCAGGTGTGTGAGGAGTTTAACTCGCCAGGTCCAGCGCACAGCTTCCAGCAGCCACCGGTCTGCGGCACGCTGCTGATCAGCGATTTTCCAGTGTTCTGCAACCATCGCTTCACAGGCGTGTGTGTCGGTAGGCTTCTCATCTGCGTCCATTATCAGATTGAGGCTTATTACGCCCTCGTTGCGTGCGCGAAACATGGCTAGGGCTCTATGGGAAGGTACCTTTGCCAGTGCTTCTGTATGCGCGAAATAGTCGCGAAATTTGGCACCTTCCTGCTCTTTGCCATCGATCAGTCGGCTGGCAAGCAGCGCATGGCTTACAAGGAACTGGCGCAGCGCGGCCAGCAAATCGGCGTCCTCCGCAAAACGCTCCATAAGAATCTGCCGCGCGCCATCCAGGGCTGCTTTGGTATCGGCAATGTCGACGGATTCATTGATGTAAGGGCTGGCTGTTGTTTCTGGGTCAAGTGTGGGGTCTCCCAACAGGGCATCCGCCAGAGGTTCCAGGCCGGCCTCCCGGGCTATCAGGGCCTTGCTGCGCCGCTTGGGCTTGAAGGGGAGATAAAGGTCTTCCAGGCGGTTCTTGGTATCGGCGTTTTTTATCGCCTGCTCAAGGTCGGCGCTGAGCTTACCCTGATCCTTTATGCTGGCAAGAATGGTTTGGCGGCGATCTTCCATTTCGCGCAGGTAGTTGAGTCGTTCCTCCAGTTGCCGCATCTGGGTGTCATCCAGTGCACCGGTAACCTCTTTTCTGTAGCGCGCGATGAACGGCACTGTTGCACCCTCATCGAGGAGTTGGATTGCGGCGTCTACCTGGCCTACACGAACGGAGAGTTCCTCCGCGATGCGCTGGGAAATGGCTTTGGTCATGGCTGTATTGGTCTATTCCTGCGGGATGATATCAGTGTGTTGCTACGTGGAGGCGGCATTATGCGCCAGCAGGAATGACATTACGATCTGGAAAATGATTGGCTTTTGTGTTGAGGCGGATAAAACCAATGCTGCCGGGGCGAGTGTCTACTCGCCCCGCGACAGGCCAGCGGGCTATCCGAACTTCTTGACCGCCGAAAGTAACTGGCGGCAGGTGATCTGACCGATAAGCCGGCCATTTTCTACCACAGGTCGGCGGCGGTGTTTTTTGATCAGCATATCCTGGGCCACGTCGAGGATATTCTCGTCCGGGTGCGCTACCAGCAGGTTATCCGCCGTCATATGTTCGCTTACCAGGCCAATAGCGGACTCATTATAAATCGCCCCCAATATTGCCCGCAGGCAGTCGAGCTCGGACAGGATGCCCGAGAGATTACCGTCCGCATCGACCACGCAAACCCCCGATACCTTGTTATCGATGATGACCTTTACGGCATCAGCGATATTGTCATCCGGTTTGACCTTGACCGGGTTCGTTATCATGTAGTCTCTTAGGTTGACCGACTTAAGCATAGCGTTCTCCTGCCCGGATGGGTTGCTAAAGTATAGACTGTAAATAATGCATAAGTGATTCTGGAGCGACACCGAGCCATAGAATGACGGCGATCAGCACAAGCGATAGCGCACTTCCACGCCAACCACTTTTCGTTTCAGGCACTCCCGGGTGTTCTTCCGGCCTGCGCGTCATGTAATAGATTACCCGAAGGTAGTAATAGATACCGATGCTACTGCCCACCACCAGGGTAAATAGTAGCACCCAGTTGTGCCCACTCACGGCGGCGCTAACGAGGTAAAATTTGGCGATAAAGCCAGCGGTCAAAGGAATCCCCGCCAGAGACAGCAGCGCCACAAGCAACAGGCTGGCCAGCACTGGCTGGCGCCAGAACAGGCCGCTTATTTGCTGCAACTGAATGTTTTCCCGGTCGCTATCGTCAGCACAGATTAGTGTCAGCAGGCCGAACGCACCGAGGGTTGTCGCGGTGTAAGCGATCAGGTAATACATCGCTGCCTCCACTGCCAGGGCCCGGTTAGCCGGATCGAAGCAGACCATAAATACAATCATCAGGTAGCCGATGTGGGCGATGGAAGAGTAGGCGAGCATCCGTTTGATATTGGTCTGCAACAGCGCCAGCAGGTTGCCGGCGAGCATACTCAAAATGGCGAGTAGGCCAGTCACTTCCACCAGTATGCGGTAGCGGAACAGGTCTGCCTCCAGAAACAGCCGAAGCAATACGATGAATACAGCGGCCTTGGCGACTGAAGCCAGGAACCCGGTAACCGGGGCGGGTGCGCCATCGTACACATCCGGCGTCCACAGATGAAACGGTACCAGGGACAACTTGAAGGCCAGGCCGGCAAAGATCATTACAGCTGCAGTAAGTAGTAGGCCCTGGCTGGTACTTGTGATATTCAGCTGTTGGCCCAGGGCAGCAAATTCCATGGTGCCAGTCGCGGCGTACAGCAGTGCGAAACCGAACAGCGCGGTAGCGGATGCAGCGCCCGATAACACCAGGTACTTGGCAGCTGCCTCCAGCGGCAGAATGGATTTGTTGGGGTATGCGATCAGGGCGTAGAGCGATACTGAAAGCAACTCCAAACCCAGAATCAGCCCTGCGACATGCACCGCATAGGCAAGCACGCAAGCACCCATAGTTGCCAGAACCAGTAACAGGAAAAACTCCTCGGGCTGGTCGCCATGCTGCCGGACATAGTCCGCAGACAATAGTGCGGTAACAGCCCCCGCCAGGCAGAACAGGGAACAGAAGACTAAGGCAAACCGGTCAGCCATCAGCAGCGGCGTAACCTGCCGAGGCGCTACCTCCTGCGCGAAGCCACAGGACAGTGCTGCCAGTACCAACGTCAGCGCAGCAAGTGCTGCCGTTAGCTGTGCATCCCTCACCCAGGCGATCTGTAGCATGAGTGCTGTTGCGCCAAAGGCGAGCACTATCAATGGCAACAAGGCCTGGAAGTCGACGAGGTTCACAGGCCGCCTCCCGCGAGGTTGTTGGCCGGCGTTTCCAGTGCGGTAACTGTGTCGGCACCGGGAACAAGCTGCTGCAGTCCGTCCAGGACGGGCTGCGCCAGGTCCAGAACCGGTTGCGGGTAGAGGCCCAGCCAGATCAGCGCAAGCATCATTGCCGCCATGGCGAGCATTTCCCTGGTGTCAAAATCCGGCATTTTTCGCTGCTCGTCCGGGGTACCCTGAAAAGCTTGTTGCATCATCCACAATGAGTAAACGGCAGCGGTGATCAGACCGAGGGCAGCGATGACCGCAAGCCCCGGTTGTACTGCGAACAGGCCCAGTAGTACCAGAAACTCGGCGACAAAATTTCCCAGCCCGGGAAGCCCCAGGGAGGCCACCGCAAAGAACATTGCGCAGGCACCCATGCGTGGAGCCTGGTGCCAGAGCCCACCCATGCGCCGCATGTCGCGGGTGTGTAACCGATGCTGCAATGCACCTGCCATCATAAACAGCGCTGCCGTGCTCACGCCGTGAGCTACCATCTGCATGACTGCACCCTGCAGCGCCAGTTGGTTCCATGCGTACAGGCCGAGTAGTACGAAACCCATATGACTGACGCTGGAGTAGGCTACCAGCCGTTTGAAGTCACTCTGGGCAAAGGCGAGTATTGCACCGTAGATTACTCCGGCCGCACCCAACCCCATGGCGATAGGAGCGAATTCCATGGAAGCCTCGGGGAATAGCGGGATGCAAAAACGCAGCAGCCCATAGGCGCCGGTCTTCAATAAAATGCCTGCCAGTAGTACGCTGCCGGCAGTGGGCGCCTGGGTGTGTGCATCCGGTAGCCAGGTGTGGAAAGGAAACGCTGGTAATTTCACGGTAAAGGCCAGGAAGAAGCCCAGCATAGTCCAGTAACCCAGTCGCGGGTCGAGTTCCAGGCCCAGCAAGTCGAGATAGCTGAAGCTGAGCTGGCCAGTGCTTGCCAGGCCCTGCCACGCGAGTACTACGATTGCCACCAGCATGAGCAGGCCTGAAGCCTGGGTGAAGATGAAAAATTTCATTGCCGCGTAGGTTTTGTTTTCGTGCCCCCAGATAGCAATCAGCAGGTACATGGGAATTAGCATGACTTCCCAGAACAGGAAAAACAGGAACAGGTCGACGGCGAGAAACACGCCGCACACTCCCGCGAGAGTCCATACCAGGTTGGCCTGGAACAGCCCGGGTTTGAAATCTATCTCTGACCAGGAGGAGGCAATGGCGATCAGGCCCAACAACAGAGTTAACACGACAAGCAGTAGGCTGAGACCGTCCATCGCCAGCTCAAAGGCGATACCAAAGCGAGGGATCCAGTCAATTTTCAGGTAGAGCATCCAGTCGTTCGGGTTGCCGGGGTTCGGCAAGTGCACGGGCTGATCTGCAGGGATGCTCAGGAGCAGGAATACAAGTGATCCGACGACGGAACCGAGAGCCACCCACCGTGGCAGGTTCGGATTGATTCGCTCGCTCTGCCATGCCAGCACACCGCCAGCGAGTAATAGCAGGATCAGTACCGCCATACTCATGTGGCGTTCCTCAACATAATGGCCAACAGCAGCACGAGACCGAATACCATGGTGGTGGCATACCAGCGCAGTTCGCCTGTCTGGCTGGCTGTGAGTTTGTGGTGTGCCCATTGGCTGAGGGTGACCACACCGTTGTAGATGCGATCCACAGGCTCATTGCGCCACCAGTGAGACAGGGCAGTAAAGGGCTGTACCAACAGCGCGTCATAGAGCTGGTCCACGCGCCAGCCAGCCTGGAAAAAATCGCGCAGGCTCCTGCCGCCCGCGGTCGAAACGAGTTTGTCTGCGGGCAGCTGATGCCCCAGGAACATCAGGTATGCGAGTAACAGGCCGAGCAGGGGCGTGCCAATGGAGATGTATTCAATGATATGGCTGGCTTCGTGGGGAGCCGCAGCAGGAAACACCTGTGCCAGGGGCAGTACTAACATGCCACCGGACAGGGCGAGAATACAGAGCAACACCAGGGGGACAGACATTTTCCAGCCCGGCTGTCGGTCCGGTTCACGGTGGGCCTGGCCAAAGAACACGACAAATACCAGTCGGAAACTGTAAATTCCGGTGAGTAGCGCTCCCAGCAAGCCACCAGCCCAGAGCCAGTGACCGATACCCGGTAGCTCCCAGGCGGACAGCAGAATGGCGTCCTTACTGTAAAACCCGGAGCTAAACGGCAGTGCTGCCAGTGCCGCAGAGCCTATCAGGAAACTCCAGAACACCACCGGCAGCCGCGTTCGCAGGCCACCCATGCGGAAGATGTTGTGCTCGTGATGCAGGCAGTGGATGACCGCGCCTGCCGCGAGGAACAACAGCGCCTTAAAGAATGCGTGGGTTACCAGATGAAAAATACCCGAGGCATAGGCGCCGACCCCCAGGGCCAGGAACATATAGCCGATCTGGCTGATGGTGGAGTAAGCCAGTATGCGCTTGATGTCATTCTGTGCCATTGCCGCGAAAGCCGCCAGCAATAAAGTGGCGAGGCCAATCCAGGCGACTGCCAACTGGGTGGGAGGAGCCAACAAAAACAGTTCATAGGTGCGGGCAATGAGGTAAACCCCGGCAGTGACCATGGTGGCCGCATGTATCAGTGCGCTAACCGGGGTGGGGCCTGCCATCGCATCCGGTAGCCAGGTATGCAGGGGGAGTTGCGCGGACTTGCCGACCGCCCCCCCTAACAGCAGCGCGGTAGCCAGTATGGGTAATGTCTCGCCGATCTGCCACTGGCTGTTGGCCGCCGCCATCAGCGGCTGTATATCCAGAGTGCCGAGCTCGGTAAACAACAGGAACAGCCCAAGTATCATGGCGGTATCGCCAATGCGGGTAACCACGAAAGCCTTGCGAGCAGCCTTGCCGTTATTCGGGTCGCGGTACCAGAAACCCACAAGCAGATAGGAACACAGCCCCACGCCTTCCCAGCCCAGGTAGAGCAGCAATAGGTTGTCAGCCATTACCAGCAACAGCATGGCGGCCACGAACAGGTTCATGTAGGCGAAGTACCGGCAGATCGACTCGTCATTCCACATGAACTCGATGGAGTAGAGATGGATAAGAAAGCCGACACCGGTGATCACCGACATCATGACAATGGTTAAACCGTCGATGTAGAACGCGATGCGCGGAGTAAAATCACCCACGGCCATCCAGGTCCAGAGCGTCGCTTGTACAATGTCGCCATCCGCCAGGAATGCGCGCGCCAGCAGGGCAACACATACGGCAGACAGCCCCACTGAGCCGGCGCCGAGTATGGCTGTAATATGCCTTGGCATCTTTCCTGCGCTCAGCAACAGCAGAATGGCACTGGCCAGCGGTAGCAACGGAATGAGTGCAACACTAGCCACGCAACCTCCTGGCCTGGTCCATGTCCAGGGTTTTAAAGCGGCGCTGAATTTGCAGTACCAGGCCAAGGCCCACGGCGACTTCGGCGGCTGCGACGGAGAGAATAAGGAGGAAAATAATCTGGCCGTCGGCCTCGCCCCACCGGGCACCCGCAGCCACGAAGGCCAGCGCAGAGGCATTGAGCATGACTTCCAGTGACATCAGCATGAAAATGATATTGCGCCTGAGCATCAGGCCCAGCAAGCCGCAGCTAAACAATAATCCAGCGAGCACCAGCACATGCTCCATAGGGATCTGTAAGCCGCCCATTAGTGCTTGCGCTCCCGTCGCACGATAAAGCGCCGGCCCAGGTGGTAGGCGCCGACCAGTCCGGACAACAACAGCATCGAGGCGATTTCCACCGCCAGCACGTAGGGACCAAACAGGGTGAGCCCCACGTCTTTCGGGCTGACCATGGTACCGCTGGTCACGGCGGGCGCATGCTGCAGTGCCAGGAAGAGCTCCAGCAACAGTAGCGCCGCCATAACCCCTGGAACAATCCAGTTGCGCGCGTTGAGCCACTCCCTTTCCTGTGCGACACCTGACTGCCCCACGTTGAGCATCATGATGACAAAGACGAACAACACCATGATCGCGCCGGCGTAAATCACAATCTCCAGTGCCGCGGCGAAAGGTGCGCCCATCAGGAAAAACAACACGGCGACTGCAAGCAGTGACACGATCAGGTAAATCAGGGCATGGGCGGCATTGGCGCGGGTAAGTGCAAGGCCTGTAGCCAGTAGAGCGACTGCGGAGGCGATATAGAAAAGTACCTCCATCATGGCAGCAGACTCTTAACGTCGATGGGCGGGGATTCGTGCTGGGCCTGGCCTTTGTCTTTGCCGTCTATGGATAGGCCCGCCACCTTATAGAAATTATAGGTGTGATATTTGCCGGTACCTTCTATTTGCAGGTGTTCCTTTTCGTAGACCATATTGCTGCGGTCGTACTCGCACATCTCGAAATCCGGTGTGAGCTGTATCGCATTGGTGGGGCAGGCCTCCTCGCACATACCGCACATAATGCAGCGGGAAAAATTGATACGGAAAAATTCCGGGTACCAGCGCCCGTCTTCCTTAACGCCCTGTTGTAGCGCAATGCAGTCTACCGGACAAGCCACGGCGCAAAGATTACAGGCAACACAACGTTCCTCGCCCTCGGGGTCCTTGGTGAGCACGATGCGTCCACGGTAACGCGGGGCCAGGTAGGGCTTCTCCTCCGGGTACTGAACCGTCTCTGCCTTGGTGAAGGTGTGCTGCAGAATGGTCCAGATTGTGCGCAGTTGGCTGGTGAGGGACTTCAGCATGTCATGCTCCCCTCATCCACAGGGCTATAGCGCCTGTTGCTACCAGGTTCAGCAGGGTAAGCGGCAGCATCACTTTCCAGCCCAGTGCCATCAACTGGTCGTAACGCGGCCGCGGAATAGCAGCGCGCAACAAAATAAAGAAACAGATCAGTATGAAGACTTTCAGTAAAAACCACACAACGGGTGGCAGCCATGGCCCGAGCCAGCCACCGAAGAACAGGGTGGCAATCATGCAGCAAATCAGCAGCAGCCCCAGGTATTCGCCAAGCATGAACATGGCAAATTTCATACCGCCGTACTCGGTATGAAATCCCGCAGTGAGTTCGTGTTCCGCCTCAGGTAAATCAAAGGGCAGGCGGTGGCTCTCGGCAATGCCCGCGATCAGGAAGGTAAACAAACCGAGAAACTGCGGGATACAGAACCAGATATCCCGCTGTGCCTCAACAATCGCGCGCAGGCTGAAGCTGCCTGTCAGCATGACGACACCCATTAGCGAAAGCCCCATAAATACTTCGTAGCTGACCATTTGGGCGGCGCTGCGCAGGCCTCCCAGCAGGGCGTACTTGTTGTTGGATGCCAGGCCGGCCAGCAGTACGCTGTATACCGCAAGTGACGTCATACCGAGGAAGAACAGCAGGCCGATGTTGATGTCGAGAACGTATAGCTCCGGGCCAAAGGGCACAACGGCGAACCCCAGCAACATGGCCACCACGATAGCTGTGGGGGCGAACACGAACACTGCCCGATCAGCAAAAGGGGGTACCCAATCGTGTTTGGTCAATAACTTGATCATATCGGCAGCCACCTGCATGATGCCAAAGGGCCCCAGGCGGTTTGGCCCGTAACGGTCCTGCCACACGCCCAGCAGACGCCGTTCAAACCAGGTGAGAACCGCGGCGCCCCCCACTGCGGCGGCAATAATCAGCAGGCCGAAACCAATGGTATCCAACTCAGACATGGGGGCCCCCCTGCCCGGTGCTGTGCTCTCTGGCAATGATCTCTGGGCGACGACGCCAGCTGTCGGCCTTGCTGAGTATCACGGACAGCCCCGGGGCGAGGTTATCGGTACCCGCGAGGCCGGCGCTGTAACCGGCGCAGCCAGGGGCAACTGTATCGTTGACGCGCACCTCCAGGGTGGCCAAGCCATCGCCTATGTGTAGTCCATCGCCGTGTGATACGCCAAGGGTAGTCGCATCGGCCCTGTTGATTTCAATAAAGCCAGATTCCGTCAGTTCGGCTATGGCGGGACTCAGGGCGCTGAGCTCGTCGCTGCCGAATATCCGCTGTCGCGGCACTAGCAGCCAGTGTCCTGTCAGCGACGTTTTCCGGGCACTCTCCCCAGTGTCGCTGTAGTTATATGACGACTCGATTTTTCCATGACTACCGGCGTTCAACAGTCGAACTCCCGCGGTGCCGCCCTTCAGGGCGCCCCCGGGGTGGCTCTGAAATTTCTGCACCGACTGGTTGGAGTTCCAGCCCGGCGACCACACCCAGGGCAGCAACGCACCAGGCTGCGCACGATTGAGCCCCTCCATGGTAAAAGCGAGGGGGGTTTCCTCGTCCTCCCGCTGCTTGGGCTCGTGTACTGACAGGTTCGCGCGCATGGCAGTGCGCCCGCTATAACGCGGCGGTTGGCGGGGAATTTTGACCCCAAGGTTGCGGTAGTGCAGGTCCGGTGCCGCCGCAGTAATGCCTGCCAGTCCGGGTATTTTTGCCGCACAGTTCCTGGTGATATCGTCGAAGTGATGAAGAGGCTTTGCTTCGTTGTACTCAAGTTCTTTCATGCAGGCCAGCAGCCAGACCCATGATGGGCGCCGCTCCTCCCGAGGCTGGAATACGGGGTAGTAGCGCTGTGCGCGACCTTCAAGGCTGACCAATGTTCCCTCGCTTTCAGCAAAATTGGCGGCGGGAAGCACAAGATTTGCAGCTGACGTTGTGTCGTTATCCAGCCCGTCCAGCACAATCACCTCGGCAAAGCTCGCCAGTAATTCGTGTATCTGCGCCCGCGTGCCGCGCCGGAACAGATCATTTTCCAACACGATAAGGGTCTTGAATTCTCCCGCCGTCGCGCGTTGTCGCAATGCGCTCAGGTTGGGTGCGTCCGGATCCACCAGCATGGCCTGCCCAAGGCTGTTAGCCTCTGGTACGCACAGGCACAGCATGGCCTGCTGCCCGGTATCGCACAGGGCATTCGCCACTGCCGCTGCCGCGTGCAGAATGTCTGCGCTGCCGCAACCTGTGCCGGCGATGATAAGAGGGCGTTTGGCCCCGGCCAGCGCAGCGCTTATATCAGCAACCTCCTGTCGCTGTGAGGTCGCATTGTTGCTCACGGACAGTTCCGTGGCCACCGCCTGCCCCAGCGCGGCGATATCCTGTGGTGTAAGGCTGAATCGCTGCTTTGCAACATCGTCCAGAGGTGTGTCCGCCACCGTGGCGATAAACATCGGGCTGCGCTGCTCCTGGGCCAGATTGCGAATGGCGGCGTCCTGCCAGGTTTCCAGCTTGAGATCTGCCGCCAGTTCATAGGCCTTGTTGCGCACGCTCTGGCGCAGGGCCAGGGCGATACGCGGTGCAGTATTGGTAACGTCTTCACCCAGTATTAGTATTGCATCCGCTGATTCGATGGTCTTGATGTCGGGCACAAGCGCCGCAGTGACCTGCTGCAGGTGCAGCGCCAACTGCACCAGCGGCTGTTCGCTGTCACTGAAACCTGGAGCGAAGTTGTCTGCACCCACCAACTCCCGCAACAGGTAATTGGCCTCCACCGAAGTGCGAGGCGAGCCAACCGCTGCCGCTTTCCCGGAAGCGCAGCTCTGGGACAGCCGCACCAGTGCGTCGTGGTGATCGAGTGCCTGGTAGCGACCATCCTCCTGGCGTAAGCCGGCATACTCCAGTGCGCGTTCACTGTTGACAAAACCGGCACCGAAACGCCCGCGGTCGCAGAGGAAATAGCCGTTCACTTCGTCGTTGTAGCGGTTGTGTACGCGCTTGAGTCGGCCGTATCGTTCCCCGGGCATCGTGTTACAGCCCACCGCGCAAGCAGTGCACACCGAGGGGGCAGACTGCAAATCCCATTTTCGCGTGTAGTCGTGCACCAGGGACTTGTCGGTAAACACGCCTGTAGGGCAAACCTCTACCAGGTTGCCCGCAAATTCACTTTGTAACACGCCTTCTTCGTGGCGACCAAAATAGACATGGTCATGCGCCGCCATGGCCGCCAGGTCCGTGCCGCCAGCGTAGTCGCGGTAGTATCGTGTGCAGCGATAGCAGGTAATACAGCGATTCATCTCGTGGTTGATCAGCGGCCCGAGATACTGATTGCGGTGGGTGTTTTTGCGCCCGCGGTAGTGACGGTCCCGGTGCCCGACCATCACTGTCATGTCCTGCAGGTGGCATTCGCCGCCCTCGGCGCAGACCGGACAATCATGGGGGTGATTGAGCATCAGCGATTCGACGATGGCCTCGCGGAAATGCTGTGCCTTGTCGCCCGACAGGGAGAATATAGCGCCGTCGGTGACCGGCGTCATGCAGGCCATCATGATACGTCCGCGGGTATCTTCGGCGTTCTGGTATTGCACCACGGCGCACTGGCGGCATGCGCCGATGGAGCCCATGGCGGGGTGCCAGCAGAAATAGGGCAGGTCCAGACCCAGAGCCAGACAACTTTCCAGCAGGTTTCTGCCGGCCTCTACCTCGTACTCCATATCGTCGATGGTGATTTTTGGCATCAGTGTGCCCCCCCATCGCACCAGGGGCATGCGCCGTCACTAATATGGCGTTCGAAATCCTCACGAAAGTATTTCATTGCACTTTGCAGAGGTTCCATCGCCCCGGGTGCCAGTGCACAGTGGGTATTGCCGATGGCACCTATGTAATCAACCTGACGGGCCAGCGTATCCATATCCTCTGACCTGCCGCGCCCGCTTTCAATATCGTCCAGTACCTGAGCAGACCAGGGCAGGCCATCCCGGCAGGGGGTACAGAACCCGCAGGATTCTCTGGCGAAAAATTCCATAAGGTTTTTCACAAAACCCACGGGGCAGGTCTTGTCGTCGAGGATGATCATGGTGCCGGTGCCCATGCGACTGCCCGCCTTGCCGATGGTGTTGTAGTCCATGGCCAGGTCCAGGTGCTCCGTGGTGAGAAAATCGGTAGAGCCGCCACCGGGCAGGAAGCCGCGCAGTTGGTAGCCGTCTTCCATACCACCGGCATGCTGTTCGATAATCTCCCGGATAGGGGTTCCGATAGGTAACTCCCAGCAGCCCGGATTTTTCACCCTGCCGCTAACACCGTAGAGCTTGGTCCCGGCATCCTCGGTGAGGCCCAGTGCCTGGAACCAGTCGGCGCCGCGCTCGATAATGTGATGAATATTGCAGAGGGTTTCGACATTGTTGACGATGGTAGGCCGGCCCCATAATCCGCTGACTTGTGGAAAAGGCGGTTTCGCGCGGGGATTGGCGCGTTTGCCCTCCAGCGAACTGATCAGCGCCGTCTCCTCGCCGCAAATGTAACGGCCGGCGCTTGAGTGCACCTGCATGTCGAGGTTGTACCCCGAGTCCAGAATGTTCTTGCCCAGGTAGCCCTTGTCGTAACAAACGGCTATTGCCTCCTGCAACAATTTCGTTGCTTTGTGATACTCCGCGCGAATGAAAATGTAGGCCACATCTGCCTGTATGGTGTAGGCGGAGCAGATCATGCCTTCAATCAGCTGGTGCGGGTCGCACTCCAGTAGCAGCCGGTCCTTGAAAGTTCCCGGCTCCATTTCATCGGCATTGCAGATCAGGTACTTGTGGCCGTTGCCGGGATTGTCCATTGGCACGAAGCTCCACTTCATGCCGGTGGGGAAACCCGCCCCGCCGCGGCCGCGGAGGTTGGAATCCTTGATGATTTGTAAACACTCTGCCGGGGTCAGTTTACCGACAGTTGCGTGCAGGCCCAGATAACCGCCATTGGCTTCGTAGGTGGCAAAATCGGTGGGTGAACGATCCTGCCGTACGTTGCGGGTTAACGGTAGATCCAGACTCATTCGCCACCTCCGCTTTTGTCGAACATGTGTTGCAGGGCTTCGCCGTCCACATCCTCGTATAACTCGTCACCTACCATCAGCACCGGTGCCTTGTCGCAGGCACCCAGGCAGGTCACCGGTAACAGCGTATAGCGGTTGTCGGCAGTGGTCTCCCCCAGTCCCACACCCAGTTGCTCACTAATCCCTCGCTGCAGTGTGTCGCAACCCTTGATCCAGCAACTGATGCTGTTGCACAGGAGTATGACCTTGTCGCCCACCGGCTGGCGGTAGATCAGGTTGTAGAAGGTCGCGATACCGTCCAGTTCAGCTGGCGACATTTGCAAGTGTCTGGCGATGGCACGCAGGCTTTCGTCGGAAATCCAGCCGCGATGCGACTGTACGATTTTTAAAGCGTCGATAGCCACCGCCGAGCGATAGGGCACGTGGGATATCTCGGCGTCGATTTCGGCCAGTTCGATCTCACTGAGTGCGGGGATTAATACTTCGGCTCTTGGATCGCTCATGCCATCACCGGTCCACGTCCGCCATCACGAAGTCAATGCTGGCAATGATTGCGATCAGATCCGGAATCATCAGCCCCCGACTGATCAGCGGTATCTGCTGCAGCGCCGGGAAAGAGGGTGTGCGTATGCGCGTGCGGTAGGACGTGGTGCCGCCGTCACTCACCAGGTGGTAGTTGTTAATGCCCTTGGTGGCTTCGATAGGAAAGGAGGCCTCTCCCGCGGGAATCACTGTTCCCCAGCTCATATTGAGGAAGTGGTGAATCAGTGTTTCGATATCCTGCAGTGTGCGCTCTTTCGGCGGTGGCGTGGTCAATTTGTGATCACTCTTGTAAGGTCCCTCGGGCATATTGTCCAGGCACTGGCGAACAATGCGCAGGCTCTGGCGTATCTCCTCGACTCGCACAACCGCGCGATCATAGGAGTCGCCCTTATGGCCCAGTGGTACCTCAAACTCAAACTGATCGTAGCCACCGTAGGGGCGGTCGCGGCGCAAGTCGAAGTCCATACCGGTGGCCCGCAGTGACGCGCCGGTAATTCCCCACTCCAGTGCTTCTTGTGTGCTGTAGCTGCCGATGTCTACCGTGCGCTGTTTGAGTATGCTGTTGTCCATGGCCATGACCTGGTATTGGTCCAGCCGTGCCGGCATGCTGTCAATGAATTCACGCACCAGCCGATCCCATCCCCGGGGGAGATCCTGGGCCACGCCGCCAATACGGAACCAGGCCGGATGCATGCGCCCGCCGGTGATGGCTTCGATGATTCCGAACAGTCGTTCGCGGTCGGCAAACATGTAAAACACCGGCGACATCTGACCCACGTCCTGGGCGAATGTGCCGTAGAACACCAGATGGCTGGAAATACGGAACAGCTCGGCCAGCATAATGCGAATAACCCTTGCGCGGTCCGGCACTTTGATACCCGCCAGAGTTTCTACCGACATCACATAAGCCATGTTATTCATCACGCCGCCGAGGTAGTCGATACGGTCGGTATAGGGAATAAAGGCGTGCCAGGTCTGGCGTTCGGCCATCTTTTCGGCACCACGATGGTGGTAGCCAATATCGGGCACTGCATCGACCACTACTTCACCGTCCAGTTGCAGGGCAATGCGAAATACACCGTGCACAGAGGGGTGGTTCGGTCCCAGGTTGAGGAACATGAACTCGCTGTCTTCAGTTTCACGCGCCATACCCCACTCTTCAGGCTTGAACAGCAGCGCCTCCTGTTCTGCGTCCTGCTTTTCCTGGTCGAGACTGAAGGGCTCCATCTCAGTGGCACGGGCGGGATGGTCCTTGCGCAGCGCATGCCCCTCCCAGGTGGGTGGCAACAGGATGCGACGCAGGTTGGGGTGCCCGGTGAAGCCTATACCGTACATGTCCCAGGCCTCGCGCTCATACCAGTTGGCATTGGGCCAGATGCGCGAAGCCGAGGGCACATTGCAATCTGCGTCTGTCACCGCGACCTTGAGCCGAATTTCTTCGCGGTCAGCAATATTGAGTAAGTGGTAGACCACAGTAAAATCTGCGGCGCCATCCGGCTTGTGCTCACGCAGTCGCTCGTCCATGCCAAACAGGTCCAGCAACATTGGAAAACGCCGCTTGAGATAGGCCAGCACTTCCAGAATCTGGCTTCGGTCTACCCAGAGGGTGGGGGTGTTATCCGGTGTTGGCTGCAGCGTAAATGTCGGCGCACCGAAGCGGGCGAGCAGGTCGTCCACGGTCGTACTGGTGCTCATAGCTTGCGCTTGCTGCATGCCGTCCTCCGCGCTTGCCGTGTCTTTAACGACTGACCGCGCCTGTTATTTTTAGCAGCCCAAGGGGCTAAACTTCGTCGGGGCTGCGCAATTCCGTTGCCTGATTTCTTCCCTCTTTTAACAGGTCGCGCCGGGCGGGAAATTTCGGCTTGCGAATACTCTGGTCACCCGCAACCCAGCTCAGTGGGCGGCGCTCCTGTTCTATAGCATCCTGTAGCATCATCAGACCCTGCATCAGAGCTTCAGGCCGGGGAGGGCATCCGGGCACATAGACATCCACAGGAATGAACTTGTCGACGCCCTGTACCACGCTGTAAATGTCGTACATGCCTCCTGAGTTGGCGCAGGAGCCCATAGAGATTATCCAGCGTGGTTCGAGTAACTGGTCGTACAGATGTTGAACTACCGGCGCCATTTTGCGAAACACCGTTCCGGATATAACCATCAGGTCCGCCTGCCGCGGGGTGGCGCGAATCACTTCTGAGCCAAAGCGGGCGATATCGTGACGACTGGTGAAGGCGGTGGCCATCTCCACGTAGCAGCAGGACAGGCCGAAATTGAAGGGCCACAATGAGTGCGCTCGACCCCAGGCGATGAGGTCTTCCAGGCGCGCAAAAAATACGTTGCGCTTGATCTGTTCCTCAATACTCTCCTGGCTGCCACCTGGCGAGCTTGCGATCACATCGCCGGGTTTGCTCAGACTCCATTCCATCAGGCCTCTACCTCCGGGTGTGGCATATCCTGGGCCTTGCCGGTGCGTGTTTTCAGGCCCCAGTCCAATGCGCCAGTGCTCAGCTCATAGATGAGTGCGACCCCAAGGATGAGGACGAATACCATCACTGCCAGAAAGCCTTCCCATCCGAGCTCAAAAAATGCCACGGCCCAGGCGAAAATGAAGACGGTTTCCAGGTCAAAAATAACGAAGAAAATGGCAACCAGGTAAAATTCCACCGCCATATGTATTTGTGGTGAGCCCACGGAAAGTACACCGGACTCGAAGGGCATGTTGGTAGCTTTGTTGGCGCGACGTTGCCCCAGTACATAAGACAGCCCCAGCATGGTGGCGACCAGCAGCAGTACTGCGATGAAGTAGACCACGAAGGGCCACAGTGATGTTACCGCCTCGTTCAAATGGCGGTTCCCCAGTGCTGGAGAGTGAGGCGTGTGCGGGGTGTTTCAGGAAACAAAGGAGGCCCGGGCAGTTCGCTCAGGGCGATCTGTCGCTTATACGGCGCTAGCGTTCTGCGTCTCAGCATTGGAGCTCCATTGATCCCGAAGGCCTTCTGGAGGTCGCTTGCACATACTACCAATCACTTGGGTAAGTGCATCGACCTGGTACAGCTACCACGTTGAACGCTACCGACTCTAGCGAGGTTGAAAACCAAACGCAAGAAGCTGATTGAAAATTGCAGTCACTGATTAATATTTGAGCAGTGGCCGCTCTGCTCTGTTTCAACAATTGCACTACAATTCAGTAACGACTTCGGCAGAGCATTCCCAATGAAAACGTTACACCTGTTGCGTCACGCTAAATCCTCCTGGAATCATCCCGAACTGTCAGACCGCGAGCGCGGCCTGAATAAGCGTGGCAAGCGGGATGCGCCGCGTATGGGAGAGGCATTAGCAAGCCGCATGTCAGCGCTGGAAATTTCAGTGAGTCCTGCGCGGCGAGCCCAACTTACGTTGGGCGGTTTGTGCGACGGCTGGCCTGCGCTGCGTCAGCTGCATCATATTACTGATGAAGCGCTGTATACCTTTGCAGCCGATGATCTCTTTGTCTGGTTGCAGGAGCGAGATGATGCACACTCGGAAATTTTTGTTATAGGCCACAACCCAGCGTTGACCGATCTCACCAATGCGCTGGTAGCGGATGAGGGGCTCGCAAACCTGCCGACTGCAGGATACCTCGAACTGGTTCTGCGTATTGACCACTGGCGGGACATACGGCAAGGTTGTGGCCGGATCGAATACAGTGTTTTTCCGCGTCAATTGTAGGTTCAATTGTAGGTTCAACTGTTCGCTCTTTCGGAGAAAATTAATGTCACGCAGTTTAATCACTCGTTTGTGGGCAGTGCTATTGGCATTTTTTATTGGCGGTGTTGCGGCGTCACCCGCCGAGCGCCTGGGGATGGCGGTGCGCTTCAAGACCATCAGCTATCAGGACCGAGAGCAGATAGATTATGCCGAGTTCAAAGCCTTCCGGCTCTACCTGCAAGAGTCTTTCCCCCGGGTTTTTTCCGCATTGAAAGTGGAGACGGTGAGTGGCTACAGTCTGCTATTTCACTGGCCTGGTACCGATACATCGCTGCCACCGGTATTGTTTACCGCGCATCTGGATGTGGTGCCGGTGGAACCAGGCACAGAGCAGGACTGGCAGTATCCCGCATTTGACGGTGTGGTAGCCGATGGGCGTATTTACGGGCGTGGAACACTGGATGACAAGGTGGGGGTAATGGGATTGCTTGAGGCTGTTGAGCAGTTACTTACCGCGGGCTTTTCACCGCAGCGAACCCTGGTCTTTGCCTTTGGTCACGACGAGGAGATCAGTGGCAGAGACGGCGCGACCGGGCTTGCCGCGCGTATGCGTAAGTTGGGTCTGCACTTTACCTGGATGGTGGACGAGGGCGGGATGCTGGTGTCGGACAACCCATTGATCGAGGGTAGAGTCATGGCCCTGGTGAATATTGCAGAGAAGGGTTATCTCACACTTACTCTGCGGGCTAATGGCGAGGGTGGGCACTCCTCGAACCCACCCGCTGTGAGCACTATAGGCCGCCTGGCGAACGCACTTGCCCGCATTGAGGCCAACCCATTTCCCCCGCGTCTGGTACTGCCGGTAGCGGCGATGTTGGAGACCCTGGCGCCTCATCTTGGACAGCCAGAGCGTTTTGCTTTCAACAACCTGTGGCTGACCGACGGTCTGGTGGCGCGCCGTATGGCAGGAGACCGGGCCACTATGCCTTTTGTGCGCACGACTACAGCGCTAACGATGATCAACGCCGGCATCAAGGAGAATGTGGTACCCCAAAGTGCCGAAGCCCTGGTGAATTTTCGTTTGTTACCCGGAGATACTCCAGCAATGGTGGTCGATTATGTCAGGGAGCTGATTGACGATCCCTTGGTCGAAATAAGCTATGACATGTGGGACAACATCCCCGGGATTGCCGATTTTAAGGGTGGAGGCTTTGCTGTTATCGCGGCGGCGGTAACGAGTGTTTATCCCGAGGCAATTGTGGTGCCGTCGTTGATGCCAGCCACTACAGACACGCGTCACTACGTCGACCTGGCAGATAATCAGTACCGTTTTCATGGCGTGGAGATCGCGGCCAGTCAGATGACGTCCATCCATGGTACGGACGAGTATGTCGGCATTGAAAGCTACCAAAAATCCATTGCAGTGGCCCGCAGCATGATCGAACTTGCCGCACGATAGGGGGTACGGCTAACCGGGAGTGTGTCTAGACTTCCAGTTCCGACAGGTCTATGTCGTGGGCGCCGGGTTGGAGGCTTCTGGCAATAGCCAGAGGAGGTCGCTCAGAGTCTGGGTCCTCTGCGCTGAGATCGACCAACTTCGGCTCCTGCAGACGATATTTTCGTGAGTCCAATACCATCATTATCTTGGGCTTGAGGCGCCTGGTGCGATACTCCGACACCACAACGCCGACTTCGCCCGTTGTCAGCTCGACAATGGTGCCCGCCGGGTAGATACCCACCGACTGGATGAAGACCTCAACCAGTTCAGCCTGGAAGTCGATATTACGCGACCGGTACAGCATTCGTATGGCATCTGAGGGCGAGATAGCGGGGGCGTGGCTGCGATTGCTGGTGACCGCGTCATAGGTGTCCACGATGGCGGCGATGCGGGCAAAGGCTGGAATTTCGGTGCCTGAGAGCCCCTTGGGATAGCCGGAGCCGTCGTGGCGTTCGTGATGATGGGCTACAATATCCAGCACGTCCTGATTCATCATCCCGCCATCTTTGACGATGCGCATACCGTGGGCTACATGCTCGCGCATGCTGTCTGCCTCGTCCTCAGAAAGAGACCGGTCAGAGGTCAGCAGGACAGGGTCCAGCCGCAGCTTGCCGACGTCCATCAGCATGCACCCAATGGCCAGGGAGCGGAGATCGCGCCGTGGTAATCCCAGCTGACGGCCCAGCGCCACAGCCCAGATTGCGGCACTCAGTGAATGCTGATACGCGTACTGATCGTGTTGTTTAAGGCGAGCCAGCCAGATACAGGCATCCGGGTTGCGGCTCATACTCTCCACCACAGGCTCCACCGACTTCTTCAGGCGAATGACATTGAGACTGCCGCCTTCGCTGACCTGCTCAAAAATGCTGTTAACGTCGTCCACCAGGGAGTCGAGTACTACCCAGGCCTGGGCACTATCATCCTTCCAGTCGCTGGTGGTATTGGGGTAGGCCCTGAGTGGGCGCCCGGGAAAGATGTCCTTGATCGGGATAGAATCGCGATTACTTTTGCGCGCTGCCGTGAGTAGCGGGTGGGCCTGATCGCGGCTCTTGGTAATGTCGACGAACACATACTGGCAGTAGCTGCGCACCCGCTCGATCTCGTCGGCGTTCTCGACACAAAAGCCCTGGATTATGAAGGGAGTATCCAGCCACGGCCGATCCAGGCCGCTGACATACATGCCAATCGCCAAGTCTGCAGTGTTCATTTTTAGGGTGTGAAGCATACCTGTATGCTGGCCCCCGCTGGCCTGTATTAGCCCCTTTTGGTCAACATAGCGCAATTTTAAAAAGGAAGTTTAGAAATCTGTACTTTTTTCTGGAGGCCTTTTTAGGATAATGGCCTGACCACAGGGAGTGGATAATGCTGTGAATTGTCCATTCTGTCAGTGTAGCGCTTCTTCCCGCGGCCCCTAGAGCTCGAAGCGCTGCCTCAGGAAGGCCGCGATTCCGTCTTCGTCGTGGTGGCCAATAACGGCAGTTGCCACTGCCTTCACCGAATCTTTCGCGTTGCTGGGGGCATAGCACTCGTCGGCCAGCGCGAACATGCTCAGATCATTATCGCTGTCACCAAAACAGATTACCCGGCTCACACCCAGGTCTTTCTTGATTTCTTCTATGGCGCCACCCTTGCTTGCGTCGCTGTGATGGATATCGATCCACTGCAGGTCCTCGCCCTCAATTGCGTCGCCTGTATAGGCTATGAGGTGAGGCTCCGCGTGTACCAGCTGATGGACTCGTGAGATCGCCTGCATCGGGCCCAGGGCGCTGATATTGGTGATGTCGGCCGTATGAGGTAGTTCGGCCACCGGGCTGATGTGCAGCCCCTCTATGGCGCTAAAGTGAGCGGCAAGCCGATGTTCCGGACCCGTCTGCAATGGCAGGTGATACACGCCATGGCGATCATGCGGTTCCACAGTAAAAATGAACGGTGTCACACCCTGGGCAATAAAACCCTCGATAATGCTGCGAGTCTCGTGCATTGCCAGCAGGTTGCTGTGGCTGTAGTGGCCAGTATCCGGACGCCAGATCATCACGCCATTCTTATAGATGTGGGGCAGCTTGAAGTCGCTCCCCTCCAGCAGCGTGCGGGCTGCATGCAGGGTCCGGCCCGTTGCGACCGTGTATGCGATACCGCGGTCGGCCAGCCGTCTCAGGGTGTCGCGGGTGCCGTCGGACAAGGCAGAGTGGCGGTTGAGCAGGGTGCCGTCCAGATCGAAAACTATAAGGTCCATGGTATGCCATTAGTGCCGCTGCCAGTGGATTTCCGGCGGTTCAGGCTGATAGTGTGGAAGTTGGCTATTATACCCGTCAAATGGCCGGAAACCGCGCGCTTGTAACGGCATTATTGCCCTGAAACCCGCGCACTGTTGACAATCCGGGGGCTCACGCGCACCGTGCCTGACTGGAATTTTTGGAAACCGCGTCTGATGAGTGACACTCTTCTCTACGTCATAGCCGCAGTCATCGTGCTGGGCATCGCTGCCCAGTGGTTGTCCTGGCGTCTCAAGTTACCTTCGATTCTCGCTTTGCTGGTCATCGGCATAGTCGCTGGCCCGGTAACTGACCTGCTGCGTCCGGACGAGATGTTCGGCGATATCCTGTTCCCAATGGTGTCTCTGGGTGTGGCGCTGGTCCTCTTTGAGGGAGGGCTTACTCTGCGCCTGACTGATCTGCGGGGGCACGGTGCAGCCGTCAGCAACCTGGTGAGCTGGGGAGCTCTACTCAACTGGATACTGATCGCCGCAGGTAGCTGGCTGGTGGTCGGTTTTTCTGCAGAAATGGCACTGCTGTTCGCCGCACTGGTGGTGGTAACAGGCCCCACGGTGATCAACCCGCTGCTGCGTACCATGCGGGCTACGCCGGAAGTAAGCCAGGTATTGCGCTGGGAGGGTATTCTCATCGATCCCGTGGGCGCCTTGCTTGCGGTCCTGGTGTTCCAGTTTATTGTTGCGGGCACCGATTCCTACCTCCTGTTTCTGCAGAGTATTGGTGTGGGTGCGCTGGCGGGGGTTGTGGCCGCCGTTACCCTGGGTTACATCATTCGTCGTCACTGGGTTCCGGAGTATCTGCTCAATGTGGTGGCGCTCGCCTGGGTGGTAATGACCTTCGCCGGCAGCAATTATCTGGCGCATGAGTCCGGTTTGTTGGCGGTCACGGTCATGGGCATCTGGCTGGGCAATATCCGCGGCCTGGATATGACCGAGGTGCTCAGTTTCAAGGAGAGCCTGTCTATCCTGATCATCTCCATGTTGTTTATTGTGTTGGGTGCCCGCATAGATCCCGCCGATATTATTGCCACAGGTTGGAGTGGCCTGGGCGTGCTGTTAGTCGTGTTGCTGGCCAGGCCAGTTGTAGTCTGGGCCTGCACCCTCGGCGGGACTTACAGTTGGCGCGAGCGCGCTCTGCTCGCCTGGGTTGCTCCTCGCGGTATCGTGGCAGCGGCTGTGTCCTCACTGTTCGCCCTGCGCCTCCAGGACGCGGGCTACGCCGAGGCGCCGTTGCTGGTGACCTATACATTCCTGATTATCATCGTAACAGTGGTGCTGCAGAGCTTTACCGCCCGGCCCCTGGCGCATCTGCTGGGGCTGGTGGAGGCGGAGCCGCGGGGAATTCTGATAGTGGGCGCCAACCCGGTGGCCAGGATGATAGGCAAGGCCTTACTGCAGCAGGGGTTTCGTGTGAAGTTGACTGATACCACCTGGTCGGAGACTCAGGCGGCGCGGATGGATGGCCTGGACACCTATTACGGCGACCCGGTATCGGCCCATGCCGACCGGCAATTGGAACTGGAAGGCATCGGGCGTCTGTTTGCCATGTCGCGCCGCCCGGCACTCAATACGCTTGCAGTGATTAAATTCCGCCGCGAGTTTGGCCGTAACCGCGTCTTTACACTGCGCAATGCCCAGGAGAAGGATGACTTTGAAAAGCGCCGGGTAGCCGAGAACTTCCGCGCCCCGCGGCTGTTTGGTGATGGCGTTACGCTGCAGAAGCTGTCCAGCCTCGTCGCCCAGGGCTCGGAGGTGAAGGCGACGCTTTTATCGGAAACCTTCAATATGGCAGCCTATGAAAAGACCAACGGCAAAAGCCATATCCCCCTGTTTGCGCTTGATAAGAACAAGCACTTGCGTGCGTTTACTGATGAATTCCAGCCTGAGGTCAAACCCGGCTGGACCCTGCTATCGCTGGTTACCCCGGCAGACCCCGGCGCGGAACAGCCCGGCTCCGGAGCAAAAGGCGGTCAAGAAGGCGGCGGCGAGAACGACAAGGGGCAGAAAAAGGAGAAAACCGCGAACTGAGCTGCTGGCCAGGGGCTTCTTGCGATATAGTGGCCGCCAACTGGCCCGCAACACGCCGCCACGATAATCGGGATAACCGGAGCCTTAAGGGGTTTATCTATGAAATACAGTAAGATCATCGCCATTGTTCTTTCCTCTGCCCTGGTGTGGGCAGGATTCACCACAACCGCAACAGCCGCTGTGGTATCAACCGGAGAGGCGCTAAGCATGCATCTGCCAGGGGAGCATCTGGCGGCAGTTCAGGCCAGGCTCGCTCGCAGTGATGTGCAACAGGCAATGATCGCTCTGGGTGTCGATCCTGTTGAAGCCCAGCTGCGAGTGGCTGCCCTCGACCAACGGGAATTGGCACAGTTGCAGGGGCGCCTGGATGAACTGCCCGCCGGCGGTATACTCGGGCTGATCGGTGCCGTCTTTGTGGTACTTCTTATCCTGGAACTCACCGGCGTAATCGATATTTTTAAGAAAGCTTGATTGCTGGCACCCGCGAGGGTGAGTCGCCGCTCTATTTTTGTAGTTTGTGCCGCGCTGGCGGTAAACCTGCTCAACGCCTGCTCCATTAATCCCCCGCTTGACCTGTCCGGAATGTATCCCGGGCAGTCCCGTATCCGCCTCTCATCGGTGCCATTCCATCCTCAGGAGGCTTATCAATGCGGCCCTGCCGCTCTGGCCGGGGTGTTGGGGGCCGCCGGCGTTGATATCGGCCCGTCCAGCCTGTCTCCGCAGGTTTTCCTGCCGGGCCGCCAGGGCAGCCTGCAGTTGGAGTTGCTGGGTGCCAGCCGCCGTGCCGGCCGAATCCCCTATATTATTGCGGATGACCCGGGAAGTTTGTTCGCGGAACTGCATGCCGGGCGACCTGTGCTGGTTCTGCAAAACCTCCAGACCCGGCATTTTCCGATCTGGCATTACGCCGTGCTGGTAGGTTTAGACGCTGAATCCAACCGGGTATTTCTCAATAGTGGCACGGAGCAGGGGCTGGATATGTCAGCGCCATCCTTCCTCAGGACCTGGGACTGGGCAGGGCGCTGGGCCATGGTGGCATTGCGCCCCGGGGAAATGCCGGCGGAGGTGGCGCTCAGTCCATACCTTGAAGCCGTGGCTGCTTTTGAGGAAGTGGCCGGTGGCATCGCGTCCGCGCCGGCCTGGAAGGCGGCCTTGCGACAGTGGCCCCTGGACGGCAGGCCATATCTGGCGCTGGGCAACTTGGCCTATGCCCGGGGCGCTCTTGCGGTGGCGATGGGGTATTACCGTGGTGGCCTTGTGGTGAGCCCCGGCGATCCCGCACTGGCAAACAATCTGGCCTCTGTACTGGGTGAAGTGGGTTCCCCGGAAGAGGGCGTGAGTATTCTCCAGCCTATACTCGCGGCTCAGCCTGTTGCTTCGAGGTGGAGGGTGGTGATGGAGAGCACCCTCGCGGAGTTGTCTGCTCAGCTGCCGTGATTGCTGCGTTCGGGGCGCATCAATGCTAGGCTTCACTCCCTTAATCAAGACCATACTATAGGGAGATCTGAATGCGTTTAGCCTGGGTTGCAGTTCTGCTGGCACTCGCCGGCTGTACTGCCACTGCCAACCGGCCCGGTCCCGCTGCCCCGCTGGCGTCTGATCCGCTTACGCCCTGCACAGATCCGCGCCCGGAGCTGTGTACCATGGAGTACGCACCGGCGTGTGGCAGCCTGGTTGCCGGCGGTTTCAGAACCTATGCGTCGGGCTGTAATGCGTGTGCTGACGCGGCTGTAGTGGGCTACCAGAACGGACCCTGCAGCGAATGAGCCTGACTAATCGCATACTGATCGCTATGGTAGCGGGTATTCTGCTCGGTTCGTTGTTGAATCTACTGATAAACGGCCTTTTTCTGGATCCGGAGCTGCGGGTGTTCCTCGATCAGAGCCTGGTCGGTGGACTGTTCGATGTAATAGGCCGCATATTTATTGCCTCGCTGAAGCTGCTGGTGGTACCACTGGTGCTGGTGTCGCTGATTTGCGGTGCCAGTTCCCTGGGAGATAGCGCCCGCATGGGGCCAATTGCCATCAAGACCATCGGCCTGTATCTCGTGACCACCGCTATTGCCGTGTCAGTGGCCCTGTTGTTTGCCCTGCTGGTCGGGCCGGGTGCGCATATGCACTTGGCAACGGTGGCGGATTATGTGGCTACGGCGCCACCACCACTGCAAGAGGTGATAGTCGATATTTTTCCCTCCAACCCGGTGAAAGCCATGGCTGACGGGAAAATGCTGCAAATCATCGTGTTTGCCCTGTTGGTGGGCTATGCCGTCGCGCATGCCGGCGAGCCGGGGCGTCGTATCGGCAGCTTCTTTCGCGACCTGGAAGCCGTGGTAATGAAGATGGTCGAAGTGCTGATGACACTGGCGCCCTACGGTGTATTCGCACTGCTGGCCAAGTTATTTGCCACCATGGGCCTGAGTGCTATCGTCGATCTGGCGGGGTATTTCTTTACTGTGCTGGCGGTGTTGCTGTTCCACGCCCTGGTGGTATATGGCTTACTGTTCAGAACGCTGGCGGGATTGCCTCCGCTGCAGTTGTTCAGAAAGTGCCGCTCTGTCTGGGCATTTGCCTTCAGTACCGCCTCCTCTGGCGCCACCCTTCCGGTCACCCTGCGCACCGCAGAGCGGCGTCTCGGAGTGCATAACTCGGTGGCGGGTTTCACTGTGCCCCTGGGTGCCACCATCAATATGGACGGCACCGCCATCATGCAGGGTGTGGCCACTGTATTTATCGCCCAGGTATACGGCATTGATCTCACTGCCACCGCCTTGCTGACGGTGATTCTCACAGCCACCCTGGCCTCGGTTGGCACAGCTGCGGTACCCGGCGTGGGCCTTATCACGCTCGCGCTGGTTCTTGAGCAGGCCGGTTTGCCGGTGGAAGGCATCGCCCTGATTATCGGTGTCGACCGATTGCTCGATATGGTGCGCACTGCTGTAAACGTCACCGGGGACATGGTGGTGGCTGTGATTGTCGGACGCAGCGAAGGGCAGTTGGACGAAGCGGTATTCCTGGCAGGCGAGAGAGGCCAGCTACAGGAGCCGGAGGAAGATAACACCCCGATTTTTTAATTGATCTCACAGGAATAAATCTCGCAATGCCTATTCAATGCACTATCGTGCCGGTAACCCCCTACCAGCAGAACTGCTCCATTATAAAATGTGAAGTAACCGGCAGGGGCGCTATCGTGGACCCCGGCGGTGACATCGAAAATATCCTCGGGGCAGTGGAAAAAATGGGGGCGACTGTCGAGAAAATCATTCTCACCCACGCCCACATGGATCACTGTGCGGCCTCGGATGTGCTGCGCCAGCAATTGCAGGTGCCCATAGAAGGCCCCCACCGGGAAGACCAGTTCTGGCTGGATAAGCTGCCGGAGGTTTGTCAGATGTCGGGCTTTCCCCATGCAGATCCCTTCCTCCCCGACCGCTGGCTGGAGCAGGGCGATACCGTTACCGTGGGAGAACAGGCGTTGAAAGTTTTTCACTGCCCCGGCCACACGCCAGGCCATGTGGTGTTTCTTTATGAGGAGCAGAAAGTGGCCTGGGTTGGGGATGTACTGTTCCAGGGCTCCATAGGCCGCACGGACTTTCCCCGCGGCAACCACGAAGAGCTGGTCGCCAGCATTCGCCAAAAGCTGTTTCCTCTAGGCGACGACATTACCTTTATTCCCGGTCACGGGCCCACCTCCACATTCGGTCAGGAGCGCCGCACAAATCCCTTTGTGGCAGACAGTCGATATGGTTGAGGGAGACGGCGGTAGCGAACATCTCGACCCCGACCCAGCCGACAGGGAAACGCTGCTGCGCCGGGAGTATCACAGCCAGACCGCAGGCATACACTGGCACGACATGCAGACCTGGTATGCGCGAGGCAGCGTGATCCGCGTGGACGGCGCTATGAATCTCGTGGAAGTAGCAGTGCAGCTAGGCCTGGATAATACTGCCCAGTTTAAACAGTGGATTACTGAGGGCAGTATTGTACCGGTGGATGACGAACAGGCTCTCGCCTGGTACGAGACGAATCAGGAAATGTGGGCAGTGGTGGCTCCACCCTGGGTGTTGGTGCAGCAGCGCTGAAATGCCACGTTCCCGGTGCTTCGGGCCCGCCGCTCAAAGCGGGTAGCGTCCCAACCACTTCTCGATAATCTTCTGGTAACTGCCATCGCGTTTCACTTCGATCAGCGCAGTGTTGAATTCCTCGATCAGGTGGGCAGGCCGGTCTATAGCGCGAGAACCGGCTACAAAGAGTCCCCGCGGCGGTAGAGAAATACTCGCCACCTCGATTTCATGGCGGCGATCCTTCAGGAACTCATCCAGTTTTGCCGCAATGACCCGGCGGTCCCCCACCACGAAATCCACCTTGTTATTCAGTAGGTTCACCAGGTTCTGGATGATATGGTTTTCGTAGACTATCTCCGCGCCGGGCAATTCAGTGAAATCGACTCCGTATGCATAATCCGGCACGAGGCCAATGCGCGAGTTTGCCATGCTGCCGATTGAGTAGTGCCTGCCCTGCATTTTGCCGCGCTTGACCACAATGAGCTCGTTCATCAGGTAGGGTTCGCTATAGATAAACCGCTCGTCACGTGCGTCGTCGCGCCAGGCGGCTCCCAGCACCTCAGACAGGCCGATACGCACCCCCTCCATTACCCGTGGCCAACTCTCGATGGTGTTTTCCACACGGTAGCCGGCTCGCGCGAAAATATGTGTGACCATTTCTATCGCCAGGCCCTGTTCCGGGAGTTCCGGGTCAACATAGGGTGACCAGGTATTGGTCATCATCTTGACCGGCTCGTCTGCACTGACAGGGCCCACAGCGAAGAGCAGTGTCAGAACCAACAGTAGAGCTGTGCGTAGCATCTTGTAATCCTCTGGAAAGTGGGGGTATTCCCGATGCTCGAATACGGCATGTATTATACGGTGCGGACCGGGCACAGGCTATGCGTGGCCACAGGCCAGTAGCGCGTAAACTGTTGAAAATGGTGGTTATTTTATAGCATTAGCTATCGGATGCGCGTTGCCCTCAAACACCGTGCCCCAAACCTGGATGTCCCTCGTAGGCGAAGTGTTCGAGGGTAAAGCGGTGGTCTGTGCGTGGCTTCCTCCGGGCTTTATGCCGTTTTCCCAGCAGTGTCCTTTTGCCCAGTCGTTTTCGCGGTTGCCCTGTGTATCCGCCTCGGTGATGCCTGGCATGGCGAAGGCGGCATCGTTGCCTATCAATTCGTGAAAAGAGCGGTGCCAGAGCGTCCAGCGACGCTTGCAGAGCTGGCGAGGAGTACAGTCAAGCCCAGAGCAAGGCGGTGTTTCATGCGGGCTATCCTTATTGTCGGAAAAAATAACTACTTGATCATCTTGATCCAGTCGCCGGTGCGCGGCTCACCACGAGGATAGAGGCCATTGAGAAGCCGTAGCTGGGCCTCCGCATCGGGCAGCCGCACACTCGCAGCGAGGCTCTCCATGGTGGCACCGCGCGGCACCTGAATGTAGTGGATGTAATTGCCCTTACCCGCCTGCTGTTCTTTCGGGTGCATGGGACGGAAACTTTCGATGATGGCTAGCAACTGCGGATCCTCACTGGTGAAATTGTCCGCCGCGCCGTCGAACAGGTAGGTCAGGCTCTTGTAGTCAATCACCGCCAGCCGCTTGCTGCTGCCCGCACCGCTGGCAACGGCGGTGTAGCCTTTGAGGCCCGCCTGGTCCAGCTCGGTACCCGCGGCCAGGCTGCCGGTGGCGGCGGATTCCAGCACCTGACGGGGTGTGCTGGCCCGGTCCTGGCGTCGCAAGGTCAGGGTCATGGAAGCCGAGCCGTCAGCCGCGGTGGCCACAATGGATGGCCCTCCCGCTGTTACATCCCAGCCGGGCGGGTGTTCGAAGCTGAAGCCGAGTTTATTATGGTAGTAGCGGTTGTCCTCGCGTTCGCTTTGTACACTGGGCCCCCAGACAAGGCCCTCGATGTGGCGGCGGAACTCACCGGGCACTTCCGGGTCGAGCAGCGTTTCGCCGGTGGTGAGGTCACCGGCTGTACGGATAACGGTTTGCAGGCGCTGGTCGTTACGCGGGTGCGTGGCGTAGAGGCCATGATAACTGGCCACCGGCTTGCCGCTTGATTTCGCTTTCACGCGCTGGAACTGTTCCTGATCCTTGAGCACGCCAATCACTTCCAGCAACGCTTCTGGATCATAGCCGGCGTTGTGCATAAATTTTGCCCCCAGCCCGTCCGCCTCCAATTCGTGTTCGCGACCGTAGCCCCGCACAATTTCAGTACCGTACATATTCGACGCATCCGCCAGGTCACCGCTGCCGGTAAGGATGTACGTGGTTGTGGCGATTACCTGGTTGGTAATGCCGGCCGTCTGCTGGCGTGCGGAATGGCGTGCTGTAATGTGGCCGATCTCGTGCGACAACACACCTGCGAGCTCGGCCTCACTGTCCAGGTAGGACAACAACCCGCGATTGATGTAAACAAAGCCGCCGGCCATGGCGAAGGCGTTGATATCTGGGCTGTCGATGATGGTGAAGATAAAAGTATCATTCGGCCAGTCACTGGCCTTTACCAGGCGCTGGCCAATACCGTCTATGTAAGCCGCGAGCTCCGGGTCGTCGTAGACGGCGCCCCCCGCCACAATTTTCTGGTGTTCTTTCGCTTCATCCGAGGATTCAACTGAGACCTCTCGACCGCCAATGACCACTCTGGAATCGCTGGTAGGAGTATCGGCACAACCGGTGATCAAGGTCGTAAGCACAATAGCGGCGACGATTAGAACGGTGATTTGCAACATCTGGTGGCCTTCTAGTACTCGCTGGACAGGAATTGTAGCAGTTGATCACCGATGCCATCGCAGGCCGTGCCCTGCACCGGGGCGATGATCGGAATAGGAATGACGACCGCCGGCATATAGGACTGGCCACTGGCCTGGGTACTGATTTTTCCCACTTCAGCGTGTGCCGTGAAATCCCAGATGGTGGCCTCGTAGTTGGCGTCGCTACCCCAGGTGCCGAACCCGAAACAACCGCCGCCGCCCGGGCCTATAGCGCAGGTGAGGGAGCCAGTGGACTCAGTGTCTTCGGTGGAGCCGTCGATCCAGATCATATACTGCGTCTTGAGAGTGGCCAGTTTCTCGGACACAACAGGCTGGTTCTGCATCAAGCGCTCCAGGTCGGCGATCTGCAGGGGTGCAGTACGCGGTTCAAACCAGGGGTAGAACTGGTTGACGAATTCCAGTTCTCCAATCACTTCAATTGATCTGTCACCGGAGGCAATATGTTCGCCTACGCATTCGATGAATTCAGGTTCGGTATCGTAGTCACTGGCGTGGCGCCGGCCCAGTATGACCACGGTGGCGTTGCCGATGCCCTCGGTGGGCTCGTTGAACACCATCTGGTCGATGGTAGAGGTAACGCAGCCTGAGGCCAGTGCCATGGCGATACCCGGCAGTAGAGTGCGAATCACTGAGTGCATCACAGACTTTCCTCCTGTTTATCCCCCGCCACTTGTTGCAACCAGGCGTGCACCGCAGGTACCCGGGTGAAGCTGTTGGCAAAATTGGCGCCTGCGTCACGCAGCGCCATTACCGCCGCCAGGTTAACCGCTTCCTGGTCACTCTGCAGGAATGCGGTTGGGGTCTTGCCGTAGGCGGACATTGTCCAGTCGGCGATGGGGTCGCCCCCCGGGGTCACCAGCTGGAAACGGTAGCGTATCCAGATCTCGTAGACCTTGACGTTGGTATGGGCGGGAATAGCATACTGCAACTCTGCCACCTCGGGTATCAGCACCGCGTCTACCGAGGGGTTCATTTGTCCGGGGCCGGGCTTGCTGGTCAGAGGTACCACGCGCTCGAACATGCCGTTCAGCAGAATGTCCCACATTTCCACCTGGGCTTGCCCTGTGGTTACCCGCCAGCTGGATTCCGTCCGGCTTTTGGCCTCTTCAAAAAATTCGTGAGTGACAAAATTCTGGTCGTACCACACGCCGAGAGTCAGCGGCAATTTCATCATGGTCGGTGCTGGAAATTCCCCCTCAACGACAACCTTCGCCGGGCCACAGCCCGTGAGCAGGCCCAGCAGCAGTGCCGCTGTCAGCCACAGCAGCCGGCTGCAATCAGGGGCGGAAGTCGTTGAGCCCGACAAAAGTACCTCCGTTGCGGTAAGTGAGTTCTCGCATCAAAGTGGCAAAGCGAATGCCTGTCGTCTGCAAGTGCGGTGCCCTGATAAATTGTACGGGAAAGCCCACCGCGTGGATGCGCACCAGCCGTTCACCGTCGGCATTGGACTGGTTGATGCGATCCACCGTGTTCACTACCTGCTCAATGGAATTTCCGGTGAATTCGTCGCCGAACACGTAAATACTGATTTTTTGGCCGGGTTTGTGGAAGGCGCGTATAGCCGCCTCTATCCCCTCCACGGGGCTTGAATTACTGAACACATTCCAGTTGCGGAGGTTTTCTATAATGACTTTACGCCGGCCCGCCGTGTCGGGAATCCACTGGCCCCGATAGCGGCTGAACATGTAATTGCCCATATCATTCAACACCTGAATACCTTTCACCTCAGGGTAGATGCTGAGCGTGGCCTGAAGTTCTTCTATCATGCGCTCCCAGGCATAGGAAAACATAGAGCCCGATGTGTCTATCACGAAAATAATGTATTCGCTGTCTACCGGGATGCCCCCAATCAAGTTGTTCTTGGACTGGTGCTGCGCGCCCAGCAGGCGTTTCTGCTCGTCTGACAGCTGTTGCCGGGCGATCGCCAATTGATCGCTGACCACGTCGTTGGTACTGGTCTGCACCTGGATAGAATCGTAGCGCGAACGTGCGCTGGCCAGGGTGCCGCGCAGGATGGCTATCCGCTCCTCGTATTCCGACAACTGTTCGTGCTTGGCGTTCAGGTCACGATTCAGTACCCGGCTGTCACCGCGAATTTCAAACAGCTGTTCCTGCAGGTCTGCCATCAACCCTTCCAGGTTGGTGGTTGAGGCCTCGATGATCTGTGGCTGTACTGTTTTCGTGATCATCAGCAGCAGGATGATTGCGCCAAAGCCGCAGGAGATCACATCGAGAAACGACAGCGATGTCTCAACGGATACCCTGGACTTGCGCCGCGCCATTAGGGCCAGTCCTTTGACGGGCTCATAAAGGAGCCCTTGCTGACCTGGGCCAACTGCCAGAATTCGGAGGCGGCCATGGGGTCGCCCTCCATGGGTGCCAGAATGATATTCACCGGCACATTTTTCGGCAGTTTGCGCACCGCCTGGCGGTACAGACGCTGGCGTTCATCGCCACTCACTTTGCTGGCCCGGGGCGGGCTGGGGCCCTGCGTGGGCAGGCCGTCGGTGATCAGGAAAATATTGTCCGGGGCCGGGGACAGCTGCTGCAGGGTTGCAAAGGCATTTTCCAGGCTGGTACCGCCGCTGGGGGTGAGCTTGCGCAGCTCGCTGGAGACTTTTTCCAATTGCGCCTGATTGGCCACCTCCAGCCATTTGCCGGCGGTGTCTGGCAGCACCGGCCCGGCTGTGGTGTTAAAGGTGATCACCTGGTAGTCACTGCCTACCGGCAACTGGGCGGTGAGCCATTCCACGGTTAACAACGCCCGGTTCCATTTGTCGGCCTGGCGCTGGATGGCCGGGTCCATGTTGCGCAAGCGGATGATGTTCACCACTTTATCCGCCAGCATGCTGGCGGATACATCCAGCAGAATGGCGATGTTGCGTCCGCCCAGGTTCAGGCCCGTGAGGTATTGCCTATTGCCCTCGCCGACGAAGGTGCGCGCGCTGTTACCGGCTTCCTTTGCCGCAGCCTCACGCAGCTTCTTTACCTCTTCCTCCAGTGATTGAATCTCCGCCTTGAGGGTCTCGATGTCGGTGCGCTCGGTGAAGCCGTCCCGGCGCAGGTCGGCAATCATGGCCTCGTAATTGTCGATATCCTCGGTGATGCGTGTGGCCTGGCCCTGGGCTTCCACCATTGCCATATCCACCTCTGACAGGGTGTTGCGCAATTTCACCAGGCCCGCGTCGCCGTCCCGAACGTCCTCTTCAAGCATGTTCACTTCAGACATGAGATCGCGGTTGAGGTCTTTGCTTAACGTTTTTACCGAGTGGTCGATGATCAAAAACACCAGCACTACCGCCCCGAAGCCGCAGGACATGATGTCCAGGAAGCTCATGTTGAAGGTGGTGAACGCGCGTTTTTTTTTCGCCATGCCCTTGTCCCCGCGCTAGCTCGCGACTTCGATCAAGCGCAGCAGCGGACCGTCACCGACGCTCAGACTGTCGCCACCGCCCAGTACTTGGTCGGGCTGCAACGGTGCGTCGTTTACCAATACCGCTGCCCCGGAACCGCGCAATTGCCAGCCCGCAGCCGTGTGCTGTATATCCCAGCCCGGCCCGAGAGAGGTGCCAGCCGCTGTCAGTGGCACTGCCTGAAAGCCCCGCAACAGGTGGGTGGCGGCCGGTTTTGCCACTGCGACTGGAGCAGGCGACGCTACCGTAACTTCGGGTTGCGACTTCGGCGCCGGGGTACTGGCCGCGAGGCTGGGCAGGGTGGTCACAAAACTCAGAGCCTGATCTCTTTGGACCAGACCTTCGAGCTGTTGTTCCAACGCGTTGCGCACACTGTCGGCTGCCAGCAATTGCAGTCCCGGCAGGCGTTCAGCGAGCCCGGGTAGCAATCCCGCCACCGGGTCGGCTATTACCCGGTCTTCCGGTTGCAGGCTGCCCATAGCCTCGCGGGCACTTTCGAGCAGACGTGTGCCAGCGTCCTGCAGGTCCAGGCGGTTGATGCGGGCGCGGTAGCCGTTGACCTCGATATTGGTTTCACTTTCGCGGCCCAGTGCACGCAGAGCATTGGGCAGGGCATCGTACAGGTGTTGCTCGGTAAGGGCCTGGCGGCGCGGATCAAAGCGGGTCTGCCGAATAAAGGCCGTGGCAATGATTTCCACCAGCCTTTCCTGCACCTGCAGCAGGCCGGCGCCCGGGAGGGGCTGGGTGCGCTGCAGTCGAACCTCGCCGTTGCTCTGGGTCAGCTCGGAAATTACCGACTGATGCAGCTGGACCTCCAGGTGAAACAGGCGTCCGTTGGCGCCGTTGATGCTACCCAGCGCCACACTGCGGTTGACCAGGCCGACGGCGGCAAAGGGGCACTGCTGCACGATGCCCAGCAGCAGCGCCAGCTGATCGCGCTGCATACTGCCGGATACGGCCATCAGTACTTCCTGCGGCTGGCCACCCTCCCGGTGCAGCGCCTGCAGCTGGGCGTGTACCAGGTCACCGGTGTGGCGGGCCGGTCCCAGGGCCGGCTGCAACGCCTCGGTGCTCAACTGCCACCAGAATCGGGTGTTGATGTCCCGCGGCTGCAGACGGGCGGCGGCGCGTGCCGGGATGCCGAAACGGTATTGCTTGCCCTCGAGTAACGCGTAGCCCGGGCTCTGCAAGTGCGTGCTCCCGTGCCACAATTGCAGGTTGCTGTCGTTGATATCCAGTAATGCGATGGTCATATCAGCGGACTCCTGCAACAGTGTGCATCAATGGACTACCAGGAAGCGCAGCAGGCGCTTGTCGGCGTAGCGCTGACAATCCAGTACCAGGCGCTCCTGGGAAAGCTGCAGCTGGTGCAGGCAGAACATGATGATAATGCTGAGCACCAGGGCCACAAAGGTACTGTTGAAAGCGACACCCAGACTCACGGTCACACCGGTTATATCACCTTCAACGGCCTTGTAGGCCTGGGCCAGTGCGTCACCGATACCGCGCACGGTGCCGATAAACCCGATAGAGGGGATCGCCCAGGCGATGTAGCGCACCATGGACAGTTCCGTATCCAGCCGATCCGACTCCACCTCACAACTCTCCTTGATAGTGTCCGACACCGCCTGGATGTTGCCGGTGGTGGCGAAACGCTGCAGCGCGGATAACAGGGTGCGCGGTAACAGATAGTCCTGTTCCTGCTCCGACAAGGCCTCCAGTGAGCGGCTGTATTCCCGGGCATCCTGCGGCAACAGGGTGGTGCCTTCGGGGATCTCCAGCAGGCGGCGGTCCAGCAGTTGCTGCTCGTGCATGGCGCGGCGACCCTTGTAGCCCATAATGGCCAGGGCCCAGATCAGCAGGATGAAGCAGGATTCCTGTTCGTAATCCCGGATAACCACAGTGAGGCTGCGCTCGGGTACGAAGTCCACACCGGAGGCCTGCAGTTCCATGTCCCGCTTGATTTGGGCATCGGCACTGGGCCTGATGGCGCCCACGTAGACAGCATGTACCACGATGACGGCTATCAGCAGGGCAAACAGCTGGTAGATAAATTCGGATGACATTTTTTGCTTCATTTTCTTGTCCTATATATCTACCGGAAAGGAGACTGACAGGTCTTCAGAGATTTGTTCCGAAGCTCTATAGTCGCCGGGTGATCGGCCCGTTTGCGACGGGGCAGTATCAGCTGCTGCATCGCCAATGTCTGTATTTGGACCGGGATTCTGTTGCGGCGCAGTTGTTGTCGCATCGCCCTCTGCGTCGGGCAACGGTTGCGACCACGCAGCCACAGCTGTCAGCAGCAGTGCGGCAACGGCCGGCGCGAGGTACTTCATCCCGATCATGGTTTACTCCACATAGCGCGCCAACCGGAATCCTACGTCATCGCGCCCAGCTTGCCCATAATCGCGGTAGGACAGGCGTAGTTCGCCGATTTTACTGTGGCTCCAGCCGGCGCCCCGGATCACGTAATTGTCACCAGTTTGTGCCCCCAGGGGATCTACTTCGGTGGCCCCGTTGGCATTGGGAATGCGGTATACATCGTGTGCCCACTCGGCAACGTTACCGCCCATGTCGTATAGCCGGTGCTGATTGGGTTTAAAGGAGCCCACCGGTGCGCTTACCACGTAGCCATCCTTGTAACCTCCCAGCACACGGCCGGTGACGTAGGCGGAGGTGTTGTCAGCGTAATTCTCCTCTGAGTCTCCTGGTGGAGGGAAGGCGTCACCCCAGGGAAACTTCAGCAAGGTATCCCCATCGGCCCGCGCGGCCCAGGCCCACTCTGCCTCACTGGGGAGACGGTAGCCGGTGGCGGCCGGGTTGTAGCCGGTGATGATGCCGTTGCTCTCGCGGTAAAACAGGGGCAAGCCCTCGCGCTTGCTGAGCCAGTTGCAGAAGGCGGCTGCCTGTTGCCAGCTGACCTGTACGACGGGCTGGTGTTCCCGGTTAAGGCTGTTACCCGAAATCTGGCCAGAATTGTGATTCTTGTCGAACAGGCGGAACTGGGCGTTGCTTACCTCATGGGTTTGCAGGTAAAAGGCGCGGCGCAGTGAAACAGGGTGCATTACCTCATTGGCGCGCCGCCCGGGTTCCCGCCGGGAAGCCCCCATGGTGAAGTCCGGCAACTGTGAATCTGCCGGTGAGAAAAGTAGCAGGGTCTGGCCCAGCGCGGTGGTAATTTGCGGCTTGATACTGGCCTGGCGCGCCTCGGCGGCGGTCAGTAGTTTCACTTCCACCAGCTGTTGCAGACCGGGGCGTGGTGTGACGCGCCGGCGCACGGTGTTGTAGCCCTCCAGGCTCACTTCCACCGACTGTTCGAAAGCCGGCAGAGACAGAGTTTGACTGCCCTTGCCACGTAATTTTCCACCGATTTTCAGGTTGGCGTTGGCAGGCGTGATGTTGAAGCGCACCTCACCCAGCTGGGCCTTGAGTTGCACTGTCTGGCTGTCCTGGCCCCCCGCAGGCAGTTTTACTGTGCCGGTATACCGACGGTAGCCGGGTTTGAACACAGCCAGTTGGTGCGCTCTGCCCGGGACCAACTCCAGTGACAGCGGTGTCTGTCCTTGAAACTCGCCGTCCAGTGTCACGTTGGCACCGCTGGGTGAGCTGGCCAGTTGCAGCACGCCCGCCGCGGGTTGCAGAGTCACTGCTTCCAGTTCCAGAGGCTGGCCAGCTTCAATCTGAAGAATCTGCTGCCAGTCTGAGAATTCCGCCAGTTGCAGAATTAGCTGCCGTTCGCCGTCCATGAGCTCCAACAGAGCGGGAGTGGTGCCGAGGACCTCGCCATCCACCAGGATGGTAGCGCCCTGCGGCTGGCTGTCGATGCCAACCTCGGCCCAGCCCGGTGCCAGTTCCACGGCGACCTGTTGTGGGATATTCCGGCCGGTAACCGACAGCGATTGCTCCAGTGGCAGGTACCGCTCGGACTGAATCAGCACGCTGTGTTCCCCCGCCTCGACAGGCAATGCTTGCAGCGGGGTCTCGCCCGCTGGCTTGCCGTCAATGAACACGGTGGCGCCGGCTGGGATACTCTCGATAGTGATCAGTCCGGGCAACAGTTGCAGTTTCAGCTCGATTGTCTTGCTGTCCAGCTGGTCTACCGTAACGCTGGTTTCCAGGGGGTGATAGCCCTCTGCACTCGCGTTGATAGTGTATTCACCGGGTCGCAGCAGGTAGCGGTCACCAAAGGGCAGGGCGAGCCCACTGAGCGACACGGCAGCCGGTGTTTCGCTGATGACGATCACCTGCAGAGAGCGAGCACTCAGCAGGAAGATCATCAGCACGGCAAAGATTGCTGCGGCGCCTGTTAACAGCCAACGACGGGTATTGCGCTGGGCAGGTGGCTTGTTGTCTGCGCTGCCCAGCGGTTGGAAAGCGCTGGGTTCTATCGCCTCAGGGGCGCCCGGGTTCTGCTGGCTCACTATATGGTTTCCGTGCAGGCGATGGTCACGGGCAGCGGTTCGCTGCCGTACTTTATGACGAAGTCCACGCGTACATCGCGGTAACCGAGGCGGCTGCCCACTGCGGTGTAAGTGCCCGGTCGCAGCGCAAGTTCGCGTTGGTCAAACTTGCCCAGTTTGGCCACTTTGTAGATCACCACGTCGGTCTGCATGTCAGAGCGCACGGTGACGGCAACGGGTGTGCTTGCCTGTTTCAGCAGTTTTTCCAGCTGCTCGATCTGTTCTGTAAGTACCGGGCCCCGGGGACTTATACTGCGCGCCATCTGTAGCATCTTCCCGGTAGCGGCGGCCACAGTGGTATCGCTCAAGCGCTGTGGATCATCAATGGCTGCCTGAAACTGCTTATCCAGCCTTGCCCGGTCCCGGCTTCGCGCTAGCCCCTCGCGGGCGAACAGCACATTGGGATCAATTTTTTGAGCCTCCTCATAGGCCGTCACGGCTTTTTGCCACTGCTCTTTCTGTTCGTCCCTGGAACCGCTGCTTTGCAGGCTGGAAAGGCGATGCGCGGTAGCCGCAGCCTCCACTTCCTGCAGTGCGCTGGCCGCCTCGCTGGACCCCGCCTGCACGCTGGCAGCGCGGCGAAATGCCTTGCGGGCTTTGTCGAATTGGTTGGCATCCAGCGCCGTATAACCTTCGCTCATGGCCTCGTTGAAGCGCTGCTGTTCGTAGGCGGTGGTTACCCGCGCCAGCTCGCTGCCACTGCGTAGGTGCTGTGGGTCCAGCGCCACCGCCGCCTTCAGCTGCGCTATTGCTTCCGGGAGGTCCCCTGCCTGTGCGGCTGTGGCAGCACTGTCCAGCAGTATCAGCAATTGCGGTAGCACCTCCACCCGCCGCCGCAGCTGAACTGCCTCAGGGTTGCCCGGTTCGATGGCATCGGCCATATCCAGGGCAGCTGTTGCCTGGGCGAGATCACCGATTTCCAGGGCCTCCCTCGCCATGGCCAGCTGTCTCGCGAGCTCAGCGGGAATACCCGCCTCCAGCGCCTGTAATTGGGCCAGGCCCTCTGCGTACTGCGCTTTTGCCGCCTCGTAGTCGCGGCTGCGGTATAACTCGTCGCCTGCTTTGGCGAGGCCGGCTACGGCGGCGAACGGCTCTGCTGCCCACTGCTGAACGCCGCGCTCTTCCAGCGCTTCCTGTGTTTCGAGCAATTCGGCCAGTACGTCCTGCGCCTCTTTGCGCAGTTTTGCCAGCTGGGCGTCTGACCAGGGGGAAACATCGGGGGTGGATGGGGCTGTCGCAGCGCCGCTGGCCCGGCCGGTTATCGGGGCAGGCTGGGCTGGATTGCCCTGGTCAACGGCTATCGCTACAGGCGCGCTGACTCGCGCGGGCAGCCAGAAAAAGACCAGCACCGCCAGCAACAGCAGGCCCCCGAGAGCGGGCAATACCCATCGTGGAGTGCCCTCCCGTCGCGGGCCGGCCCCGGCATCAGCCGACTCGACGGGTGCTGGCTGCACCACATCAAAGGGCGTGGGCTGTAGTTGCTCATTGTGGGATGACATGCGGTGGTGGAGCCTTGTCTGGTCGAAACAGGGTCAGAGTTTATCAGCTGCGGGGCTGTTGTCAGCAGGGAGTTCCAGAGCGCCGACCTCAGCCGCGTAGATATCGGCCAATAACTCGCGCCATTGCACGTACTGATCCTCGACATTGCCGGACAGCATAACGGTACGGTCCTCCAGCTCAATCACCTGTGGCGTGATTTCTGCTTCGAGCGACATGCCCAGCTCTTCCAGGGCCTGGACGTGAATCTGGGCCTCATTGCGTTTTTCCAGGCCACTCTTCAGCAGGAAGCCACCACCCAGTACTGCCACCTGACCGGCCACCCTGGTGGTAGAGCTATCACCTGTGGTCGCCGCGGCAATCCCTGCCACTACCGCCAGGGCGCCGGCGATCAACTGGCGTGTACTCTCTGACTGTAGCTCCTGCAGGGCAACCGCTTCCTCGTAGCTCTGTTTGCGCCACTCCTGATAGGGGTCTTGCATCTCGTTGCCGAAAGTACGGTAATACTCCTGCAGGGTATCGATAAACATCTGGTCGCGCTCGCGTATTGCGATCACGCGCTCGAGCATAGGGTCGTTTTCGGCGGGCAGGCGCAGCACCTCGTACTCTCCCTTGCGGGTTGTCCCGAGGTAGCCGTCGAACGCTTCCGGCGAGAAGCTTCGCGCAAACCTCAGTTCAGTCACCAGGCGAATATTTTCCCGGTCCTGTAGGCGTAACTTTTCCTGCTGCTCTAGTAAATCGTTGGCAATAGTGTTGTACACGGCCTGAAATGGGTCGTATTTATTGCGTGTGGTGGCTTTGTAGGAATAACGGCTGGCAACACCAACGTAATCCTTTTCCAGCCAGACCTGGTTGCGGGAGTCGACGGCCCGGATGTGTAATTCCAGCTCCTCACCATCGGAGTGGATGATTTTGCCGTTCACCACCAGGTCGTTGATCTGCTCGGGATTGGGCACTACTCTGACAGCACCCCAGGCACCACTGTCCTGCATGGCTTCCGCCAGCAGAAATGGCATGAAACGCGCCTCAGCCTTGCGCACCTCCGGGTAGGTCTGTTCACCCTCCTCGTAGTCGTCGATGCCCGGATTAAAGATAGAGATACCCACGTCCAGCAACTGCTCCTCGGGTACCTCTATGGAAGCGGTGTCTATGCGGGGTACAGATGTGGTGTTAACGGTTTGGCTGACACAGGCACTCAACACTGTTAACAGGCCCATTGTGGCTAACAGGCGCAGACCAGTCATTCGCTAATACCCTTGTACTTGCGGTATTCATCCCACAATTTTTCCCGCACCGCCGGGTCCGGCTCACGCATGGCGGCCTCTCGCAACTGCCTGGCGACCACGTCGTCGTCATTGCCACTGGGAATGTCTTTGGGTGGGGGATACTTGGCAGTGTCCTGGGGCGCGCCACCACTGCCGCCGCCAACGCCGCCCATGCCACCGCCGGTGCTGTAACCACCACCGCCGCCGCCATATTCGCCAGCGTCGGCGTTGCCGTCCCCGCTGCCGCTTCCTGAGCCTGATACCACTGAATCGATCTGCCCCTCTTTTGATCGTTCCCGCGCGGTATCCCGCTGTTCCATCTGCTCCTCGAGAATCATGGTGTCGAATTCACCGGTGCCCTTTTCCAGCCTCGCGTCGAGGATTGCCACCTGCTCGGCCGGAGTTAAAGGTCCACTGCCGCCGCCGGTGCCTGTACCGCCGGGAATACCGGGAAGACCCGGAAGCCCGGGAATGCCGGGAATACCTGGAATAACGCCAGCTGTTGCGCTGCCCGCATCAGTACTGCCCGCACTGCCCTGTTGTCCAGCGCCCGCTTCGCCTTCGCCACTGCCGGAAGATGCCTCCGGCTCACCCATAGCATCTTCCATCCCCGCCATGACCTCTTCGAAACTGGGTTCGTCGGTGAGATCAGGCACGCTGCCAGTCGCCGCCGGTTCACCGAAGCCGGGTTCGCCTCCCTCAGAGCCGTCGGCGGTGCCCTCCGGACTGCCGGCGGTCTGTTCGCCGCTGGCTCCCGGAGCTTCCCCCTCGGGGAAGTCACCCATATCGCCCGCGCTTTCGCCTCCCGGTGGTGCGGCGTCCGCGCCGGCAGTGCTGGCTTCTGAACCAGATGCGGAACCCGCTGAGCCTTCACTACCAGAGGGTGAACTGGAGGGACTTCCGTCCTGGCTTTCGCTGCCAGAGGCACTGTCCGAAGACTGGCTCGACGAACTGCTGGAAGGGCTGCTCGACGGGCTGCTTGGCGGCGTGGGTGGTGTGGAGGAGGGCGTGGGCGGCGTCTGCGGCTGTGGCACGGTTGGCGTGCTGGCGCTGGGACAACCCGCCAGCAACAGACAGATGCCGGAAATCCCGGCCAGATGCAGCAGTAAGCGGCTATTCACTTGATTTGATATCATATGCCCTAACCAGTTTGTCAGTCTCCACCGGCTCACCTGACTCGAACCGGGGTCTAAATTTCGTACCGCGCAGCACTCGCATCAGGCGAGTAGCCGTGGGGTCCATATCCTCATTGGTATCCAGCCGGGTCAGATCCAGTACCTTGCCACGGCGGTCTACCCCGAATTCTACCAGTATATTACCCTCTTCCGGACTTACCGGCGGTGGCAGCTTTCGCAAACCCTTTACATCCGGCAGCGGTACAGGCTCACTCAATAACGCGGGCCCCTCTTCTTGGGCATCGTCGCGCAGCGCAAGTTCCGCAAGTGCATACTGGTAGATCTGAGTGGCTTCGTCGCGTTTGTCGTACCACATTGCCCAATCTCCGAGACTCACGGCAGCCTGCACGGCTTCGTCACTGCTCGCACCGCTATTGTCTCGGTGGATTTTGTAAATGGCGACAATGACGTTTCTTCCCGTGTCGTAGTTTCGTGCGCGGTAGGCGTAGAAACGGTTGGCGTTAGCGCTGTTGAAATTTGAGTTGAAATTGTTAACCGTGGCATCGTTTGCAGCCTGATGTTCGGAGATAAGGTATTGCGTGCGCTGCAGGCCATACAATGGGGGCAGTAGCTTGGGCGAATTTTCCTCTTCGATGCTGCGCAAGTCATTCCATGCCCTGTAGTACAAGTCCTGCATGGTCAGCAGGCGCTCCGGTCCGGCAGTTCCCAGCTCCAGTTGATAGGCTTTGAATTGCCATGCGGCCTGTTGTAACAGCGCGTCAGCCCGAGTCTCGCCGGCGGGTAGGCTTCGTTGCTGAACCCGGTAGAGATATTCCTGTAGTTGGTCAACCTTCCCGTATTCGCCCAGCGCAATGGCGCTTTCGATCTCTCCGTGGAGCAGAGGAATCTGCTCAACACTGTACAGACCATTATTGATACGTGCGAGGTGCACACCACGCTTGAACGTGGACATTGCTTCGCCGTGGCGATCCTGCGCCTGCAGTGCCAGTCCCAGGCTGAGAATTTGTTCAGGCAAATCGGCTGCGTAAGCGCCGTGGCGGGATTCAATATCACGGATGGCATTGCGCATGGAACGCTCATCCAGGGCTGTGTTGTCACTGCTGTCGTGGTACGTATCCGTCGCTTGCTCTGCCGCAAGCGCGGCACTGCAGTTGATGGCCGCAGCCAGGAGCAGGCGCTGAAGTATCGCCTTAAGCTCGATCTGGCGCATTTTGATTATTGCTACGCAATGCATACCCGTTGCTTCATTTTAATGCTCGGTCCTGGGAACTCAGTATATACATTCCCATCGGCCGCAGACAAAATACGCAGGGGTATAAAATGCCGGTTTGGTCAGGCCAGTGCTGCCGGGGGTTGAGGCGTTTTTTTTTGCGGGCCAGCAGTGTTACCAGAGGAGACGAATGAGTCAATTTGCGCAGGATACGGCCGTGGAACAGGTCGGGGAAAACCAATGGCGTGGTGAAGTAAGAGGGGGCTGGCGCGTCGGCGTGGTGTCCAATGGGGGTTACGTACTCGCGATTGCAGGCAGAGTCCTCAGCGAGGCCCTGCATCACAGCGATCCGCTGTCAGTCAATGCGTTCTATCTCGCGCCCACGGTATTGGGCACCATCGATTGCCAGCTTGAACTGCTGCGCGCCGGGCGCAACACCACCCATGCCAGCATCAAGATGTTTCAGGGAGGCGAACTGAAGGTGCAAGTCACCGCAGCCTACTGCGATCTGTCCGCCATGTCGGGGGAAAGCTGGTCGGCCAAGCCCCGGCCAGAGTATCCCCCGTGGGAACAGTGCACGCCCAGTGGGCAGGAGAGAGTAGAGTTTTTCCGTGAGCGGGTGGATGTCCGCCTTGTCAGCGGTGTGGAGGTGTTCAGCAAGCGCGAGCCAAACGGCAGCGGCGAATTTCAGGGCTGGATACGGCATCGGGACGGTGCCGACCCCGACGCAATTTCACTGCTGATGTTTGCCGATGCCTTTCCTCCACCGGTGTTCACCGTATTCGGCCCCCTGCGCTGGATTCCCACTATCGAGTTAACCGTGCAGGTACGTGCGACCCCGGCACCGGGGCCCTTACAGGCGCGTTTTTACTCCCGTCACCTCACCCGGGGCGTTGTCGAGGAGGATGGGGAATTCTGGGACAGCGCTGGCAATCTGGTGGCGCTGAGCCGACAAACCGCTAAAGTACGGGTGGGGTAAAACTAATACCCCGCCACCCAGCCCTGGGGCCTGCGGGTATCAGTGGCACCCAGCAGGTAGCCGTCCTCGATCATGATCGACTGAGTGCGACCGATGGTCCTGCCCCCCAGCAGCACAGTGTGCCCCATCCGCTGGAGAATCCTCACGGTGTCCGGGCTGATACCTTCCTCCGCCAGTAGTTCATCCGGCAGCCATTGGTGGTGAATACGGGAGCTGATACCAGCGGTGGCGACATTCATATCGAAGGCCATGGCGTTGAGGATTGTTTGCAGCACAGTGGTAATGATGCGGCTGCCACCCGGACTGCCAGTGGCAAGCCAGGGCTTGCCATTCCTGAATACGATTGTGGGGCTCATGGAGGACAGTGGCCGTTTGCCACCCTCAATTGAATTGCGGTCTCCCTGCACCAGGCCGAACATATTGGGCCGGCCTGGCAGGGAGGTAAAGTCTCCCATCTCGTTGTTCAACAACATGCCGGTGCCAGGTACTGTGATGGCTGAGCCGAAACTGGCGTTTAGCGTGTAGGTGTTGCTGACCATATTCCCTGCACCGTCGGCGACAGAAAAGTGGGTGGTGTCTTTACTTTCGGGCACTGCTGCCTGGCCGGGTGCTATTTCTGAGGAGGGCGTGGCATGGTCGGCTGCAATCATTTTGCGCTGCCGAGCGGCGTAGGCCTTGTTGGTTAAAGCCGCCACCGGTACTTCGGCAAAATCGGGGTCGGCAAGGTATTCGCTGCGATCGGCGTAGGCCAGTTTCATGGTTTCAGTGAGCAGGTGCAGGTAGGCCGCGCTGTTGTGGCCCAGTGCCGCAAGATCGTCCTGCTCCAGCATGTTCAGAATCTGCACTATATGAACTCCGCCGGAGGAGGGAGGCGGTGCAGAAACCACTTCGAACTCCCGGAAAGTTCCCCGTATGGGAGCGCGCTCTACCACCGTGTAGCCTGCCAGATCACTGGCGCTGATCAGGCCGTTTCCGGATGTCATTACGGCGACTATCTTCTCGGCGATCGCACCCTTGTAGAAAGCGTCTGCGCCATTTTTGGAAATCTGCCTGAGAGTCCAGGCCAGGTCCGGCTGGCGCCAGGTGTCGCCAATCTCCATGGGGCTACCGTCGGGTTTGAAGAAGAGTTGCAGCGATGCCGGGTTGCCGCGCAAGCGTGCGCCCCGGGATGCCAACTCATAGTTTAGCGCGAAGGACACCGTTATCCCCTCCTCAGCGAGCGCAATGGCGGGCGCCAGTACCTGCTGGCGGCTCATAGTGCCGTATTTCTCCAGAGCGTATAACAGCCCCGCCACAGTCCCCGGTACCCCAGACGCCTGCAGGCTGAAATACTCCCGCATGAAATCTTCCTTGCCATCTGCCCCCAGGAACATATCCCGGGTGGCAGCAGCAGGCGCTGTTTCCCGGTAGTCGATAAAAACCTGCTCGTCAGTTTCAGCCAGATGGATGAGCATAAATCCGCCACCGCCCAGGTTTCCCGCCCGCGGGTAGGTCACCGCCAGAGCGAAGCCTGTGGCCACCGCAGCGTCCACCACATTGCCGCCCTGTTGCAGGATACTGGTACCTATCTCCCCGGCCAGTTGCTCAGGCCCCACCACCATGCCGTGCTTCGCCACGGTGGGCAGAAAGCGTTCCTTGAAGTCGATAATTGGGTGGTCGTCGGCAGAGGTCTCTTTGGCCCAGCCACTGCCGGGGGTGAGCAGGCAGAGCGTGAGCAGGGCAGTAAAGATGCGTGGTAAGTGATTCACGAAGTTGGGTTTCCCAGGATAAGTTGAATTGAGACTTTAACTGTTTTGTCCGTAACAGCATACTCGAGAGACTATTTTTCGGTAGGCAAACGGCAGTTCCACCGGGTGACTAGAACGGACCAGAGATTGAAGTCGATGGAAAAGCTTACCAAAGAACTTAAACAACGCTGGACTGCCATGTTCACCGCCCTGGCGACGGGAGATGACGTGCCGCCCTCAATGCGATTGCGCACTGAGGGCATGATGGAGTCTGCCCTGTTGTTGGGGCAGGCATCTATCGAGGAACTGGATCGGGCGATGAACCGGTGCTATCACGGGGCGTTTAACACGTCTATCACCGAGGACTTCGGGGTGGACTGGCGGGAGTTTTACCCTTTCCCGCAAATCCCGGCGATGGGCTTGCGTGCCCCGGTGTATCCCAGCACCAATGATTGACACGGTCGGTGTATCCCGCTGGCGACGATGGCTTATAATGCGGCTCCAATCATGAGGAAATTGAGAATGAGAATATACGTGCTGCGCGCACTCGCCCTGCTGATGCTGTTGCCGGTATTCGCGGCCTGTGCCTCTACATCTGATGCACCCAACGTTACCACTACCTATGACCATTCATACAATTTCTCCGCTGCGCATAAGATATATATTGAACCCGCCAGCCGCACCAATCCCGCGACCATTATGGTCAGTGATGCGCAGATCGAGCGTATCGACTCCGCGCTGTCTGCTGAGCTGACGCGCAAGGGTTTTGAGATGGTCAGTTCCAGCCAGCAGGCCGATCTGCTTATTAGCTGGTACTTGATTCCCAAGGACCCGGTCAAAACCGATGCAAATGCCAGTGATTGTGACGGTTGTGATATGGCCGTAATGGGAGGAGAACGTTATTCAAAAGGCACTTTGACAGTAGATATGGTCGACCTGATGCGAAATCAGCCGGTGTGGCGCTCTGTGTTGAAAACAGAACTGACCGCAGATCCGGGCTCGACCGAGGCCGACCGGGGGCGCGAAGCCGCTGCGGCGGCTATGTTTGTCAACTTCCCGCCGCAGTAATATAAACGTGATGTTATCAGTGGGCGGCCTGTGACCACACAGTACGACTCTTTCAGACGAGAGTATATCGCCGGTGGCCTGAGCCGGCAGATGCTGGATGCCAGTCCCATCCGTCAGTTTGAAGTGTGGCTGGAGCAGGCGGTCAAGGCGGGGCTGAAGGATCCCACCGCCATGGTACTGGCCACGGTGGATGAAGCGGGCTTGCCCTGGCAGCGTATCGTCTTGCTTAAAGGGCTATCGCATGGTGGCTTCGTCTTCTACACCAACTATGGCAGCGCGAAGGCAGCGGCCATCGCTCACAAGCCGAGCGTGTCGCTGTTGTTTCCCTGGAATGAACTGGACCGACAGGTGATCGTCGGGGGAACGGTGGAGAAAATGACAGTGGTAGAGTCCGCCAGTTATTTTTTCACCCGACCCCGGGAGAGCCAGATAGCTGCGTGGGCCTCGCGCCAAAGTCGCCCTATATCAGCCCGCTCCCTGTTAGAAAAGCAGGCCAGGGTGCTGCGCGAGAAATTCGGCAAGGGTGAAATTCCCATGCCGGATTTCTGGGGCGGCTACCGCGTTTTGCCACAGCAAGTCGAATTCTGGCAGGGCGGCGAACACCGCCTGCACGACCGATTTCGCTATCACCTGCAAGCTGATGCTAGCTGGAAAATCGAACAACTACAGCCCTGATGGAGGACAAATGAATGGCCGAAATAAGCACGAATGATCTCATTGGAACCTGGCAATTGCAGTCATGGACAGTAGGCTACGCCGACCGCGAGGAGCTCAGCTATCCCTACGGCGAGGAACCCGAGGGTTTGCTGCTCTACAGCAACGACGGCTGGATGAGCGCCTGCATCGGCCAGCCGGGGCGAGCGCCCCTGCCGGGGGATGCCAGCTATCGCAAGCTACCTGACTCGCTGAAAGCGGTCGCGTTTTCCTCTTATTTTCACTACGCCGGCCGCTACAAGGTAGTGGGTGGGGATGTAATCCACCACGTCACTTACAGCCTGAATCCGAATTTTCCCGGCTCGGACCAGCTGCGCCATGCTGAACTCGATGGGGAAACCCTGGTGCTCAGCGGCAAGGATGAAGTGGGCGGTGTGACGCGATTTCATTCGCTGGTTTGGCATCGGGTCGATGCTGAGGAGGATGATGTTGTGCAGGGCAGCTGAGCTGCCTCTGCTCAGCCCCGGCGCTGGCTGAAATAGCGCGGTTCGGAATCTATTCCCAGCAGAGTGCGGCGGATCATGTCCAGGCCGGCGGCGGCCACCATGGTTTGAAACAGGCTGCGTTCCACTGGCCAGCGCAGGCGGCAGGTTTTGATAGCCTCTTGAGAGCCCCATGCGATCCAGACAGTACCTACAGGCTTGTCCTCAGTGCCGCCATCCGGCCCAGCGATGCCGGACACCGCGATAGCGTAGTCTGCGCCGGAGCGCTCCATAGCACCCAGAGCCATCTGCTGAACCACCGGCTCGCTCACGGCGCCCTCTCTTTCCAGCACCTCCTCATCCACGCCCAATACCGCGTGCTTTATGGTGTTGGCATAGGTAACGAACCCTGCGTGAAAGCCCTGTGACGAGCCGGGCACACGGGTGAGCATGGAAGCAATCAGCCCGCCGGTACAGGACTCTGCCGTGGTGAGAGTAGCGCCGCGTTCGCGCAGCAAATCCAACACTTTACCTGCCAGGGTGGCGTCTTCCTCGCCGATGATATGGTCGCCAAACAATTGCTCCAGTTGTTGCCGGCAGCGCTGGCGTGCGGGGAGGGCAGCTTTGGAGTTGATAGTCAGCTTCACCTCCATTTGAGGCGCGCCGGCGCGAAAGCCCAGGTCAACCTCGGCCGGCCAATCTACGATGCCATCGCTAATCATCTGCTGTGCGGTGGACTCGCCCAGTCCGAAGGTCTGCAAACGCAAAATGCTGCGTTCCACCGGCCGGTCCAGGCGGCGAGCCAGGTCGGCGATGATGCCATTGAGCATAGCGGTGAGCTCGCCGGGAACCCCGGGCGTGCACACCACCCGACACTTTCCCACCATCATCTCGAAGCCCACCGCGCTGCCGATGGGGTTGGCAATGATAGTGCAACCGGCAGGCAGCATGGCCTGCTTGAGATTGGCCGCATTCAGTTCCAGACGCCGCTTGCCGCACCAGTCCTCCAGGTGGGCAAGTGCCTCCGGGTGCTCTTCAATACCCACTCCGGTCACCTTGGCCAGTACCTCGGCCGTCAGGTCGTCGATCGTGGGCCCGAGCCCGCCATTGACGATCAGCAAGTCGGCATCGTCCGCCATGGAGGCCAGCTCGGCCTGTAGCAACTCGATATCATCGCCCACGGTGACCTTGCGGTGTACGCCGATGGCCAGCTCGCCGAGGCGGCGCGCTATCAGGGCGGAGTTGGAATCCACGGTATCACCACTCATAATCTCGTTGCCGGTGAGCAGTAGTTGTACTTTGAGGTTGCGGTCAGTCATTTCAGTCTCAAGCAATAGAATCCGGCAGCAAGCATAGCCTCAAAGCTTCGCCTTGGGCAAAGTGAGATAAACTGGCGGTGACACAAGAGGAGGAAAAGCTTGCCCCGGATGACGTTCTGCCCACCTGGTGCGGTGTGTGGTGGTGGTAGTCTGCTTTGTCGCCTGTGGGCAGCGTCTATTGTGGGTGCAGCGCAATCTGGAGCCCAAGCGCGGACTCTGGGCGATTCCCGGGGGTTACCTGGAGAGCGGTGAAACCCTGGCCGAGGGCGCAGCCCGGGAACTCCGCGAGGAGGCCGGCGTGTAACTGCCGGCGGAACGCCTGCAGCTTTACATGACCGGCACTATTACCTTCATCAATCAGGCGTATGATGACCTCGAAACCGGGTCTTTTCGGGTATGGCAGGCCGAGATGAGCGGCGACCGCTACGTGCTGCAAGCGGTGGACGAGTCGAACTAGAAACCGCCGTGCTTTTCCAGGTAGGCAAGCTCCTCTGCGGTGGATTCCCGGCCCAGGATGGTATTGCGGTGGGGAAAACGGCCGAACCGGGCTATCACATCGCGATGGGCCACGGCATACCTTGCAAACTCCTCAATGCGAACGGCATCAGATCCAGCCGCCAGCTCGCCAAACAATCGAATGCACTGTTGCTGTGCTGCCACGCTTTCGCAGTGCTCCAATGGCATGAAAAGGAACACCTGATGGATGGGTGGCAGGGCTGTATGGCGCCCCGAGGCTAATATTTGCTGGACCAGTTGCTGCGCCATGTCATCACCCGCGAAGGATTCCGGCGTGCCGCGATAAATGTTGCGAGTGAATTGGTCCAGCAATAGCACCAGTGCGATCAGGCCCTTGTCGTCCTCGGCCCAGTGATTCAACTCCCCGGCCAGCGCCTGGGTGACAAGATTGTCAAAGCGCGAGCGCAGAGCAGCATCGGTCTCTTCACTGGCACGGAACCACAGCTGGCTATGTGCCGGAGCTGCGAAGCCGGTGTCGTCCAGTCGGCCAAACCAGAACTGGTGTATCGTATTTTTGTCTTCCTTCATGCTCACCAACACCCCCGGCCTTCAAAGGCTCCATCAAGAAGCCTGTGATAAAGTGCGCGTCCCGTTTTAAATCATACAGTGGAAACAGATTATGGCATTACTTCCTGCAGTGGAACTGACAACTGATGAACAAAAGGCCAGCTACGGCTTTGGCCTGCAATTTGGCGAACAATTGCGCCGCAACAGCTTTGAGGGGCTGGACCTGGACGCGGTTCTGGCCGGTGTTCAGCACTGGTATCATGAGCATGAAGCGGCTGTCGACGACGAAGCCATAAATGCCAGCTACCGGATCATCCAGGACCGCAGACAGGCCGAAGAAACGGAGCAGGCCGGCAAGCGCCAGCAACTGGCCGAGATGTTCATGGAGGCAAATGCCGCGCGGGACGAAGTGACCACCACTGCCAGTGGCCTGCAGTACGAAGTGCTGGAGTCCGGCAGCGGCGCCAGTCCCGGGCCCCAGGCCACGGTGGTGACCCACTACCACGGCACGTTGGTGGACGGTTCGGTGTTTGACAGTTCGGTAAATCGCGGTGAGCCAGCAGAGTTTGGCGTACATCAGGTGATTCCCGCCTGGACCGAGGCGTTGCAAATGATGTCGGAGGGGGACAAGTGGCGCATCGCCTGCCCGCCGCAGCTGGCCTACGGCGAGCAGGGCGCCGGTGATGCGATCGGGCCCAATACCGCATTGGTGTTCGAAATTCACCTGATCGCCATCAAGGACTGAGCGATGAAGATCAAAAGCAGTAGAAGGCAGGCCATTCCGAATTGACGCCAGACACCACCGTGCCACGCGAGATCGGAGCAGGGCCCCACAGTTATTGTGAACAAAAATTTCATCGCTAAATCACCGCCAGCGCTTACATTGCAAAGCGCCATTCTTTAAACTGTGGAGCCATCGTTAATCCTCTTCTACGGTGGTTCCACTACTATGAAACGCGTTGTATTTAATCAAAAAGGCGGTGTCGGCAAGACCAGTATTACCTGTAATCTGGCGGCCATCAGTGCAGCCATGGGTTATCGCACGCTGGTGATAGACCTGGATGTGCAGGGCAACACAACCCACTATCTCGTAGGCGAAATTGATGCCGAGGCCTTTCCGGCCGAGGCGCAGGGTGTTGCTGGCCTGTTCAAGCAGACCGTGGGTTCCCGCAGGATGAGCCGCAATCCGGACTCCTTTGTGTGGGAAACCCCCTATGAAAACCTCTACCTGATGCCGTCCAGCCCTGTTCTCACGGTGCTGGAGAAAGAGTTGGAGTCGCGTTACAAAATATACAAGTTGCGGGACGCGCTGGTAAAGCTGGATGATGAGTACGACCGGATCTATATCGACACGCCGCCCAATTTCAATTTCTTCTCCAAGTCGGCCCTGATCGCGGCGAATTCAGTGCTGATTCCCTTCGACTGCGACAGCTTTGCGCGCCAGAGCCTGTATTCGTTAATGGACAACATTGCGGAGTTGCAGGAAGACCACAACCCTGATCTGGAAGTTGAAGGCATAGTGATCAACCAATTTAACTCCCAGGCACGGCTACCAGGTGAGTTGGTGGCAGAGCTGGAAGCGGAGGGCTTCCCCGTGTTCAGTACCTACCTGACAACCTCGGTAAAGATGAAAGAATCGCACCGGGACCATCGCCCGTTGATTGACATGGCGCCCAGTCACAAGCTGACTGTCCAGTTTCTGGACCTGCATGAGGAATTGGAAAAAACTGCATCCCGCGCGGCTGCCTAGCGCGATGCGTAGTGGGGTCTGCGGGGCCCCTCACACTTCCGGCAGCATGCTCCCTGCCTTGTCAACTGCAGCGACGTACTCGTCCAGCAGCCGGTAGATGACCTGGCGGCAGGACTCCACCTCGCTGATCTGGCCGATTACCTGGCCGCAGGGGTTAAAGGCAACCTTCTGGCACTCTCCCACACCTGCATAGCTGTGGGTGCGGCGCATGCCGTCCGAGCTGACCATCCCCTGCAGGGGCATGCCCAGCGGTTCCGGTGTGTCGGGGCGATCCCAGGCCTCCGTCCATTCGTTCTTCAACATGCGGCAGGTTTTGCCAGTCCATGAGCGCGAGATGACGGTGTCTTCACTGCTGGCGTTAAGAAGGGATGCCTTTTGTGCCGGTTGCGTATGGGCTTCCTCCACGGTCAGCCACAGGGAGCCCGTCCAGACCCCGGCTGCGCCCATAGCCATGGCTGCAGCGATCTGGCGGCCGTTACCCACGCCTCCCGCAGCCAGCATTGGGGTATCGCCGATCGCATCCACGATTTGTGGCCACAACACGATGGAGCCGACACTGCCGGTATGCCCTCCACCCTCGCCGCCCTGAGCGACCACGAAATCCAGGCCTGCTTCCTTGTGCGCCACGGCCTGCTTTACGCGGCCGCACAGGGCGCCGATCAAGCGCCCTGAATCTTGCACCAGTTTGATCTTGTCCGCCGGAGGGGTGCCCAGGGCATTGGCAATCATCACACATTGGGGGCGGGTCAGAGCCTCCTCCAGCAGGGGGGTGGCGGTGGCATCTGTCCAGCCCATCAGGCCCATACTTTGGCTGCCATCCGGCCACGGGGGTACACCGGCGTCGGCCAGTAACTTCTGGGCAAAATCCATGTGTCCTTTGGGCACCATCTTCCACAACTGGGCTTCCATCTCTTCTGCGGACATATCCCCCATGCCCTCGTATTTCTGGGGAATCACTATGTCCACCCCATAGGGTTTGTCACCGATATGCTCGTCTATCCAGTCCAGTTCCTCCTTCAGCTGGGCGGGGCTGAAGCCCACCGCGCCGAGCACACCGATACCGCCCGCTTTGCTCACTGCCACAACCACATCGCGGCAATGAGTAAAGGCAAAGATGGGGTAGTCTATGCCGAGGCGGTCACACAGAGCGTTGTGCATTGGATTCTCCAGAAGCTGAATTTGATTGAGCCATAGTATTGGCGGCGCGCCACGTGTGGACAAGTGCGGCGGAATGCCAGCAAAACTGGCGTTTTCTGCCGGCTCGCGGCTACCGTCTCCAGTCGTCGCGGAGCGAGAATAACTATATAAAGCTTAGTTATTTGTATACCGCTTTTATGTTCTATAAAGTGCGTTTCCCTATACCCAAATAGCGACTGATGCGAGCTGTGAACCTGGACCTAGAGAGCGTGAATGCAAGCCTGCGGAATGCCAGTCCGCAGGAGGTTGTACGCTGGGCGCTCGATCTCGGTCGTAAAACTATTGCCACCACCAGCATGGGCCGCAATGCTGCTGTGATGCTGCACCTGGTGGGGCAGGTGGATAAAGAGGTGCCCACTATCTGGGTGGATACGGGGTATAACCTGCGGGATACCTACGTGGTGGCAGAGCGCCTGATTCGCGATCTCGAGGTGAACATTCATGTCTATTCCCCCGAGATGACCAGCGAGCGCCGCAATGCCATTATGGGGGGTATTCCGACGATTGATGAGGAGGAGCGCCACACGGAATTCACCCGGCAGGTCAAGCTGGAGCCTTTTGGTCAAGCGTTGCAGGATTTTGCGCCGGAAGTCTGGCTCACTGGTATTCGCCGCGAGGAAACCGAGCACCGCAAAACACTGGACATCGTCTCCATGGACAACCGCGGCATCATCAAGGTGGCGCCAATTTTCTACTGGTCCGAGGACGACGTGGACGGATATATGTCACAGCAAAAACTGCCCACCTGTCGACATTACTTCGATCCCACCAAGGTACAGGATGGCCGCGAGTGCGGCCTGCACACCGCAGCCTGAACTTGCTCCCCAAGTGACACGCTAGCCCATAATTAAACCCACGGTCAGCGCCATTATTGCGGTGGCTACGATGAAATATCCTACAATCGTGGCGAGTTGGCGCATAGCGCGCTGATCGGCAAGGGTGTCTGCGGGTGACAGATGCTGCGTCATATCTAACTCCTCGATAGTTATCCAGGTTCCGAGCTAAAAGACTCTCTCAGAAACAAATTTTACGCATTGACCCAGATCAAAAAGGTATCTGGAAGCCGTGTGGAGATGGGTTATACTGGATACTGAGGAGGGGCGATGATGCCTTCCGACAAGGCGCATATAAGACGAGACCGGCGGCCACGCTCAGTAGGCTGGCTGGGTTTTATCGTCTCGCTCACCCTAACGCTTGCGGGCTGCGCGAGTTCCTCGCGCGATAGCCCTGACATCAGTAGTCTCAATCCCTTGCAACTTGATCGCGGCCAGCTGACCGTGGCCGACGCTGCCGGACGAGTGTCGATGCCCGAGTTACTGTCAGTGGATGAACCCATGCGCGAATTTGTCCAGCACTATACCGGAGGTTTAAACAACAGCCGTCTAAAACTGATGTCTCTGCACGAGGCTGTGCGCGGTGCTGGCAGTCTCGGCGTGCAATACGACCCCTTTGCCGAGGGCTCGGCGAGGGAAGTATTCCGCCGGGGCACAGCGAACTGTCTGTCCTTTGCCAGTCTTTTTATTGCCCTGGCGCGGGAGGCGGGACTGGAGGCGCATTACCAGTGGCAGGAAGTACGGCCACAGTGGAGCAAGATTAGCGACAGGGTACAGGTGGGCCTGCATGTGAATGTGGTGGTGCGTATGCGAGACGGTAAGCGTTTCATGGTGGATATAGACCCGCTACCTGCAAGAGACATCACTGGCTCACAGCAGCTGACGGACACTGAGGCCGAGGCGTTGTTCTACAACAATATTTCCATGGCTGCCCTGGCCGATGGCGATCTCGAAACAAGCTGGAATTATCTGGTGAGAGCGTTGCAAATGTCCCCGGATATGTCGCTCCTATGGGTTAATCTCGGCGCATTGTATCGGACTAACGACCAGCACCGCGATGCGGAGCAGAGTTACCTGCAGGCGCTGGTGCTGGATTTCAGGGAACACTCCGCCATGACCAATCTGGCGGTCCTTTACGGTCTTGAGGGGCGCGAAGAAGAACAGGATTACTGGCTGGAGAAGCTGGATGTGCATCGAGAGGCAAACCCCTACTACCACGCCTGGCGTGGCGAAGAGGCCGCGGCCACGGGTGACTGGGAACTTGCGTTGCGCCACTACAATCGGGCGGTGGCTTTGCTGCCCAATGACAGCAACCTGTTATTTGCGCGAGGAGTGGTCTATTACCAGCTTAATGACCTCGACGATGCCGCCAGCAACATCAAAAAAGCCATCGAATTTGCCACCTTGAATACGGATGTCGATTTCTACAAGGATGAGCTGACCAAGGTGAGACGGGCGCAACGGGTGGGCAGCTAGCCCTGGCCGGGTATGTCCACCCGTATGTATTGCCGTCGTGCCATTTTCCCGGTGAGGTTGGCAAATATGTCACCGATGGCCATTTGCCAGCCGTACTTGCGTCGCAGGGCCTTCAGCGCTTTTTTATTATCAGCGGGCGTATTGAGAAGGTAGGCGTGGGTGTCGCGCCACACTCCGGTAACCCTGCCTGACACCGTACAGGGCGCAATCCGTGCCTCACTGAAATTGCGCAATCGCTTGACCTTACCCGCCTCACCAGCCGAAAACAGGTAATAGCTGTCTCCGGCGGGCGCAAACCAGACCGGCGTGGCCACAAAGTCGCCCGATTTTTTGCGCGTGGAAAAGCTGATGTAGCTGCCCTTTTCCAGGGTTTTGATATCTTCATTTTTCATACAAAATTCCGTGTTGGCGAGCGCTGCCCCAGACATCATTAAAACGGTATTTTCCGGCGGTCACAATAGTCAGGCCCTGATGGCGGCGCATTATACTGCCCAATGGAGTTCGCCCGGTGTTGCGGCGTTGGTGTAGAATCGCGGCGTCGTTGCCCGAAGCCGCTGCCAGGGCCGAACAAATGACCGAAAAATACAAGGGGACCTGCTCGTGTCGCAACTATCTCGTATCAGCTTGGTGTCTGCATTGATGGCCGCTGTGTTAATAGTACTGTCTCCGTCCCTGTATGCAGACGACAAGGCAAAGATCGATGTCGGCAGCCAGAAGGCGCTGGAAAAACTGCGTGCGCACTCCGATAAGGCGGGCGAGTTGCTTGACAAGGCGGCGGGCGTGCTGGTGTTCCCCGATGTCGTGAAAATGGGTTTTGGCGTGGGCGGTCAGTATGGCGAGGGCTCTCTACTGGTTGCAGGGATGCCGACGTCCTACTTTGTGACCGCCGGTGCCTCCTTCGGCTTGCAGGTGGGTGCCCAGGTAAAATCCGAGGTTATCCTCTTTATGACTAAAGAAACCCTGAGTAAATTCCAGAACAGCAGTGGCTGGCGAGTGGGGGTGGACGGCAGTGTGGCCTTGATCAAACTCGGCGGTGGCGGCAGTATCGACACCGCGCAAATCAACCAGCCGGTGGTGGGGTTTATTTTTTCCAACGAGGGCCTGATGTACAACCTGACTATGGAAGGCACTAAAATAACCCGCATTGCCCGTTAATAAGGAACCACGCTTGTTATGCCTCAGTTCAGTTCAGTAAAAAACGCCCTCAGTGGGCAGATAGGTGTTGGGCAGCAGGTCAGTGTTCAGGGCTGGTTGCGCAGCAAACGGGATTCCAAGGCGGGTATTTCCTTTCTCGCGGTGCATGACGGCTCCTGTTTTGACGCTATTCAGGCGGTAGTGCCATCGGAGCTGGGCAATTATGAGAGTGAGGTGCTGAAATTATCTACCGGCTGCGCGGTGCGGTTGACCGGTGAGCTGGTGGCGTCACAGGGCAAGGGCCAGAACCTGGAAATACAGGCGAGTGCAGTGGAGGTGGTGGGTTGGGTTGAGGACGCCGAAAGCTATCCCATAGCCAAGAAACGACACACTTTTGAGTACCTGCGCACGCAGGCACACCTGCGCCCACGCACCAATACCATCGGCGCTATCACGCGGGTGCGTACCACTCTGGCCAACGCCATCCACAACTACTTTTACGGCAACGGGTTTCACTGGATTAACACTCCTATCATTACCGGCAGCGACTGCGAGGGTGCCGGCGAGTTGTTTCGGGTGAGCACCCTGGACCTGGCCAACCCGCCCCGCACTGCCCAGGGCGGCGTGGATTTCAGCCAGGATTTTTTCGGTGGTGAGTCCTTTCTCACGGTCTCAGGGCAGCTGGAGGTGGAGTCCTACTGCCTGGCCATGAGTAAGGTTTACACCTTCGGCCCCACCTTTAGAGCGGAAAATTCCAATACCAGTCGCCACCTGGCGGAGTTTTGGATGGTGGAGCCAGAGATTGCCTTTGCCGATCTGAACGATGATGCGGACCTCGCTGAAAACTTGCTGAAACACGTGTTCAGCCGTGTACTGGAAGAGTGTGAAGACGATATGGCCTTTTTTGAGAAGCATATCGATGACACTGTCCTCACGCGTCTGCGGGCTGTAGCGGATTCAAACTTCGAGCGCATGAACTACAGCGAGGCCGTGGATATTCTCAAAAATTGCGGTGAGCGCTTCGAATTTCCCGTTGCCTGGGGGCTGGACCTCGCTTCAGAGCACGAACGCTATCTGGCGGAGCAGCATGTGGGTCGCCCGGTGGTAGTGATGAACTACCCCAGGGAGATCAAGGCGTTTTATATGCGCCTGAACGACGACGAAAAGACAGTGGCGGCGATGGACGTACTGGCGCCGGGTATTGGCGAGATCATCGGTGGCAGCCAGCGCGAGGAGCGCCTTGACGTGCTGGATGCCCGTATCGACGAGCAACTCAGGGAAGAGTTGTGGTGGTACCGGGACCTGCGCCGCTATGGCACCGTACCGCATGCAGGTTTTGGGCTGGGATTCGAGCGGCTTCTCAATTATGTGACAGGTATGGAGAATGTCCGCGATGCCATACCTTTTCCCCGCACACCCGGGCACGCTGCTTTCTGAGCGCGGTATTTCCTACCCCAAATGGGGTCAATTGCGTCCCCACCCCTACATTTCTGTGAACTATTGACTAAAATTTGATCAAGCAGATGTGGCTTATCGGCCATAATCAAAGCTCTCCCCGGGTGATCGAGCAGCTGAACTCGCAAGGGGTGGGACAGATAATGGGGATAATGTCATGAATGGTGCGGGCAATTTCAGAACGAGCGAGCCGGTTAGTGAAATGGCCATCGTAGATACGTTCACCAAGCTTATTTTTGGGGAAGAGGATGCATTCAGTTCCAGTGAGGAGCTGATAATCGAGGCGTGTCGACTGGTGGACCACAGTGTTGTGCTGGACAGTCGCAGGGACATGGGCGTTTATCTGCGTGCATTGGGGGTAGCGGAAATGATTCAACTGGTAAGCAGGGTACAAGTTTGCCTTGTTGATGGTGTGCCGGCACTCGCACTGGTTCGCAAGGAAACCATTCTGGATCGGCGGGCACACTAGCCGCCTGGCTCACCCTTTAACGCACAATTTACGAGGCTGGCGTTTTTCCATCCGGCGCAGTCGTTGCGGGCTCGACGAGTTTTGTCTCGGTTTGCGCAGACTCGGCAGCATCTGCTGCGACTTTTGGCGGTTTCAAGCCGCAACCTTCCACCAGTTTGAACATCGCCCGGTACTGGGTAGACGCATCTACAGTGACAAAGGTTAGCTTCACTGTTTGTCGCAACTGGAAGCGGCGGGTGGTGCTGGTCAGGCTCGCAGTCCATTTATCGTAACTGAACTTTTCCGGGTCCTTGCGCAGGTCCACGAACCCCTCCAGGCCATTGTCGTCCAGTCGCACGGTGAAACCGCTACTGTTAACGTGACTGATCGCCCCTTTGAAGGTCGCGCCCACTTCAGTGGCCAGGCGGTTAAGGTAATTACCCGCGAGCCAGCGCTCCGCTTCCAGCGTCGCCGTGCGGGTATTCAGCAGTCGCTCCGCAAGCGTGGCCATCAGCTCAGGGTTGAACCAGTTAGCGGGTTGCTCGTGTAGCAATGACTTGATCTGCAGGTGCACCAGGAAGTCCACATACTTGCGCAGTGGAGAGGTGCAGTTGGTATAGGTTTCCAGCGCCATACCCATGTGGGGGCCGGGCTCGGTACTGAGACCGGCGCGAGTCAGCAAGCGATTTATCATGGTTCGCAAGGGCAGCTCGTGCTCCTGCCGCGCAAGACAGCGCATGATGTCGCGGTAGCCCTCCACGGTGGTCGGGTCTTTCTCAGCGACATCAGGTGCGTGCATGGACAGGAATTTCCGGGCCTCATCCAGCCGATTGGGGCGAATGCCCGGATGGATGACAAAGGGCCCGTTGGCGCCCTGTTGGCGCAGGAACTTGGCAGCGCAGCGGTTGGCCGCAATCATGCACTCTTCGACCAGCTTCTGTGACAACAGTTTTTCGAAGGGTTCGATATTCTCAATTTGTTTGCTGTCGTTGAGTATCCACCGAAACTCCTGGCGATCTTCCATTACCAGGCCGTTCTCTTCCCGGTTTGCACGCAGCGCGCGAAACACCTGATACAGTGCTTCAAGCGGTGTTGCATGGCTCATTAGCTCATCCGCCTGGCCATTCAGGTAGCGCTCAACCCCGTAGTACGACAGCTTGCCACGAGAGCGCACGGTAGCTTCGATGAACTCGAATTCACCCACTTCACCGCTGTCGCTGATCGCCACTTTACACACCAGGGCCGGGCGGTCGCTGCCCTCCGACAGTGCACAGGTATCTTGCGATAGCTGCTCAGGCATCATGGGTAGTACGTCGCCGTGGAAGTACACAGATGCTCCCCTGGCGGCGATGTCGCGGTGCAACTCGCTATCTACTTCAATATACGCGGTGGGGTCTGCTATTGCGACGAAGAGCGTCCAGCCGTCAGTGCTGATTTCGGCGTACAGGGCATCGTCGATATCCTGGGTTTTCACGGTATCGATGGAGATAAATTCGAGATCGGAGAGGTCGCGCCGCTTGCTGGTTTGCAGCGGCTTGCAATGCTCCAACAGGCGCTCTACCTCCTGCTTGCTGGCACTGCTCCACTCGGATGCGAGGCGGTACTTGGCCATGCTGTACAGGTTTTCTATGCCCGGGGTGGTGGCATCGCCGATAATGGCGAGCACCTTGGCTTGTGGTTTGCCATCGCGAATCGGGTGCCTGAGGATCGCGCAGCGAAGATAATCACCTTCCTTGACGCCGTTGCGGGCGTGGGGCGGTATGAATAACCAGCGGTTCAGCTGTTGTAGATCCGGCTCCACAAACATCGCTTTGCCCTTGCGTACGCAACGGCCAGTGAAATCTGCCAATGGACTGTCCACCAGTTTTTCGATATCTGCAATTGTTTTGTTGTCTTTGGTCGGGCGAATACAGATACGTACCCGATCATCGGGAAATACCTTCAGCATTTCATCTGGGGGGATGAAAATTTCGCGGCCATCATCCAGTACCGCAAACCCGTAGCGGTTCTGAGTACCCTTGATGGTGGCCTCGGCGCGCTCCTTCTCAGCCTCCATCTGGGATTTGAGGCCTTTGAGTTGCGACAGGGAGTCCTGATTGAGCATGCAGGGAGCTACTTATTAATTCTTGAATACAAGCGGGCTATCCTAGCGGAAATCGTCCGCTGTGTCAGTGAGAGATGTCTCTCGGAGCCGATTGACGGGTCTTTTTCCCCCTTGCCATTGACATGTTGGCGAAGAGGGTTTGATAATAAGGTCAACGCGGTAGAAAACCAGCCCCGCCGGGAAGAGCCATTGATAGATTTCCGGACGCAGGCAGGACAGCACATCGTCTGTAGCCATGTGTCGTACATCAAGCGCCTGAGCGCTGCCATCGAGCCACCTGGGTTCAAGCATCATTCGCTTTCGGTATTTCGCCGCCGCCACAGACAATCACCCGTTCCCCTCAACGGTTACCGACCCCCTTATTCACCTCACTATTCACCCCAGCCCCGGCCGATGCTGTCGGATCACAACAAGAACGCCCCCAGACCATTACCCAATGACTCATTGACGAGGATTCCTCTATGGACTCAGGCTCACCCCTGCGCGTAGAAAAAACCACCCTTAAATCCGTTATCAAGAAGACATATGTACTGGATACCAATGTTCTGCTGCACGACCCCACGGCGGTCTCCGCCTTCAAGCAGCACCACGTGGTCATACCCATGACCGTTCTCGAAGAACTCGACCATATCAAGGATAGGCACGACAAGACGGTGAGCCGGGAGGCGCGCATTGCCATCCAGATGATTGACAAGGTGGTGGACAATGCCACGCCGCAGCAGATACAGGAGGGTGTGGATGTTCCGGGAACCAGTCTCGATGACAGCATAATGGGCACTCTCGCCATCTACGCCGATCAGCGGTTGGCAGACAATACTGCGGTGCCCTACCTGGATGACACGCAGGCCCAGGCTAACGACAACCGCATCATTAATGTGGCCCTGCGCCTGCAGGCGGAGCATCCCAACGAGTTTGTCTGCCTGGTAACCAAAGACATTAATATGCGCATCAAGGCCAAGGGCTCTGGCCTGGTGCATGTGGAGGATTACCGTCGCGACCGCGTGCTGGATGATATCGACCTGCTGGCCAAGGGCTATGAGCATATCGAGGGGGACTTCTGGTCTTCGATCAGCGAAGTGGACACACTGCGGGAGGGCGATTGCACCCTGCACCGTATTCCGCGCAAGTCACTGCCCCAGGCCTACCCCAATATGTTTTTGTATGACGACCAGCAGTTTATGGCTTTCGTTAAGCGTTTGGATAATGAATTTGTCTATCTGCGTTGTGACAGCCGCGATAACCTGATGAACCGTCGCTTCTGGGGATTGGTGCCGCGCAATCTGGAGCAGGCTATGGCGATGTCACTGCTTGCCGATGACAATGTGGATATGACCGTCATGACCGGCCCCGCAGGTTCCGGCAAGACGCTGCTCGCACTGGCTTATGGCGTGCATGCGATTCTGGAGCAAAAGCGTTACTCCAAGTTGATTGTCGCTCGCTCCACCCCGCCTATCGCCGAGGAAATAGGCTTTTTGCCCGGTACCGAAGAGGAGAAGATGGCGCCCTGGTTGGCTGCCTTCGATGACAACCTGGAAATCCTGCACGGTACCGACGAGTCCTGCCACGGCAGTATCAGCTACGTGAAAGAGCGCGCGAATATCCAGTTCAAGTCGCTCAACTTCATGCGCGGGCGCTCGTTCAACAACGCCTATATCATCATCGATGAGGCCCAGGGGCTCACCCAGTTTCAGCTCAAGTCTGTCATAAGCAGAGTGGGGGCGGATTCCAAGATAGTGGTGCTGGGCAATCTCGCCCAGATTGACAACAAGTATATTTCACCGCTGACCTCGGGGCTGACCTACCTGGTGGAGAAGAGCAAGCAGTACCCGCATGCGGGTATCATGCATGTGAATGGTATTGTACGTTCAAGGCTGGCGGCTTTTGCGGAGGAAAATTTATAGGCTGAAGGCAGGTATAAAGGGGTCGGCTGCCGCCTGGTAGGGGCCCCCTGTTTCCTCTGGAATCCGCGTCGACCCAATTGAGGTGTTATCATCGGCCGGATCTTCATCCGGCGAGTGATATTTCTTACCGTCGAGGTTGCTCTCCAGGGCAATCTGGAAGCGCAGTGCTACACTCCAGGCAAATTGCCTTTTTTCGTCCGGATCTCTTTTGCGGTAGTGGTACGCCGGTTCCAGTTCCAGGAACAGGAATTTTCGGAAAATTGAGCGGCGAAACAGCACACCAACCGTGTAGTTTCGTACATACGACTCCGGGTCGGTAATCCCTTTTACTGAACCGTAATAGTTTATGCCCACCCGATGATTCCCTTCATGTGTTTTGGTGCGCTGGAACAGTGAGAGGCGTGTGATCCATTCCGTTCCGTCTGTCTCCTGGCCATAAACGGCTTTATTATTCCAGCGCAGTATCGTGTTTTTGCTCAGTGCCCGGTAGATTTCCGCCTGGCTGGTGGCGAACAGGCGATCTTTGGTATCCCATTGCAGTCGCTGGGTGAGGCGATAGCTGTTCACATCCCAGAAATGGCCCTGGTAACGGTAGCGGATACCGGGGCGTAGCCGATTCCAGCGAAGTCCGAGGGTGAGATCAACGCGGGAACTTTTCCCGTCGGTGACCTCGTATACAAGTCCCAAGTTACTACCGCCATCGCGCAGATCGCTGTCTGGATCCAGTTCGTCCCCGTCCCCGTCGTTGAACACCAGATTCAGGCGCTTGGATAGGTTGGGCAGGTACAATTTTCCCCGCAGCCTGACATTATTGGTGTTGCCGTCCTCCTGGTCCCAGTTGGTAGTGAAATCGACACGTATTAGAGAATCTGCCGATTCGAGTTCGTAGTTGGGTTCACCGAAGTAATCGTCCATCCACTGAGTTAGGGCCTGCGCCCTAGCGGCGGCATATTCGTGGCTGGAGTCCACCCAGTGTTCGGTGGGTTCATTGGGGTCATCCGCATGCCATTCGTCGATGTCGCTTTGCAGATCGCTGGCCACCTCGGCATCTCCCGCAATCAGGGGCTGGGTGGTCAGTATCAATAATACAAATAACCAGATTTGCACGGTATCAACTCACAAGATCGCATTGCATTCTTATAACACCAGTAACTCTTGGAGAGTGTTGCCTCATGGCCCGGTGGATTTTACCGTAACACAATTATTATCACTGCTCGAACAGATGCCGTGCTGGTCTCCCAGAGCGCGCGCGGGAGTGATGAGCAACGGTGCAATGAGCCAAATCTTCACAATTTCAATCTGCGCTGGGGCACGTCAATACCGTTACACTACGCACTATGGACAAGATATTTATCATTATTCAGCACCTTTTGCCGCAACATCTACTTTCTCGCTGCACTGGCTGGCTCGCAAGCTTGCGCCACCCCGTGTGGTTGAAGAACGGGTTGATCCAACTGTTTGTGAAGCGCTTCGAAGTGGATATGTCGGAGGCGGCGGAACCCGATCCCACGCGCTATCTGTCCTTTAACGATTTTTTTACTCGCCCCCTGCGCGATGGCGCGCGACCACAGGCTGCGGCGGACCTGGTTTGCCCGGCAGACGGCGCGATCAGTCAGTTGGGTGCGATTGAGTTTGGTCGAATTTTCCAGGCCAAAGGGCAGTCTTTTTCTACTGTTGAACTGCTCGGTGGTGATACCCAACGCGCGACGCAATTTATCGATGGAAATTTTGCGACTATTTACCTGTCCCCTCGCGACTACCATCGCGTGCATATGCCCATCGCTGGTCGCCTCACCGCCACCAGCTACATCCCCGGCCAATTGTTTTCGGTAAACCAGGTCACTGCAGAGAATGTACCGCGCCTGTTCGCCCGCAACGAACGCCTGGTGTGTTATTTCGACACGGCTGCAGGCCCCATGGCCTTGATTCTCGTGGGCGCGATGATAGTAGCCGGTATCGAAACGGTCTGGTCCGGGCAGGTTGCGCCGCCCACTTCCAGTCCGGTTTTTCGTGACTACGTGTCGCTTCCTGAGCCTGTGGAGCTAGAGCAGGGCGCCGAAATGGGCCGCTTTATGCTCGGTTCCACTGTCATCTTGCTTTTCCCCAAGGGCGCGGTTGAGTTTGACGATTCTTATCTGGCTGGAACTGCTACCTGTTTGGGTTCGGAGTTTGGTTCTCTGCTCTGAGTTGTTTTGGGTTCAGGCATGTACGCGACGGTTCGATGGGTGTGCACTGCGTGCCGAACGATCGCACACGCACCGAACCTCAATATGTGCTTAATCTCCGCAATTCCAATACATTTGAGATAGGAGTTGCAGTGAAGGGTTTAGTTCTTGCCAAAAAAGCACTTTAGAAAACCTGCTTGAATACTCGGTAAGAGGTCGCTGCCTGTACCCGCCCTTGGAGCATTAAAGAAAGTTACAAAAATGCGAGTGCTAGGACTCTTCCAGGCTAGACACAATATACCGATAACTGTTCATCCTCCGCTCACTAATCGCACCGGAGGCCAGCGCCGAGAGGATCGCGCAACCGGGTTCGTGTACATGCTGGCAGTCGCGAAACTTGCAGGTGCCGAGCAGGGGGCGGAACTCGCGGAAGCCCTGTTCGACCTGCTCGCGGCTCATATGCCACAGACCGAACTCGCGGATGCCCGGAGAATCGATGAGCGTGCCACCGGAGGGCAAGTGAAAGAGCTGGGCGGTGGTGGTGGTGTGGGTGCCCTTGCTGGTGCTCTCCGACAGGCCGCCGACGCGCAGGTCAGCCTCCGGTAGTAAGGCATTCACAAGAGACGATTTCCCGACACCCGACTGCCCAACAAATACACTGGTACGTTCCTGCAATGCCGCGCGCAACTCCTCCAGCCCGCCTTGCTTGCTGGAGGTGTGGAAAATGCGATAACCGAAAGTGGGGTAGATCGCCAGCAGATCATCCATTTGTTGCTGGAGTGCCTCATCATTTTCCAGCAGGTCGATCTTGTTGAGAAGGATGACAGGTTCGATATCCACCGTTTCGGCGGCCACCAGATAGCGGTCTATGAGCGAGGCGTGGGGTTCGGGGAGGAGAGCGATAACCACTACAATCTGATCAATATTGGCAGCTACCGGTTTCAGCTTGCCATAGGGGTCTGGCCGGGACAGTACGCTGTGGCGCGCCTGTTGGGCAACAATAACCCCCATGGGGTCGCCATCGCACCAAATCACCTTATCACCGGTTACCAGCCCTTCGAGGTTGGCGCGCAGATGGCAGCGGTTGCGCTCGCCAGGCACCGACTCCACCTCAACTTGGGTGCCGAAATGGGCGGTCACCAGGCCGTGGCGCTCCGGGCCGAGTTCGCCGGTGGCCAGCGACTCCTCCGCCTGGGCGCCGCGCTTGTCGGCCCGTTTGGAGCGTTCCGCCTGGATTTTCTCGATGCGCCAGGCTTGCTGGCGGGTTAGCTTGCGTTTCGACATTTTGGCATTATTGGCGTAGCGCGTAGCGGTGTCGAGGCAATTTGCTACACTGCTTGCATAAGCATTCATGCGGGAACCGAATCCAATGCAACACGCCAACAACCTGATTTGGGTCGATATGGAGATGACGGGGCTGGACCCCGACCACAATGTGGTGATCGAAATTGCCACTATTGTGACCGACGACGATCTCAATACGCTGGCCGAGGGGCCGGTGATAGCGCTGCACCAGGATGATGCGACCCTGGCGGCCATGGATGAGTGGAACACCACCCATCATACACATTCCGGCCTGGTTGACCGGGTTCGTGCCAGTATGCACCACGAACACAGCGCCACTGAGCTGACACTGGAGTTTCTGTCAGAGTGGGTGCCGGCGGGTGTCTCACCCATGTGTGGCAACAGTATCGGCCAGGACCGACGCTTTATGGCCCGTCATATGCCCGAGCTGGAAAGGTTTTTTCACTACCGCAACCTCGATGTCAGCACCCTTAAAATTCTGATGCAGCGTTGGCGGCCCGATTTGGAGGCCGGCATCACCAAGACGGGCGCCCATCTTGCGCTGGACGATATACGGGAATCTATCGAGGAAATGCGTTACTACCGCGATCACTTCCTGAAGTTGAAGGCCTAGCCCACAGGCCGCGCTTTAGGTCAACCCGTGCTGTGCCAGCGCCCAGCTCACGTGCTCCTGCACCAATTCCGAGGGAAACTCCCGGCGCGCTTCCAGCGCAGTAATCACTTGCTCGGACCGCGGCGCATTACCCAGCGCCACCGCCAGATTACGCAGCCATCGCTCGTGGCCAATACGGCGAATAGCGGAGCCCTCGGTCCTGGCAAGGTAGGTTGCCTCGTCCCATAAAAAGAGGTCCACCAGGTCGGCATCCGCCAGACCGTGGCGGGGCTGGAAATCCCCTTCGCCTGTGGGCTGAGCAAATTTGTTCCAGGGGCATACCAGTTGGCAGTCGTCACAGCCGAAGACGCGATTGCCCATCAGTGGCCGCAGGGCAGGGTCGATACTGCCCTTGTGTTCGATGGTCAGGTAGGAGATACATTTGCGTGCGTCCAGTTGGAACGGACCGGCAAATGCGTCGGTGGGGCAGATGTCCAGGCAGGCAGTGCAGCTGCCACAATGCTTTGTGCTCTGGGGTGTATCCGCAGGCAGCGGCAGGTCGGTATAAATTTCCCCCAGAAAAAACCAGGAACCGGCATCTGCATTAATCAACATGGTGTTTTTGGCGATCCACCCCATACCCGCCCGCTCTGCGACCGCCCGCTCCAGTACCGGTGCACTGTCTACAAATGCTCGATAGCGCCCGCCACAGGCCACTTTTTCTATGCGCCCGGCCAGGGCTGCCAGGCGCTTTCGGATCAGTTTGTGGTAATCCCGGCCCAGCGCATACCGTGAAATGTAGGCCTTTTCCGGTGCTTCCAGTACCGCCATAGGCTGGGTGCCATCAACCAGGTAGTCCAGGCGCACGGTGATCACGCGGCACGTGCCCGGCACCAGTTCCTCCGGACGCGAGCGCTTCGTGCCATGACGCGCCATATACTCCATGGAGCCGTGGTAACCGGCGTCCAGCCATTTCTGCAGATATCCCTCGTGCTCGGCCAATTCAATATCCGCAATACCCAGTTGGCTGAATCCCAGCTCTTTTGACCACGTGCGGATCTGCTCGACGATGGCGGTCTGGTCTTCTGGTGAGAGTTGCTGGGACAATTTGGGGCCTTGTTGGTGTTGCTAAGGGGTATAATTCTGCCAGAACTGGGCTTGGGATATGCGATCTAAATATTTTTTGTTGGGTGGCTTGAGCGCGAGTAAACGGGGATCACCGGTGCCGCCGGTATTGCAACAGCGAACAATCACGGCAAATATGAGCACCGAGACCGACAATAGATGACATCAGGAGCAACACAATCTTGGAAATCCTAGGTACAGAGCGCCTCTATACCGCCGCCCAGACTCGCGAACTCGACCGCTGCGCGATCCAGGATCACAAGATTCCGGGCATAGTGTTGATGTCGCGGGCCGCCAGCGCGGTGTTTGAAGCGCTGTTGCAGGCCTGGCCAGACCCTGAGTGCATACAGGTGCTGTGCGGAACCAGCAACAATGGCGGTGATGGCTTCCTGATTGCGGATCTGGCGCAAAAACGCGGCATACCTGTGAACGTGCTGCAGCTTGGCGACCCGGCCAAAATAGGCGGTGACGCATTGCTGGCGCGCAATCAGGCGCTGGCCAATGGTGTAAGAATGGAGCCTTTTGAGCCAATATCCCTGCTGCAAGAAGGTGTCATAGTCGACGCTATGCTGGGCACCGGCCTCGGCGGTGAGGTGCGGGGTGTGTACCGGGAGGCGATCGCCGCGGTGAATGACAGCAGCGCGCCGGTGCTGGCGGTGGATATACCCTCGGGCCTGTGCTCGGACACGGGCCGTGTACTCGGGCTGGCGGTGCAGGCGGACCTGACAGTGACCTTTATAGGGTTGAAGCGCGGCCTGTTTACCCTGGCGGCGGCCGACTATACCGGCGCTATCGAGTTTAACGACCTCGCAGTGCCGGCGGAGGTGTATTCACAGGTAGATGGCGACACTTACCGGCTGGAGCTCGAATCATTACTTGAGCGCTTACCGGCAAGGCCGGCCACCGCGCATAAAGGTCTTTATGGCAGGGTTCTGGTGGTGGGCGGCGACCACGGCATGGCGGGTGCGGCGGCACTGGCGGCGGAGGCGGCGCTGCGCTGCGGGGCAGGTCTGGTGCAGGTTGCGACACGGCCTGAACATGTTGCAGCCATTGTGGCGCGCACACCAGAGGCAATGCCTGTGGGGGTTTTGTCCGGTCAGGACCTCGCTGCACTGGTAGAAAATGCCGATGTGCTGGTCGTGGGGCCGGGGTTGGGGCAATCCACCTGGTCCGAGCAGTTGCTGCAGGTGGCTGCCACCAGCGGCAAGCCCATGGTGTTGGATGCCGACGGGCTGAACCTGTTGGCAGAGGGGCGGGTAATTGCGAACAGCAAACGGGATAACTGGGTGCTGACGCCGCACCCCGGCGAAGCGGCCCGATTACTTGACTGCGCTAACGCCGAAGTACAGGCAGACCGCTTCGATGCGGTACGCCGGCTGCAACAGGTTTATGGCGGTGTTGTGGTGCTCAAGGGCAACGGCAGCCTGATTACCGGCGGTAACCAGCTACTGCTAAGCGACTATGGCAACCCGGGCATGGCCAGCGGTGGTATGGGCGATGTGCTCAGCGGGGTGATCGGTTCGCTGCTGGCGCAGCATATTCCGGCACTGGAAGCGGCTGCGCTGGCTGTCTGCCTGCACGGGGCCGCTGGCGACAGCGCCGCCGATGAGGGGCAGCGTGGGCTGCTTGCCAGCGACCTGATCCCTTATATGCGCGCGATGCTGGGCTGACAGTGAGTAGCCTGATACTCACTGCTGTTGATGAAGATGCCATGGTGGCAAACGGCGCTGCTCTGGCCGCGGCAGCAGTGCCCGGGCTGGTGGTGTACCTCGCCGGTGAGTTGGGTATGGGTAAAACCACGTTGAGTCGCGGCTTTATTCAGAGTCTGGGTCACCGCGGCGCGGTGAAAAGCCCCACCTACACCCTGGTAGAGCCCTATGAGCTTGATGGGCAGCAGGTATTTCACTTCGACCTGTACCGCCTGGGTAATGCGGAAGAGTTGGAATTCATGGGTATCCGCGATTATTTCAACGGAGAGGCGATCTGCCTGGTGGAATGGCCGGCACGGGGCGAAGGCGCTTTGCCCCCGGCGGATATAAGGATTAAAATAGAACACGAAGGTGCTGGCCGCCGTCTGCTGTTGTGCGCTGATACACCCCTGGGGAAGGGTGTATTGGAGCAAATGCAGGCGCAAGGCTGAACCAGAAGACCAGCTGCCGCCAGCGATAATAATTGCAAGGGGCGCAGCACAAACGGCGGGAGTGACATGGGCAGGACGTGGATCTGGGCCATCCTGGGAATGCTTGCAGCATCTCCGGTATGGTCGGCAGAGGTGCATGATGTGCGTCTATGGCGTGCACCGGACCACACACGGATCGTATTCGACCTCACCGCCCCGGCAGACCACAAGCTCATCGTGCTGGAAAATCCAGGCCGCATCGTGATTGATGTGGAGAATACGTCTATCAAGTCCGGTGTTACTGATCTCAAGCTGGCGGGCACCCCGGTGCGCCTGGTACGCACCGGCATTCGCGATGGCGACGATTTGCGAGTAGTGCTTGAGTTGGGCGCGGCGGTTACTCCCCGAAGTTTTTTCCTCAAAGCCAATGAGCAGGCCGGCGACCGCCTGGTGCTGGACCTCTACGACAAGACGCCGCAGAATAAAGTCGTGGTCACGAAAAGTGTGCAACACTCCGACAAGCGCAATATTGTGATCGCCATAGACGCTGGCCACGGCGGTGAAGACCCCGGTGCTATCGGCCCCAGTCGACGGCGCGAGAAAGATGTAGTGCTGGCCATCGCCAAAGAACTGAATGCACTGCTCAAGGCGGATAAGGGCTTTGCGCCTACCATGATCCGTACCGGTGATTACTATGTGAGCCTGCGGGGCAGGCGTGACCTCGCACGCCAGCGCCAGGCGGACTTGTTCGTGTCCATCCATGCCGATGCTTTCAGGCGCAAGGAGGCTCACGGTGCTTCGGTGTACGCCCTATCTACTAAGGGGGCCACGTCTACAGCTGCCAGCTACCTGGCCCAGCGTGAAAATGCGTCTGATCTGGTGGGCGGGGTGACCTTGTCTGATAAGGACGATGTGCTGGCTGGGGTGCTCGCTGACCTGTCCATGACCTCTACCCTGGACAACAGCCTGAAACTGGGCAGCAAAGTGCTGCGCAATATGGACAAGATAGCCAAGCTGCATAAGAACAACGTTGAACAGGCGGGGTTTGCCGTGCTCAAGTCCCCGGATATCCCCTCCATACTGGTGGAAACGGGTTTTATTTCCAATCCGGATGAATCCAGGTTACTGGTCAGCAGTAGCTACCAGAAGAAAATGGCGCGCGCCATTCACACGGGTATCAGGGAATGGTTTCTAGCGCATCCTCCCTCCGGGACGCTGATCGCATGGCAGAAGCAGCAGGAAGGCCAGCAGTACATTATCGCCCGGGGTGACACACTCTCCGGAATCGCCCAGCGCTTCAATGTACGTGTGTCTGATCTCAAGGTCCGCAATGGCATCAGCGGAGAAAAAATCATGGTGGGGCAGAAACTGCTGATACCCACCACGTGATTCGAGTTAGTCGGAGAGGACACTAGTGCCCAGCATCCACCTGCTCAGCCCCCGGCTGGCCAACCAGATCGCCGCCGGTGAGGTGGTAGAGCGCCCGGCTTCCGTGGTGAAAGAAGTGCTGGAAAACAGCCTGGACGCCGGAGCCACCCGGGTGGATATCGACGTGGAAGCCGGCGGCAGCAAGCTGATCCGGATACGCGACAATGGCAGTGGAATGGCACCGGACGATTTGCCGCTGGCGCTGGCGCGACACGCCACCAGCAAGATAGCGTCGCTTGAGGACCTGGAGCGGGTTGGCAGTCTGGGTTTTCGCGGCGAGGCGCTGGCCAGTATCGGCTCGGTGTCCCGGCTGACGCTGACCAGTAACTGTGATGAAATGAGCAGCGAGGGTAGCTCCGCCGCCTGTGAAGGGCGCGAGATGGACGTGCAGTTAAAGCCCGCGCCACATCCACAGGGCACCACAGTGGAAGTGCGGGATCTGTTTTTCAACACCCCCGCCCGGCGCAAATTCCTGCGTACCGAAAAAACCGAATTCAACCATCTGGAAGAGGTGGTAAAGCGTCTCGCTTTGTCGCGGTTTGATGTGGCTTTCAGCTTGCGCCACAACGGCCGGGTGTTGCACACACTGAAATCCGGAACCAGTGAGGCAGAGCGCCAGCGCCGTGTGGCCACGGTGTGTGGGCCGGCCTTTATGGAACAGGCGCTGTATATTGAAAATGATGTGGGCCCTTTTCGTCTGTGGGGCTGGGTGGGCCTGCCCACCTTCTCCCGCAGTCAGGCCGACCTGCAATACTTCTTCGTTAACGGCCGGATCATCCGCGACAGGCTGGTGGCGCATGCGGTGAAGCAGGCCTACAGAGACGTGCTTTACCATGGCCGCCATCCCGCATTCGTATTGTATCTGGAGCTGGATCCCGCGCAGGTGGATGTCAATGTCCATCCCACCAAGCACGAGGTGCGCTTTCGCGATGGTCGAGCCGTACACAGTTTTATCTTTGCCAGCCTGCACCGCGCCCTGGCAGACGTCCGCCCGGGTGATAGTCCGGCGGTTGATCCGGCTGCCGCCGGCGCGGCAGACCTCGGTGACGGCATGGCGGTGAATACGGCCACCGGCGAGGTCTCCAGGCAGTCCGGCCTGTCCTGGGGCAGTCAGCCCCAGGTAGCGAGTGCGGCCGGGTTTGGTGGGTATCGAGCGCCGACAAGCCCCATTCCCGGCCAGGCGATGGAGCAGGTGCGTGATTATGGCCGGGTACATGCTTTGCCGGAGGTTGGCAGCGAGGAGGAGGTGCCGCCCCTGGGATATGCGCTGGCGCAGCTCAAGGGCATTTATATCCTGGCGGAAAATACCAGCGGTCTTGTGCTGGTGGATATGCACGCGGCGCACGAGCGCATCACCTATGAGCGCCTTAAAACCGCCCGGGCCAGTGAGGGTATCCGCAGCCAGCCGTTGCTGGTACCCCGCGCGGTGGCAGTGAGTCAGCGCGAGGTGCAGGTGGCGGCAGAACATGTCGAGCTGTTTGACGGTCTGGGCCTGGTAGTGGAGGTGGCTGGGGAAGAGTCCCTGGTGATTCGCCAGATACCGGTCAGCCTGCGGGACTCCGATGTGGAACAACTATTGCGGGATGTGCTGGCGGACCTGATCGAATTCGGTAGCTCCGATCGCATAGAGAGCCACCTGGATGAAATTCTCTCTACTATGGCGTGTCATGGCTCGGTGCGAGCCAATCGCCGCCTGACCATTCCGGAAATGAACGCGCTGCTGCGGGATATGGAAGAAACCGAGCGCTCCGGGCAGTGCAACCACGGCCGGCCCACCTGGACCCAGCTGAGTATTGAGGAACTGGATAAGTTGTTCCTGCGCGGTCGCTGAGACGGTTGTGGCCGATTCCAAGCCCCACCTGATCTGCCTGATGGGCCCCACCGCATCGGGCAAAACTGATCTCGCCATCGAGTTGGCGCGAGTGCGCAACTGCGAGCTGGTGAGTGTTGATTCCGCCCTGGTCTACCGCGGTCTGGATATTGGCAGCGCCAAGCCTGAATACCCTCACCACCTGGTCGACATTCGCGATCCGGGGGAAGTCTATTCGGCGGCAGAGTTCGCTGCCGATGCCCACCAGCTGGTGGGCGAAATCACTGCGCGGGGGCGCACGCCGTTGTTTGTGGGCGGCACCATGCTGTATTTCAAAGCTTTCCTGGAGGGGCTGGCTGATATGCCGGCGGCGGACCCTGAAATTCGCCGCGAGATTGAAGCTGAAGCTGAGCTGCAAGGCTGGCCCAGTCTGCACGCCCGGTTGGCGGAGGTGGACCCCGAGTCGGCAGCACGAATTCACCCCAATCACTCCCAGCGCCTGGGTCGGGCGCTGGAGGTGTATCGCGCCAGCGGTGTTACCATGACCGAGTGGCAGAGTCAGCAGGGCAGCCTGCCCCTGCCTGCAGCACGCTATCGAATTACCCAAATAGCCATTTGCCCGGGTGATCGGATCGAGCTGCACCGGCGTATAAGTATACGGTTCACGCAAATGATGGCGGCCGGGCTGCTGGATGAGGTGCGTGAGCTTTACGTTCGCGGGGACTTGCATCCGGATCTCCCAGCCATGCGTGCCGTGGGTTACCGCCAGATGTGGCAGCACCTCGCGGGCGAATGGTCGCTGGAGGATGCGGTCGCAAGGGCTGAGGCGGCAACGCGTCAGCTGGCCAAACGCCAACTGACCTGGTTGCGTAAGTGGCCGGACCTGAACTGGATATATACCCATGAGGAAGGGAACCTCGCGGCGGGTAGGGAGTCAGACCTTGTGGGGAATGGAAAAGGGGAAAAGCCCCTTCAGCTGGCCTTGAACTATCTTGATAAAGCCCCACTATAGTATGCTGGCAAAGCGCTTATGGCATGTCGGCAGCGGGTCAGAACCAGAAAGCTCGCACTGACAGCAGCAGGGAAGCCCCAGAAACAGTGTGAAGTTAGACACATTTATCACTTTTTTCGGCTCGATTTGAGTCTATTAGGAGGAGTTATGTCAAAAGGGCATACGCTACAAGACCCTTACCTGAATATCTTACGTAAGGAACGCGTACCAGTCTCAATTTACCTGGTGAACGGCATCAAGCTGCAGGGGCAGATCGAGTCTTTCGATCAGTTCGTAGTGCTGCTGAAGAATACCGTGAGCCAAATGGTTTACAAGCACGCCATCTCCACTGTTGTGCCGTCGCGCGTTGTGCGCATGCCACTGCAGAACCCGCCGGAAGGCGAAGAAGACGGTGACGACAGCTAACTGTAGCAACAACCCGGTGGTCGCCTGGCGGCCACTCTCATTGACCCGCCGAGGTAGTATTGTTTTTTGATCGTCCCGAATCGGGTGAATGCGCTGTGCTTGTTCACCTCAATCTCGCCAGCGAAACTGAGCGGGAAGACCCGCGTGAATTTGAAGAGCTGGTGCTATCCGCTGGCGGCGACCCTGTGGCCTATATTATGGGAGCCAGAGATGTGCCCGACTCGCGCACTTTCGTGGGTAGCGGCAAACTGCAGGAAATCAAGACAGTCGTGTGCGACAACGAAGCGCAGGTTGTCATGTTCAACCACTCTCTCAGCCCCAGTCAGGAGCGGAACCTGGAGCAGGAGCTGCAGTGCCGGGTGATCGATCGCACCGGCTTAATCCTCGATATTTTTGCCCAGCGCGCCCGTACCCATGAGGGTAAATTGCAGGTTGAGTTGGCGCAACTACAACATATCAGCACCCGCCTCGTGCGGGGCTGGACCCACCTGGAACGTCAAAAAGGCGGTATTGGCCTGCGCGGCCCGGGTGAAACCCAGCTGGAAACCGATCGCCGCTTGTTGCGGGTGCGGATAAAATCCATTCTGGCGCGGCTGGAGAAAGTGCGTAAACAGCGGGACAACGGTCGCCGTTCTCGTCGGCGGGCAGAAATGCCAGTAGTATCTCTTGTGGGTTATACCAACGCGGGTAAGTCCACCCTGTTCAATCGTGTCACTGAGTCCGAGGTGTATGTCGCAGACCAGCTGTTTGCCACGTTGGACCCCACGTTGCGTCGTCTGGAAGTCGAGAATGTAGGCCCTATCGTGCTGGCGGACACCGTGGGTTTTATCTCCCACCTGCCGCATAAACTGGTAGCCGCCTTCAAGGCCACGTTGGAAGAGACGCTTAATGCCGACTTGCTGCTGCATGTTATAGATGCGGCAACCGACCAGCGCACGGACAATATTCATCGGGTTAACGATGTGCTGGTGGAAATAGGTGCAGACCATATTCCCCAGTTACAGGTATACAACAAGCTGGATTTACTGGAGCAATCTCCCCGTATCGACCGCAATGCCGATGGCCTGCCGGAACGGGTCTGGGTGAGCGCAGTTACCGGCGCCGGCACAGATCTGCTGCTACAGGCCATTTCTGAGCTGGTGGGCCGTGACATGGTAAATGAAACCCTGGACATCAACCCCACCGACGGCGGCCTGCGGGCAGCGCTGTATCGTCTTGGGGCGGTGGAATCGGAAGACTATGGCGAAGATGGCGTGGCGCACCTCAGCGTACGTTTGCCTCGGGCTGACTGGAACCGCTTGATGAAGAAGGGGCCCGAACCCTTATTTTAACTTGCGCCCAAGACGCAGGTTCGATGACTCAAAGCAGCTAAAATTTGATAGACTCTCACGACTTTTCGCACGACTTTTTACTTAGGAGTTAATTATGGCCTGGAATGAACCGGGTGGTGGCAACAACAAACCCAAGGATCCCTGGGGCGGTGGCGACCAGGGACCGCCGGATTTGGATGAGGCCCTCAAAAAACTGCAGGACAAGCTGGGCGGTATATTCGGTGGCGGCAAGTCCCGTGGTGGCAGTGGCTCCGGCGGCAGCTCAGGCGGTTTCCCCGGCGGGCTGGTGGCCGTTCTGTTGGGCCTTGCCGTAGTGGTGTGGGCAATGCTGGGCTGGTACCAGATCGATCAGCAGGAGCGGGCGGTAGTGCTGCGCTTCGGTAAATATTACGACACCGTGCAGCCCGGCCTGCACTGGAACCCGCGGCTTATCGACGAAGTTATACCGGTCAACACCACCAAGGTGCGGGCGGTCAGCTTTCGCGAAATCATGCTCACCCAGGACGAGAATATCGTCGAGGTTAAAATGTCGGTGCAGTATGTCATCGAGGATCCCACCAGTTTCGTGCTCAAGGTGCTGGATCCGGAAGTGTCATTGCAGCACGCCTCCCAGAGTGCGCTGCGACACGTGGTGGGTGGTACCAGCATGGACATGGTGCTCACCGGAGGCCGCGCCCAGATCGCTATCGAAGTCGACGAGCGCCTGCAGCGATACCTCAACCTGTACGAAACAGGTATTCGCGTGAGCAAGGTGACGGTGGATGATTCCAAACCGCCGGGCCAGGTGCAGGCAGCGTTTGATGACGTGATTAAGGCCCGGGAAGACGAGGAGCGGGTTAAAAACGAGGCCCAGGCCTATGCCAACGGCATTGTGCCTGAAGCGCGTGGTGGTGCCCAGCGGGTGCTGGAAGAAGCCCTGGCCTACAAGCAACAGGTTATCGCCAACGCCGAGGGTGAGGCTCAGCGCTTTACTAAATTACTGGCGGAATACGCGAAGGCCCCTGAGGTAACCCGGGAGCGTTTGTACCTTGAAGCGGTACAGAGCGTGTTTAGCAACAACAACAAGGTGATGGTCGATGTGGAGGGCGGCAATAACATGATGTATCTGCCGCTGGACAAGCTCGGCACCGTCAGCCCTGGCAGCAGTTCCGTGCGCCAGATGACGCTAGACAGCTCGAATATTCGCGAGCTGACCAACGCCGTAACCGAGCAGCTGCGCCGTGATGCTGCATCCACAGGCACGCTCAGAGGAGGTCGCTGATCATGTCAGGACGCAATTTGGTATTTATGGGAATCGCAGTGGTTATCTTGTGGGTAGCCAGTAATTCACTGTACGTTATAAAGCAGACCGAGCGAGGTGTGTTGCTGCAGTTTGGTGAGGTTGTAAACCCGAACCTGCAGCCAGGCCTGCATATCAAGATTCCCTTCGTGAACAACGTACGTAAGTTCGACGGCAGGTTGATTACTGTAGATTCTCAACCCGAGCGCTTCTTTACCCAGGAGCAGAAGGCGCTCATGGTAGACAGCTACGCCAAGTTCAGGATCAAGGACACAGAGAAGTTCTACACCGCCACCAACGGCGAGATGGCGCGCGCGATGGGCCTGTTGGCCCAGCGCATCAACAACGGCCTGCGTAACCAGGTGGCGATTCGCACCATTCAGGAAGTGGTCTCCGGTGAACGCGACCAGTTGATGCAGGATCTCACGGAGGAACTCACCGTGGTTGCCCAGGAGTCTCTGGGTGTGGAAGTAGTGGATGTGCGGGTGAAGCAAATTGATCTGCCAAAAGATGTGTCGGAGTCGGTGTACCAGCGAATGAATGCCGAGCGTGAGAAAGAGGCGCGAGAGCATCGCTCCCAGGGTCAGGAACTGGCCGAGGGTATTCGCGCCGCTGCCGACCGTGAGGTAACGGTGTTACAGGCCAATGCCTACCGCGACGCAGAACTGGTGCGCGGTGAGGGCGATGCTACCGCTACCCGCATCTACGCCGAGGCGTTCAACCGGGACCCGGAATTCTATTCCTTTACCCGTAGCCTGCAGGCCTACCAGCAGTCGTTCAATGGCGGTGGCGATGTGCTGCTGATCCAGCCCGACAGCGAGTTTTTCCGCTACCTGAAAAGCTCTAAAGGCGAAGCGTCCAAATAAGCCGGACCTGCAAAAAATCACAAGTGCTATCCCTATAGTCTGTGGTAGTATTCTTTAACCGTGGGATCCGGCGTTTTGACCACAAGCGCAGGCCCCGCGGTTTTTTGTGCTCGCGGTTTGCAGGGGAAGCAATTTGGATTTTTGGCACGTGTTAGTGGTGGCCATCGCCCTTGTCTTCATTATTGAAGGCCTGCTACCTTTTATCAGTCCCGACCGCTGGCGCAAACTGCTTATCGTGGCTGACCAGATGGAAGATAAGGTCATTCGAAATATCGGCCTCGGCAGCATGCTGTTCGGGGTTTTTCTGCTGTATATGGTGCATTGAGTGTTAACAACCCATGACATCCGTTGATCGCTGGCAATTGCCCGATGGGATAGAGGAAGTACTCCCAGCTCAGGCGGCGACCGCAGAGCGGCTGCGCCGGCGGCTGCTGGATCTGTACCGCAGCTGGGGTTATCAGCTGGTGATACCGCCGCTGATGGAATTTACCGAATCCCTGCTGATTGGCCTTGGACAGGATCTGGACCTGCTTACTTTTAAGCTCACCGACCAGCTCAGTGGCCGCACCCTGGGGATTCGGGCGGATATCACGCCGCAGGTCGCGCGGATTGATGCGCACAGTCTGGCACAGGAAGGTATCAGCCGGCTTTGCTACGCCGGCTCAACGCTGCACACACGCCCGAAATCCCTGCTGGCTTCCCGCTCGCCGATTCAATTGGGGGCAGAGCTTTACGGCGACAATAGCCTCGCGGCGGATGTAGAAGTCGTTCGATTGATGCTCGCAACGCTTGAAATGGCGGGTGTCGGGTCAACGGTCACCCTGGACCTGGGCCATGTGGGCGTCTACCGGGCGGTGCTCGCCAGCGCGAGCCTCACCACTGAGCAGGAACAAACCGTATTTGACGCGCTGCAGAGAAAGTCGGTGCCCGACCTGCACCTCGCGCTCGCTGGAGTCGACGGCGATGCCGCAGCATTGATTATCGGTCTGGTGGATTTGCACGGTGACGACTCGGTGCTGGCCAATGCCCGCGCGCTATTTGCTGACAAAGCGCCCGATGCACTTGCGGCGGTTGATGCACTACAGGAAGTGGCTACTGATATTCGCCGCCAGAGACCCGGGCTGGATATCTACTTCGATCTTGCCGAACTTCGTGGCTATCATTATCACACCGGTGTTGTGTTTGCCGCCTACGTGCCCGGCCACGGCCAGGCTCTGGCCAACGGCGGGCGTTACGACAACGTGGGTGCGGTATTTGGTCGCGCCCGCGCCGCCACGGGTTTTGCTACCGATCTGAAGGCCTTGCTCGAACTGGTGCCGTCAGAGCGCGATAACCGTGGCGCCATAAGCATGCCGGATTCCGATGACCTTACACTGGCGACAGTGGTTGCCCAATTGCGTGAGGGCGGGGAGGTGGTGATCAACTGTCTCTCTACCCGGCCAGACCCACGCTGCGACCGCCAGCTGGTTGAACAAGATGGTGTGTGGCAGGTACAGGCGCTGGCCACAGACTGAAACACTGATTAAAACCAAAGAGTTACTAAAGCGATGAGCAAAAATGTTGTCGTTCTCGGCACCCAGTGGGGTGATGAGGGCAAGGGGAAAATTGTTGACCTGCTGACTGATCAGGCAGACGCGGTTGTGCGTTTCCAGGGCGGCCACAATGCCGGCCATACGCTGGTAATCGACGGCAAGAAGACCGTTCTGCACCTGATACCTTCAGGTATTTTACGGGAGCACGTGCAGTGTTTTATCGGCAATGGTGTGGTGCTGTCACCCGAAGCGCTTTTGAAAGAGATGGCCGAACTGGAATCCGGCGGAGTGCCGGTGCGCAAGCGCCTGAAAATTTCCGCTGCCTGCCCGCTCATTCTTCCGTATCACGTGGCGCTGGACCAGGCCAGGGAGGCCAAGCGTGGCGGCGAGAAGATTGGCACTACCGGCCGGGGCATCGGTCCCGCGTACGAGGACAAGGCCGCCCGTCGCGGTCTGCGCCTCGGCGATCTGCAGGACGAAAATCGGTTTGCGCGCAAGCTGAAAGAGGTGATGGAGTTCCATAACTTCGCGCTGCAGCATTACTATGGTGTGGAGCCACTGGACTATGACACCGTGCTGTCAGACACGCTCGCGATGGCGCCTGAACTGCTTGCAATGATGGCGGATGTAACCAGCCTGCTGCATGAGCGCCGCAAATCCGATGCAAAAATCATGTTCGAGGGGGCCCAGGGGTCACTGCTGGACATCGACCACGGCACCTATCCCTACGTCACCAGCTCCAACACCACCGCAGGCGGCGCGGCAACCGGCTCTGGTTTCGGTCCCTTGTATCTCGACTATGTGCTTGGTATTACCAAGGCCTATACCACTCGTGTAGGATCCGGACCGTTTCCCACCGAGCTGTTCGACGACACCGGCAAGCACCTGGCGGACCGCGGCCATGAATTTGGTGCCACCACCGGGCGGGCTCGCCGTTGCGGCTGGTTCGATGCTGTAGCGCTGCGTACCGCGGTGAATATCAACTCCGTAAGTGGTATCTGCTTGACCAAGCTGGATGTGCTGGACGGCCTGGAAACCATCCGTATTTGTGTAAGCTATACCTGCAAGCAGGGCAAGCCGGTGGCGAACCCGATTGACTCCGAAGACTACGAAAAACTGCAGCCGGTATATGAAGAAGTGCCGGGCTGGAGTGAATCTACACTGGGCGCAAAAACGCTGGAGGAGTTGCCCGCAGCCGCTCGGGCCTATATCAAGAAACTGGAGGAACTGGTGGGGGCGCCTATCGATATTGTGTCTACAGGCCCAGACCGTGTGGAGACCATCGTACTGCGCCACCCCTTCTCGGCATAGTGGCAACGTCCTGTGGGGGTAATCTGCCGCTAGGCTAGAGTCAGGCCCTCTCCTTCATGAAGCATATCGTTAATGGCAAGTCGGATGTAGACTTCAAGTTGTTGCACGGCTTCTATCTGGCAGGAAAACGGCCCCTCGACAGATCCTTCCCTCGTCAGGAAATACCACTCGTGGCCGTCTTTCACCACTCTTTCGGAGCGAAAGCGGGCGCGTGAATTCAATTGGTCGCCGGAGCGTCGTGATGACATGGTGCTTGCAAATCCTTTTTTGAAATATCCGAGTAACTTGTCGCAGTATTTTATCGCGTTCATGTGGACGACGTTTTGCCTGTTTCGTGATGCAGCTCTCAAATCCGAACGCTTTTTGCCCCTACTCCCCGGATTCACCCCCCTTTTGGTCTGGTTGGATGTAAATCACTAGAGACAAATGAGATTTACAACCTGACCTGGATGCCCTGGAGAAAGGCGGAAGTTAATCACAGTTTGGGGATAGAGCCCGGGATCAGTGTGATCGTCTTCACAGAAATGCCCGGCCTGTCAGAGTGCCGCCGCGCTCCCATGCTACAAACTCACCCCGACAGTTGCGATCGCTCGCAGCGGGTAAATTGTTTACTGGAGCATTGGATAAATGAAACTTATTTTAAAGGTGGCAACAGGGCTGGCTGCAATACTGCTGGCAGGTGCTGCGCAAGCTAATCTGATGGTTCAATCGATCGATCTGGCGATGGTGAACACCGAATACAATTCGCGATCTCTGTCCGCATCAATGTCTGCGGAAGACGCGTTTATGGCCGCTTTGTTCAACGGCTTCATGTCAGCCTATTCTAACCCGGGCAATATCATCTGTGATCTCTCGGTAGATGTGTTCGATAATGTGAGCTCGCACGATACCTGTGGCGGCTCGAAACGGGATATAGGTGCCCTGTTTGCGATCAGTGGTTCCGCAGAGGCTGACACACAGCTGCAACTTGGCCTCGACTGGGGCAGGGGTGGCTTTATCGCGCTGAGTACCGGTGGGCTGGCTCCCGAGATTACACGCTACAACAGTGATATCTGGTGGAGCAATAATTGGAACAACGGTGATGTGCTCGACTTTATTATTCCCAAAACGCAGGAGTTTTTGCTGATAGGCCTCGGCTTTGAGGGCTGCTGTGACGGCTCTAATTCTGCCCGCTGGCGTTCGCTGGCCGAACCTGCCGCACCCGCTGCACCAGCGACATTCGCTGTCGGTATGGAAGCGCCTGAAGAATGGAATCTGTTACAGGTGAATGCACCGGCTGCTGTGCCTGTACCCGGTGGCGCCTATCTGCTCGGCATAGGCCTTCTGGGCCTGGTATATTCGCGACGCGCTCGCTAGAGCGGGATTGGGCTCTGGTCCAGAATTCGCACTGCATTACGGGATGCACCCGCTGTCTTGGGGCATGGGGTAAGTGGTTCACTGTGGTGGTGACGTTTCGCCGGTTATCCAATTGACACCCATCCCCAATCCTCCTATCGTGTCTCCTATACGAAATCATACAACCCATCCGTCACCTCGGGCGGCTGGTTGCAAAGGAGTCTGCAATGAAAAACACGGTGTTCAACTTTATCCTGGCCGGCGTGTTGGCAGCGCTTCCGTTGGCGGCTTATGCACAACTCGATCCACCGACCTCATGCGAGCAAGTGGAGGATATGCTCAGCAATGGTAGTAGCTCTGCCGAGGTCGTCAATGCCATGATCGACAGCGGCATGGCGCTCACTGGGGCAACCGTCTTTGCTATGGAGTGTGCAGACGCGCAATATCGTATTGCTATAGCAGAGGCTGGCGTTGGCCTGGCCAGTAACCTCAATGAGGCGAGGGGCGTTGTGAGAGCAGTGGCCGATGCTTACGGCGAGTCCAGCGACGAGACGAACGCCGCGCGTAAAGCGTTTGAAGCGAGTGAGAAAATGGCCAAACAACCTAAAGAATACAAGAGCGACTTCACGCCTCAGGGCGGTGGTGCCGATGTCAGTCCTTCAACCTGATTCAGGCTGACCCTGCTTCGCAAAAAGGCAGCAATCGCTGTCTTTCTATGTACAGGAGTGCAGTATGTCGCGTGAGGCCGGACGCGAGTAGTGACGGTTGGCCGGGCGTTATTATCAAGCGGTTAAACCATAACGATTATAAAAACGTCTTCACCTCTTGAGCCTAAAAATACCTACTAAACTTGAGCCCACCCTGTTTGTGGCCTACCTGGCTATTCTGGTGTGGGCGCCCTTGCCTTTTGCATCCAACCGGATCTGGGCTGGCGCCCTGCTGGCCGGGCTGGTTAGCCTGGTGCTTGTGGGCTGGCTGCTGCTTTATCTTACCGGTAAGGCACGTATTAGCGCCGAGGTTTGGCGCTACGGCCGTTTGCCTCTCGCGTTACTTTTGTTGGTGCAACTTTGGGTTTTCATCCAGATTCAGTACCTGCCCCGACCGCTGGTGGAGTGGCTTTCTCCCCAGGCATTTGCCTGGCATGTGAAAGGCGGGTGGCTCAGTCTTTCGCTGGACAGGGAATACACCAAATACTACCTGTTGCGGGGGTGTGGCTTCACCGCTGGATTTTTCCTCACCCTTGCGTTGGTGAATAGCCACGCGCGGTTGCGAACTCTGCTACAGGTGCTGGTGTTCAGTGGCACCTGCCAGGCGGTCTATGGCGCTTTTATGGTGCTCAGTGGCCTCGAGTTGGGCTTTTTTGTAGAGAAATATGTAGGGCAGGGCGTCGCCACCGGTACCTTTGTAAACCGCAATCATTACGCGGGCTACCTCGTAATGTGTCTCAGCGCGGGCATAGGCCTGTTACTTGCACATTTGTCTACCAATAAGGCCTCCAGCTGGAAAGAGCGCTTGCGCGCTTTGCTCGAACTTATGCTGAGCCCCAAGATTCGGCTGCGCCTGTATTTGGCGGTGATGGTGGTAGCCCTGGTGCTCACGCGGGCGCGTATGGGTAATATTGCGTTTTTCTCTGCCCTGGGGTTTGCGGGCGTGGTAGCCATGACGAGTGGACAACGATTTTCCTGGCGGGTGGTGGTGTTTTTAGCCAGCCTGCTGGTGGTGGATATGCTGATTCTGGGAAGGTGGTTCGGATTCAATCAGCTAGTGGAGCGGCTTGAGCAGACTCATCCCAGCCAGGAAGCACGGGTGTGGTCTAATTCCTATACTGTTGATTATCTCAGGGAATTTTATTTAACAGGCTCCGGTGGCGGCTCCTTTTACGGGGTGTTCCCTAACTATCAGGCAGCAAAACTACAGGGTTTTCACCTACACGCCCACAATGATTACCTGGAAATCGCAGTTGAGCTGGGCATTCCCGCCGCCCTCGCCCTGGCAGTATTCGTCAGCCTTGCCTTCTGGAGTGCGTGGCGGGTGCAGCGAGAGCGACGAACGCGTTTGTATCGGGGTGCGGGCTTCGCTGTAACCATGACGGTTCTGTGGGCGGCGATTCATTCCACTACGGATTTCAGTCTGCAAATGCCCGCCAATGCGCTCACCTTCGTCACTATACTGGCGCTGGCGTTTATCGGACGAGGCTTAGCGGCACCAGCTGTCACTGCATAAATGTTGTGAAAATCCTAAGAGCCGTTTTTCTGCCGAATACTCCGACTTTACACTTGCTCTTCGTAGTTTCTGCATGTGTCTCCGCTTATACTGAGTTTATTAAGAGCGCACCAGACTGCTCGGAGACCAAGACCAGTAAAACAGGGAGTGACCTATGAAAATGATTGCCATGAAGGTATTACCTGGCGCAATGCTTTGCGCCTTCGGGGCGGTAACCGCGCAGACTGCGCTGGCCCTGGAGCCAGCCAATCTGCAGGCGGGGCCGGTATTTATTACACCCACCTTGGACGTGGAAACTTACTACACCGACAACCTATGGCTGACTGATACCCCCCCGTGTCAGGATAGATGTCGTGCCTAATTTTTCATCAATATTCGGG
>CAXBNX010000021.1:0-90741 GCA_963977275.1 uncultured Haliea sp. | reverse complement strand
CAGTTATGGGTATTATCCCTTAACTGGGTTGTGCAGATCCATTAGACCACGTCATCGCCCCCCCGCTCCTTACTGGTAGGTATTACCCCCGACACCGACACCTTGGAGCTGTCACCTTACCTGTTTCTACCCAACGATGAAGAGCCGCGCATGGTTGTGACGTACAGTTCAGAGCGTCAATGTTGGTTCCGTCAGTCGGTAACTGAGTTAAGTCGGCCCGAGATGGAGAGCGCGCTACAGCACAGAGAGGTTTTGACCTGCGCCGACAAGCAATGGCGCGTATTCCTGGCGGACTCGGCGGATGCAACCAAGCAGCAGCTTCAGGAGAAGCAGCTTGACGAATTTGAGTTTGTGTTCGATCTGAGCCTTGATGAGGAAAATACCGGTTTACGGCTAGAGCACCAACACCGGCACCAGGCCGTGAATCTGGGTGAGCGCTCGCACCATTACCTGCTGCTGCACCTTGCTCGGCAGAGGGCCGTTGAAGCGAGCCGGGGGCTTGATCAACGAAGCCAGGGATGGATTGACAGCGAACAATTGGCCAGGGATCTGGGTGTCGATATGTCCCACATCAACATCCTCATTTTTCGCGCGCGAAAGCAACTTGCACAAAGTCTGGCCGGCTCCTTCGGCTCTGAGCAGTTAGTGGAACGTGGTCGGGGCCGGGTGCGATTTGGTTGTCCACGCTTTCGTATCTATAAAGGAGAGCATCTGGCATATGCCCTGCCTTTGGCTGAATCGGCGTATGCCCCGCGGCCATGACCCCGGGTAAAACTGCACCAGAGCTTGAAAAATACGAAATAATCAGGGCCATAGGGCGAGGCGGCATGGGTGAAGTATTTCTCGCCCGTGATTTACGCCTTCAGCGAAAGGTGGCGATTAAATACTTGCGTGGGGATTTATCCCAGGATGACTGGCGAGTTCACCTCGAGCGCGAAGCGCAAACACTGGCAAAGCTCAACCATCCCAATATCGTCCAGATTTACGACATTATCTACGGTGAAGACACGCCCGCCCTGGTCATGGAATATGTGGATGGCCCGAACCTGCATGTCCAGTTACGCGAGCGTGACTCCGATCGCACTGAATTGCTGCGCTGGCTGACGGAAATCGCCGCCGGTGTCGCCGCTGCCCACGATGCCGGGATTATTCATAATGATCTCAAGGCGGAAAATGTACTGATCGGCATTGATAATGTTGCCAAGGTGACAGATTTTGGCATTGCAGCGCACAACTCTGATGCTAGTGAAGACATCCATGCCCTTGGCACTCTCGCTACCAAAATATTGGGCGAACAAGCGCATACACCGGCGAACCTGAATCTGCTCCTGCAGCAAATGACGCACAAAAACTGCTCTAAACGCCCGGGTTCCAGAGAGGTTGCTGATGGCTTGAGGTTGGCCTGGCTAGAGAGCACCCAAGAGGAGACCGCCTTACCTACTGTGGTTCAGCCCGATCAGCCGCGCTGGGCACGGATTATCGTGGGGGGCTGTAGCATCCTTGTCGTACTGGCCATTGGTTTTACCTGGTACTACCAAGCCGGGAAACCTGCGCACCGTGACTACGTGGCAGTATTACCGACCTCGATTACTACATCCAACGGCAAAGTTGACCAACAACAGGACCTTCTCAGATCCAGCATACAACAGGCACTGCAGCAAAGTGTGATCAATACGACGGCATTGGCGCTGGTGAGTAGTGACGAGGCAAGACCTGAAGATGGAAATTTACATGAAATCAGGTCGGCACTGGGTGCAGACGAACTGGTTATTTCCAGGATGGATTGCCCAAGTGCACGCAGCTGTGAGCTCACTATTGAGCGGCTCGGTGGCCCGGATCTAGCCGTAAAAAGCCAGAGGACCACATCGGTTATTGTCGACATGACTTTAGAGACTTTCAGCATTGTACAGCGTCAATGGCAGCAACTTTATCCCGGGAGTACGGTGTTTGTCGATCCCGGCAAGTTGATTGACGAAGCGACCTACCAGAAATTTTTAACATTATATGAAGCTTCACATATGGGTGGCGCAAGGCAGGGCGATGTGCTGGTTCAGCTCGAACCATTGTTAGCCAAGGCAAATCGCTTCATGCCAATCTATTTGTTGTATGCCCACTCGGCCCTGGATGTTTACGATGAAAGTGGCGATCCTGAGTATCTGGACAAACTGCAAGCCGCGCTAACACACGCGGAAACCTTTGCGGGTGACTCCATCCTATTGAGGCAGAGTTGGTTCAGCCTGGCTCTGGAACGTCAGGACTTTGATCAGGCCGCGACGGAAATTGAAAGAATACAGCTGTTGGGGGGTGACGAGGTGCTTCTCCATAAGCTTAAGGCTGATCGCTATCGATATATGGCGAATTACGAACAGGCGATCAAGCATTATGAACTCGCGCTGGCGATGCAACCAAGTCGGGCTCTCTACCACAAGGCAGCACACAATTACTATCAATGGGGCAAGACCGACCTGGCCATAACATCCATCAGAGAAGCACTCGACCGCTATCCCAATGATTATACATCCCTTGGTTTACTAGGGCTGATAATGACGGAGCAAGGCGATCTGGATGGGGCGATTTCAACACTACAACGTGCTTTGGAACTTCAGCCGCATGCGACTTACTACATTGATCTTGGCCTTGCCTACATGCTGGCTGATGACTATGCCAGTGCCAGAAATCAATTTCAGATAGCTTACACCAGCAGTCAAGAACCAGTTGTAATGCTCAACCTCGCCGATACCGAATTTCTATTGGGCAACACAGCGCAGGCCACACAACTCTATCGCAGCATTATCGTTCAAAGCACCACGGAGAAAGCGATGGTAGAGCGCTGGATACTCTCGCAAGCGTATGCGCAACTGGGCGAATTTGAAAAGGCGATCAATATCCTGAAGGAAATGAATGCCCAGGGGGTAGCGGCGACGTTTACGGCCGCCCTGGTTTACACACTTGCCGGACAAAATATCGCCGCGATGGTGGAAGTCGACCATGCCCTGAAGGCTCACATGGGCACGGTGTGGTTCAGATTGCCCTGGTTTGACCGTCTCTGCAGCGAGACGAATTTTTCGGCGATAATGGCGCAAGCCGGCGAAGCGGAAAGATGCGTCGATTTTGACGTCACATCGTTAAAACCCTAAACCCTCCGAGTATCACCACCCGGATCCGCTGAGGCATATATCTGACACTCCCCAGATTTATTGATTTTCTGCACAGCCATAAAACTGAAGTTGTAGCTTTGGGCAATGTCAGTCAGACATTTAACGGATAGGGTTAACGTTTTACCGTTGTTACTCAGCGCAACACTATTGTCGTCCAGATAGTCGGCTTTACCCTCGCAGTACATTATTCCGCCTTGCGCAAAACGCCAGGACTGAAGGTCTGTCTGCACGGCTTCAGCGATGGAGAAAACGAATACCATTCTTTCCAACTGCCGTTGCTGCGGCGTTGACGCCAAGGAAAATCGAACCTCGAGACTACCCACGTCCTTCTCGGGCTCCAGAGTTGTGTTGACCATTCTCCAGTCCTGCGCCGTGCCGTCTGCAGGCGCCACTGGATATACGTCAATATGACAAATAGTGCTTCCACCTTGCGGTACGTTGAATTCCATAGGTTTTATTCTCGCTATGAGTGACAACTATTACTTTAGTCAAAAACAATCGTATAACCAATTACAGCGGATTACAGCTCTAGCATCAGTGGCAGCATGCTTGACAGGGCCCTCCTGGCGAGCCCCTATAGTTGCTATTCCGGCTGGAATGACCAGGCTGGAGCGCACGCCAAATGTGTGGCCGGTCGCGAAGGGGTTGTCTAAACCGGCATATTCAGCAACGCTGAAACAGTCATACCGTGAATGGGGATAATGGCGGGTTAACACCTGTGAACTCGAGGATGCCGCAACGATGATATTCAGTTAGTTGGCAAATCGAGGCATGAGTATTTCTACTCTGTCGATCAAATTCCGAGCTGTGTAAAGTCTATTGTCTATCGACTTTATATGTCAGCTCATCCGCGCACAGTGGATACGACGAGGGAAAAAATATGCAGGGCAAGAGACTAGAGGGTAAATCCGCTATTGTGACCGGTGCCGCGTCCGGCCTCGGCCTGGGAATCGCCCGACGCTTTGTCGGGGAGGGCGCTCGGCTGATAATCACGGATATTGACGTAGATGCGGGCCGGGCGGCTGCAGCCGAAATCGGGGCACATTTTTTCGAGCAGGACGTGACCAATGAACAGCAATGGATACAGTTGTTCGAGAGTCTTGCTGTGGAGGGGTTCAGGCCGGATATCCTGGTGAATAATGCCGGTTTTTCGGAAGCGGGGCTGGGCGTGTTGTTGGAGGATATCGACGTGCAACAGGCCAAACGCATATTTGAAGTCAACTTCGATGGCACGCTAATGGGCTGCAAACATGCCATTCGCGCCATGAAAGGCCATGGCGGCACGATCATCAATATGTCCTCGATCGGCGGTCTTGTGCCCGTGCCTTTTATTGCCGTCTATGGTGCGTCGAAAGCAGCTGTTTACCACTTGACCCAGTCAGTGGCGCTGTATTGTGCGCAGCGCGGCTACGGAATCCGCTGTAACTCTATTCATCCCGGACAAATCAGAACGTCAATGCATGACCAGCTGGTGGCGGCGACAGCAAGCCAACAAGGTGTGGGTTTTGAGGAGGCCGAAGCCGGATTTCGCAGCATAATTCCTATCGGGGAGTTCGGGCAGGTAGACGATGTTGCTGCTGCGGCGCTGTACCTGGCCAGCGACGAGAGCCGGCATGTAACGGGTGATCGCATGCTGGTTGACGGCGGCATGATGCTGACCAGCTGACCACGGGCGCACGTTCCGTGTCGGATTTACGCCACTGCCTTCAATTTGCTTCCCGGTGCTTCAGGAAACTGGAAACCGTCCAGGATGATATTGGGCCATAGGAAGTCCATCGGATGCGGAGTAAAATCCACGCCGATATTGATGACCGAGGGTTTACCACTGTTCATTGCGCGCCCGATTGCCGCCGGAATTTCGGTCAGCTCAGAGACATCCTCGGCGTGGCAGCCAAAGCCCCTGGCAATGGCAGCGAAATCTACCGTGGTGAGCCTGGTACCAAACTCGGGGTTTTCCAGCATGTCGCCAAAAGGTTTATACATCCCCCAGTAGCTGTCGTTGAACACAACCACCACTACGTTGAGTCCGTAACGGCAAGCGGTTTCCAGTTCCTGAATAGTCATGCCCATGGCGCCGTCGCCGGTCAGGCAGAATACCGCGCGCTCGGGATGTGCCAGTTTGGCGGCGTTGGCATAGGGAAGGCCGAAGCCGAGATGCCCCATACCGGGGACAAACAGTGACCTTTCCGGGCTGTCCACCTGAATGTGTGAGAGTGTCCACATCATGGTCTGGCCGCCATCGTGAACGACAATGGCATCCTCTGGGAGCAGGCGGGCAATAGTAGCGGCAACTGCCGACTCGTTGAGCAGCCCGCTGCCGCCCACTACCTTGCTCTGTCTGGCGCTGTCGCGATAAAGCGCCCGACCGTCATCGCGCCTGTTCACCATGGACTGTTTCCACGCCGTGTCCTGTTGATAGTCGGGGGCTTCGCCAAGCTCTTCCAGTAGCGCTGCTAGTGTCGCCCTGGCGTCGCCTACCAGCCCGATCTCAATGGGTGCCGCCTTGCCGATCGATTCGGCGTCTATTTCAATCTGGATGATTTTTTGGTGATCCGGTTTAGGGTAGTGGGGCGGTTTATGGATCGGGGTGAAGGTAGAGAACTTGCAGCCAACCGCGAGCACAAGATCTGCCTCCTGTCCGGCGTCGATTGCCGCCTGACCCGAGACCAGGCCGGCCGAACCGAGCGTATTCGGATCGTCCGGTAGCAACACGCCCCTGCCATTGGCGGTAGCCATGGCAAGCATGTCGGTGCGAGCGACCAGTGCGCGAAACTCAGCGACCGCGCCAGAGCGTGCAACACCTCCGCCGGCAATGAGCAGAGGTTTGCGGGCACTGCGCAACGCCGCAACCACGCGTTGCAATTCCTCCTGTGAGGGCCGCGGGCGTTGGGGGCGATATGGGGGTATTTGGTTCAGATCGTAGCGGCATAACTGCGTGCCAACGTCGCAGGGAATGTCCAGTTGCACCGGCCCCGGCCTCCCGGAGCGAGCGATATGGATTGCCCGCTCAATCAGTTCTGGCGCGCGCTCCGGGTGGTGGATGACGGCATTCCATTTGGTGATAGAGCGGAACAGTCCCAATTGGTCAGCGGATTGTAACTGGTCGATACTCGGTTCGATCGCGCGTGCCTGATTCTGGCCGGTGATCACTACCATCGGAATGTTGTCTGCAAAAGCTGCGGCTACCCCGGGAACGAGATTGGTCGCGCCTGGGCCCACCGTGGCAAAACAGACCCCCAGCGTATCGGTGACCCTGGAAATGGAGGCGGCCATGTGACCGGCGGCCTCCTCGTGCCGGGTGGTGATGTAAACCAGTTCCGGGTCGCGCGAGGCGCCGTCCATAAACAAGCCTATCTGGGCTGCCGGCAGGCCGCATATATACCGTGCCCCATGCTTCTTGAGTATCGCAAGCAGCATGTCGCTGACTGTGCATTCCATATTCCTACCTCACTGGCCCTGCATCGGGCTGTCAGTTGCGCGAAGAGTGCCTGGCAGGCATGCCCGCCGTGGTACCACCATCTACTGTAAAGACGCTGCCGGTTATCATCGCAGCGTCATCGCTAACCAGGAAAACGACCGACTTGGCAATGTCGCGGGCTGTGGCCAGGCGGCCGAGTGGCACATTCTCGACCATTCCCGAGATCATTTCGTCGCGGTTGCCTACCATTGCCGCCACTGGGTCGAGCATTTCAGTATCCACATACGTCGGATGAATCGCATTGCAGCGAATCCCGTAGCCGAGCTCGGCACAATCGAGCGCCACGGCCTTGCTGAGCAGGGTGACACCGCCCTTGGTTGCGCAATACGCCGCAAGGTCGGAGGTTCCGAGCAAGCCGGCAATTGAAGAGATGGTCACGATAGCGCCGCCGCCGTCAAATTGCTTTATGGCGCGAATAGCATGCTTGCAGGCCAGCATGGTGCCGGTGAGATTCACCGCCACAATGCGGTTCCAGGCATCCAGTTCGATGTCCTCGGCGTGACAGCTGAAACCAATCCCGGCACAGTTCACCACAATGTCGAGCCGCCCGAACTGTTCAATGGCTTTCGCAGTGGCTCTTTCCCAGTCTGCCTCAATGGTGACATCGAGATATTGGAACGATGCAGCAGAACCAATTTTCGATTCTGTGAGGTGGCCGCCATGTTCGTTGATATCCGCCACCAGCACCTTCGCACCCTCAGCGGCAAGCGCCTCGCAACAGGCGCGGCCTATACCTGAGGCCCCGCCCGTCACCAGGGCCACACTGGATTCGAGTTTTCCCATCTATCCACTCCTGTTCAGCACTATCGGTCTAGCGTTGTGCGCTCACACAGCGGTAGCACCGCAGGTGTGTCGTGCTGTGGTCTAGAAGTTGTAGCGCCCTTCTACTCCTACCCAGCGCGGCTGGCCGAGGGTCTGTTCGCTAAAACCGTTGGAGGCAATATCGAAGGAGTAAGAGTAGTATTTTTCATTGAACAAATTCTTTGCGAATACCGACAGCTCGTAGCGGTCCTGGTGGTCGCTAAAGCTTACCCGGCCGTTGTACACCTTGAAACTGGGAATCTTGGTATTGGGTGCATTGGTAAGCTGGGAATAGTATCCATCGTTGTAATACCCACTGAATTGGACCGATATGTTACCCACCTCAAGTGGGAAGTCCTGGATGATTGTGCCGCTGAACGTGAAGTCGGGAGACTGCGGGGCGTCCCGGTCAACGTATATCGGGTTTGCCGGGTCCACGCCGATGGGCACATCCTCGACCTTGGTGTGCAGCAGTGACATACCAAATATCAGGCTGGTAGTGTCCGTGGCAGCCACTGTCAGCTCCGAATCCATTCCGTAGATTGTGGCGTCAGTGTTGAACAGGGTGAAATTAATCCCCCGCTGGTCAAAGGCCTGGTAGTCCTGGTAGTCGTAGTAGTATGCGCTGATATTCCAGCGCACCCTGCTATCCCAGAACTCCAGTTTGCTACCGGTTTCGTAGGCGTAGATATCTTCGCCGTCAAAGCGAAATTCGGAGTAGGGAGCATAACCGGCAAAACCTGCATTATAATTGAACGCCTTGTAGCCCTTATTGAAACTGGCGTAAAGCAACCAGTCAGCAGTAACCGAGTAGTCCAGTTGCAGTCTGGCTGACGTGCCGTTTTCGTTGTGTTTGTTGTTTATAGGCCCGTTGGTGAGTACCTCGTTGATCAGGCTTCCCGGCGGCGCGCCCAGCGGTGCTTCACCGGGTATCAGGTTGCCGCCAACAAAGAGTTCGGGAATCACGTTGTAGTGATAGTCCTTCTCATCGTAGGTCCAGCGCAGACCCGCTGTGAGCACGAGATCCGGCGTAAGGTCTCTCTCCACCTGGCCAAACACCGACCAGGACGTGGTGTCCAGGCTCCACTTGGCGGTTTGGGAGATGTGGAGAGCTGCCGGGTCGTAATCCGGTGGCGGATTTACCGCAAGACTCTGGCTGTAATCGCCGTCAATATTGAGGAAATACAGCCCCGTGGTCCAGCGGGTAGCGCCCTCAACCTGTTCCAGACGGAGTTCCTGGCTGAAGGCATCGCTGTCGCCGGTCTGCATGAATTCTATAAACGGAAATGGGCTGAGATCATTATCCTCGAGGTAGTCAGAATTGACGTTGTTGTAATTGCTCAGCGAAACGAGACGCAACTGGTCGAATTCGTACGAGATATTGGACACCAGATTATACGATTTACGGTCGAGGTATCCGGGTTGATCGTATGCGCCGTCGTAGATGTCGCTGCTGGCCTGAATGTACCCGGTTACCGTATTGTTGATGCCAGGTACGTTGTAACCGAGGCCCGTCACCGGGTCCACCAACGACCCCTGGCTGTGAGCGCCACCCACGTTATCAGTATCGGTGCGGTAATAGTCGGCGGAAAGCAGAATATCCAGCCGATCTGACGGTTCGAATTTGATGTGCATGCGAGCGGCGTCAGTATCATCAGCCGCCTGGTCGGGCCCGATAGAGTTACTGATATAGCCCTTCGATTCACTGTGGTAGAGCGCAAGCCTGCCGCTGATTCCGTCTGCCAAGGGTCCGCTCACCGCAGCTTCGGCGGTGTAGGAGCTGTAGTTGCCCGCCGATACGTCCACATAGCCTTCCAGCTCATCAGTCGGTTTGTTGGTGATAAGCTGAATCAGACCACCGGTGGCGTTGCGGCCGAACAGTGTGCCCTGCGGGCCGCGTAGAATTTCCACCCGTTCGAGGTCATACATTTTGATCGAGCTAGTGGAAATGGACGGCTGATAAACTTCATCCACATACAGTGCATTGGGCGATTCTATGTGCCCCGCGAAGTCGTTTTGGGATACGCCCCGTATGGATACCAGCCCCACCAGCGGCGAGCCGCCGCCGTTTTGGAACATGAGCCCCGGGGTTACCAGGGTAAGCATGTCGGTATCGGTGATGTTGAGTTGCCCCAGTTCGGCCCCCGAAAAAGTCGAGACCGATATGCCTGTGTCCTGCAGATTCACTGCGCGACGTGTGGCAGTAACTACTACCTCTTCAAGGGCTGCCGCAGCCGCGTCGCCACACAGAATCGCCGAACCGGCAAAAACTAATACTGATACCTTCCTTCTCATAATGACTCCCGGGGTTGCTTTAGTTATTCCAGAACCTGTCATGCCACAGAGTTTAGTGGGCGACAGGGGCCCGCGCGATAGCGGGAATTACTCATTTTTTGCTTGGCCTGTATGCGGGCTACCCCGGGGTCTGCCTGATTGGCCTCACCCGGGATAACCGTCTAATCCTCCCAGTGCAGGGGTTGGTCTATGTGGCTTGCAGCACCGCCCTGTTCAGCCAGCTGGTACATGTATTTGGAATCCAGTACCGCTGCGATACTGCCGTCCTCGTGGTAACCGGTGAGCGGGCCATGAACGACCGCAAACATGACCATGCCATCCGGTCCGGTGACAGGTTTGTGGTTGATACCCGCCGGTTCGCAGACATAGTCCTGGGCGAGGCCCCAGTCATCGTCGTAGGCAAATCCACCTTCGAGAATAATGCCCTCCACCAGGCCAATGTGGCCGTGAATAGGTGCCACGTTATCGGGCTCAACCTTGAGTATCATGGTGAATCCGCCGGACACGGGATTGATGGAGAGCAGCTTGAACCATGTTCCCTCCATCACCCAGGGAGTCCAGTTCAATTCCTTCTGCTTGAAGAAGGCACTCTTGTGCTGTCGCGTGACGCCGACTGCTGTGGTTCCGGTATCTTTCAGTTGCGCGTGGATCGAGTCGTTGGTCATGCTGCTGCCTCCAGGGTGGTATTTTCAGGGCTAGCCTAGCAGCGGTGATCCGGCTCCGATAGAGTGGAATTACTTATGCCCGCCCACTTTTTATCGGCAACGATAGATAGGCGGTTCTGAGTAATTTTCGCTATTTACCGCAGCCGCTGCATGCGTCAGCCTTTCCTGTTTAACCGGGAGACATATTCATGCCTGTTCTCAATTTTGGCCAACCTCAGGATGGCATCATTCAGACGGCCTTCATCACCGATAATATTGAGCAGTCGATGGCGGAAATGACGGATTTATTGAACATAGGGCCGTGGTTTTTGTTTGAGAAATTTGAGCTTGGCGACCTGCACTTTCGCGGCCACCCAGCGGATTTTGAGGTCACCCTGGCACTGGCAAATTCCGGGCATATGCAGTACGAGCTGATATTGCCACTGGACGAACACCCCTCGCCCTACCGCGAAACTCAACAGCAGTCCGGCTGGGGGTTTCACCATTACGGTGTCTCCACCCCGGATTTCGATGCGAGCTGTCGCACATTCGCTGACCGGGGGTACGAACAGGTTCTCACGGCTACGGCCGCGATAGGCGCGAGAGCTGCCTATTTTGACACCCGGCAGCCTTTGTTTGGCATGATTGAAGTAATCGAAATGCGGCCGGAAGTGGAGGCCCTGTGGACGCTGATCCAACAAGCGTCTGTAGGCTGGGACGGATCTGAGCCGGTGCGCACACTGACCTGAAACTGTCGGTGATGCGGTTGTATTTGTTTTCAGTCGCACTTAACGTATGCTGCTCCTTGCGGCCGCCATGATTCTAAAAATTCGGGCCACAGGAGGTTACCCGGTTGACTGCTCAAGCCATTGCCAGCGTTTCATCAACTGTCGAGTCCATTATGAGTTGCGAGAGCCTGCCTGCGCTCTCCGATACAGTGCTGCGCCCGATTGCCCGGCTGCTCGGTGCGGACTCCGCGGTGTATATGCGCTTTCGGCAGGACAGCGGGGGGCAGCCCTTCATTTGCGAATCAGAGTATACGGGGCCTCACCCGGAAAGTGTTGATGCCTACGTATCCGGGTTCTATGTTGAAGACCCGGTGATGCGGCCGTTGATCGATCGCGCGGGGCGTGGGGTGGCAAGTGGAAACCCGATGAAATTCCAGCTCTCCAACCAGGTTCAGCAGGGTGCTTTGCGCCGGTCGAATTACTTCCGTAACTTTCTCAAACCGCACGATCTCGGTGATGTCATGGGCGTCGCTTTACCGTTCAATGGCGCTGTTCCGCAGCTGTTATGTCTGGGGCTGCACCGGCACGCAGGCCGGCCGGCTTTCGGCAAACGCCAGCGTTTGGCTTTAGAGGCGGTAATGCGGCCGGTATGTCTGGTGCTGGAGACTCTGTGTATGCGTTCCAGTCTGGCCGAACAATCTGCCCTGATTCAGAGTATCGAGGAATCAAATGCGGGTGTGGAGTACGCGGTACTAAATGATCAGTTACGCCTGGTGCGCGGAAGCCGGCGTATGCAAGCGCTGTTGACGGCCAATTACACTGATCCGCAAGCGCTGGCCAGCATCTGGTCAGGTGTGCAGATGCTGGGTGAGAGTTCTGCGGATTCAGGCAGGTGTGTGGATGTGCTGCTGCCCGATGGGCAGCCCGGAAAGCTTAGTGCAGCAGGGGGCTGCGGCCAGCGGAGCTATGTTCTCGTTCCCGGGGGCGCTGACCGGCGGCCCGTACGCCGCCTGCCGGCACAGCGCGTACACCCTGGCGAAAAGCTGACCGCCAGGGAACAGCAGGTAATAGATCAATTGTCTACTGGCAGCAGTAACGCAGGGATCGCCGAGATGCTTAATATAAGTGTCCGAACGGTAGAAAATCACCTGCGCTCCATCTATGAAAAATTGGGCATTAACAGCCGTACACAACTGATCAGTTTACTGTTTGCGCAGTGATTTTTCCGCTTGACGGTATTGCGTAACGGCGCTTTCTCGCTGCGGCAATCCCGGCGGCGAATCCACTCTACGCGGCTGCCTTGAAATCCCCCCTAAAGTCCCGCTTATCCAGTTTTTCTGACCCTCACGATAGCTGCAGCGGGCCGGCGGTGTCCACTTCAGGCACCGGTTGAGCGAAGGGCACCTGATGCAGGGAGATATATTCTGTAACTGGTAAGAGAATTTGCCGGCAAGGTCATGTATCTGAACTCCGGCGGCGATTCTTCTGAGTGAGAACCGGTATGATGTTGCCCAGCTGCAGGATGAGCAGCGCTGATAATATTATAAAATGTGCTTTGGCTTTGTCCGCGTAAAAGAGGGGGCTTTGAGCAAATAACAGAAGGTGCCTGGCAATGTCACAGTGTAAAAAACTCGCAGTTCCCGGTCACAGAATCGCACTCGCGAGTGCCATCAGTCTGCTGACAACACCCATTCTTGCCGCTGATTTGGCGCTGGAAGAAGTTATAGTCACTGCTCAAAAACGCGCAGAAAACGTGCAGGATGATGTACGACCTGGAGCGGATCGAGATACTGCGCGGCCCACAGGGTACCCTGCAGGGCCGCACCTCACCCGGTGGTGCGATTAATATGATCACCAGGCGCGCCAGTCTTGATGAAGTGAACGGTTATGTACAGGGCTCCGTTTCTGATAACAACGGCTATAACACCCAGGCCGCTGTCGGTGTACCCGTGATTGACGGTGTGCTAGGGGTGCGGATCGCGGGCGTCTATGACACCAACAACGGTCTGGACGTGAACAATGTAACCACCGGCTTTAATGACTCCGAAGCGAAAGCCTACTCTGGCCGGCTCAGCACTATATGGTCACCCACCGACACATTCGAAGCGCAGCTGATTTATCAGTATCTGGATCGCAAGATCGAGGATCCCAAGGGAATGAGTGGAACGGACGCTCTCGGTGGGCGCCCCACGCTGGACGCGACGGATTACATCGCCCTGGCAGATACCAACGACTTCGGGGATCTGGATTTCAGTCTCGTCAAAGCCCTGTAACGATCGGCAGCCCGGTGAAGTGCTAGGCAGTTGTGATATTGATGGTGAACCGCTGGGTGGCGAACCAGAATGGTCGTTCACTGTGAATTCGGAGTATTACCTACCGGTAGGAAACAATACCGAGGTGTATTTTCGTGGCTTGTTCAAGTATACCGACGATCGCATCAATACCGAGGCCTCCGCCGGCATTGGTAATGTCGCCGATAAGCTGGCGATCTGGCGGACAGGAGAAAGCAACTTATGCAATGTCACTACATACTATGTGAGCATCTCTCATGAGCGAATACCTTGATCGTGCTTTTTCCCCAGCCAAACTGGGCACGCTGAATCTGAAGAACCGCATCGTGAAGGCGGCTACCTACGAGGGAAAAAGCCCGAACGGGATACCCGGGGATAATCTCAAGCAGTTCCACAAGGAAATTGTTGCCGGCGGTGTCGCCATGACCACCATCGGCTACTGTGCCACTGAGGCGGATGGTCGTATCTATGACCAGATGATGTGGTTGCACGAGGGTGTACGGCCCCAGCTTGCCGCTATGATAACCGAGCTCAAAGAGCTGGCACCTGACGTAAAAGTGTCTGGACAGATGACCCATTGCGGCAATTTCTCCAGAATTGGCAAGATGCAGCGGCTCAAGCGCCCGCTAGGGCCGTCTCGCACCTTTAATATGTTGGGCGCGGCCTCCGGTGCGCCTTTCGCTGGCGCAATGACCTTAACGGACATCGACTACCTGGTGCAGACCTATGCCGATGCCGGCCGCTTCATGCAGGAGGTGGGATTCGACGCAGCGGAGATTCACTTTGGTCACGGCTATGGCCTGAGCCAGTTTATCAGTCCGAAAACCAACAAACGCAAGGACGAGTACGGTGGCAGCCTGGCAAACCGCATGCGGTTGCCGCTGCGGGTACTGGAAGCGGTCAAAAAAGCTGTGGGAGATGACTTTCCCATTATGGGCAAGATGAATATGACAGACGGTGTGCGCGGCGGCATATACCTGCCGGACGCTATAGAGATTGCCGCTTTGTTGGATAGAGGTGGTATTGATGCCTTGATCTGCTCAGGAGGTACCAGCTCCTTCAATCCGATGGTCTATTTTCGTGGCGACAGTCTGGCACCGGGTATGATAGAGCAGCAGACCAATCCGATTGCCCGGTGGGGCCTCAAGTTGATTGGCAGTAAAATGTTCCGGGAATACCCTTATTACGAGAACTATTTCCTGGAGGATGCAAAAAAAATTCGCGACCGGGTCAATTGCCAGATGATTTACATCGGCGGCTGTACCGAGTTGGCAAGCCTGGAACAGGTGATGAAGGAGGGCTTTGACCTTGTCCAGCTGGGCCGTCCCCTGATCAAGGATCCACACTTTGTTAAAAATGCCATGGCCGACCCGCATTACAAGAACGGCTGTATCCACTGCAATCGCTGCGCCACGTTAATCGAAGCTCCGGGCGGTATTCACTGCCCACTGAACGATTAGTAACGGAGGGGCCAGGCCGTTGTAGCCATCGCAGTGGCTGGCACTGGCGGCGAGCTTGGAGCGAATGCGCGAAACTCAGCGGGCCTCTGCGATGTGTCTTACGCCCCGGGCGGGAGGCGCCTCCGCCGCGCCGGCAAAGCACTGTGCTTTTGACAGCCAATCAGTTGCCGTCGTCCCGACGACCTGCAGGGATGTATCGGCAATATTGCGTACCTGCGTTACCACACGGCAAAAATCGACAGCGGCGCCTGTAACGTATTCAGTGTCTGACGGTTCGCCGTAGTGCCAGATTTGTCCGGACGGAGCCGTAAGCGTCAAATAGGGCATTGGGCCGGGGGGTGTTGTGCCGCGCACCTTATAAGTCCAGCCGAAGGTGTTAATACCCAGTACAACGATGTTCTGGATATGGTCCTTTTCCTGTCGTTCCACACCCAAAATGTCATAGACAGCCTGGCTGTGAGCCCAGGTTTCCATCAGGCGAGCTGTGATGCTGGAGCGCGCACTCATGTCGGGCCCCGCCCATTTCAGGCGCATTTTCGGATCGGCCTCGCGAAAGCGATCGGCAAACCCCTGATAGAAATTGTGCCATTTCTCTAACAGTGCATGTCCCTTGCTGCCGTCCAGAAAATTGCGCTCTCTCTCCTTGAGTGGCGCGTCTCCCAATTCGGGCGACATCATTTTCTCGATGTATTCCAGGAATGACGCTTCATTGGCCATGGATTCATTGGCTGCCCAATTCCATATATGTAAATGTTCCAATACATCGTTGATTGTCCAGTTCTTGAATTGCGTCACCCGATCAAAATCAGCCTCATCCAGAGGTGCCAACAAGGCATAAAGTGCATCGCATTCGGCCTTAAAATCATCTGCCTGTGGTATCAAGAGTGTCTCCCGTTTATAGAGTGTTGTTACAATCAGTGATCATGGTTGCCCGGCATTATAAGCATTGTAGAGACGGCGTGATATGGTGAATCAGGCGTCCGGTGCCGCCTTACTTGTAGTTGCAGTCGACCCGCCTTTGAATCTGACGACGCCGAGGAATTTTTCCATGCCCAATAACGCGCTGGTAGCTGCTTTGTTCCTCCTTTTCTGTCTCGCGACCGTTTACGGTTGTAGTGACCGCGAGGTGCCGGTGGCCACGGCTCCCGATCACGCCAGGGCCAGTATTGCCGGGCCCGGTGGGGCCTACTGAATCCTTGTCGCGGGAAAACGGCGGCTTGACCTATACCCATCTTGGGCCAGGTCACTTTGGTGCGGCCATTTCTCCAGCCTATGCTGATGGCAGGCGGGTTATCTGGAGCAATGGGGCTGAGCGTATTTCCAAGCTGGACTACGACACGCTGGCAGTGATCGATGAATTCTTTCTTGAAGATTCATCCGTGTATAAGAACAATGGCGGGCCCATTACGGCCGGGCAGGCTGACGACATTTTTGGCTTGCTCGATTTCCTGCCGAAGCTCGGCAGGACCGGCCTCGTCACTGTCGCAGCGACCATACCGCTGGCCAGGGAATATTATGGTGGTGGTCTCGCAGGGGTTTACTACCTTTTGAGTTCGGAGAATGTCCTGTATGTTGGCGGTAAAGACGCTATTCTGGCTTATGCCGACGCAGACCCCTCAGACCCCGATTCCCCCATTATTCTGAGAGCCGAATGGGCCAGGCCTGCGGAAGTCACGGGTGGATTCAACTCCATGAATATGACCTACGACGGATGGATAGTCTCCATTACCGACGATGGTTGGGTTGTGCTGATCAGTCGCGACTTTTCCGAATACCACACCTTGCAGCTTACCGGCGCTGAAGTTGCGCCCGCCTGAAACCAGCGCATGCTCGATGAGGGGCGCAAGCAGGGGGCGGCCACCTGGTTGCGAAATGGCCCTGCAATAGATGAGCAAGGCAATATATTCGTGCCGTCGCTGCAGCATATGCACAAAATTGTCTGGGACGGCAAGAAGCTGTCCCAGGATCCGGCGGATGGTGGCTGGGTTGAGCCCTACAGCAATAAGGGGAATATCAGTGCCACCTTTGAGGATATTATCGACCCGTCTACCGGCAAGCCTTTTATCTTTGAAAACGTCAACGTCGGTTCAGGTGCAACTGCCAGCCTGATGGGTTTTGGCGAGGAGGACAAGTTTGTGGTCATTACCGACGGCGATGAGGTGATGAACATGGTGCTGTTCTGGCGCGACGCTATCCCCGATGACTGGCAGCAATTGGGGAATGCGCCCAGCCGCCGTATCGCCGGCATGCTGCGGGCAGACATAGGGCGGGAGGAGGCTGAGCAGGTGCAGACCGAGCAATCTGTTGTGGTCGGTGGTTATGGCGCTTTCGTGGTAAACAACGCCCCTGCCAGTAAACCGATTTCAACAATACCCAATGGTGCCTATGTTGGGCTGGCCGGTCATCACCCGGACTTTACGCCGCACGGTGTGCAGAAGTTCGAGTGGAACCCCAGCACCCGAAGTTTGCAGGAAGCCTGGGTAAACACGGAAGTGTCTTCGGTAAATTCTGTGCCCATTGTGTCCAATGCTTCCAACACGGTTTATACCGTGGGCGCCCGAGACGGCGAGTGGGCGCTGGAGGCACTGGACTGGACCACCGGCGAATCTGCTTTCCATTACTTTACCGGTTCCAGCAGGTTCAACACCCAGTTTTCGGCTGTGTTAATGGACCAGGAGGGGCGTATTTTCCACACGACAATTCACGGCATTGTTCGTTACGAGCGCTTGCCTCAATGATCGCGGGGTCTCAAGTATGTTCACGAATATAGCGGATGAAACGGAAATCAATCTGCCCGTTGGAGGTGAACCATGCCAATGAGCCCGCTATCTGTTGCAGCTGGTCGCGCCCGCTGTGCGGGTCTGGTCATTGCACTGTGGGCCTGCAACTCCGCCGCGGGCGAGCCTGTAGTCAACCCCTGGCTGGCGAGCAGCGCCTATCCCATTTCCCACCACAATGCAGCACAGACCGATTCCACACCGGTAGACGGCCCCAGCATTGGCAAAAAGCTCACTACAGCGGATGTAAAAACAGTGTCGCTGTTGTGGTCTTCTGCACCCACCTTCAAGAACGTGGGCGGCGCGGTGATGGTGGTGGATCGCGATCTGCAACTGCAGGACTACCTGATTTTTCCCGGCGAATACTCGGAAAATTCCATGGCGGTAGATGAAAATAACGGTATTTACGTGGTGACCTCCAGCACCATGCACAAGCTGGTATGGACAGGTAGCAAGCTCTCCCGGGAGGAGAAAGACGGGGCCTGGAGTTCTCCCTATGAGGTAATGCCTGAGGGTGAGGCTAAAAAACTGGGTGCCGCCTCCCACGGCGCTGGCACCACCCCCTCGCTGCTCGGTTTCGGCGAGCACGAGGACAAACTGGTGGTGATTTCCGATGGCAGCCCGGATGGGGCCAACCTCGTGGCGTTCTGGCGGGACACAATTCCAGCGGATTTCAAACAGCAGACGGGCACTCTTTCGCGGCGTATCGCGGGGCAGATTCCCATAGAGATCAGCGACACCACGATAGAGGCCTCTCTGGTGACCCACGGCAACGGCGTGATTGTGGTCAACAGTACCTATCCCGACCCCGCACCAGTGCCCGGGGATCTGATCAGTAATGCGTTTCTCTCCGGCACAACCCGGGAACCGCCCAGGGGTATCAGGAAATTCGAGTGGCTGCCTGCCGAAGATCGCTTTGTCGAGTCCTGGAGCATGCCGGATATCGATAACACCGACTGGATGCCGCCGGCGGTGTCCACCAGCAATGGACTGGTCTACATCGCCAACCGCCGCAACGATATTTACGAGTATCTCGCTGCCGACTGGGAAACCGGTGCGGTAAAGGCCGTGTGGGAATTCCCGGACGATAGCGTTCTGTGGAATAACTGGGGTGGGATTACCGTCTTCCTGGAAGATGGCGATCTGCTGCTGGGTGGTTTCTTCGCGATTAAACGCTACGATATTGGCGCCTTGCGCTAGTGTACCTCGTCACTGTTTGTAACCCAACCGCGTTGGCGCCGGCCAAATCCCAGGGGTGGGCCGCGACCGTTAGTGCGTCTTCAGGCTGAATTTCCAGTTGCTCTAGCACCCAGCGGTAACCTCCGTTGTGGATGTTGGCCGCGCAGTGACGGTTGACAAGAGTAGTGTAAAGACAAGGTGCAGCTGACACCGTAGGACCGAAACGGTTGGGTGTCGTAAAACACGGGTACAGTCTGCACGATCTCACGCAATCAGCTGCTTTGCTTCGTTGGCAATCGTCTGAAGAGCGGCCACGGTACGGGGCAGCGTCCAAGAACTCGAACAGCGATCGCCAGCACCAGCAGTACCTTGGCCTTTGATGCCGGATCGATGTTTTGTCGAATATCGCCGCGCGCCTGCCCCCACTCTCGGTCAAGTGTTGTGGCTGCTTGCATAATGTTTATACCATGCGATACAAACAGAGAAATACTGCGCCCCGTATCTGATTACACTATTTGGGCCGAATATTTACGGATTATGGCTGTAATTGTGCCCTATATTACCGGCGATATTAATAGATATAACTAAGGACTATAAGGAATTACTTGACCGATCGGTTCGGGTACATTTAATCTATACCAAGTGGTATAAACAGCCACCCAATCAACGAACTGGAGAACACCATGACTGAATTCACTTTACATACCGAAGAGACCGCCCCTGATGCCAGCAAGCCGCTGCTCGCCAAGTCAAAGAAAGCCTATGGCATGATACCGGGGTTGCACGCGGTGATGGCCGAAGCACCGGAGCTGCTCGAGGCATACCAGGCTGTTCACGAGCTGTTCGCGAACTCCAGTTTTGACAAGGATGAACTCACCGTGGTCTGGCAGACGGTCAACGTGGAGCATGCTTGCCACTACTGCGTTCCCGCCCACACCGGCATAGCCCAGTCCATGGGAGTGAGCGACGATATCTCCCTGGCGCTGCGCAACGAAACGGCGTTGCCCAATGCCCGGCTGGAGGCGCTGCGCACGTTTACCCTGAGCGTTGTGCGGGAGCGCGGCAATGTGGAAGACGACGCGGTGCAGGCGTTTTTGGATGCCGGCTATACCCGGCGCCAGATCCTCGAAGTGATTCTCGGCGTCTCCCAGAAGGTAATGTCAAACTACACTAATCACCTGGCCAATACGCCGGTTGATGCCGCGTTCAAGAAACTCGAGTGGAACAAAGCGGCCTGATGAGTCGGATGGTCGGGGAAGCGCCTCGACCCTGGATCCCGCGTCCTCTGGCGAGTATCCGATCGACAGGGGGCGCAAAACCTGTGCTGAGATGTAGAGCCCCACCCGTTTGTTGATCTTTTGGTGAGTACGATGACGCATTCCTCAGCGCCCCTGCAAAGCGACCGACCGTGGGCGCTGCGGTACACCGAAGCGAACGCCAAGCTCGCCTACCGCACGCTTGTCCAGGGTCTTTTTCTCATAGTTGTAGCGCAGGCCACCGGTAACCCGCTCGGTATCCGTGACGCTGTATGTGGCCTGGCCAAATACGCCGAGGCTGTCGGTGTCCAGGTCAAACTTACTGGGCTCCGGCACTGAACCCGGTAAGTACACCAATGCGGGTACGCTAAGAGGGCCGGACAGGGCAAAATCGAGAGCGGTATTGGTGCGTGATATGGCCAACTCGGCATATTCATAATACGCACCCGCTATCCAGTCCAGAGTCTCGCCGCCGGGTGAGATGAGGCGCAACTCCTGACTGTACTGCTTATATCTTTCGTCCAGTGTGCGATGCAGCCCCGCGGTGACAGCAAAGTCGATTCCCCAGTTTACGGTAATGGCAGCCACGTCGGTGCGAACCTCGTTGTTGTCACCCAGGTCAAAGGCGGCCTCATCGCGATCATCGACAATCGGGAATACGTCGTCGCCAAAGATATTTTCAGGCTGATCAGATTGATAGACTACCAGTGCCTTGTCATCGGTCTTGAAATCACCGTATTCATACTTGGCAAGCACCTCAACCCTAGCGCTGGCATCGAACAACAGGCTGCCGCGGGTATACCAGTTGTCAGTGTTGGGCCCCTGTCGCTCCAGCAAGCGGTTATCCCACCAACCATCCATGCTGTCGTAGCGGACGGCCAGACGGCCCGCGACGCGGTCGGTCAGTTCACCGTTGACCACCGCGGTATAGATCTGCTCGTTTTGATCTTCGGAATACAGCGCGTCCACTATGGCCTCATTCTCGAAGGTGGGCTTATTGGTGGTGATGTTGATCGCGCCGCCAATGGTGTTCTTACCAAATAGAATTCCCTGCGGCCCTTTGAGTACTTCCACCATCGCCAGGTCCATGGTGAGTGGCACTGCCGCCAGGGCGCCGCGGCCGGACCCGGTTTCCGATGGTGCTCTACTATGTTTGTAGGAAATTCATTATGCTCTGGCGCTTACTGTCGACAGGGAAACCAGCACAATGATCAATTTCGGTTACATTATCACGGCCCTGGCCATAGGTGTCATGGTGTCGTTACAACCGTCAATCAACGCGGTGATGGCCAGAGAGTTGAGTAGCTCATTATTGGCTTCGACGATTTCTATCAGTATTTCCTTATGCCTGATTTTCATCGCCTGGCAGGTCCTGGGGAAAGGGGGAGGGGACCTGGGGCAGGTTCGCCAACTGCCCTGGTGGATTGTGTTGGGCGGTGTGGCCGGCATGGTTTTCGTAATCGGCGGTGTGATGGTCGCGCCAGCCTTGGGTTTTGCACTGTTTTTCGTGTGCATTGTCGCGGGCCAACTTCTCGGCTCTACTTTGGTAGACCAGTTTGGCGCGTTTGGGCTACCCGTAAAACCGGCAAGCGGAATGAAGTTGGCCGGTCTCGCACTGGTGCTGGCCGGGGCTGCGCTGGTGCAGTATGGCAATAACTAGCGGCATTATTTAGCGCTAGGGGAATGAGTAGCTTGCCTGCAGTCCCAACGGTATCCCAAGCGCCCAGTAGCCCAGAAGATACACGGTCCAGAGAAAAATGAAGGTGATCGAATAAGGCATCATCAAAGCAGCTACTGTTCCGATGCCAGAACCTTTGAAGTAACGCTGGCAATACACTACCACTAATGGAAAGTAGGGCATTAGTGGCGTAATGATGTTGGTCGTGGAGTCACCCACGCGATAAGCAGCCTGCGTAAGATCGGGCGATATTCCCAGTTCCATTAACATGGGCACAAAAATGGGTGCCAGTAGCGCCCATTTCGCGGATGCCGATCCTACGAAAAGGTTGAGCATTGCGGTGATCAGGACGATGCCCGTGATGGTGAGAGTCTGCGGCAGGGCGGCCGCTTTCAGTAACTGAGCACCTTCAACCGCTAACAATATGCCCAGGTTAGACTGGCCGAAGGCGTAAATAAACTGGGCGATAAAGAACATGATCACCAGGTAGTAGGCCATGCCAGTCATCGCCTTGCTCATGCCATCGATAACATCCCTGGAGCTTTTAACAGTCCCTGCCACCACACCATAGATAACACCTGGTATCAGAAACAGTACGAAGATAAGAGACACGATAGAGGCCATTAGAGGTGCGCCGGATTCGGTGAGGGAGCCTCCAGGTCCGCGCCAGGACGAGGCTTCCGGCCAGGCGGTTACAACCAGTAGTGCAATTGCGGCCAACATGGCCCATAAAGCCGCCCGCAGGCCTTTGCGTTCCTGCAGGTTCAGGGCCTCCAGGGTGGGAAGGTTTGTCAGGTCGCCGTCAATGTCTTGCTGAGCCTGCAGGCGGGGTTCGACGATTTTGTCTGTGATCAACCAGCCCAGAGAGATAATCAGTATCGATGACGAGGCGGTAAAGAAGAAGTTATTCAATGGGTTCAGGCTGATACCCGGCGCCAGTATGTCTGCACTTGTTTGACTGATCCCTTGTAGCATTGGGTCTATGGCCGAAGGCACAAAATTGGCCGAAAAACCGCCGGACACGCCGGCGAATGCCGCTGCAATACCCGCCAGGGGATGCCGCCCGGCGGCATAGAACAGGGCGCCCCCGAGTGGAATGACCAACACGTAACCGGCATCGGCCGCCGTGTGGCTCATAATGCCCACGAGAATCACCATGGGTGTTAGCAGGCTGCGTGAGGTTATTTCCATGGTCGCGCGCAAGCTGGCACTGATGAATCCGGTGTGCTCCGCCACCCCGATGCCGAGCATGGCAACGAGCACGACGCCAATCGGGTGAAAATGGGCGAAGGTTTTGACCATGGATGCAAAAAAAGTGGTCAGGGATGAGCCCGATAACTGATTGACCACCACCACGGCTTCCCCGGTGCGGGGGTCTATTGCGCCGAAGGTGAAATAAGAGAGCAGCCAGGACAGTACCCAGACCACAAATAGCAGTGCGATAAACAGCACGGCAGGGTCCGGTAACCGATTGCCCGCCCGCTCTATGCCATTCAGGAAGCGCTGGTTTATTCCCTTGGGGGTGTGATCTGGCATAGTGTGCAGTTGTCTCGGCCGTATTGTGTGAGGCAGGTTAGCAAACGAACCGGCTTCAGGTCACGGTGTAGCGGTTAATCAGCGCAAATGAGCAATCTTCTCGTCGCGTTGTCCTCCAATCGTCTCGCCTAGCGTATACACTGAAGTCCGCTATGACTTCCGCCAGTGCTGGCAGCGGCAATTACTATTGAGATGAGGAAATCAGGTATGCATCTTCAGGACCTACTCGGTATTGAATTACCTATCATTCAGGCGCCCATGGCGGGTGTCCAGGGCAGCGAGCTGGCGGTGGCCGTGTGCGAGGCCGGTGGTCTCGGTTCTTTGCCTTGCGCCATGTTGGGTCCGGAGGCAATCGCGGGGGAAATCGCCACTATTCGGTCGCACACAGCCAGGCCATTTAACGCCAATTTTTTTTGCCATATCCCTCCCGAACCAGATCCGGTGGCCGAGGCTCGATGGCTGCAAGCGTTAAAACCGTATTATGAGGAAATGGGGCTCGATCTCGATGCGATCGCTCCCGGTCCTGCGCGCTCGCCCTTTACTGTTGAGACGGCAGAGCTGTTGGAGCTGATAGAGCCGCCCGTGGTCAGTTTCCATTTCGGTCTACCCGACGCAGCTCTGCTCGCCCGTGTACGGAATTGGGGGGCGAAAATTCTGGCGTCTGCGACGACATTGGAGGAAGCCCGGTGGCTGGAAGCCCGTGGTGTCGATGCCATTATTGCGCAGGGCACGGAAGCGGGCGGGCATCGTGGTCATTTTCTCTCGGATGACCTGAGTATTCAGTCGACTACCCGTTCCCTTGTTGCGCAAATTGTTGCCCGTGTAAGCTTGCCGGTGGTTGCCGCCGGCGGTATCGCGACAGCGGCTGATGTCGACAGTTTCATGATGCTTGGGGCGGCTGGAGTGCAAGTGGGCACTGCCTACCTGCTGTGCCCCGAGGCCACCACGCGGCCTTTACACCGGGCTGCGCTGGTGTCGCAGCGGTCTCGCGATACTGCCATTACCAATGTATTTTCCGGGCGACCCGCCCGGGGCATAGTCAATCGCCTCATTCGTGAGCAGGGGCCTATTAGCCAGTTTGCGCCCACTTTCCCGCTGGCAGCCACCGCCCTGGGCCCGCTGCGGGCTGAGGCAGAGAAGCGCGGTAGTGGTGATTTCACTCCCCTGTGGGCCGGTCAGAATGTAGCCGGTTGCCGGGAGATTTCTGCGGCAACGCTGACCCGCGAACTGGCTTCGATGTTGTAGCAGTATCAGCGTAATGGAGCGCCTCTTCCCATGCCCGACCGCCAATGTCATCATGCCTCCATACGGATAGTGCGAGGATTCTCGCTGTGAGTGTTATTTCGGTCGATGACGCGGCAACACGAAGCGAACCTGAACAACGAGTACTTGAAGCGATTTGCAATCGGGGGGTGGCCAATTTTACTGGCCTGCCTGCGGAATCCTGCCTGTTGCGTTCGACGTTTATCGAGGATCTGATTTCCGGCGCTATAGCGAACTCTCCACAGCTCTGTGGCCCGCTGCGTATTCGCGGCGCCTGCATCCAGGGTCCTATCCGCGTTTTGCCGCAGAGAGGTGACGGCCCGGGCATGACCTTGTTATTCATGGCCTGCCATTTCGATTCGCCGGTTGACTTCAGCGGTGCTGATTTTCTGTCGCTGCGTTTGGTTGACTGTACGTTACCTGCATTTATTGGCATAAGTCTTACTACCAGGGCAGATCTTGATTTGTCCGGTTCACATTTCTCGGGTGTCAGGGACCACGTCGCGGACCTTGCCGACGTTGGTAATTGCGCAGTGCATCTCAATCACGCCCATATCGGCGGGCGCTTGTTGATGTCAGCTACCGCCCAGGCACGCTTTGAAACCCGGGGCAGTGTGCGCCTGGAAGGCGCGCGTGTTGAAAGTAGTGTTGAGCTGCATGGTGCACTCCTGCAGGATTGTGATGAGGCGGCACTCAACGGCCGTTCAGCAGTCATCGGCGGCAATCTGGAGTTGTTGTGCGGCCACGGTCATCGCTGTGAGGTGCATGGTGAAGTTGCATTGGGTGCTGCACATGTCACCGGTGACCTTGATTGTGGGTCGGCGCGCCTGCTGAACCCCAAGGGCAGGGCTTTGCACTGTGAAGACCTGGTGGTCGAATCGGTGTTCCTGACAATGGATGAAGAAGGTATACCCTTCGAAGCCAGTGGCAGGCTGAACTTTCTGACTGCGAAAGTCGGCGGTAGTTTTTTCCTGTCTAATGCCAGGCTCACACCGGGGCCCGATTATAAAGGGCTGCTGGGAAGGGGCGGACCAGTGGTGGCCAACTTGCGACAAATGCGCGTCTCCAACGCGTTGGTGTTATACAACGTTGGCACCGCGCTAAGAAAGCCAGAGCCGGGTGTTGCGGTGACGCTGGATGAGCCCTTCAAGCCGGTAGAGGGGTGGTTCATGTTTGCCGGCGCTCACATGAACACACTTATTGTGCACGTTGGCACCGGGTCGCCTGCTGCCGGATATCTCGATATAGATGGCATGACATACGAGAGGATTCGCCATGTCGACAGCGGTGACCTGGTTGCAAAGAGTAAGGTCTGGTTGAGGCAACAGTTTATCGATGGTCGGCCAGACGCCTCAACGTACCGGCCCCAGCCCTATGAACAGCTGACCCGTGTACTGCGCGAGAGTGGGCTGTCGCGAGAGGCGGACGCTATCGCTGTAGAAAAGATCAGTATGCGCCTGGCAGCCCGGGTGGACTCTCCCTTACTGCGCCTGTTTCCCCGCCTGCTGATGCTGATCAGCAGTCACGGCTATTCCACTCGCAGGGCCGTTTTTTCGTTTCTGCTATTTGTTGCAATGGGAGCGGTGATGTACACCCTGGCTGTGAACAATTTTGGCCAACCGTTTTTTCCCTTCGAACAGCCACCGGAGCCTACGACCTACTATATGCCGGCCGGTTTGGGAGCGGTGGATGTGCCCCTGGGCTGCCCCGGCCTCGACACCATTCAGTACGCGCTGGACTTCGCGCTACCGGTTATCAATCTGGGCCAGGATACCTTCTGCCGCTTCGTACCCACAGGGACGTGGCGCTGGCTGTGGCTTGCCCTGCACAGTTTGTTCGGCCTCTTCGGCGCAGCGCTATCTGCTGTGGTAATCCTGACTCTTACCGGCGTGTTGCGACGCGATTAACCCAGTGGCTAGATTTACGTCGCAGGGCAGTACTGACTGACCGAATTGAGCGCCAAATAGTGTTGACACGAATTTGCGCTTATATATACTTGCTTGACGCAATCAAGCAAAAATAGATAAAGGAATTGCTGAGATTTGCCTCAGGCTGCACACTAGAGTGGATGGTTTCCTCTAAGCCCGTGGTGAATCACTGTACGGAGCCCGTTAGATGGTTGATGTCAAGGCAGTGATAGACGATTTGCAGCTCAGGATTGCTGAGCTGGAAGGGCGTGTTGCAATCAGAGACCTGGTGTCTGACTACTGCCACGGCTTTGACAAGCGAGATTATGCGCGTTTCCTGGCGATCTGGTGGCCTGATTGTGTCTGGGATATCGGCCCGCCGTTTGGCACGTTTCACGGACACGACGGTATTCATAAGGCTATTCATGAGGTGCTGTGGCCCGCCTGGAGCGAAAGCCATCATCTCACCACCAATTTGAGCATCAAGTTTGTCGACAGGGATAGTGCCACGTCAATCAGTGATGTAGATTGCGTGGGGACACTTGCGGGTGATAGCGATTGCCAGCTGGTTGGCGCGACCTACCGCGACACCCTGCAGTGCCGTGACGGTGTCTGGAAGATTCACCAGCGGAAAGTACAGATTCATTATTTTAACCCCATCGTGGGTACGCAACTCGCGGGGCCCGAGGCCGCCGCAAGCTGAGGCCGAAACACCCGGTAGAGAAGGAACACAGCCATGACTGTAAAAATTGGCGTGTTGAGGTGATTGAAGGGCGGTAGGGCCCTCAACCGGCGATAGCTGGAACCTACCCGGTTACTACGGCGACAGGTAGTAAGAAATTAACCCTGGTAAACAGGGAAATACCTACAATAAATGTGTAAAGGAGTTCCGCATGATTAATAGTAAGACAAAGCTGGCACTGGCCATGGCGGTGGCAGCCACTTCATTCCCTTCAGCGGTTTCCGCTATTGAAGGTATATCCAACGCCTTAGAAGAAATCGTGGTTACAGCACGTAAACGTGAAGAGAGCCTGCAGGACGTCGGTCTGGCGGTCAGTGCCCTCAGCGAGACAGAAATCGATCGTACTTTTGCCCGTGATCTGTCCGACCTTGCTTTCATGTCACCTAACCTGATCATCGATGATACGGCCCAGGGGCCTGGTGGCGTGGCCGCTATATTCATCCGCGGCGTCGGCGCTGCTGATGTTGAAAAGAACTTCGATCCGGCGGTGGGTGTAGTCGTCGACGGTATTTTCCTGGGAGCCAATGCGGGCTCCATATTGCGCAGCATAGACTTGTCTGGCGTTGAAGTGCTGCGTGGGCCGCAGGGAACGTTGTTCGGTCGTAATACCATTGGTGGCTTGATTAACCTTACCCATACCCAGCCTACCGGCGAATTGGGCTTAAAGGTTCGCGCTGGTGTCGAGGACTATGACACCTATTTTGGTGACGCGGTTATCAACTTTGGCATCACCGATGACATAGCCGCCAAGATCAGCCTGGCCAAGCGTGACCAGCAGGAAGGCTATTACAAGAATATCACCGAGGGTGGTGACGCCGGCCGCAATGACTATGAGTCCTATGGCATTAACCTGCTGTGGGATGCGAGCGATACCCTTGCATTCGAGGCCACATACCAGAAAGAGAAAACCAAGCAGGATACACCGCCGCTGCTCAATACCGCTCAGCAGCGTCACGCCTTCTGCACCGGTTTCGGCTTTTGCTCGCCCTCTGCTGATGAGCCCATCACCGGTGACCGCTACAAGATAGCCCAGAACTATGTCAGACCTGCTGGCGAGCAATCGACACGAGAAAATCCGGTGACTGCTTCGTCCCGAGCGGACCTGATACCTGTAGACGGGAAAGCAACGTTTGATACCGAATTTTATGAGTTTGAGGCGCGCTGGGAAATTAATGACGCCCTGCAACTGGACTACCTGTTTGGCTACTGGGAGTCAGATGAGACCATTCTGTCGAACTGGGATGGAACCCCCATCTTGCTGTATGGCACCGATCGTCCAGCCCAATACGACCAGAACAGCAACGAACTGCGTCTGACCTATGATGATGGCGGCCCGTTTAGTGTGGTTGCGGGCTTGTACCTCTGGGAGTCCAAGTACGAGATACAGCTGCGCAGCTACGTGCCGGACAGTGCAGATTTCGATGTCATTCTGAATATCCTGCAGGAAGGCAAGCAGAAGACAGAATCGCAAGCGGCATTCTTCGAGGCGGACTACGAGTTTACCGATAAGCTGACTTTCACTCTCGGTGGCCGTTACACCGAAGACAAGAAGAAAGCGTATCAGTATGGCGCGGTAAATACAGCGCCTAACCATCCGGATGATGATTGGAGCGAATTTACCCCACGAGTCGGCGCCCGTTACCAGCTGACTGACGATGCAATGCTGTTTGCCACCTACTCTGGCGGTTATCGCAGCGGCGGCTTCAACGGTCGTGTCGGCAATCTCGCGGATGCCCTCCAGCCTTACGACCCGGAAACAGTCGACAACTACGAACTGGGTGTGAAGACCGAGTGGTTGGACAACCGCCTGCGCGTCAACGCGAACCTCTTTTACATGGAGTACAAGGATAAGCAGGAAGAACTGCAACTGCCGGATGATAACCCTACAGGGCAGAAGACTGTGGTTGAGAATGCCTCCAGCGCAACACTGCAGGGTGTCGAAATTGATATTCAGGCCTATATTGGTGAGGGCTTGAGCCTGCGAGCGAACCTGGGCTACCTGGATTCCTCGTATGACGATTTCACTTATGCGGGTCTCAATGGTCCGGTTGACCTGTCGAACCTCGACTTCCGTCGTGCACCGGACTGGACCGGCAGCCTCGACGCCACCTATGAGTGGGATATAGGCGAGGGCAAGGCCTGGGTCCGTGGTGCTTACCACTATATCGGTGACCACTTCGTCAACGTCGAAAACTCGCCGGAGCTGAAAAACGATGCACAGAACCTGATAGACGCATCGGTTAATTACTCATACGACGCGTTTACGGTGAGCGTCTACGGGCGCAACCTCACTGACGAAGACGGCTACACCCACGGTTATGACGTGGCAGGTGCCTGGTCATATGCGGCCACCCGAGCGCCGCGTACCTACGGGCTCGAGGTCGTCTACAACTTTGGCGAATAGGTGCGCTTGGCGTAGCGGGGGTACAACAAATGACTGATGATCGACTGGAAGAACTGCTGGCAAAGCAGGCAATTACAGAGGTCATCTTTCGTTATGCCCGCGCTATCGACCGGATGGATGAACACTTGTTAAGAAGTGTTTTCCATCCCGGTTCCCGCCACTCACACTTCTATGAAGGACCGTCTTCGGACCCCGGCATTCCCTCCTCCAGGGAAGCGCCCGGGGACTTCGTCGCATTTGCTTTGGGTTTACTGTCCGCGTATTCCCGGACACATCATCAACTGGGAAATACACTGATTCAGTTGGAGGGTGATACTACTGCAACGGCCGAGACGTATTTTACAGCACACCATCGTATGCGGGCCCGGGGCGATGAGTTGGCAGCTGAAAATGCTTACGACACGGAAATGGACTATTTTGTCGGCGGACGCTATTTGGACCGCTTTGAGCATAGAGATGGTCAATGGAAAATAGTGCAGCGCACCGGTATGACCGACTGGATTCGGCTCGAACCGGCAAGCTCTCAGGGGTTTGACGATATCGCTGATCATACGGTGGGTAAACGAGCGCCGGAAGATGCGGTCTGCGAGTTTTATACCGTCTGAGCGACAGGCCATCGGTATCCAGTACAGCTAAGATCTTAGTGTAAACAGCTGGGTCGATACCCTTCAAATCGAGATCACATTATGAGATTAAAAGACAAATGTGCGCTGATCACCGGCGGCGCGAGCGGTATTGGCGCGGCGGCCACCCAGCGATTTATTGAGGAGGGTTGCCGGGTAATGGTCTGTGATATACAGGCTGATGCCGGCGCCGCTTTTGCCCGTTCATTCGGAGACAGCGCTTCATTCATGGTTTGCGATGTTACCAAGGAAGACCAGGTGGCGGCCGCAATGGATGCCGCGGTGGAGCTGTACGGTAAGCTCGATATCGTTTTTCACAGCGCCGGTATAGTCGGCTCAGTGGGGCCCATCGCAACAACACCATCAGCCGAGTGGCTCTTTACCATTGATGTTCTGCTGCACGGGACATTTTATACCTTAAAGCATGCGGCCAGAGTCATGTTGCCCAATAAATCCGGCTCCATCCTCAGCATGGCCAGTACGGCAGGTGTCCAGGGTGGGCTGGGTCCGCATGCCTACACCGCGGCGAAGCACGCGGTTGTGGGCTTGACCAAAAACGTAGCGACGGAGCTGTGCCACAGCGGTATTCGCGTTAATGCTATTGCTGCCGCCAGCATGGCGACACCCATGGTGGCCAGTGTCCTGACGGGTGATCCCACTAATATCGAGGGGGCGAAAGCCATACTTGCCGAGGCCTCGCCGCTGGTGGGTAGGCCCGGACTGGCAGTCGATGTTGCCAATGCCGCACTCTGGCTGGCTAGCGATGAATCCGGCTATACCACCGGGCATACCTTGACCACCGATGCAGGTATTACGGTTGGCGCCACGGTGGGTGAGCAAAACTTCGGGGAATATACGCCCATTATTCGTGAGGCCGGAAAAACTGGCCTGGAGGGGTGAGTTACTGAAAACGCCGACTGCCCCGCAACGGGGTATGCATCTGAAGTCGTGAGCGGCTTTCGCCCGGTTGAATTTTGAAGGGTGTAAATGAGATGGCTGAGCCCAGGCCCGCACGGTTACGCGGGCCTGGGCTCAGCCATTAGCTGTTGCGATTCAGCGATCTACTACCCCGCCAGTTTATCGAATTGCAGTTCCGGAAAACCGGCATTCACGGACTCGCGCAATTTTGCGTAATACACGTCAGCACCACCGTGATAGATCAGTATCCGCGGTTTCTTGTTTTCGATATTGGCGCCCATCATCCAGGAGTTTACCTTGTCGCCCTGGGCCATGAGTGTCTGGTCGTGTATTTCTGCGGTGTGGGCGGACCACTTATCTTCCGCATCGGCCAGGGGTGTACACACATCATAGCCCTCGCTCTCCATCTTCTTGATACAGTCAGTGATCCAAATGATGTTCTGCTCTATAGAGGTAGGCAGGTTGGCAAAGGGCGCCTGCGGCCCGGTAATCACGAAGAAGTTGGGGAAGTCGGCGACACACACACCCATGATGGACTTCGATTCTGACTCCCACTTCTCTTTCAGTGTCTCGCCGCTGCGGCCACGAATTTCTACCGTTTCTATTCCGCCCGTGTAAGCCTTGAAGCCAGTGGCCAGCACGATAATATCGAACTCGTGGAGATTCTCGGTAGTACGCACGCCGGTTTCGGTGATCTCAACAATGGGTTCCCGGTCCTTGATATCAACCAGGTGAACATTGTCGCGGTTGAAAGCCTCGTAGAAGCCGTGATCCAGCGGTGGCCTTTTCGCGAACAATGGATAGCCGCGGGGTATAAGCATCTCGGCGAGTTCCGGGTCATTGACCCTCTCGCGGATTTTGCTGATGATGAAGTCAGCGGCCGCCTGGTTGGACTCCGGGTTTGATAGCAAGTCGTCGAAGGTTTCGAAGACAAAACGGAAGCTGCCTTTGGGCCACTGCTCTTCGAAGACTCTTTGCACTTCGTCGGGGTGTGTGTCGGCCAAATTGCGCCCCACAGGGCTGTCAAAGGCCATGCCGAATGCGTGGCTGCGGCACTTTTCAATAATAGCCTCGTAGTTGTCTTTTATTTCCTTTTCCCATTCCGGGGTCATGGGCTTCTGCACCGCCGGCATTACGAAGTTCGGTGTGCGCTGGAACACGGTGACGCTCTCAGCGGTCTGGGCCACGATGGGCAGCATCTGGACTGTGGTGGCGCCACAGCCGATGATGGCAACTCGTTTGCCAGCGTAATCCAGACCTTCCTGGGGCCAGCGTGCGGAATGGAAGCAGGGGCCCTTGAAGCTATCCTTGCCTTTTATGTTGGGTATATAGGGCTCGGAGATCATGCCCATACCGCTGATGAAGTACTTGCAGGTGAATTCCTCACCGCTGCCGGTCCGCACCAGCCAGTGACCGCTGTCCTCCTGGAATTCAGCGCTGGCAATCTCAGTATTTAGCTGGATGTGGGGCCACATATCGCACTTGTCAGCCACGAAGTGCATATATCGATGTGTTTCTTCCCAGCCGGGGTAGCGCTTGGTCCAGGACCATTCCTGTAGTATCTCTTTTGAAAACGCCAGGCAGTAGTAGTAGCCCTCGCTATCGGTGGCCGCCCCGGGATAGCGGTTCCAGGTCCAGGTACCGCCTATATCGGACGCCCGATCGAATACCCGAATAGACATACCTGCTTCACGCATATAGTGAATCAGACCCAGCCCGGCGAAGCCCGCACCGACGGAAATGACATCGTAGTCAGGCTTGGCCTGGCTTGCAGCACTCCCGCCCTGGTTTTGTTCTTGCAAAGAGTTCATCTTAGTTAGCCTCGTCTTATGTTTCTGTAAGCTTCCGTCAAATTATGCCGATTTCTGTATTATTTTCCCCTAGAGGAGTTGCGGCCCGCGGCCGCAGTACTTTATTTATTTCAGATAATGCCCGTATTTTTTCATTGCCGCCTCACGCTGTGTTGGCGTGTGATAGGTGGGGAACAAGCCCGGTGCGGCTTCATACTCGCGCAGTACTGTGCGAGCCACAGTAATCTTGTGTACTTCCGAGGGGCCGTCTACTACACCCAGTTCCGGGATGTTGGCCCACATATTCATCAGCGGAACTTCGTCTGACATACCGAGGCTGCCGTGCAAATGCATGGCGCGGTAGATAACTTCCTGCAGCACCTTGGGTGTGGCCGCCTTGATAGCCGCGATCTCCTTGCGAACTTCCCGGTTGTACTCCTTGTGCTTGTCAATCAGCCAGGCGGTGTACAACACATGCAGGCGATACTGCAAAATTTGCGTGTAGCTGTCGGCTATTTTTTCCTGGGTTAATTGCTTGTTGGCCAGCGCTTCGCCTTTGGTTGTGCGGCTCAGGACACGCTCACACATCATATCCATGGCTTTTTTCAATACACCCACGCTACGCATGGCGTGGTGCACGCGCCCGCCGCCCAACCGTGTCTGGGCAACCAGGAAACCCTTGCCCTCTTCTCCCAGCAGGTTCTCAGCGGGTACGCGGCAATTGGTAAACCGCAGGTAGCCGTGCACGCCATCACCCTGCTCTACGTAGGGCCCCACCGCTGAATTGCGCAGAATCTCCATACCCGCCCGGTCTTTTTCCACGAGTATGATTGATGCGCCCTCGTGTATGGGAACATCGGAGTTGGTTACCACCATTACCAGCAGAAATTCGGAAAAGCGTGCGTGCGAGGCAAACCACTTCTCGCCATTGATCACCCACTCGTCACCGTCGCGGGTAGCGGTGCAGGTAAATTCTGCGGGGTCGGCACCGGCCTGTGGCTCGGTCATGGAATAGCAGGACGCTATTTCGCCGTTGAGCAGGGGCTGCAGAAACTTTTCTTTCTGCATGGGCGTGCCGAAATGGGCAAGGATTTCGGCATTGCCCGAGTCGGGAGCCTGACAGCCAAACACGCTGGGGCCGAATCGGCTGCGGCCCAGAATTTCGTTCATCAGGCCCAATTTGACCTGGCCATAGCCGCCACCACCCAACTCGGGGCCCAGATGACAAGCCCACAATCCCTTATCTTTAACTATCTGCCGCAGGGGTGCCATCGCGGCAGCGGCGGGTGAATTCGGGTCCCAGGGATCGCCAGGGCCTCTGAACACGAGGTCCAGTGGCTCAATCTCGTCGCGGGTAAATGTCTCTATCCAGTCCAGTTGCGCCTGGAACTCACTGTCTGTTTCAAAACTCCAGCTCACTCGGTAGTCCTCTTTTTTATACTGCTATTGCGTGTATGAGTGCCGCCAGCGGGCTGGCATCGGTTGGATCATTTTCTTTTCAGGTTGACTTCACGATTTCGTAGTTTAAACTTACTAGACACAAACAAGCAAATAAAAAGTGATGCCCCGAACGATATGAATAGCGATAAAATATGGTTGGTAACAGGCGCTTCGCGTGGCATTGGCCTCGCAGTTGCTGAACGCGTGCTGGCCGCCGGAGACCGTGTGGCCATACTTGCGCGGGGCGCTGAGATAGAGGATATCGCATCTCGCCTGGGTGAGTCATGCATGGCCTGTCGAGCGGATATCACCTGTCGCGACCAGATCGATCAGGCCGTCTCCCAAATAGTGTCACGGTGGGGTCGTATCGATGTGGTTGTCAACAATGCCGGGGCGCACCGCGGAGGCAAACTCCAGCGCCTGAGTCAGGAGGACTGGCAAACGGTTATCGACACCAACCTGACAGGTGCACTCAATGTTATCACTGCGACTTCCGAGCAGCTCACAACCGGTGGCGCTATTGTGAATGTAGGCGCGGTGGTGGGTTTCAGGGGTTTTCCAGGTGATGCGGCCTATGCCGCCTCCAAGGCGGGAATAGCCGGTCTCACCCGTGCGCTGGCCATTGAGCTCGCGCCGCGGGGCATATCTGTGAACCTTGTGATCCCGGGGCTGGTACTGACCGAAATGACCGGCGCCTTATCAGAAAAGGCACTGGAGTCCATGCGCAAGAAAATACCGCTGGGCAGATTTGGCGAGCCCGATGAGATAGCGGAAGTCGTGGAGTGGACCGCCAGAGCCCGTTACATGACAGGCGCGTTCGTGCCTGCCGATGGCGGGCTGATGAGCAGTTTCGGCGTGTTGGGTTAATCCTGTGAGTGACACTTACCCACTGCTGGCACCCTGGATCAGCAAACACCTGGGCCGTGATGGCGCGAGCGTTGTGCGCGAACTCAGCGGCGGAAACTCCAATGTCACGTTGCTGGTTGAGACCGACCAGGGCAAATTGGTCTTGCGAACACCGCCGGCTGACACCATCTCTCCCTCTGCACATCGCGGGGTAGAGCGCGAGGCGCGCATTATGGCCGCGCTGCAAGGGCACGCTCCGGTACCGGAAGTATTGGGCTGGTGTGGCGAGAGCGAGGTGATAGGGCGCCCTTTCGCATTAATCGAATATATAGACGGTCTGTCGATAACGGCGCAGTTGCCCGATGCCTACGATGGGGTATCCTCTGTCAACGCACTGGGAGGGCAGCTTGTCGATGCGCTGGCAGCGATAGCCATCGCGCCCTGGCAGAAACTTGAGCTGGCGGACTTTGGCAACCCGGAAAACTTTTTGCAGCGCCAGATAGAGCGCTGGATGAAGCTGCGTTCAAAGGGCGGGGTCAGGGAGCTTCCGCAAGTCGCCGCCCTCGGTCAGTGGTTGCTCGACAATGTGCCCGAGTCCGCCCCGGTGGGTATCGTGCACGGTGACTACCATTTGGATAACACGCTTTGTCGTGCCGCGCGCCCCGAGTTGTTGGCGGTCATCGACTGGGAAATGGCAACCATTGGCGACCCGCTGACAGACCTGGGCCTGTTCCTGATGTTCTGGGGCCCCAGGGCTGTTGATCCGCCGGGTTTTGCGCATGTCCAGGGGGTTACCCGGCGCCAGGGCGTGGCGAGCCGTCGCGAGCTGGCTGCGCGCTGGTCGAATGCAAGCGGTATTCCCGTAGACAACCTGGATTACTATATGTGCTATGCCTTCTGGCGACTGGCGGCCATCGTGGAGGGCGCTTACGAATTGTATGTTGCCGGGACGGTGGATACACCGTACGCGAAAGGTCTGAAATATGATGTGCCTGCCCTGCTTGAAGAGGCGCGCATGGCAAAAGCAGGCGCCTGGTAGATGCTGTCCACGATGATGCACTCCCCCATGACGGTGCAAGTCATTCTGGAGCACGGTGCGAACGTGTTTCCGGACAGCCGGATCGGTGTTTTTGATGGCGACCGCGTGTCCCACACGTCCTACCGGGAAATCGCCGATGGCGCGGTACGCCTGGCGGCGGCTCTTGACTCCCTGGGTGTTGCCATGGGCGACCGGGTGGGTACCTTCAGCTGGAATAACCTCGCGCACATGCAGGCCTATCTCGCCATACCCTCTATGGGCGCGGTCATGCATACCATCAATATACGGCTTGCCGCCGAGCAGATTGCCTACGTTATCAATCATGCGGCAGACAAGGTGATTGTTCTCGATAGCAGCCTGCGCGATGTGTTTGCACCTGTGGTGCCCCTGCTGGAGTCCGTCGAACACATTCTGCTGGTGGGTGCCGCCGACGCTCTCCCGGGTATTCATTGCCTGAACTATGAAGAATTACTGGCGAGCCACTCGGGGACATTCGATTGGCCCGAACTTGAAGAGACCTCCGCGGCTGCCATCTGCTATACCAGCGGCACCACGGGTAACCCCAAGGGTGTGGTATACAGTCATCGCACGACCTTTGTGCATTCTCTGGCTTCCCGGGCCACCGACACGTTTGGCGTCTGTGAGCGCGACCGGATTCTTTTATTGCCCTCGATGTTTCACGCCAACGCCTGGGGATTGCCCTATAGCGGCTGGATGAGTGGCAGTGATTTTGTGATGCCGGGCCCACATGTGCAGTTGGCCGGCCTGGTGAAAATGATCAAGTCTGAGGCACCCACAATAACAGCCATGGTACCCACTATTCTTGGAGATCTGTTGCGCGCCGGTGAGGAATCCGGTCTGGACATGAGCTCATTCCGGATGTTGGTTTGTGGTGGTTCCTCGGTGCCCCCGGTGATGATAGAGAGTGCCCGAAGTCAGTGGGGCGTTCCCGTGTTGCAGGGTTGGGGTATGACTGAAACCAGCCCGCTGTGCGCCTTGTCACATCCACCAAGAACACCCGGGCCCGAGGGAGAAACCCCCTGGCGTGCCAAAAGCGGGCGGCCTGTGCCCGGCGTGCAAGTGCGCGTGGTGGGCGATAACGGCGAACCGTTACCCCACGATGGCGAGACAGTGGGAGAATTACAGCTCAAGGGGCCGTGGATTACCGGCAGTTATTACGGGGACGAGTCAGCGGACGCCTTTACCGCTGATGGATGGCTTAGAACCGGGGATGTCGGGCATATAGATGGGCGTCATTTTGTACAGTTAACTGATCGCACCAAAGATGTGATTAAATCCGGCGGCGAATGGATTTCCTCGGTGGATCTCGAGAATGCCTTGCTGGCGCATCCGCAGGTTATGGAAGTGGGCGTGATTGCTGTTCCGGATGAACGCTGGCAGGAACGACCGCTGGCGATTGTCGTTCGCCAGGATGCCAGCTTGACCACCGGAGACTTGCAGGCATTTCTGCGAGAGCGGGTGGCGAAATTCTGGATCCCTGAGTCCTGGGCATTTGTTGACGAAATTGCCAAGACAAGTGTCGGAAAAATCGACAAGAAGTGCTTGCGTCTGGCGCAGGAACGAGGGGAGCTTCCTGTGGAGTCTACCCGGTGATTAGCACGTCCCAATGGAATCGGGAACACGAACTAGGAATAGGTTATGGCGACTAAACCGGTAAAAAAAACAGCAGCAAAACCGGCAAAAACCCCCGTAAAGAAAACCAGCAAGCGAATGACGCAGGCGGAACGAACCGCCCTGTCTGATCAGCGAATGTTCGAAGCGGCCATTACCCTGATCAATGAACACGGCACGCAAAAAACAACTCTCAAGGAAATAGGCGAGCTCGCGGGATACAGCCGCGGTCTGGCCAATTACCGATTCGGGTCCAAGGAAGTATTTCTCGACGAGCTTTTCACGCGTTTTGACGGGCGCTGGAAAGAACATATTCAAGCCTACGTGGAAGATCAGTCCGGCATCGCCGCGGTGCGGGCCGCTGCAAAAGCGCTGAGAGATTTTTTAAAGCTGGAATCCGGCTATATGCGGGCAATGTATATGCTCTGGTACGAATCTCTGGGCCATAACTCTGTGATTCTCAGCCGCCTTTCCGGCCACCATGATGTGTACCGCAAAGATGCCGCCAAGTGGATAAGGCAGGGTATAGCCGGTGGTGAAATAGATCCCCGGATCAGCCCCGACCAGTTTGCCGTGCAGTACTGTGCATTTATTTTCGGTACAGTTTATCAGTGGCTTGTGAAAGCAGAGGCGCTGGATCTCGATGCCCTGTTCAGCGATTACGATTCCAACATTATCAAACTGTTAAGCAAGTAGGAGTTAGCGCTATGGCATACCTGGAAAGAGAAAATGGTCACAGGGTGTATTACGAGGACTATGGCAGCGGCGACAGTGCAATCCTGCTAATACACGGCTGGGGGATGAGCCTGCGGGCCTGGGACTACTCCCTGGATGCATTGATCGCAGGGGGCTTTCGCGTTGTGGCACTTGATCACCGCGGTTGTGGCGAATCCGATAAGGATTTCGCTGACCTGGGCATTAAGGCGATTGCCGCCGACGCGGTGGCCCTGGTTACACACCTGAAGCTGGAGCGTGTAGTACTCAATGGCTGGTCCCTGGGTGGGGCAGTCGCCGTCGAGGCCGCCAGTGCACTTGCTCAGCGCTGCGCAGGTCTGTTTCTGACCTGTGCTGCCTCCCCTGTCTATTTACAGAAAAGTGATTTTCCCCATGGTGGTACCGAGCAGGCTTTAGCGGAAACTCTGGCCGCCATGTCCGCCGATCGGGTGAATTTTCTTGCCGCGCTGTCGCAAGGTGTGTGCGCCACCGAGGTGAGTGAGGATGTCATACGCTGGATGCTGGCGATGTTCCTGAAAGCCTCACCGCAAGCTGCGAAGTCGCTGGCAGAGCTCGGCCCGTTGGATCAGCGCGCCACTCTGGCCGGGTTGCAAATACCTATCCTCAGCATCGTGGGCGGTCAGGACCAGGTAGTGGACCCCCAGGTGTGCCGATCCGTGATTGAGTACAACTCAGAAGCCAGCATTGTCGAGTTCGAGAACGCGGGTCACGCTCCTTTCATTGATGAGACCGAACGTTACAACTCTGAACTCATTGGTTTTCTTCGAAGCTGCCTTTAGACACAAGCGGACAAACTGAAATGACATCGAAAGTAAATTATGGCCTGTGGTACGACTTCCGCAACCCCCAACAATGGCGTGTGCCCTTTGAGACTTTCTATGCAGAGCGGCTGCAGCAGATAGCTGACGCAGAGCAGTTGGGTTTCGATTCCTGCTGGCTGACCGAGCACCATTTCTGCGACGATGGCTATACACCGTCGCCCCTGCTGCTGGCCAGTGCCATCGGCGCCCGTACCCGGTCAATGCGTCTGGGAACCAATTTGATGCTGCTGCCCTTGCATGATCCTGTGCGAGTGGCAGAGGACGCCGCTACCCTGTCACTGGTGACCGGGGGGCGTTTCGACCTCGGTGTGGGCATTGGTTACCGGCAAATGGAGTTTGACCAGTTCGGTAGAAAGTTGACTCACAGGCCCAGTCTGATTGAAGAGGGCATAGAGATTCTCAGGCGCAGTTGGTCTGGTAAGCCAGTTAATTTTTCAGGCAAGCGGTTTGAGGTGGGTGATCTGTGCGTTACGCCCACGCCAGAACATGCACCGGCGATTCTCCTCGGTGGTATGGCGGTGCCGGCCATAGAACGGGCCGCGCGAGTGGCAGATGGCTTTCTTTGCACCGGCGGACTGGGTCTAGATATCTACAGCGAATCTTTGGAACAATGTGGCAAGAAACCTGAAGAGGGCAAGGTGATTATGGGTTGCTGGGCCATTATAGCCGAGGACCCTGAGGGCGAGGCAGCCCGTATTGGCGAGCATATTCTTTACCAGGCCAATGAATATATCAAATGGGGTGCATTTGGGCCGCCGGGACAAACACCGCTGTTTGATGATGCGGCAGCTGCTATAGAGAACGGGCTCTATCAGTTATGGGATGCGGACACGGCCGTGCAGGAATTGCAGAAGCTTTTGCGCGATTATCCCGCCATTGCAGACATACATTTCTGGGCCCAGTTTCCCGGAGAAAGTGTTGAGTCCGGCAATCGCCGCCTGCGATACATCGCCGAAAAAGTGCTGCCCAGGCTTAGATAACTGCAGCGACGCGTGACACTAGGCCATCCCACACATGGCATGCATGCTACCGACGAAGAGCCGGTGTGCATCATCCAGTTCGACTTCGTCATCGAAATAGACCGCTGAGCGCAGGCCTATCATCACTGCGTAGGAAACTTCGGCGGTATCGGTGGCACTGCCCATGGGAAGAGAGCGGCTCTGGCTGACCAGCTCGGTAAGATAATGTTTACAGCGACGGTCAAACTGGGCTTTGGTTTTTTGTAAAACCTTGTCATTCACAGCGGCGCCAAAACACTCCAGCATGAACCCGATTTCCTGCCGGGTGCTCGCTTCGCTTTTGAACCAGAAATCTGCCAATGATTGAATTTGCTCTCGCGGCGGTTGCTCGCGAAAGCTGGCTATGCGTTCAATAAATTGCTCGGATACGCGCTCGAAGTATTGTTCGAGAATGGCTTCCTTGCCCTTGAAATAATACAGCAGATGACTGGCCGACATGCCGGCGCCCTCTGCAATGTCTGCCAGCGTGGTCTTTACATAACCTTTTTTAAGAATGCAGTCATGGAGTGAGCGGTATATGAGTTTGCGGCGCTGCTTGCCGCGAGAATCCTGTTTTTTTGGCGAGGAGGCCGTGGCTTTTTTTGATTCGGCTTTCTTCATTGAGGCCGCGCACCTTGTCTTGAGGGGGATTCGCAGACTATGCCACAAATGCTGTGTTGCGCCCCAATATAATTCTTGAATAATATTCAAATTATATCTACTATCAGGGGATAAGACCATAAAAGGAGTCAGACATTGGGTGTAGCAGGTTTACGTTTTGTCATTACCGGGTCAGCAGAGGGGATCGGTGCTGGTACCGCGAGGCTGGCCGCCAGTCGTGGTGCCCGTGTCGTCGTATCAGACCTGAATGATAAGCAGGGAAATCTTGTGGTAGAAGAAATCCTCGACGCCGGTGGGGAGGCGGTTTACTGCCACTGCGATGTCACCGATGAAACCCAGGTGGCGAACCTTATGAAAACCGCGGTCAATGAGTTTGGCGGTATCGACATCCTCCACAACAATGCGGGCATTCACGAAAGTATGCTCAGCTCCGAACTCTCACTGGAATCCATGAGTAGAGAAACCTTTGAAAAGGTGATGGGGGTGAATGTTACGGGTGCGTGGCTTTGTGCAAAGTATGCGCTTCCCCATTTGCGCAAGAGCGAGCAGGCTTCGATTATTAATGCCGGCTCAACCAGCTCCCTGTCCGGTTATCCTCAGTGCCAGGCTTATGGTGCCAGTAAGGGCGCTGTGATGCAGCTCACCAAGATGCTTGCAGTCGATCTCGCCCCGGACGGAATCCGTGTGAATTGTTATTGCCCCGGCTCCATACACACCCAGATAGTAGACACGTTTCTGGCGGCAGCGCCCGATCCACAGGCGATGCTCAATACGATGACGATGACCCACCTGGTGCCACGTATGGGCCAACCAGTAGATGTTGCCGAGCTGGTGTGTTTTCTCGCCAGCCCGGAATCGCAATTTGTGAATGGCGCAGTCTGGACCATAGACGGTGGCTCTCTGGCGTGGCGCGGAACTTTGGATGTGCTAGGTATGGAGGTGACGGTATGAGTTTGTCTGTTGAACAGAAGTTGGTAATTCATGAGCTACTCAGTCGCGCCGCCTATGCCTATGACGAACGCGATATGGCCGCGCTTGAAGACGGCTTTGCGGCCGCGGCCACCATGAGCCTGCGTATTGCCGGGGGCGAGCTGATCGGTCCATTCGAGGGCCGCGCGGCGATTCTTGAATTGATGCGCAATTCGATGGCACAACAGTTGGATGTCCGGCGGCATGTGGTTTCCAACATTTTTTTTGATGAATCCGGAGAGAATCCCACTGCAATTTCCAATCTCACATTGGTCACCACTGCCGATGGCAAGGCCGCAATGCTGGCTACGGGCATCTATCATGATGAGCTGGTGGAAGAGGGTGGAACGTGGCGCATCCTGAAGCGTCATGTTGAACTCGACTCGGCCTATTAAGGGGCGCTGGTGAATATCGGCAGAATTCCGGCAAAGCACGCGCGCCTCACCCCGCAGCGGGTGGCGTTGATTGATATCCCGAACGATCGACGCATCACGTTTGCCGAGCTTGACGAGCGAGTGTGTCGGCTTGGAAACGCCTTTCTCAACAAGCTGGGTCTGGTAAAAGGTGACCGCGTGGCGGTCATTGCAAAAAATTGCATCGAGTACATGGAAGTCTATTACGCCTGTGCGCTTTGTGGCCTGATCGTGCAGCCCATCAACTGGCGGCTGGGGCAGGCGGAAATGACCCGCATTTTGCGTGACGGGGAACCCGGAGTGGTGGTCCTGGCGAGTGAGTACGCCGAGTTGGAGGCGGTACTGGCACCGGATCTCGATGTTCCGCACTGGCTGGGATTTGGCGAAAAAAGTAATGGCCGGTACGAGGCGTTGCTGACTTCAAGCGATACGGCAGAACCTGCTGCATCCGGTGATGTGGGAAATGATGACCCTGTACTGATCCTTTATACGGGCGGTACCACGGGGGAATCGAAGGGAGCTCTTCACACGCACCAATCGCTTTATACGGGGATGCTGAACCAGACGGTAGCCGAGCGCATCGTGCCCAGTGATGTCTATATGCTGACAGGGCAGATGTTCCATATACCCATAGCGCTGGCAATGAATTACCAGGCCCATGGCTGCCCTCTGGTGCTCATAAACTTTGAAGCCAGGCTGGCACTGGACGTGATCCAGCGTGAGCGGGTTTCCGCGTTTCTGGGGATTACCACCATGCTCAACTGGATGATGGCGGTGGAGGACTTTGACAGTTTTGATCTCAGCAGCCTGCGCAATATCCAGTATGGCGGAGGGCCAATGCCCCACAAGGTGGTGGCTGCGGCACTGGCTGCTTTCCCTTGCACGCTGATCCAGGGCTATGGCCAGACCGAGGGTATGACAATGACCTTCCTGTCGCAGGAAGATCATCTCGCCGCGATGCGGGGTGAACACCCTGAGCGGCTTGCCTCCTGTGGCAGGGAGGGCTTTGTCACTTCGGTCAAACTGGTTGATGCCGAAGGTAATACGGTTCCCAGGGACAGCAAAACACCGGGTGAAATTCTGGTGCAGTCTGATGCCAATATGGTGGGGTACTGGCGCCGTCCCGATCTCACTGCGCAGACGCTGCGTGAGGGCTGGATGTGGACTGGCGATATCGCCGTCTGGGATGAAGAAGGCTACATATTCATCGTCGACCGGGCCAGGGATATGATCATCTCCGGTGGAGAAAACATTTACAGCACTCAGGTAGAGGCGGCTATTCATCAGCATCCTGCAGTGCTGGAAGCCGCCGTGTTCGGAGTGCCTGATGAGGAATGGGGGGAGGCCGTTAAGGCCGTGGTGGTGTTGAAGCCCGGAGCTGCTGCCACCGAAGCAGAGATCATTGCCGCCGCCGCCCAACACCTGGCTTCTTATCAGAAGCCTCGCTCAGTGGATTTTGTCGACAGTTTACCGAAGGCCCCCACGGGCAAAATTCTCAAACGGTCTTTGCGCGACCCCTACTGGAAATCGAAGGAAGGCAGCGTATGAGCAGCTTATTGAGCGAGGAATTACTGTCGACTATAGGCCGCAGCAGCGCGCCACAACGCGAGGTGGTGACCCGTCGTGATATTCGCAAATACGCGGTGGCCACCGGCAATCGGCAGCGCAAGTATCTGGATGGCGACCAGGCGCCCCCCATGTTCCATGTGCCCCTGTTTTGGGATGTCGTGGAGTTGGATCAGCTCTCCCCTGATGGCGTCTCCATTGACAGCCTGCTACCGAAATTTCCACTGGAGAAGGCGATGGCGGGTGGGCTTAAGATTGAGTACCACCGCGATATTTTCCCGGGGGACTGGCTTACGGCCACGCGCAAGTTGACTGATATATACCAGAAGAATGGTCGGTCAGGGCCGCTGATTTTCTATGAAGTGGTGATGGATATTGTCAATGACGAAGGTGAACTGGTCATCCGGGAGAAGACCACGAGGATACTGCGGTGAATAAAGCCGAGAATGCGCAGCGATTGAAAAACCTCCGCCCGGACGATGCCTTGCCGCAGCGGGCATTCAAGCCGGATAACGTGCAGTCAATGCTCTACAACGCGGTGCTGTGGAATGGCCATCGCATACACTTCGACGAGCCCTACGCCAGGGAGGTGGAGGGTTACCCCGGGCTGGTGATAGCGGGCCCGCTGTTGGGTGATTGGCTCAACCAGTGTGTCGAGGAGTGGCTCGGTGACGAAGGGCGCCTGGTATCTATTGAGTATTCGAATCGTATCGCCACCTATGTCGGTGAGACTTTGTACTCTGGTGGCAGGGTACTTGCCGTCAGGCCTGATGTCGGTGAGGTGGATATAGAGGTCTTTATCAAGAATGAGGCGGGGGAAATTGTGGCTCCGGGAGTTGCCCTTGCACGCTTGCACCAGCCCTGGGCCTAGGGACACTGGCGTGGAGATTTATTGAATGGTATCGACCCAAAATTTACGCGGCAAGGTCGCTATCGTCGGTGTATTCGATACCGAGGTTGGCGTGGTGGCAAACAGGACGCCGATGGAGTTGTGCGTGGAGGCCGCCCTCGGAGCGGTCGCCGATGCGGGGCTTGAACTGTCCCAGGTAGACGGGCTGATCACCTGCAACGCCATGGCTCAGCCCATGCTTTACCACGCGGAAGCGGTGGCGGAGTATCTGCAGATTTTCCCGCGTTATTGTATGGCGGTTGGTGCGGGGGGCGGCACAACCTTTTCTATAATCCATCACGCTGCATCTGCTATCGCGACCGGTATGGCGGATGTGATAGTGGTGAGCATGGGCGACAGTCTTCGCAGTGGTCTCTCACGGGATCAGGCATTACTGGTGCAGTCATCGACCGGCCACCCCGAATTTGAGCAGCCCTATGGCCCCACGGTGCCAGCCTATTACGCGCTGATCGCACAGGCACACATGTCTGAATACGGGACCACTGCAGAGCAGTTCGCGCAGATTGCTGTATCGGGCAGGGCCCACGCATCGCGCAACCCCACAGCGCAAATGCGAGAACCGATTACCGTGGCCGATGTGCTGGCATCGCGAATGATCGCCGATCCGCTGCACTTGCTGGATTGTTCGCTGGTGTCAGACGGCGGCTCCGCCATAGTGTTGACGTCAGCTGAGCGTGCCCGGGATATGGGCGCGCCGCCGATCTACCTGCTCGGCGCGGGCGAAGGTCACAGCCATGAACATATAAGCCAGGCGCGAAGCCTGACCACCTCTGCTGCACGGGAGGCAGGCGAGCGCGCCTACCGCATGGCCGGCCTGGGGCCGCAGGATATGGACTTTGCGCAATTGTATGACTGTTTTACGCCAACGGTGCTTATAGAGCTGGAAGATCTCGGTTTTTGCGCCAAGGGTGAGGGTGGCGCCTTCGTTGAGTCGGGTGCGACCATGCCGGGCGGTGATCTGCCGGTAAACACACACGGCGGACTGTTATCCCACTGCCACCCGGGGAATCCCGGCTCCATGTTTGCGCTAACCGAAACCGTGTGGCAATTGCGTCAGGCTGCAGGGGAGCGTCAGGTGGCGAATGCCAGGAGCGCCCTGGTGCATGCTCAGGGTGGCATTATGTCATCACACACTGCACTCGTACTCGGCACAGAGGTCAACTGAAATGTCCAGAATACTGCCGCGACCGACAGCGCTGAGTCAGCCTTACTGGGACAGTTGTCGCCAGGGGGTATTGCTGCTTCAACAGTGTCAAGAATGCGGTGATTTCCAGTTCTATCCACGCATTATGTGTAGCAGTTGTGGCGGCGACGATCTGCATTGGCAAGCCGTCAGCGGCAAGGGTTCTGTAGCCAGCTATACCATTGTGCGGCGCGGCATCACGGCGGACTACCCGGCACCCTATGTGGTTGCACTCATTGACCTGCAGGAGGGGCCACGCATGATGAGCAGTCTGATCGGTGTGGCGGCCGAGAGTGTGCGCGTAGGGCTCCCCGTCGAAGTGACATTCACCGATTGGTCTGATGAAATCGCAGTCCCCGAGTTTCGCCCTGTCATCCAAGCGTCTGGAGATAACCCATGAGTAAAATTGAAACCATTCCCGTGGCTATAATCAACCCCGATGCACCAGCCGACTCCCTGGAGGCGAAGCAGCCGCCCATTGATAACGGCGCTGAATGCTATAGCAAAGAAGGATATTTCAGCCGCGAGTACATGGCGCGGGAATGGGACCGTCTGTGGACGCGCACCTGGCTTATCGCCGGGGTGGTGTCAGACCTGTCCGCGATAGGGGATTTCTTTCTGTTTGATATTCGCGATGAGTCAATCATTGTTACGCGCACCGAGGAAGGCGTTAAGGCCTTTTACAATGTTTGCAGCCATCGCGGTACCCGGTTGGTGTGGGAGGAGCGAGGCAACAAGCGGGTATTTGTCTGCCCTTTCCACAGTTGGAGTTTTACCAACAGCGGCGAGTTGCGGCGTGTGACCGATGAAGAGACTTTTCAGCCTGAGGTTATAGCCCACCGCCCCGGGTTGGTCCCGGTAGCCTGTGAGGTGTTTGCCGGTATCGTATTTATCAATATGGAGGAGAATCCGGCGCCACTGCAAGATACACTTGGCCTGCCCCCGGGCTATCTTGAGCCGTACCAGATAGACAAGATGAAAGTCGTACGCCATGTGCGAACTGAGTGGGGATCAAATTGGAAAGTGGGTGTGGAAGCGTTTTATGAAAGCTATCACCTGCACGCAGTGCACCCGGAAACACGAGGGGTCATGGGTGACTTGAACGTACAGTACGACCTGTATCCGCACGGAGCCAGCAGGATGATTGTGCCGCTGGGGCAGCCCAGCCCCCGCATTCATGATCAGTTGACTGTGAATGAGGGGCTAAAGCTTATGCTGCAGGATGCTGGTGTCGATGCCAGTGGATTTCAGGGTACAGCAGGGGATGTGCGCAGGGCCATACAACAGGCGAAACGGCAGCGTGCTGACCGTCTCAGGCTGGATTACTCGCGCTTCGAGGATGGGCAATTATCGGATAGCTGGGCCACAGGTGTGTTTCCCAACGTGCAGATTGGCTGCCACCCTGAGGCCATATTTCTGATGCGATTTCTTCCCCACGAAGCTGATCCAGAGCGTTTTTACTACGACACCATGACATTGATTTTTCCGGTGGAAGACCCGAATTATCGGCCGCCCGGCTGGATGGGCTTACCCGAGGGCATAGATGTCAGTGGTGAGGTGAGGCCGGCCACGGAACACTACGGTATCGATGAAGACGCCAAACTGGGGCAGGTGTTGAGCCAGGATTCAGCTTTGCTTCCGGTGGTGCAGCAGGGCATGCGATCTCGCGGTTTTAAGGGGCAGTTGTGGGGGGAGCAGGAATCCCGCCTGAGGCATTTTCACGTGGAACTGGAGCGCAGGTTGGCCGAAGATTAGAGCGCCGGAAAATCGGCCTTAGCGCAGCAGCTAGAGCGGTTTTCCCAGGCTTGCAGCAGATCACTCACAGACTGTAACTATCAAGGGCAATAATTGCTTGACAAAAACAAGTAACACGGCCAATCTTGAATAATATTCAATATTGTTAAGCTCTTTGCAAAGGGGCCGCAATTAGAGTGTGGACCGTACCGCAAGACGGTCCTCAAAGTAGCACCGGTTAACGGTGTAGATGATGTGAGAGCGCAGTCTGTTTGCGCATCATAAGTATAATAAATCGGCAGGAGCGTCGTAAAATGAAGAAATTCAAGGTGTTAAATCAGCAGTCAAAAACCCGCTGGCAGCTAAAGCCGATGGTCAATGCATTTGCCGTGGTTGCGGCAACCGTCACCGGCTTGCAGTCGCAACCCGTATTCGCGGCACTGGAAGAAGTCATGGTTACCGCCACGCGGCGCACCTCGACTGATATTCAAACGACACCTATTGCCGTTACCGCGATCACCAGCCGTGATATTGAGGAACTGGTGCCGCGGGATTTGGGCGATATTGCCGCCCAGGTGCCAAACTTTGTGGCGGGTAAGCAACCGGGCTTCAAGGCTGCAGCCTTTGCTATCCGGGGCGTGGGTACAACATCGATTATTGTCTACCAGGACGCCCAGGTTGGGGTTACCGTAGATGACTTTGTACTGCCTTCGGTACAAACCCAAAACATGGAAATGTTCGATATCGAACAGATCGAGGTATTGCGCGGTCCCCAGGGTACGCTGTTTGGCAAGAACACCACGGGTGGTGTTATCAATGTCAAGACCAAGCGTCCGCGTCTGAATGAAACGACCCTGGAAGTGGCGGGCAAGGTAGAAGAGTACGGTCGCTACGAAGGCCGGTACGCGATTAACCACGGTACTGACACACTTGCGTTTCGCGGTGCCGGTGCCTACATAAAGTCAGATGGTTTTTATGAAAACGGCGCTTCCTACGGGCCGGTGACGCCTTTCGATCCCGCCAGCCCCTACGTAGGCGCAACAGGCAAGGGTAATGGCGATGATGTGGGCGGGGATGACTCGTTCTCCAGCCGTTTCAAATTGCTGTGGCAGCCCAACGAGAATTTCTCTGCGCTAGCGCAGTACGAGATGATTCGCGATAAAGGCGATTCTCCCCCCAGTGTTAACACAACCCAGCCAGGTGCTCCGTTTGTGTTCAATGCACTGGGCCTGGGCAAGGACAGCGGGAATCCACTGAATAACGGCGCGGTCACCGACAGGGATGATTTGTTGCTGCATATGTCCGATGGCCATCAGGTGGACATTGATGGCTATTACCTCAATATGGACTGGACCATCGATGACTATACAATCAGTTCGGTAACGGGCTATCGCGAGCAGGACAGCGAACTCCCCAATACCTATACCGGTGAAGTCGGCCCGAATTCCCTGTTTGATGCGAACCGTCAGGATCACCGCGAGACCTTTCAGCAGGAGTTGCGAGTTGCCACTAATTTCAGCGGCCCGATGAACTTCGTGGCCGGTGGATTTTACCAGACGGACGATACTACGTTTTGTGTCAACCAGGTGCTGGGCTTTCTCGATCTGCTGGGTGTAGGGTCTGACGCCTTCGGCGACCCGACCTTTTTCAATAACAACCCACAGGTGCTGTGTAACGAGCAGGAAGCCGAGAATTGGGCTGTATTTGTCGACGGCACCTATGAGTTTGGCGATGGCTGGTCTCTGGGTGTTGGCGGGCGTTGGACCAACGAGAAGAAAGACTGGACCGGGCGCAACCAGGTATTTTACCAGCAGCTCGAAGGCGGCTTTAATCCCGACCTGACATGGCAGGATTTCAGCGAGCCACTGGGTGCCGCCAAATTTAACAAGTACAACGCAGGTGTGTTCAAAGATAACGAAAGCTGGGACGAGCCCACGTACCGGGCAACAATCAGTTACGAGGTGAGTGATGATACCTTCACCTATTTTAACTACTCGCATGGTTTCAAAAGTGGCGGGTACAATGATCAGACCGGTACATCCGGCGCGCCCATTACAGCCGCCTCAGCAGCGCCCACTGATCCTGAAAAGGCTGACTCCTACGAACTCGGTCTGAAAACCGATTTGTGGGACAACAATCTTCGTCTGGACGTGGCTGCATTTTATGTTGAGTACAGCGATGCACAGCGGGATCTGGTAGCTTCCTTTGAAAATGAGTTTGGCGCCGAGTTCCAGGAAACACGCTTTTTTAACGCGGCCGATATGGAAGTGTATGGTCTGGAAGTACAGTTCACTGCAGCCGTTACCGAAAACCTGACATTGCGTGGTAACGCCAGCTACCTGCATAGCGAGTACAAGAAGTTCCTGGCCGATACCAATTATGACGGTGTTGATGATGTCGATCTCAGTAATGCAGAGGTCAATCGTGCACCTGAGTACCTGTGGAATATCGATGCCATCTACGAGCACGAGTTATTCGGTGGTGATATGCGCTGGGTACTCAATGCCAACTACGAAGATGACGCGATCTTTGTCTATTCGACGGTAGCCCCTCAGTACGATGGGGTAACGGATAGTCGGACTTTGTTGAATGCCAGCGTAACCTTTACTGCAAGCGACGATAAATACTTTGTGCGGGTGTACGGCAAAAACCTGACCGACGAAACCTATAAGGTCGGCGAGTTGCCCGTTGCAGATTTGTGGACTTTCGCCTACTACGGGGAGCCGCGTATATTCGGTATGGAAGTGGGCATGAACTTCGGGGACTAGCCCGATAGTTCTGGATCCTTTTTTTTGGTCCTCTTGGGGTCGGCGTTTGTCGACCTTTTTTTTGCACGGCTTTTAGAGAGGTATTAATGGCCGACATCATACTGCATCATTTTGATAGTTCACCTTTCGCCGAGAAAGTTCGTTTGGCGTTTGGCGTTTGGCTTGAAAGGGCTAGAGTGGCGCTCGGTAGAGATTCCCATGGTCATGCCGAAACCTGCTCTCACCGCGCTTACCGGCGGTTACCGGAAGACGCCGGTGTTACAGATCGGGGCGGATATCTATTGCGACACGCAATGTATTGCCAGCGAACTGGAGCGCAGGTTTCCGCTGCCAACCCTGTTCCCGGAGCACAGCGAGGCACTGACCATGGCCGTCAGCCAGTGGAGTGATAATGCGTTTTTTCAGCCCGGCGCGGGACTGTCCATGGGTACTAACGACGCCCTGCCGGAAGATATTCTGCAGGATCGCCGCGAATTCTTTAACTTCCTTAATTTTGCGACACTGCAGCAGCAACTGCCGCACCTGTATTCACAGTTTCGCGCGCACCTTCAGCTGGTAGAGGGACTGCTGGACGATGGCAGGTCATTTGTGCTGGGCACTGTGCCAGGCTGGGTGGATATTCTGGCCTATTTCCCTGTGTGGATGGGGCGAGCGAATATCGCCAGGACACCGGAATTGGTGCGGGCACTGCCCGCTCTGACAGACTGGGAGCAGCGCATGCAGGGAATTGGCCACGGTAGTAAACTTGCCCTGGCCGCGGATGACGCGTTGGCGATCGCCCGCGTCAGCCGGTCAGAGGTCGAACCCCTGATCAGCGCAGATGCCTGGCCGTCCCTGGCGGAAAATGCCAGCGTAGTGGTTACGCCACAAGACTATGGCGCAGTGCCGGTGCAGGGCACTTTATTGCGTCTGACCCACGGCCAAGTGGCAATTCGAAGAGAGGATAAATTGGTGGGTGAGGTGGTAGTGCACTTCCCACGAGTAGGCTATCAAGTGGAGGCAGTATGACGGTGCGAAATCTTGCGATAAGAATGTCCATGTTGGTGGCATTGCTGGTGATTGGTGTAGCGCATGCGGAGACAACAGAGAAACCCGATGGCGCTGCGCTCTATCAGACGCACTGCGCCATCTGTCATGGTGGCAAAGTGGCCAAGGCACCACCGCTGAGCCTGCTGCAAATCATGTCTGCCAGTTCGGTACTCCGGGCGATGGAGCATGGCATTATGCAGGAGCAGGCCGCTGCCCTGTCTGCCGAACAGCGCCAGGCCGTGGCGGAACACCTGACTGGCCAGCAACTGGGGGCTACCGACGCATTGCCGCCTGCGCCCGCATGTTCTGCCAAGCTGGCCGCATTTGATTTCGATAAGCCGCCACATTCCCAGGGTTGGGGCGTAAGCCACGACAATCAACGGCACTTTGCGAAGGACACGGCTGGCCTGGACGCCGCAGATCTCCCGGAGCTGGAACTGAAGTGGGCTTTCGCATTTCCCGATGCTATTCGCGCGCGGTCGCAACCGGCGATAGGCGGTGGCGCGCTGTATGTCGGCAGCCAGAACGGCACAGTCTATGCACTGGAGGAAAAAACCGGGTGTATCCGCTGGCAGTTTTCCACCGTTGCCGAAGTTCGTACCGGCATTGTATTGGCACCCTGGAAAGCCGGTGAAAAAGGCAATCCACGGCTCTATTTTGGGGATCTGGTGGGCAATGTCTATGCCCTTGATGCGGTTACAGGCAAGCTCGTGTGGCGCGATCGTCCGGACGAGCACCCCAGTCTGACCCTGACTGCTGCACCGGTACTTTACGAGGATCGGCTGTACGTTCCCATGTCGGCATTAGAGGTCACCGCTGCGGCCGATCCGACATATGCCTGTTGCACGTTTCGTGGCGGAGTGACTGTCTACGACACTAGCAGTGGTGAACCGCTCTGGGTTGGATACACTATCGACGAAGCCCCGCGCGTTGTCGGTAAAAATGCTGTGGGTACCGATCGCATTGCGCCCTCGGGCGCGCCGATATGGAACTCACCGGCAATGGACCCTGCCAGGCAGGTGATGTATGTCGGCACCGGCGAGAATTATTCGTCACCTGCCAACGATAGCAGCGACGCCATTCTGGCACTGAGCCTCAAGGACGGAAGTATTGTCTGGCGTCAGCAGATGACACCCGGGGATGCCTGGAATATGGCTTGCGAAACAGATGAAAAGATTAACTGCCCGCCGGAAAACGGACCCGACTACGATTTTGGCGCGGCGACGATCCTGACGACTACTTCCGATGGCAAGGACATTGTTTTGGCAGGGCAGAAATCCGGGGAAGTCTTCGGTCTGGACCCTGACAATAAGGGCCAGATTTTGTGGCGCAGCAAACTCGGCCGCGGCGGGATACAGGGCGGGGTTCACTTTGGTATGGCTGTCGATGGTGACACTCTGTATGTTCCCATGTCAGATTTTGACGGGGGTCCGCGCTGGCCGGGAGTGGCTCGGCCCGGTATGTTTGCCGTGGATATCAGAACAGGAGAAACCTTGTGGTATACAGCGGGTGCCAACGACGTATGTGGGCAGCGTGAATACTGCCAGCCTGGCATCTCCGCAGCGGCATCGGCAATTGACGGGGCGGTTATTGCCGGTGCCATGGACGGGCACCTGCGCGCTTATAGTGGTAAAGATGGTCGTGTGATCTGGGATATCGATACTGCCGTAGAGTACACCACCCTCAGCGGCGGCCGCGCCCATGGAGGTAGCATGGGAGGGGCCGCGGGTGTGGTGGTGAACGATGGAATGTTGTTCGTCAATTCCGGTTACGGTATTTACTTTCACATGCCGGGCAATGTGTTATTGGCATTCGGCCCTGCCGCTGCCGACTGAGTGCAGGCTCAGGGCAGTTCAAACACATACAGCGCCTCACCACCCGTGGGCTGGTAAATGTCCGGGCTGACCACGGCGGTCATTGCCCGGAATACACCGATGCCCGTGGGTACAGCGATATACTGCTTACCCTTGACGCCAAAGCTGATTGGGTAGCCATGTGTCGGCGCACCCAGTCTCGATTGCCACAGTAACTTTCCGGTGTTGACATCAAATGCCTTGAAGTAGCGGTCGAGGTCACCTATGAACACCAGCCCGCCAGCGGTGGTGAGCGCGCCAGTCATAAACATGGCGCGCTGTTCATGGGCCCAGCGTTCGGTGAGCGTGTTAATGTCCCACGCGGCGAGGCGCCCCAACATGCCGTTTACGCCGGGCATTTCATAGGTGCGGGAGTCGGCGCCATAGCCACCGGAGCCACTCTTCTGTTCGACCTCGCGGCCGACCATGTCCGAGCACAGTTGGTGTAACGGGATCACCAGGGCCTCGGTCTCCGGGCTGTAGGCTGCAGCCTGCCAATTGTGGCCGCCATAGATCCCGGGGCAGGCCTGCATGGTGTCACCTACTTTCGCGTTGAGAATGTCTTCGCGATAGGTGACCTTGCCTGCAGCCTTGTCCACCTTGGCGTAAATATTCTGCGGTAGGGTTTCTACCACATTGAGGTACTCGCCTGTCTTCCGGTTGAGTTTCCACAGCAGGCCATCCTTGCCGATGGTTACCAGTAATGGTGTGCCATCGATATCCACAAGAACCCGCTCGAAGCCCACTTCCATGTCAATGGTTTCACCCGGGATGTGCTGAAAGTACCACACCAGCTCGCCGGTATCGGGTCGCAGTGCCAGGGTGGAATTCGTGTAAAGGGCAGCGTCAACGGGCGTCATACCGCGACTCGCCGCCACCCAGGGTTTTGCCTGGGACGTGCCCACAAAAAACAGTTTCAATTCGGGGTCATAGGATCCGGCGATCCAGTTATCGCCACCGGCCCGCATTTCAGCAGGTAAACCGGCCCAGGTATCGCCGCCGGGAGTGCCGGGCATGGCGATAGTTGACGTGCGCCACAGTTCCTTGCCCGTTTCGGCATCGTGTCCGGTGATGAAGCAGCCGTCTTCTTTGTACCACTCGCAGCCATTGACGCCACTGAGTACCACGCCATCGCCGATTATGGGGCCCGCCGTGTGAGTGTAGCCCTGCTCGTAATCTGCTTTCTCGGTGCGCCATACTTCTTCACCTGAGCGGGCGTCGATGGCAACTATCGCAGCGTCATAGGTAGCCATGTAGAGTTTATCGCCGTAGATGGCGATGTTGCGTGTTGGCCCACCGAGCGTGCGAGCGGCCAGTGGAAACTGGTAGCGGTATTCCCAGATGAGTTCGCCGGAGGCGGCATCCAGTGCCTGGATGACATTGCCGGGGTGTGCAAGGTACATGATTCCCCCGTGTACAAGGGGGGTTGTCTGGTTACTGCCGTCCTCCATAGTGATAACCCAGGCCAGCTTCAGATCCTTTACCGTTTCCCGATTAATCTGGCTTAGCGGGCTGTAGGCCTGGCCATCCAGCGAGCGCCGCCAACTCAGCCAGTCTTCCGCAGGCTGCTTTTGCAGGGATTCGGCAGTGACTTCGACAAAGCCCTCCACCGGTCGATTGGCGAAGCCGCCACGACTGCGGGCCGCTTCGTCGATTGTTGCTGCTCCTCCCCAGGCCTCCCAGTCGGCTGGGGCTGAGCCCCCGGCCAGTGTTGCCAGGTTGGCGGCACTGGTGAACAGTAAGCTTCCAGTGGCGGGAGAAGTCTGGTTTGAATCGATCAGATAGTGGGCAATCGAGGCCTGCTGAGTATCGCTTAAACGGGAGGAGTTACCGGGAGGCATATTTGCCCGCGTATAGGCCAGCAGTGCCATGGCCTCCTGGGAGCCCCACTTGGACAGAAAAGCGTCTCCACGCAGCGTGCTGCCATGGGCCGACCCTCGTAGGTTCAGGGAGTGGCAGGTGGCACAGTGCTCACCGTAGAGCGCCTGCCCAAGTTGAACCTGCTCATCTGCAGCGGCCGATAGTGCCGTTAAGGCCAGCAATGCGGTGACTGCAGCCAGGGTCTTGATTCCCGGTTTCTGGCGCGCTGCGCTATGCCTTGCGATATGACTACCTTGCTGATTGCCGCTCATGACCCGTCGCCTCAATTAAATGGTTTGCTGATTTATCTATAAACTTGTTTAAAACAAGTAAGACGATTGTACAGGGGATGCACGTGTGTGTCACACAGTTAGGGGAGTTTGTGAATCAGCTGCCATTCGTGTTTCGTCACGGGCTGTACCGACAGGCGCCCCTGCTTACGAAGCACCATATTTTCCAGCTGTGTCTGCTGTTTGAGTTCCGCCAGTGGGATAAGGCGTGAGAATTTTGCTTTGTACACAACGTCCACACAGAACCAGCGCGGCTGTTCTTTGGTGGCTTTGGAGTCGAAGTATTTATTGCCGGGATCAAATTGATCCGGGTCTGCGTATGCCGCCCTGGTGATGGTCGCAGTCCCGGCGATGCCCACCAGTTTGCAGCTGGAGTGGTAGATAAAGGCCTCATCCCCCAGCTTTACATGGTCCCGCAGGATATTCCTTGCCTGGTAGTTGCGAATGCCATTCCAGGGCTCGGCGGCGCCATACAACGCCGCCAAATCATCGATACTGAACTCATCCGGCTCGGTCTTGAATAGCCAGTACGCCATAGCGAAACCCTCCTAATTGGCACGTCTCAGGAGCACTACTGCAATAAGCAGCACCAGCAGGCTGGGAGCCAAAACAGTCAGTACCACGTTCCAGTGCATTATACCGGCGAGGTGGCCGCTGATTTGTTGCACCAGGTAATAGGTGATTCCAATTAAACCCCCCAGCGCAATACGTTGCCCCACTGACACCGAACGCGTAGACCCAACCAGAAAGGGAAGCGCCAATAGTGCCATGCCGAGTATTCCCACGGGTATGCTCACCTGTGTCCAGAATATGACCCGCCGGGATTCTGAATTCATATTGTTTTGTTCCAGACGAGCGATAGATTTCCACAGGTCGATGGGGGCCAGTGAACTGATGGGTGTTATCAATGTTCTAGTCTGCTGTTGGCTCAGCAATGCTTCCCAGAGCAGAGTGTCTTCAAATTGCGTGTGCGAGCTGGAGGCCGCCATTGTTGTATCCTGTACCTCGTACAGTAGCCAGGTGTTGTCGTACAGCAACTCCGCTTTGGGGGTTTGCAGCATGCGCTGCAAGGCACCGTCGCTATCAAATTGATAGATTTCAACACCGGCGAGACTGCGGTCGGGCCGCACGTGGCCAAAGCGGATAAATTGCCCCGCATTGCGCGTCCAGAACTCGTTATTATCGTCGCCGCTGACGTCTTCCTCGAATCCGACGCGATCTTGTTCAATCAGGGTTTTTCCCCTCAATTGAGCGGCGTTGTACTCAGCGTAGGGAATAATCAGGTTTTGGAAAAGCAGGACGACAGCGATAAGCACCAGCGACAAGCCGATAATGGGCCTGGAAATTCGCCGCGGTGATACCGCGGCAGCTCGCAAGGCAATTAACTCCAGGTTATTGGCCAGCGCCCCCAGCCCCAACAGGCCGCCTAATAAAACCGTAACAGGAAGCAGATTTACAGTGAGCGCCGGCAAGCTGTACATGACAACCAACAGCGCATCAACGAGTTCGTAGCTGCCGTCACCCACATCTTCCAGTTCTTCTGACAATGCGAGAAAGCTGAACAGAGATAATAAAAGCAGCAGCACGGGAAGGCACCCACCCAGGAAATTGCTGCTTATGTAGCGGTCAATGACGGTCATGTCTTCGAGTGACCTGTCACCCGCATCGCTCGCAAGCGGTACCAGGGCAAGTAAAACGCCGCTACAACAGCAGCTAACAGGGACGGTGCCCACCAGATGGAGGAGGCCGCCTGCTGTTCAACCCAGGTGCGGCTTATGCCCATCAGGTTGTAGTAAGCGGCATAGATCACAAAGGCCAGTAACAACTTTGCATAGCGCCCGTGGCGCGGTTTACTGCGGCTCAAGGGAATGGCGAGCAGGGCAAGCAGCAGGGTGGTCATGGGGTTTGAGATACGCCACTGGTATTCTGCCTGGTCGTTGGGGTTGTCAGAGGTCGCCAGGGTTGCGCTGGCTATGGCTTTCGACTTGTATGCCGGTGGCTCGGGCAGTTCATTGTCAACCCGCATTGTGAAGTGCCCAATTTGCGCGAATAGATTGGGGCCGTCGTCGACACGTTTATAGATGCGCGCATCGTCCAGTTCAAGCGCCTGGTAGTTTGCGTCGGGCTGCCCCCGCAGAAGCCCGGAGCGCGCCGCTATGATCTGTAATTCATCTCCGGTGCGGGAGCGAATAAACACGTGATCCAGGACCCGATCGGGAGAAATATGCTCAATGAATATGGCCCGATCGCTCGGTTTGTCCGGTTCACCTTCCCATTCGGGTGCACGCTCGGTAGCGTCTTTTCGGGTCAAGTAGAACTGGCCGGCCTTTATCCTGTCTATATCGGAGGAGGCTTCTGCCACAGCAAGCATTTCATACGTCTGGGTATAGGCCCAGGGCCTGACGAAAATAGACAGGTAGGCGATGATAAGAGACAGGGGTAAGGCTAGGGCGACTATAGGCCGAACCATGCGGGATTCGCTGATGCCACCGGCGTGCATGGCGACAATTTCGGAGTCGTTGTGCAATTTACCCAACCCCAGCATAAGCCCAAAAAAAAGGCCTATGGGAAGCAAGACCTCAAGCGCGATCAGTACCTTGAGGAAGGTGAGAATTGCCACCTCACCGGTATTCAGTAAACCGGCGTCGGCCTGATGTAAAAATCGAGAGAGCGAGTAACCCACAAATATGATGAGCAGCACAGTCACTACCGCCAAAAAGGGCATAGTTACCTGTCGCACCAGATGTCTGTCGATGATCAAGCGAGTGTTCTCTGCCCTTTTGCTGAGTGATTGTATGCCAGTTCGGGTTGTACGAGTACCGTTTGCCCCCGGTACATTGACTTACTCGGTTTGCCGGGTATTCTCCACAGGCTTGCAAGTTGAAAGCTGACGTCGCCAATGCGCCCAGGATTTCCTATTTTTCGAACCACTACATTGTACCGGAGCTCAGGTCCTGTTCTTCTGATGTTCCTTTGGGGCATACAAACGGGGTGGGCGGGCCCGCTTGATTTGGGCTCAGAAGACACCGTAATAATAACCGCAGAACGCGCCTGGGAGGCAGAGGAGCCGGACGTTATACATTTCAGTGGCAAGTTTGAACTACACGCGCCCGACTGGAGCATGACTGGCGATACGGCAGTGGTGTACGGAAGTCTCGACGACCCGGACAGGGTAATCGTAGAGGGAAACCCTGCCACCGTGTCAATTCTGCGGGAAAAAGACGAGGACAGCGACGATGCTGGAGCAGGGGAGCGAGTTGAGGGCGAGGCAAGACTGGTGGAGTATTTGAGATCGACGGACAAGTTGATTATGCGGGGCCTTTCCCAGCTGGTGCGTGAAGACAGTAAGCTGGTCAGCGAAATAATAGAGTATGACGTCGACACGGATCGCTATTCCGCGGGTGGTGAAGGTGGAATTAATGTCGAATACACACCCGATGACTAGCTTGCATAGTCTTGTACGCGATGCCTAGGTTCGCGAAAAAGTGCCCGTGAGCAATCCGGATGAAACTGGCGAGGTGCAGACGCAAATGCGCCGGATACTCGGTAACTTTGCCTACCTGCTTCGCGGGCGTGGTCTCGCTGCAGTCATGTTACTGGCTGCCACCGCACTGATGGCGCGCGCCTTGGGTCCGGCAGAATTCGGTCTGGTCGTGCTGATTCACACTTATGCTGTATTGGTGCGGGGTCTTCTTAACGTCAAGCAATTCCTGGCGATAGTGCGATGGGGTGTGCCGGCACTCGATGCCGGGGAATACACCGCCATACGACGCCTGGTGAGCATATGTTGGCGTCTTGACTGGCTCAGCTGTGCCGTTGCCACCGTTGTCGCGATGGCGCTCGCGCCCCTGCTGGGCCCCAGCCTGGGCATGGATCAGGACCAGGTGATCATGCTCGCCGCCTACTGCCTGATTTTGCTCGCGACGGGCAACCGCACAGCCATCGGAATTCTTCGCCTCTTTGACAGATTTGATGTTCTTGGCTGGAAAGAGACCATAGGCCCCGCGATTCGCCTGGCGGGAGTGCTCATAGCCTGGTGGCTCGATGCGCCGATGGAAGCCTATGTAGGGGTGTTTGCTGTCGCCTTCGCAGTCGAAGAGCTCTACCTGGGCTGGTTTGGGCGCCGTGAATACAAGCGGCAGCTTGGCAGTCTGCCTGCTGTCGATACCTCCGGCAGGGCGCGAATGGCGGAATTTTCCGGATTGCGTCACTTCTTGTGGATTACCTACTGGCAGTCCAACGTTGATCTTATACCCAAGCACGGTTCTATCCTGTTGGCTGGTTTTTTACTGGGGCCAGCCGAGGCGGGCCTGTTGCGCCTGGCCAGACAGTTTTCCACCATGCTCTCCAAGCCCGCTGTGCTGATTCGACAGGTGATTTTTCCGGATCTGACCCGCAGTTGGAGCCAGGGCAGTAGCGATTTTAAAGTGATTGTTTCGCGCACGGCCATGCTGGCCGGCTGCCTGGGGCTAGTCTTTGTGTTGGGCGGTTATTTTTTCGGGGAGTATCTGCTGGGAGCGCTGGTAGGTGAGGAGTTTATTGCCGCAGCGCCGGTGCTGACCCTGCTGTTGCTGGCGTCCACTTTTGATCTTACGGCGGCATCGCTTCGTTCTGCGGCCTACGCGATTGGGCATGCGGGGAAGGTGCTACGACTTTACGCTGTATCAGCACTGGTATACGTGGTGTTGTTCATTATATGTACATTGGAAGTGGGCCTGATTGGCAGCGGAATCGCCGCATCTGTGGCCGCGGCGCTGCCGGCGCTGGCTATGGCGCTGCTCCTGCGTAAATAACCGATGTGAGGCGGCTACGGTTCATGCTGCCTGGAGTAAGGGTACACCGGATCGAATGTCATTAGCCGGTTTCTTTAGGCACTGCAGCCGCAACATCGGCCTCACGGATAGCCTCAAGCGCAGCTTCCAGCACCTGTGGGTAGGGCGTTGTTGCATCGATTTCGCGAATGCGAGAACCGTTATAGTTGAGGCGATGCATTACATCGATTTTGTCGCGGAGTTCGGCCATGTCGTGGTCAGGTTTGCGGGCGTGCGCTGCATCGGCATCAATGTTGAGGCGAATTACCACGGCCGGCCTGTATTTTGCCATCCATTGGTAAAGTTTGTGTTCCTGCGCAGCCAGCTTGCGTACCAGCCAGTGGCTGGTGCGATCAGTGGTCAGCCCGGGGCCGTCATAATGAAAACCCGGGATTTCTACCTGGGGGTAGCGATCGGTAATGACTTTTACATTGCGCCGTGAATGTCGAATAACCCGAACCATCAATAAGGCGCGCCACAGGGACAGTACATACATGATGAGAGATGTGCCTGTCCCGGGTAACTTTTTTTCCATGTCCAGCGCCCGGTTGGCCTTCTTATGCAGATTATTTTCCAGCCGCACACCGATAAAAGGGAGCTCTTTTATTTTGTCTCCCACCTCGCCCGACACAAGGCCCAGGTAGCTCCGCTTCGCAGGACCCTGAGCCCGCAACCTCTGCAGTAAATCATGGGTCAGGGTGGATTTACCCGTACCATCACAGCCCACCACGGCGAAAACGCCGGCGAGCAGGACGGGCTGCTCGGTGCTGTGGGTGCTCATTTCCTGCATAGTGTGCTCTGCTGTTGGTGTCTGGCGTATTCTACCATGATGAAGGGATATATTAATGTCAAAACGACATCAAGCGGGGTCGGTTTTGGAGCGACCGATTGCAGTGTTGGCTGCGCTTAGGGCGGTTTTCAGTGACTGTTGGTAGGGCGCTCGTCCATCCAGGTCCAGGATATCAGCACCGTTGAAATGTAGCTTCGGAATGATTACTACCTTGTCCTGCAATATTGATAGCTTGTGGTCAGGCTTGCGGCTGTGGGCCGTCGCGGCATCTATGTTCAGTCGAATCACCAGTGCCGGTAGGTGGCTGGCCATCCACTCGTACAGTCGCTGCTCTCTGGCCGCCAGTTTGCGCCCCAGCCAGGTCTCTGTATTTATCGCACCGAGGCCAGGGCCATCAAAGTGGAAGCCAGGCACTTCAGCTTGCGGGTAGCGGTCAGTAATGACTACCACGCCACGCCGGTTGAGTTTGAGCATGCGGCGAAATTTGTGTGCCCGCCAGTGAGATAATATAAAGATGACCAGTGTGGTAGCCATACTGGATTTTTGGGATTTCTCGTCGTGGGCACTACTGGCTTTGCGCTTGAGATAACGCTCCAGCTGCGGCCCGATCAGAGGCAGGGTTTCAATCAATCGGGCAATATTACCGGAGGACTGACCCAGGTATAGCCACTCAACCGGAGTTTCCGGGGACAGGTGACGTAGCAGATCCTCGCTGAGGGTAGATTTACCGGCACCGTCACAGCCAGTAACGGCGATAACCAAGGGCAGCCGCTCACTGGGAGGCACTCTGTCGGGATGTTTCACGCCTGATTGTCATTATCTTGAACCGGGGAGGGCATATTACGACAAATAGCACAGCACATACACTTTTTCCCGGAGCGCGCGCCCTGTGTTATCTGTGCCTCCAAAAGGCCCGACGATCTGCTATACTCCGCCGATTTTTGCGGTCGCGTCAATTACATGATTCATTGTTGATGCGCAATATCGCGTTTTCTCACCCGATCAGGCGAAACGTATATGTATCATCAGCTAGAACTCGCACGCAGCGGTGAGGCCTTATTCAGGGTCCGCGGTAAATACCTGACATATGTCGGGCTACTCAGTGTGGTAATCGCTTATTTTGTTGGCGCTCCCGGCCCTTTTTCTTCTGAAAGTGCCAATTTGGTATGGTTTTATCTGGCGTTGGCAGTGGCATGCTCCGGAGCTGTGCTTCGCCTGGTCACCAGCGGATATGCGGCCCTGGGCACTTCCGGCTCCACCAAGGTGGGGGCTGTTGCCGCCGAGCTGAATACCACCGGCCCCTATTCTTTGGTCCGAAACCCACTATACACCGGCCGAATTCTCAATTTCACCGGGCTGGCGATGCTCTCTGGCTGCTGGGTCTATGGTGCACTGACGTTCCTGGTTTCGGTTCTTGTTTATGAGCGGATCTCGGTTTACGAGGAAGAGTTTCTGCGTAAGGAATTTGGTGAGGCGCACTCGAAATGGGCTGAAAATGTACCTTTTTTGATACCGCGATTGCGAGGCTGGGTAAAACCCAAATACCCGTTCTGGTGGCGTCGCTGCATCATGCGTGAAGACAAGAAATTGATCTGGCTTGTTGGTGTGGTGACATTTTGCGATCTGGCTCAGCGTGGTTTTGATCCCAGCCGCCTGCCGGATGACCTGTTCTGGTACTATCTTTGGGTTGTGGCGCTTCTGGTTTATATAGCCAATCGCCTGGTGCGTCGTTTCACTTCAATGTACGACAATATCTCCTGATGCAGGATCAGCAGGCAGGCCTCCCACCCCTGATTGCCATTGTCGGTTGTGATGGCTCGGGGAAATCTACGGTAAGCAGGGAACTGCTGGCATGGGTTGCCAAATATGGGCCCGTGGCTTCGACTCATCTGGGCAAACAGCAGGGCAATATGAGCCGTCGGTTTGCGGGTTTGCCTCTGGTGGGCGGCTGGTTCGAGCGATTTATCGGCAAAAAGGCATCTACTGTCCTGAAGTCCAGAGACAAGAATAAAGCCCCGGATTTTCTTCCAGCGCTGGTGATGCACGCCTTCACACTGCGCCGGGTAAGGCGATATCGTCGTATGATGGCCTTGCGTAAACAAGGCTTTATCGTTATCGCTGATCGTTATCCACAGCTGGATGTTCGTGGCGCTTCCGATGGCCCGGACATGTCTGTTGGCGCACAGGGGAGTCGTTTTGTGCGCTGGCTGGCACGGCGAGAGCAGGCCTACTTCGAGTGGATGACCAGCTACCCGCCCGATCTGGTGATTCGGCTCAACGTCGATCTGGAGACGGCATTCTCACGCAAACCCGACCATTCGCGTGAGGCACTCAAAAGGAAACTTGCGATCTTACCCCGGCTGACCTTTGGCGGTGCCCCGATTGTTGAGATTGACGCAGCACAGTCCCTGGAGGCGGTTGTGGCGGCGGCCAAAGCTGCGGCAAGCCGCACTTTCGCAGCCCGAGGTTATCAGCAGAGGGATTCCTGATCCTCTGAAGAATGTGCCCGGATAGCGGGTCTACCTTCACAACGGGCACTGGTTGTCGGATACTGTAGGCTTCTCCCTGATTGCCACGAAGGGCGTCTTAATGAAAATCTCTCGCGTCTTTTTGTTTTTAATCATAGCGTCTGTTCCGCAACCCTATGCCCATGCATGGGGCGACAGTACCTGGGAAGACATCAGCGAAGTTGGTGCTTACGGCCTGGTGGCTACCGCCCTGATACTGCCGACGACGCGAGAGGACTGGGAGGGCTTGCGGCAGGCAGCGTACAGTATGGGTACCGCCACCGGTGTCTCACTTGTAGGCAAGGCATTGGTGCACGAGGAGCGTCCCGACGACAGTGATAACAACAGTTTTCCCTCCGGGCACACCGCCAACGCTTTTGCCGCAGCCACCACGCTCCATCGCCGTTATGGCTGGGAGGTCGGTTTTCCGGCCTATGCCGTCGCGACGCTGACTGGTGTAGCCAGAGAGCGCGCTCGAAAACATCATTGGTACGATGTGGTGGCTGGCGCAGCGATTGGCGGCGCGGCCGGTTGGTATTTCACAGATGCCTTCGATAACAAAGTTCAGTTGGTACCCTGGGTTGACAGCGAAGGCGGCGGCCTGAGCGTGTCGATGCGCTGGTAGATGTGTCTTCCCCGGCAAGCCAGGAATTACTCGATGTTGTCGATTCCAGCGATCGGGTTGTTGATGTCATGGCACGTGGGGAAGTCCATCGGCTTGGCTTAATGCATCGGTCGGTACATATTCTCGTCTTCAACAGCGACAATGAGTTATTCATCCAGAAGCGTTCCATGCTCAAGGACAGCAACCCCGGTCTGTGGGACAGTTCAGCGGCAGGCCATGTCGATGCAGGCGAAGACTATTTGGCCTGTGCTAAGCGTGAACTTGGCGAGGAGTTGGGGGTTAGCGGAGCCCCCTTGCTGGAGGCCTTGTTTCGCCTGCCGGCCAGCGCGACGACAGGGATGGAGCATTGCACGGTCTATCACTGCATCTATGACGGGCCTCTGATTTTGCAGGAGGAGGAAATAGACGACGGCGGATGGATTAGTGTTGGCGAAATGCAGAGGCGGGTAGCGGCCAGTGACCCAAGCCTGACGCCGATACTCCAACTGATCTGGCGTAAATTTTTCCACCTTTGAGAACATCACAGCTGGCACCAAATGGTGTACCCTTTGCTGCCCTGTAAGTAAGCTCTGAATGAGTATTTACGATCAGGTGATGGCGTTTTGGCTCAAATCTATAAGCATTAACAACGAAATTGCTGGAAATCGAGAATGACACAAGAAATACGCATTGAGCCGGTTCCTGCCGCGGAGCAGGGTAGCCTTCCAACCGAACTGGCTTTTGGCAATCTGTTTACAGACCATATGTTTGTGCAAACCTATAATCCGGAATCCGGCTGGCACGACGCGGTTATCAAAAAGCTTGAGGCGTTGCCATTACATCCGGCGGCGGCCGTACTGCATTACGGGCAGGAAATATTCGAAGGCCTGAAAGCTTATCGCAGACCCGATGGCGAAATTAATCTGTTCCGACCAAAGGCTAACTTTCGTCGCTTTAACGATTCAGCAAAGCGTGTGGTGATGCCTGCTGTCGATGAGGACTTTCATCTGCTGGCGCTCAAAAAGCTGATCGCACAAGACGAGCGCTGGGTGCCCTCGCAGCCAGGGGCCTCGCTGTACATTCGGCCTGCGATGATTGCCACCAGCCCAAAACTGGGCCTGGCTGCCAGCTCGGAGTACGTGCATTTTATTATTACCGGCCCGGTTGGCCCCTATTTTAAAGGCGGCTTCAAGCCGGTCTCGGTGTATGTCTCGGATTTTTGTCGGCGCGCGGTGATCGGGGGTATTGGCGAGGCCAAAACCGGCGGTAACTATGTGGCTAGCCTGCAGATGAGTGAAGAGGTTGCCAGGAAAGGCTATACCCAGGTGCTCTGGCTGGATGCCATCGAGGGCAGATACGTGGAGGAAGTGGGGGCCATGAATATCTGCTTTGTTTACGAGGGTTCGCGTATTGTCACACCCGTACTGAGCGGCAGTATTCTGGCCGGAATTACCCGCGATTCGCTACTGAAGCTGGCCCCGGCTTTGGGCTACGAAGTCAGCGAGGAGCGCGTCCATATCAATGAGATTCTGGCGGGTATCGGGTCCGGTAAGATAACTGAAGTTTTTGGATGTGGCACTGCTGCGGTTATTTCACCGGTGGGTAATCTGCATTTCAAAGGTGAGGACTATCTCATCAACAACAACGAGGCCGGGCCTGTCGCCAGGCGGCTGTATGACGAACTTACTGGTATTCAATATGGCACCGCAGAAGACCGCTTTGGTTGGACAGAAACGGTCTAGCACCTCACGGTGACCGATTGTGCGTTACAGCAAGCAATAGCGCGCCACAAGTCTTCATTTATGGATAGGCCCATTTACTCGGGGATTTTGTTATAATCCATATCAGCATTTACTAGATCGTAGACGCTCCCACAGCACAGAAGTACCATCCGGTTTTAATTCGTCTTGATCCTCTGAAAAAGGTAAATGTGGATAATATCCTGCGCCTCCAATCCTGCGCGCTTCTGGCTTTTTGCCTGTTCGCGGTAGATTCCAGCTACGCCCCCGAGATGTTCTGGCCGAAGTGGACGATAGACAGTCATGGCAATGGCGCTGACGGTGTGCATATTGGCGACATCAACCAGGACGGTCTTATCGATGTGGTCTCTGGCTGGGAGCAATCCGGGGACATCAAACTTTATATCAACCCTGGCCGCCACCGAGTGCGTGAGGAAAACGCCTGGTCACGTACTGACATAAGCGGTGGCTTGGAAATTGAAGGTATAGAGGACGCCGCTTTTGCCGACCTGGACCTGGACGGCGTAATTGACACTGTGATATCCAGTATTGAAGGCAATACCAAGAATCTGGCCATTCATTGGCCACAGGGCGGCAATATCGAGAAAAGGACAGACTGGCGAGCAATTGTACTGTCACCGGACAAACACGCCGGCTATATGAAAGCCAGGGCTGGACAAATCGATGGGATAGGCGGCGCCGATATCGTTGCCGGCACCAGAGACTTGAGTGGAGAGAACGCCGGTATCTACTGGTTCAAGTCACCTGTGGGGTCTCCCTGGGCTAATGCTGATCAGTGGCGCCGTTTTTTTGTTGGTGAGATCGACGGGAAGACAGTTACCCTTGTGCTAAAAGATATGGACGCCGATAAGCTGACGGATATTGTCTATTCGGGGCGCAATGGCGTTGGCTGGTTCAAAAACCCGGGGCATGAGGTACTGAATGAGAATCCTCTTGAGGCTACCTGGGAGAGAATAGTCATCACCGACGTGGGCAGCGAATTAACCTTTTGTGACGCTAGCGGCGATGGGATGGAAGACATTATTATCACCGCATCGAGATATACCCACATCGTGGCCAGGTGGCTTGAACGCCTGGATGAATCCGGCAGACATTGGGCTGCTTACCCGATCGATTCCGACCTGCTGCGCGGGGCCAACACCAGTGATAAATTAGCGTTAAAGGGTGTGGCGTGTGGGTTCGTTGACGGTGATGATCGGATTGATCTGGTTTTCACTTCCAGTGGACATGGTCATGGTGTGTTCATGATGTCGCCGCGTACTGTTGTTGGCCACGACAAGATCTGGGATGTGGTTTATATCACTCCCTATGCCGACAATATAAAGTACGACAATCTTGAGCTTGTGGATATGGATCGGGACGGCGATCTCGATATTGTGACCACAGAAGAAGGCGAGGGGGTGCTCACCCGCGGTGAAGGTGTTCTATGGTTCGAGAACCCGCTGCACCAGTCCGAAGTGGATGAACAGAGCCACTGATATCAGTTTGCCAATGGCCTCAGGGCGAAGACGCCAGCGTTCACTGCGGCACTAACGGAGACAGTTCAAACAGGGTAATCTCGCTTCGCGTACCCAGTCGCAGGGTGGGCCCCCAGGTTCCGGTACCTTCGTTGACGTACAGGTAGGTATTTTCGTGCTGGTACAGACCCTTGCGATATTCAAAGACTTTGTTCACCGCCAGGTGAAAAGGCACAATCTGCCCGGCATGGGTATGCCCCGACAGCTTCAGGTCAATACCGTGACTTTGGGCATCCTTCAGCCCCTGGGGGCGGTGATACAGCAGTATCGTGTATAGGTCCTCTCTCACCTCCAGAAGTGGCAACACCCGGGCTACCTGCCCGGCGGACTCGTGATCGTCAATACCAATAAACTGCAGGCCACCCACCTCCAGTGTGCGGTTCCTCAGCACTTCCACTCCCAGGGATTCGAGGCGTAGCACAATCTCTTCCAGGTCCTCGTAGCGCTCGTGATTTCCTATGCAGTAGTAGATGGGGCCCTTGAACAATGTCAGGGGTTTCAGCTTTTCCACGCTGATTCCCGGCTGGTCAATAAAGTCGCCGGTGATACAGAGAAAGTCGGGGTTCTGCTGATTGACCAAATCAATAGTGTGGGCGAGAAAACGCGAGGTGCGGGAGCCTATGTGGACATCGGATATCTGCGCGAAACGCACGGGTTTCTGGAGTTTGCCGGAACTCAGTTTTACCTGTACGACATCCGGTGTCCAGGCCTTCGCCAGGCCCCAGGCTCCCGCCAGGGCAGTAATTGCCAGAACACCGTAGGCCACAGTGGTACTGGGCCATTCGAAAACGGCCAGCAGCAGTTCTCCCACCAGCATCAGTAGCAGAAGTATGGGCGACAAGCCGAGGAAAAAGTCCGCGGCACCACGGCAGGCGTAAACCCATCGGCCCTTGCGGTGGCGCAGGAGAATCCGGGCAATGACCTGGGAGAGAAAAAGCGGCGTGGTGATGAGAATGTTGGCGGCCAGAGAGATGTGCAGCCAGTCACCCAATCGCCAAACGGGATAGGCGAATAACACAAAGGAGAGAGATAGCAGGACCAGGACAATGCGCACAGGGTTGTTCACCATAGCGGTTTATCGCCTGGAGCCTGTTGCTGGCCTAACTATCTCCCAGGTCACACTCACCGTTGGCAATATTCACCAGCGACTGGGTGTCGTTGGCAGCAAGCAGCGTGTCAAACTTCGATTTGCCTTCACTGTATTGCGCATTGGCCGCATCGGTTGAAGCAAAGCCGGCCTGTATCACCTGATTCCAGCTAAGCCACAGCTGAGTGCGAGACATTCCCTTCATCGGATGTGCTGCCAGGCCTGAGGAAATAAAGCCCTTGCAGTAGCCGTAATCCTCTTTGGTCTGTGTCTGCCAGGGCCACTCGATGGCCTGCACCGGAGCTGCGAAGACCATCAGGGCAAGAATCAATTTTTTCATGAGATTACTCCAGGTTGCGCGTCGATAGGCTGTGGCCAGCCAGTTGCCTAGTACAGTAAAACGCCCGGGCCTGTCTGCCAAGGTCTGTCAGCTCGGGTGTTCAGCTTGCGGCCAGGATAGCGGCATTTATCGCCACCAGGCGCCTGGCCTGTTCCAGGTGTAGCAATTCGGTCATTTTCCCGTTGACCTTGATGACACCCTTGCCCTGGTTCTCGGCCAGCGAAAATGCCTCGATTACAGCCTCGGCCTGAGTGATATCTGCGGGGTCTGGCGAGAATGCGCGGTTGGCCGGTTCAAGCTGCGCCGGATGAATGAGGGTTTTGCCATCGAAGCCCAGTACCCGGCCCTGTTCGCATTCGGCAACAAGACCCTCTTCGTTCTTGATGTCGTTGTAGACCCCGTCGATCGCTACCAGACCGTAGGCTCGGGCCGCGGCCAGTGCCAGCGCAAGCGGTACCTGAAAAGCGAATCGATCTGCTGTAGCAACAGCGTTAAATTCTTTGGCTAGATCATTGGTGCCCATCACAAAGCCCGTTAACCGGCTCTGCTGTGAAACCGCCGCAATGTCTTGAATATTCAGTATGGCCAGTGGCATTTCTATCATCACCCACAGGCCCAAATCGGTTGGGGCACCGGCATCTGACAAGGCCTTGTCAATCTCGAGTACCTGCTCGCCACTGATAACCTTGGGCACGAGAATGCCGTCTGGCCTGGCGGACACCGCCATCTTCAAGTCATCGAGACCCCACTGCGTATCCAGCCCATTGATACGAATCACCACTTCACGGCCACCGTAGGCGCGCTCATTGACCGCATCGAGAATGACTTGCCGGGCATCTGCCTTGGCGTCTGGCGCGACCGCGTCCTCCAGATCGAGGATCAGCATATCCGCGCTCAGGGATTTGGCCTTCTCCAGTGCGCGAGGGTTGGCGCCGGGCATATACAAGCAGGAGCGGCGGGGGCGGAACTGTGTAGTACGGGTCATGTGTATAGCTTCCTGTGTGATTGTTTCATTTGACTCGGCCGGCTGGCTCCAGCGCGCGCTCGGACGCCCAGAAATACCCTTTGATCCGCCGCATGGCTTGGTGTCGGGCATTAATAGCCAGCTCCCTGGCTCTTTCGTCTCCGTAGTCGTTGATAGAAAACGTGACGTTTGCCTGTTTACCTTTCCCGGTCGGCCAGGTGGCCTCCCAATACCAGTTTTTCTTGATGGTCCCGTCTTTGAGCACAAAGGGTTTACCGTATTTGCAGACGCCCGATATACCCGATTTGTTATTGCTGCGCAGTATGGTGCAGAACTCCTTGCGAGACAGCGGCGGAATGTCTTTTAGCAGCTGGTCGCGATACTGCTTGGCACTGGCGAGTGCCCTGGTCTTGCCGCCACACTTTTTATCAGCAAAGTTCTTTACGTAGCGCTTTCCGCGCCGGCTCAGGCTAACCCGCCAGGCGTGAGTCCGGTGGACATCATCGTCGATTCGGGAAATACCATACATGACCCTGCCCTTACCATTGTTCTTTTTCATGCTATTAATATCCTATCCGTGGATATGATGCTGTCGCGCAGATATGACTGGCCCCGATATTTTTCAAATCCGGAAAACCGTATGATCTAATTGACCAATTGTAAATCAGCCCGCGGCTACAGGGCAAACCAACGGCAGGTTTTTGAACCTTGTGCTACGCAAGTGGAGTTCGCCCCAGGCCCAGGGAAGAAGCTTGCGGGAACTACCCTGCTCCCGTATTAGGCTATCGACTCAATAACCGGTTTCATGTAACAGTGTGGTTTGAGTTTTTTGAACGCAGGGAGGACGGTACATCGATATCGGAGCAGGATATAAAAATTCTCCTATTCTAGCGGCTATCAATTAAAGTTTGATCTGGGGCAGGTGTTTTTCGAGTCTTTGCAGAGATATCTTCTGCTACACTTTATTTTTGAATCTGAAGCCCGGTCGTTGTTGCGGCCTGTGATAATAACATTGGGGTAGACTAATGAAACGACTGAGTGTTATCGACAGCGCCTTCCTCATGCTGGAGAGTAGAGAAACTCCCATGCACGTTGGCGGGTTTAATCTCTTTACCCTGCCGGAAGGTGCCAACGAGCAGGAATTCCTGCACGGTCTGGCGGACAATATGCGCACCGCAGAGTCCTTCCAATCACCCTTTGGGGACAAATTGAAGGTGGGTCGCATGGGCATGCTGGGGCCGTTGTTCTGGGAGCCCGACACGTCGCTGGACCTGGAATACCATATCCGTCACTCAGCACTGCCCAAGCCGGGGCGTTTCCGCGAGTTGTTTGCATTGGTGTCGCGGCTACACGGCACGCTGCTGGATCGCAACCGCCCGCTCTGGGAACTGCACTTGATAGAAGGCCTGGAAAACAACCAGTTTGCGGTTTATTCAAAGTTTCATCACGCGGCTATTGATGGAGCTCGTTCAATTCATCTTACCCAGAGTATGTATTCGGCCGATCCGCGCGAGCGAATTCACCACTCCCCGCTGTCGATGGCGGCAGGTGAACGTTACCGCGCCGCCCTGAATATAGCGCCGCCCTCTACCGCGCAGTTGAGGAATGTGGCAGAAATGCTGAAATCCACTTTCGACAGCGGCGGCAACATCCTGGGGGCGTTGAAACAGTATGCCGGTGCCTGGACCGGTGCCAGCGAATCATTGGTGGTGCCGTGGAAAAAGGTCCCCGCATCCTCAATCAATACCAAGGTGGATGGCGCCCGGCGCTTTGTGGCCCAGTCCTGGCCGTTTGCGCGGATTCGTGCGGTGGGCAAGGCGCTGGATGGCACCTTTAACGACGCCGTGCTGGCGATGTGTTCCGGTGCCCTGCGCAAATTCCTGCAAATTCATGGCGAGTTGCCCGGGGAATCGCTGAAGGCCATGGTGCCGGTATCCCTGCGCCGCCCAGGCGATATAGATTCCTCCAATGCCGTTGGCGCGATCAGCGCAGATCTGGCGACCAATGTGGGAGACCCGATAAGACGCTTTCGCAAGATCAAGGCATCCATGGAGGCTGGTAAGGCCATGTTTAAGGAGATGTCTCCCTCCGAAGCGTCACTGTTTCTGCAATTGATACAGCTGCCCGGGCTGGCGCTGGTGCCGCTGGGATTGGCTACCCGCTTCCCACCTTACAGCACCGTTATATCGAATGTTCCCGGCCCCCGTCAGGCCATGTACTGGAATGGCGCGAGGCTGGAGGGTATCTACCCCGCATCGATTGTGACGGAGGGTATCGCGATGAATATCACCCTTGTGACCTATGATACGCAGGTCGATTTCGGTGTTATTGGCTGTCGTCGGTCGCTGCCACAGATTCAGCGCATGATTGATTACCTGGAAGATTCCCTGGTTGAATTGGAAGATGCGGCGGGTATAAGCTCGGCGGTGGCCACCGCCGGAAAGCCCAAAACCCAAGCGAAGCCTAAAGCGAAAGCGACATCCAATGCTAAAGCGAAGCCTAAAGCCAAAGCAAAGCCCAAAACCAAAGCGAAGCCCAAAGCTAAAGCGAAGCCCAAAGCCAAGGCGAAGCCTAAAGCTAACACAAAGGCGAAACGCAAAGCGCGCCCCAAAACGCGTTCAAAATAAACGCGGTGCGGATTAGTTAATCAAACGCCTGCTTCAGCAACTCAAAGGACCGCTTGCGGTCCTCCAGATAATACATATTGGTTACCGCCATAATCTCATCGGCATCGTGTTGCGAGGCGAGTTGTTCCACTTGTGCGCGCACCTGTTGTGGGGTGCCCGCCGCGCGGCTGTTCTGGCGGCTGGCGATGAATGCTTGCTCGCGCGGGCCCAGCTCGTAGTTGAGCGCCTGTTGTGGTGTCATGGAAACACCGTCTGATTGCCCGGAGAAAAAGCGGAATAGATTGAGGTCGTGTGTCAGCTGCAGGGCTTTGGCCTGTTCTTCGCTGTCGGCGCAGAAGACGCTGATAGTGAGAGTCGCGTAGGGCTGTTGTTGCAATGCACTGGGCTGAAAGCGCGACTTGTAGAGGCCTATCAGCCGGGTGTCCGCCTGAGGGTTGATAAACAGACCTAGGTTATAGGGCAGGCCGCGTTGCGCAGCGAGTACTGCGCTGTCGGGGCTGGAGCCCAGCATCCACAAGGGGATACTCTCCGCTGCCCTGGGGCTTACAACCGGGCTGCAGTTTTCATTCCAGAGGTAGTCGCTGAGCTTGGCCACCAGTTCCGGGAACTGTTCGAATTTGGGGCGCCCATCAGCGGCAAGTGCTACCGCCGTCGACATATCGGCGCCCGGCGCCCGGCCCACGCCAAGGTCCAGCCTGTGGGGGTAAAGGCTGGCCAGCAGGGAAAACACTTCCGCCACTTTGTAGGCGCTGTAGTGGGGCAGCATGATGCCGCCCGACCCGATGCGGATAGTGTTGGTGGCGGCACCGATAGCTGCCAGTAGCACTTCCGGGGCACTGCCGGCAACGGCGGGAAAAGCGTGGTGCTCCGATACCCAGAAGCGTTCGTATCCCAGATGTTCGCACCAAACGGCCATCTCCAGGGTTTCGTGTAGCGCGGTAGTTGCCTCTGTGGCAGAGCGAGCGAGAGATTGGTCCAGAACGGATAGTTTCATGGTTGCGAATAAGACCGATTTTGTTGCAGGGTAGCGGTCAGCTTACCCCAGAGTGATTTGGAGGAGGCTAATGCACGCTGTCGCGTGCATTAGCCTTAACTATCAGGCGCGACCTGCTATAACTTGCGGAACATTCCTATGGTGAAAATCGCGGCGGAGTTGTCGTAAAAATCGATATCATGATCTTCTTCAAACCAGCCGGCAGTGGCGTTAAATGCCCAGTCTTTCAAGCCGAAAGGTTGTGTGTAGAACATTGTAACACTGCCGCCGTAGCCGTTGAGACTATCCTCAACACCGTAAATCGGGTTTGCTTCTTTCATGTCCATATCGGAGTAGCTGGCGTTGAAAATCCAGCGCCAGCGCTTGTTGTGCCGGTAGATATAGTTGACTGAGGCGCGGCCGCCGTCGTTTGCCATGGCGTTGCCGTCCAGGTCGCGATCAATGTAGGCCAGGGCGGGAGTGACAATATGGCTGCGGTCGTCCGAGGAAAATTCGTACAGCATTTCGATAGTGTCGGTGTCGCCGTTGCGGTCCAGCAACTTGCGCTGCGCTGCGCTGGGCTCAGGGCAAGGCTCTGGCCACCGTTCTCTTTGTCGATATCGATCTCGGAGGCGGTGTAACGCATTTCCAGACCACTGCTCATGAATTGCTGCCAGAAAACTCTGAAGCCTTCGCTGGTGCGGTCGGTGTCCTTGCGCTTGCTACCGGTCAGGTAGGGGTCGGCCCACACTTGTGTCTCAACTGTCGTATTGCGGTAACTGGCTCCCACCAGACCCGCAACGCCAATATCCTGACGTATGCCGACCACTGTGGCAGTGTCAAAACGAAGGAAATCTTCCAGCAGGTTACCGATATGGATCTGGGTGCGAGTACTCTTAAACGTGTATGACAGCTCAAAGTTCAAGGCAGGGATGGCGCCGCCTTTACTGCTGTTGGGTGATTTGGACAGATTGTCGATTTCCTTCTCACCCACATCAACCTTACCTGAGAGGATACTGGCCAACATATTGGATTTAACCTGAACACTACCTGCGCCAATATTTATATGGCCGCTGAAGCCGCCTTTTGTGGGGACAATAACCGCAGCCTGAGTGGCAGCGGCCAGGCCAAAGCCCAGTGCCAGTGCCGCTACTGCAGAGGATAGAATTTTTGGTGATAATGTCCGCTGGTTATTGATAGTAGTGTCCCCTGGCTGTGTACAAATCGCGGTTCGGATCAGTATCGTAAAACCGGCAACAGTTTACGCGGATTGGGTCTGCGCCGCCGCCGCTTCGATAATGGATTGGTAATATTTACAATGAGCGCCCACACCTGTTTTTTCTGGGAAATAGCAGCGTAATCCGCTTTTTCGAGTACAAATTGGTGGTCGCGGGGTAGGGGGCTCGCTGCACTTGCTGGTGTAACAACTGAACGAGCGTCGCGGAATCCGGTCATAATGGGAGATTATAGGGAGTATACGGATAGGTGGTGATAGACCCTCAGCTAGAGACGATACTGTGGTGGGCCAGCGGCTTGTCCCTTGTGGGTTTTGTCGGCACGCTCATAGGTGTTCCCTGGGTAGTAGCCCGCCTGCCGCATGACTATTTTAATCGCGCCCAGCGCGAAGTTTGGCGCCTTACCTCGGGAGAGCCCTGGTATGCCCTGCTGCTGGGGACTGTGAAGAACCTATTGGGCGCGCTACTGGTGCTATTGGGGCTGGTTATGCTGGTGACCCCGGGGCAGGGTCTGCTGACTCTTCTGGTTGGCCTGCTACTGATGAATTTTCCCGGTAAGTATCAACTGGAACGCTGGCTGGTCTGCCGCCCCGGTGTCATGAAGGCCCTGGACTGGCTGCGCAAGCGCAAGGGCCAGGCCCCCTTTGATCCACCGGCGTTCTAATCGCCATACGCAGGCTTTATAATCGGTTTACGACACGGTCAGGGGGTTTACACCAATGTTAGGGAAAATGGTCTCACTCGGGTTCGACCTTACCACTTTACCAGCGCGAATGGCATTCAGGGGCGCGAAGGCCGTGGTGGCCATGCCGGGAGACATAGAGCACTTTCGGCAGGAGTTGCGCCTGGCCACGGATGAAGTCGCGCGTGAAATTCAGCAACTGCTTGATAGCGTGGACGCAGAAATGCGCCACAAGGCCGCCCACCTGAACCGGGCGCAAAAACAACAGGCCGCTGAACTGGCTCTGGGCGCTGCGGAGCAGCACCTCAGCATGGCGGCGGTTAATATGTTGCGCGCACTCTGGCTAACGGTGGATGCCAGCCGCAGCCTTGAACAGGACCGCGGGCGGGTAATTATCGAACACGAGAACTGATCCCCCGCGCAATCGTCCTTTTTTCAGGCGTAAGACGCCTGGTTGGAAACTCTTTTCCTAGTCCAATTGCAGGGCGAAGGGCGCCGGGCGTTCATCTACCACAGGAATCGTATTACCGATGCCACGCATCACGTTCACCAGTGGCAGAATATGGTGGGCAATAAGCGGTATGCCCGATGTGAGTATGCAGGCTGACATATCGCGCTGTGGGTCTGCCCAGGCGAACTTGTTCACCAGACCCAGATGGCCGAAAGCGTAGCGGCTTTTGGGGCCCCAAACGCCAAAAGGTTCGTCCCCGAGCATCAGGCCGGCGGAGAAACGCATGGGGACGAACAATGTCCGGTCCAGAGTGCGGGAGCCGAATTCCTGAACGGCTCGGGCGACAGTGGTCTCGGAGCAGATGCGACGTCGACCCCACTTGCCGCCGTTTAGCATCATCTGGAAAAATCGCCCGACTTCTTCCGCTGTACCGGCCAGGTTGCCAGCGGGGATAATTGCGTCCTGGAAGCGCGGGTCATTGCAGGCCTGTTCCAGCGAAACAATATCTGCACCCAGCGCACGTTTCAGGAAAGCACCCAGTAGCGGCCCCGGCCGCGGGCCCGTGGCGTAGGTCATGGCGAGGTCGTCGCGATACTCGGGCTCAATGCCGTAGGAAAAATACTTCATGCCCATAGGCTCGCGAATTTTTTTTGTGATATAGGCGTTGATATTATCCCCCGTCACCTTGCGGATAACCCGCTCCAGCACGAAGCCGCCGGTGATCGCGTGATAGGCCAGTTTCGATCCGTCTGTGACGATTGGTTCGGCGTCACATAGTAGTTCCCAGGTTTTGTCTTCATCCCACAGGGTCTCTACAGCCACATCCTTTGGCAATCCCGGGATACCGCCGCGGTGCGCCAGGATCTGGTGGATGGTGATGTTGCCCTTGCCCTTGCGGGCGAACTCCGGCGCGTAAAATGCCACCGGGTCGGATACATTGATCAAGCCGTCTTCCTGCAGCATATGCATCAACAGCGCGGTGATACCCTTGGAGGTGGAATACAGGCACATGGGCGTGTCTGTGGTGGCAACCACTTTGCTGGTTTGAGGGCCATCGTGGGGACCGTTGCCGGTGACGTGACCAATGGAGCGCGACAGTAAAATCTTGCCTTGATGGCGGATACACGCAGTAATTGCCGGGTGAACACCGGTCTTGTAAACCTTGATGACGTTGTCCCAGATTTGCTTTACATCAGACTCAAGCAAGCCCACCTCGTGTGGGTCGACTTCCTTCTTGCTATCGATGTTGATCACAGAGTCCAGGTCGCGTGGAATGTCACTCAGGTGGAATACCTGCTTGCGCAGCAATTTCATTGTCGTTGTCTCTACTGTTTTCAGTGCTTTGAAGAAGGCCGCGTATTATAAGCCACTTGAAAGAGCAAACCAGCGGCTAATAACGTACTGGGCTGCTCAGCCATTGGCGGCAGTGACCAGCCAGATCGCGGAATCCAACTCCAGTGCACCGTCCCGGAAATAGGGTTGCAAGGCGGTTTCAAGGGCTGGAAAAACCTTATCCAGCGTCTGCTGTGTCTGATCCTGCAGCAGTCTGCCCATCGGCCCTATGCGCGTAAGTTCCTGCACAGCCTGGCCCAGTGTTGCCGCCTCGCTGATGCGCAAGGCTGTGTTGAAAGGCTGCAACCGAATGTCGGAAAAGCCTGCTTCCGCCAGGATAGATTCCAGTCGCACGGGGTTAGCGAAAGCGAAGGGGCCGGGTGCATTGGGCACGGGTGGCTCCGGCGGGGGCAGGTGCTGCAGCGCAGTCTGTATGGGTATCCATGTCCACTCATTGCTCTTCATGCCTTGCCAGCAGGAAAACGCCAGCCGGCCTTGTGGTGTCATGGCGCGGCGCAGGTTGCTGAAGGCCGCTACCGGGTCGTCAAAAAACATCACGCCAAAACGGGAAAAGAGCAGGTCAAAGCTGTTTGGCTCGAAGGTATAACTGGCGGCGTCCGCCTGTAAAAAATCGACCTGTGCACCCTTGCCGCCGCTGGTGATTTTATTTCGTGCCACCTCAAGCAGGGGCCCGGAGATATCCACACCCAGCACCCGGGCGTCTGCGCTCAGCCGCTGGGCCAACATTAAGCTCTGGCTCCCGCCGCCGCAGCCGACATCCAGCGCGCGCTGGCTGCCCGCAATAGGCGCAAGTAATGCCTTACTGACCGGCAGCAACAAACGGGCCATTATAGCGTCATCCTGGGCCCAACGTTTGCCCGCATCGCCGTTCCAGTATTCTATTTGCTCTTCATTTGCCACCTTGCACTTCTCCTTGTCTGTTTCTTACAGTATCGCTTATTCGCCAAGCTGTTAGACTTGATCGGTATCAAATTTTTTGAACCCGGAAATCGGCCACAATCCACAAGCGGGACGACCATCCAGGGGATCTTCAACGAGAGGAATTAGCCATGTGTACTGTACGCTTTATCAAACTTTCACTCACCTTGTTACTTGCATTGCCCTTGCTGCTGGTGGCGCAGGATGTCCCATTGCCGCTAGAAAGCGGTTGGATGGAGTTGGTCAAAGGTAACAGAGATCCCGGCACGGGTGTGGAAATGCGTGAGGTGGAAGAGGGGAAGCCCGGGGAGGCACATACCCTCGTGCTCGCAATTCCAAAATCCTCGATGAATCACCCCGATACTATTGAAGAGGTGGTTGTGATCGGCAAGCGCCCCGAGAAACCGGTGCCGCTGGATATTACCTACGAGTGGTTGAATGACTATGACAATGACAACTACGGCCTGGTGATACATTTGGGCAAGAACTCCAATTGGCCGATTCGCCTGTATCTGGATTCGTCGCCGGGTTATGTTCGTTAGTTAATGCTTGCCTTAATGGAGTCTATCCCAGTTCCAAATGATAAAAAATCAGGGTGACATATGATCAGCAATGCAGGTATCGGTATTCGGATGACGTTGGTAATCGCTACAGTCCTCATTTTCTGCAATGGCCTGTCTGCGGCGGCCACTGACAAAACACCACCGCCAAACCCCTACGAGGTAGAGCGCAGCTGGCCACCGTATTTTCTCGAACACCAGAAGCTTTTTACCGAGAAAGCTGGCACCTACAAGGCCGGGAAGTATCCGGTGTGGACCATACACGTGCCCGGTGGCTGGATTGGCAACAGCACCGTCATTGAGGGCGATGATGGCCTTATTGTGTATGACACCAGCGTCAACATGGACGCTGGTGCATTTATCGCCGCGGAAATCCGCAAGATTTCAGACAAACCGATTAAAGCCATCTTCTATTCCCATCACCACTCGGATCACTACGGTGGTACTGCCGCGCTGGTGACGCCGGAGCAGGTGGCAGATGGCAGCGTGAAGATTTATGCCTGGGACAATTTCGAAGCGGAAGTCGCCAACGAGTTTGGCGCCATTTTGCCGCGCCAGATCATGGGGGTCTTTTATTACGGCCCGGACCTGCTGCCGCCGGAAGACAAGCATCATCACGGCTGCTGTTCGCCCAAAATCCTGGGCGGTAAGTCAGGGTATATCCCACCCACCGATACCTTTAGCGAGGATGTGGAGCTGGAAATCGCCGGGGTAAAAATGCAGGTTTTTTACACCGGGGGAGAGGCGATATCGGAATTCGGCCTGTACCTGCCGGAGTTTGATATGGTGCTGATAGGAGACGAGTTCTTCTACGCGCTGGCCAATATTCACTCAATTCGCGGTTCCAAACCCCGGCTTCCTGAGAACTATATGAAAGCACTGGATCTTGTGCGCGAGATTCAACCCGAGTGGCTGCTGGGTTCCCACATTATGCCCATCCAGGGGCGTGAAGATATTCAGCGCTACGTCACTGTCAGCCGCGATGCGATCCAGTATCTGTGGGACCAGGGTATTCGTTATATTAACAAGGGCTATACACCGGCTGAATTACAGCAGCAGTTTCTGGAATTGCCGCCGTATCTGGATATTGCGCCTTTCACCCGTCCGATGTACGGCACCCCCTGGATTATCGCCCCGGAAATCTACACTGGTTGGGTGAGTTGGTTCAGCGGCGATGCCACCGACCTTCTGCCAACGGAACAGGTGGAGAAGGCGAGGCGTTACGTGGCATTGATGGGGGGGCGCGACACGGTGCTGGCCGCGGCGAAGAAGGCCTACGAGGCCGGTGATGTGCAGTTTTCTGCTGAGCTGACACAAATGCTGGTGCGCATTGATCCCGAGGATTGGGATGCAAGACACTTGAAGGCGGCCAGCTTGCGACAGCGCGGCTACCAGGAGATCAACACTATAGCCCGGGCCTGGTATCTCAACGGCGCCAACGAACTCGATGGCAAGCTCAAGCCGGGTGCGCTGATGGCGATTGGTTTGCAGGGAGTTCAGTCTGAGCTGCCGGCGGGCCGAATTCTGGAGGGCTGGCGCTACCAGGTAGACGCGGACAAGGCGGGCGATAAGCGCCTGCTGCTGGGTATCGAGTTTACCGATTCAGGCGATACTTATACCGTGGAGCTGCGTAACAGCATACTGGAAATTACCCAGGGGCCGCTGGCCGACAATACCCCAAAAGTGAATTTGAGCACCCGGCAGTTGCGGGATGTACTGGCGGGCAAGCCAACCCCGGATGGGGCGGGGGATACTGCGACGCTGATGGCGATAATTGGCTATCTAGACCGGACACCGCCAAACTTCGGGATGCACACCCACTAAAAAAACGCCGGGTTCAACGGTACAGTCATCAGGAGGGCATATGGTAGCCACGCTTGGGCACCGCAGGGAGCTTTGTTTCTGGGGTTGGGGTTACGCAGACGCGGGCCTCAGCGAGGTGGAACAGACGCATGTCGCCAAGCTGGCGGCGCAACTGGGCGCGAATACCGCACCGGGTGCCACACCACAGCTGGATGAGTTTGTATTGCGGGCACCGCGCATAAATCCCCCCGCAGCGCTTGCGTCCATTCTGTCGGACACACCCTATGACCGTATTACCCACGGCTACGGCAAATCCTTCGCCGACCTGGTGCGCATGCAACAACGAGACATGCCGAATCCGCCCGATTATGTGGCTTTCCCTCGCACAGAGGATGATATCAACCGGCTGATGGATTTCGCAGCCAGTTGCGGTGCTGCACTCATCCCCTTTGGTGGTGGCACCAGTGTGTGCGGCGGTGTGGAGCCGGACGTAGGGGGTGATTACGGGGCCGTTATTAGCGTAGACCTGCAACACCTCAACCGTGTGGTGGAAGTAGACCGCAGCAGCCGGGCAGCGCTGATCGAGGGGGGTGCCCTGGGGCCGGAGCTGGAAGCAGCGCTAAAACCTCACAAGCTTACTCTGCGCCACTTTCCCCAGAGCTTTGAGTTTTCCACCCTCGGTGGCTGGATTGCCACCCGGGCCGGCGGGCATTTCGCTACCAACTACACCCACATCGATGATTTCGTCGAGAGCGTACGCATGCTGACGCCGGCGGGTGAGATAGAGAGCCGCAGGTTGCCAGGCTCCGGCGCCGGGCCCTCGCCGGACAGAATGATGATCGGCTCGGAGGGCACCCTCGGTTTTATTACCCATGCCTGGATGCGGTTACAGGACCGCCCGCAATATCGAGCATCGGCCAGCATCAATTTTCCGGGTATGCCGCAGGCAACTGCTGCGGTGCGCGCCATCAGCCAGGCGGGACTGTTTCCCAGCAATTGCCGTCTGCTGGACCCGCTGGAGGCCATGGCCAACGGGGTAGGGGACGGTAGCACAGCCCTGTTGGTGCTGGCCTTCGAGTCGGCCGACCACCCCCTACGGGCCTGGGTCGCAAGAGCCCTTGAGTTGGCTGCGGATCACGGTGGTAACTGGGATGCCGACAGTGTTGAACGCTCAATGGTCACAGCGGCGGCGGCACAAGCGGAGGAGGGCGAACATCGCAAGGGCGCGGCAGGGGACTGGCGCAACCAGTTTTTGCGGGCACCCTATTATCGCAATTACCTGACACCGGCGGGGCTTATCGTTGATACCTTTGAGACTGCTATCACCTGGGACCGCTTCGAGGCTTTCTACGCGGGGGTGAAAGAGCGAGTGGGCGAGGTTTTGAAAGAGGTGAGCGGCGCAGACCCCATACTCAGCTGCCGCTTCACGCATGTTTACCCGGATGGCCCGGCCCCTTACTTCACGTATTATTGCCTGGGCAGTGACAGCGGTGATATGGCGTCCATGTTGGACAAATGGCGTATCATCAAGCTGGCCGCGAATGAGGCGGTGACCTGCCTTGGTGGCACCGTAACCCATCACCATGCGGTGGGCCGCGACCATAGGCCTAATGGCTATGACATGCAGGCTCCGCCCCTGTTTCGCCAGGCTTTCGCTGGCGCGCGGCAGGTGCTGGACCCCAGCGGAATGATGAATCCGGGGGTGCTGATAGACACCCCGGCTCGAGGCGCCGTGACCGGCGGGGCGTTGCGCAGCAAAAACTAGCCGGAGGCCACCAGCAGCCCGACAATGCGAGTCTGATTGTCGCAGGGTTTGGTCTTGACTCACTATGCCGACATCCTTATAGTACGCCCCCTCACGCGCCTGTAGCTCAGCTGGATAGAGTACCTGGCTACGAACCAGGCGGTCGCACGTTCGAATCGTGCCAGGCGCGCCATATTTTTCAAAGACTTACGCTTTCACGTCCATCTTCTCATCCACCGAACGTAGGGTTTTCGTAGAGTTATGCTCTACGATCTCCAGTGTCCGTTCGATGCGCGCCGCGGCATGACTCAGATGATCCGGTGCCAGGTGCGCATAGCGCGGCACCATCTCATACGACTTCCAGCCGCCCAGTTCCATCAGCTCCTGTAACGACGTGCCGTTGGTGACATGCCAACTGGCCCAGGTGTGGCGCAGATCATGGAATCGAAATTCCGTGATCCCGGCCCGCCTGAGCGCACGCTTCCAGCCAGAGCCCACGCGCTCCATGCGCTTCTTCCGGTATGTAAAACACCAGCGGCCGTGACTTCCCTCGACCGCCCTCAGGGCGAGAATGGCATCGTTGTTCAGGCGGATGCCACGTCCCTCGCCGTTTTTGGTGGTGCCGTGATCCAGCCAGGCGACGCGGCGGTCAAAATCCACCCGGTGCCATTCCAGGTTCAGGATTTCTCCCATTCGGCAGCCTGTGGCCAGTCCAAACGACACCACCGGGCGCAAGTGCGCCGGCAGTGCCTCCAGCAGAGCATCGGCTTCCTGGCGTGAGAGAAAGCGCACGCGGCGCCTCGGCTCACTCAACATCCGGATGCGGGGAAAGCGCTCCAGCCACCCCCACTCATCACGGGCCAGGTGCAGAATACGTCGCACAACCTCCAATGCCCGGTTCACCGTGGCATTGGTTACGCCCTTCACATCCTTGCGATGGCGGATAAACGGCTGCAGTGACTCCATCGAGATCTCGTTGAGCCGCAGCTCGGCGAGAAAGGGGTCAAGTTGCCGCAGGTGGTCACGACTGGATACGAGGCGGCTGGGACTATCCAGCTCGCCGACGTAGCGCAGCACGGCCTCCTTCCAACTGCGATCGGGCTGCAGTGGCTTGTGTTGTGCATCGTACGTGTCTGCCTTGAGGCGGATCAGGAGCTCGGTGGCAGCGTCTCGGTCTTTAAGCCTAGTGCTCTGGCATACTCGGCGTCCGTCTGGCAAGACGACGTCGATCCACCAGTAGGGCGAGTCCTTACGCTGATAGAGTCCTTTTTCTCGGGCCATAGATTTTCCTCCTTGGCCCGCCCTCGACGTTTATAGTCCTCAAGCCAGGCGTCTAGGTCAAGTCGATCCCAGATATTGCGGTGGCGCACCCGGATAGGGGGTGGGCCGATCTCTCGAAGCAGGGTGACGCCCAATCCCACATAGGCCGCGGCCTGCGCCTGATTGAGGCCCCGGGCGATGGGGGGCTCCAATGCGGGATTGGCGGGGCGATGGGTCGAACTTCGCGGCATTGGGTATCACCGCCCCAGATACACGGCGGTTATCTGTTCCCTGACATGGCCCAGCTCTTTGCTGATTGTCAGGCGGGCCTGCTGATCCTTTCGTTTCTGAGCCTCGCTGAATTTTCCTTTGGAAGGCCCCCCTCATGAGGTGACGGCCAGCCAGTCAGCTCCCGGTAGCGCTGCTGGGCATAGGCATGTCGCAGGCCGTGCATTTTGGATAGCCCGGCGTTGGCGGTATGGCGCTCGTAGATTCTCAGTTGCTTGATGTAATTTCGACCCCCAGGGATCAGGGCCCCCAGTCCGGACATTTGTTTGGCCTGTTCCAGTACGGCTCGCTGCTCTGAGGTGCGAATGGGCACGGTGCGTTCCCGCCCGCCCTTGGTCCAGCTTGCCTTGAGATGCAGGTGCTTGCCCCGATCCGCCCAGCGAGGCTGGGTCTTGATGGCTTCTTCTCTTCTAAGCCCAAAAGCCTTTTGCAGGCGCAGGCTCATTCTGACGTGCTCGTCTTTGACCAGGACGAGCTGTTCCCCTGCCAGGTCTTTCGCCTTGCTTTGGTCCGACACAAACTGCCGGTCCCGTATCCCATAGAATCGTTGCTGCCGGCCACTACGGCTCGTTTGTTAACCTTTTCAGCCCACCAGCGTAAACAGCTCATCCGGTTCTTGATGGTCCCTGGGGAGAGGTCTTGCTTCAGCCACAGGTCCACCAGGGTCTGGACATGCTTTTGTTTCAGAGAAGTGGCTTTCAGTTGCCTGAAGCCCAGCTCGTGTAATTGGTTGGCAATGGCGCTCAATTGGCGCTCCCGGCCCACCCGGGTTTCGAAGCTGCCTTCATGGCTGTGTTTGCACAATAATTTCAGTTGGTAGTTCAGGTTTTTCATAGTGTTGTTCCTTCGGTGAGTGTTTCTGATCACCTGGCAACAATGCTGCGCAGGTCCGCTAGGCGGTACGATCACGGGACACCAATCCCGGTTGACATGAATGTGTCTGGCCATAGACAACACGGTGTGTTTTCTAATGAAAACTGGCCCGTGCAAACCAACGGTCATCCAGCCTTGGGCTGGGGTGGAAATACCTCCGTTTTAGAAAAAGCAGAACGCACTGACCGCCAGTGCGTTTGCGGATTTGAAGAGACTGTGAAACAGCCCGGTCAAACATGACCGGATATCAACATCGGTTATGGAACAGTCCCCTGAACAAGCGGGAGAGATTTGAAAGTGCGGTACCTAGACGAAGCGGCACTGCAATAGTTTGAAGATGGACCCGGTCATCACTGACCTCTGCGTCAAAAATGGCCCTGACTGACGCGTTCGGCGGATTCCAAAACATCCAGATTCCGCCTACCCCGTTTGCTTGCGCAAGGAGGGGTCTTCCTTACCACTTTTCCGCAGTGGCAGCGTCTAATGGCTCTACTATACGAACCCGTAATACGGGTGTCACAGAGTATTCGACCGGAACCTGGGGTGGTTTATGTTGGACTCCTGGCTATTTTATTATCATCTTCCGGGCATGAATCATGTTCTAGCGTTCCTGGGTGCATATTCGACCGTGTGAAGCCGCTAAAACCGGCGCCTGATGGGGTGGTTCCAGTAGAAACAGGCAAAAAACACCATCCTTTCTAGTTGCTACAAACGCTGCCGTTAATAATCGCGCTGCCCACGTCACTACCCGCTGCGCCTGGTAGTGACGTGGGTGTATATCTCTGTAGTCTCCACCATTCCCTCGACAAATTGCTATTGAAGGCCGTTCGAGCGTGCGCTATATTGCACCAATAGTATGATTATGTCCTACTTAACCAGGAGGTCTAATGGCAACGACCCGTAAGACAATTACTGTCACGGACCAGCAGGACCAGTGGATCAAGGCCCAGATTGCTGCTGGCGATTTTACCAACGATAGCGAATATATTCGCGACCTGATCCGCCGGGATCAGGAACACAACGCGAAGTTTCATGCTCTGAAAGTAGCTATTCAGGAAGGCCTGGATAGTGGAGTTAGTGAAAAGACTGTTCCGCAGATCATGGCTGAGGTTGAAGCCCGCCTGCGAGCTGATGGCCGGTTATAAGTTAAGCGGGAAGGCGAGCGCCGATGTCGATGACATTTTTGAATACACGATTGTAAACTTCGGCCTTGAGCAAGCGCGGGCGTATTTGCATGGATTGGGTGGCAGCTTCAAAGCTCTTGCCGAGGCCCCCCTCCGGGGGCGTGCGGCTGATGAACTTGCGTCAGGGCTCAGACGCTCCGAATATCAGTCTCACGTTGTATTCTTTCGGGAAATGGAACAGTACACCCTGATTGTCCGTGTATTGCATAAGAGCATGGATTTTGCGCGACACGTTTAACCTACGCCCCCAACCTCCTGTGTCCACGAATTCGATTACTCGACATATGGCGTCAATTAACACTGATTTACGATTTTTTATTATCATCATCCGGGCATGAATCACGTTTAAGCGGTCCTGGGAGTGTGTTCAGCCGTATAAAACCTCCACATTCGGTGCCTGATGGCGCGGTTCCAGTGGAAACAGGCAAAAAACACAGTCCTTCCTAATTACTGTTGATTACCACTTAAAACTGACCCCGTGGGGGGTGCGGACGAAAACTTGGACTACCAGGAGGTAGTTCATGTATTCGTACAAAGACAGGATTCGAGCGGTTGAGCTCTACATCAAGCTCGGCAAACGCGTCAGGCCAACAATCCGTTAGCTGGGTTACCCAACCAAGAATGCCTTGAAGGGCTGGCATCGGGAATATGAGAAAAAGCGCGATTTGGCGGTGGGCTATGCGGGCCGGAAACCAAAGTATTCGCAGACGCAGAAGGAGGCGGCTGTCGCGCACTACCTCAATCACGATCGATGCATTGCTCTGACGTTGAGGGCGCTTGGCTACCCGTGTCGTGGGACGTTGACCGCTTGGGTCCGCGAGGCGTTTCCTGAGAGCAGGAAAGCCATCGTTGGCCGTGTTGGCCGTCGAAGATACCCCGAGACATTGAAACAGGCTGGAGTCATGGAGCTTTGCACTCGGCAGGGAAGCGCGCAAGCCGTGGCCGAAAAGTTGGACGTGTGCAGGCCGACGTTGTACAACTGGAAGAACCAGCTACTCGGCCATGAGGCACCCGCATCCATGAAACACAGCAACAACTCGCCGCCAGTCCCAGAGCGGGCGGAGCTGGAATCACTACAACGCGACATCCGGCAACTGCAGCTCGAGCGGGATCTCTTGAAGAAGGCCAATGAAATATTAAAAAAAGGCCTGGGCGTCGATCTGCAACTCCTGACCAACCGGGAGAAGACACTGCTGATTGATGCCCTCAAAGGGCTCTATGCTTTGCCAGAGCTCCTTGCTCAGTTGGAGCTGGCTCGCAGTTCGTACTTCTACCATCGAGCCCGTGTGAAGGTAGCAGACAAGTACCTTGCGGTGCGCCAAACGATCACCGACATATTCGAGCTGAACCACCGCTGTTACGGCTACCGCAGGCTGCACGCCTCGCTGATCAGGCAGGGCGTCACCATCTCAGAGAAGGTGGTACAGCGGTTGATGAAGCAAGAGAGCTTGGTCGTTGCCAAGCCAAAGCGGCGTCGGTACGGCTCCTACCTGGGCGAAATCAGCCCGGCACCCGAGAACCTGATCAATCGCGACTTCCACGCAGTGGCCCCGAACGAAAAGTGGCTTACCGACATCACAGAGTTCCAGATTCCGGCCGGCAAGGTGTACCTATCGCCCATCATCGATCGACTGCTTCGATGGCCTGGTGATCAGCTGGACCATTGGGACGCATCCAGACGCTGAGCTCGTCAACACCATGCTCGATGCTGCCATCGAGACTGTGGTCCAAAGCAAGAACCGGCCCGTCGTCCACTCTGATCGTGGCGCCCACTACCGCTGGCCTGGGTGGCTATCAAGGATCGGTGATGCGAACCTGATTCGCTCGATGTCTCGCAAGGGGTGCTCGCCTGACAACGCTGCATGCGAAGGCTTCTTCGGACGGCTGAAAACGGAACTGTTCTACCCTCGGGATTGGAAGACCACCACGATTGAGCAGTTCATTCAGATAGTCGATTCTTACATCCGCTGGTACAACGAGAGGCGGATCAAGATATCCCTTGGCTCTCTCAGCCCCATCGAATACCGAGAGAGTCTTGGACTTACGGCATAAAACCAGTCCAAGTTTTTATCCGCACCCCCCGTGGGGTCAATTTTGGGCGGCTTTCAACACTCCGGCTCGTCGGATGCAAAAAATATCGAGCGTCTGGCTGAGGGGGTAGGGTTCCCTGGACATGCGTATCCAATCTGGTTCTGGTTCTGGTTCAGTGTGCCAGTAGAGCGTCCCCTCAGCGGTTTGTACTGATTCGGACCGGCTGAATTTACTCTCCGTGTGCAGGAAAACCGACTCGTCCCGTTTGCCGAGCAGGTCGTCTTTTCGGTAGCGCTTACCAGAGATGTGGAAGCTTAGCTTGCGGTCATAAGCCAATACGCTCATCTGCTCAATTTTTGGACGGACCGGTTTGCCACGCGACTCGGTCAGGACGGTATCGCCTATTGCCAGGCCAAGCGCCTGCGCGCAGATAGCTTCGCGTTCAGCCCCCCATGTCGATTTCCCACCTCTCAATATAGTCTTCCAGCTTCCTGCAGGTTTCCTTGGCGGCAGTTAGAGGGCCTCCCGGCTCGCTTCCAAGAAATATTTTCTCCAACAGGACGAGATGGTCGTCGGGCACAGGATATCGTGGGCATGATCGATCTCTTTGAAGGCCTCGATCTGTTTCTTGGAAATCCGAAGTTTTGGAAGCTCAAGTACTGCCGGTAGGACTATATCGGCTCTGGCTGCCAGTTCGATTGGCGCGATGTCTCCTGGGAAGTTGTTGAAAATCGACGCTGTTGTCATACGCAACACCCGCCGCATTCGAATACTGATGAGCAGTGCCTGCCCTCGCCAGGATCTGTTCCACACGGTTGCTTTTCGATTGAACTCCTCCTAACCCCCGAAGAGTGCTGCCCCGGCGCGCTGACAAACAATGGGAGTTGGGGAGTTTTCTCCAACGAAGGCCGATCAAGACAAAGCTGATCAATTAATAATCAAATGCATCATGTGATGCGCCGGCCTGCTGGTAGCGACGATAAATCAGCTCGATCCGTAGCGCTCGTGCAACATGCGGGCTAGAGAGGTTCAGTCCTCCACCTGGTCGACAAATAGTCAGAGCGGGCGACAGATGACGAAAGTTACCATTTTGAAAAATGTCGATCGAATTCAATCGAAAGCCAATTTCTGGTTCAGTTGATCTAGATAGCGTGATGGTTTGCCACCATAGACTTCGGCGATGGCGGGGCGCAAATTATCCTGGTCGTGCCAGTCGGTGATACCAGTCTTGTAGGATGGCCGCTCCTGCAAGCGCTCCCAGTATGGCGCCAGGTTCGGTACGACCGGATGTCGCAGGGCGTCGTCCAGATGCACATCCTTAAGCCTGTGAAAGCAAGCCATCAGGGTGATATCGGGCAGGGAAAAATCACCGAGCAACCAGCGACCGTCGGTATCTGCCAGTTGCTGGTTAATCGAACGCAGTCCCCTGGCAAGCGTGGTAAGCAAGACATCCATCTTTTCTGATGAAATATTCGAACCGTGCCTGCGTAACCTGACAAACATTTTAGCGCGAGTCTCGATTGGGTGATGCGACATGTTTTGCTCTACTGCCTCGAGTGGTTGCTTTTGCAGCGTATGTGCCAACAGCTCTCCAGACACTACAGGAATCGCATTGCCGAAGGTCAAGCCTAACGGAGCGTCTTGAGTCAACATCCCCTCCTCAAACCACTCGCCGGCTAGTCGAGCGCGCTCAGCGTCACTGGGCCAGAGGGAAATGCCACTGTCAGGAAAATATTCATCGATATATTTGATCTGGCGATGGGCATCGTATACGGGTGTGCCGTTGTGAACCAGTGTTGGCACCTGCCCTTTGGGGTTCACCCTAAGGTACTCGGGAGTCAGATTCTGGCAATTCTGGTGGATGTCACAGAGCATTATGTAGTGAGATTTGAACGGCAGCGCTTTTTCAATCAAGCCTACTCGGATTTTCTGCGAGCACAGCGACTCACCGTAGTGATACAGCTCAAGTTGCTGTTCGAATTTGATACTCATATTTTTTTCCTGGAAAGGTTCCTGGGTTGTTTCCAGGTCTAACAACAGAGTCGTTTTTCCAAGCGGCGACTCCGCGAGGTATTAAGTAATCTTACAGTATCTTTGTTTTGGAGACTTTCATGTATCCTGTTTTGGCAAGTCAAAAAGCTGGCTTTTCAATAACACTAACGGATGCAGTAACCTAACCCTCATCAAGGATCCGGTGCGTCTTATCCAGGGAAGCCCTCCTGTCCTGTCGGCGGATTTGCCAGAGACGACAGAAAGTGTTTCTGACTAATATCATGATCAATACCTACTTGGGTCCTGGTCTGGCGATCTCACATTCTTTGGTGCTCCTGACAATGCGCGCTCTCACCTTGGCCATTCAGTTCCTTGTCCTGAATATGATTGGCCTGGAGTTGGGCCCACTGGTGGTGGGACTACTAAGCGAACTGTATCTGGGTTATGTTGGGAATGACAATCTACGCTACGCAATGTTGACAGTAGGGGTTTTGGGAGTCTCGGCTGCCCCACTTTTCTTTCTTTGAGCACGGTACCTGCCGGCTGGTTTGGATCGGCGGACTAGCCACTAGCACATGTGAGATTATTGCCAAAAACGGATAAGGTGCGTTTACAGGCGTGGTACTATTTTTTTGCAAAAAGCAGTATGTGCTTTTGTTAGTTCGACACGGAAATACTTACTGTATAAATCTAACTTCAACTAGTACAAAAGGGAGACCCCCCGGCTCTGCCGGGGAGGCACCCAGAGTTTG